>CAZJYD010000033.1:0-32648 GCA_964550205.1 uncultured Bacteroidales bacterium
GTTGATAGATATCTTCTTATTATAGCTTACCGGTCAACATTATGGACAGGCACTAATTAGTATACTTCGATATTACTTTTATTATTTACTAATCAGCGCAACGGCGTAAGCCGACACTCCTTCTTCACGACCTTCGAAGCCAAGCTTCTCAGTTGTCTTAGCTTTTATTGAAATCTTCCCAGTAGAGATATTCATTACTTCTGCGAGCATGTTCTTCATTTTTGAAATAACAGGAGATATTTTAGGTTTTTGTAAAACTACTGTGGTATCGATGTTGCAAATACTATAACCTTTTTCTGTAATTAAATCAGTTGTTTTTTTTAACAGTATCTTACTGTCAACATTTTTATATTCATCCGAAGTATCAGGAAAGTGAAGTCCTATATCGCCTAAATTAGCTGCTCCAAGGAGTGCATCACAGATGGCGTGTATTAGAACATCTGCGTCGGAATGGCCGGTTGTGCCCTTTTGATGATCTATCATAATTCCGCCCAGCCAGAATTCTTCATTTCTTTTAAGACGGTGAACATCATAACCGAAGCCGGTGCGGAATTCACTCATTTATTTATTTTTATTTTGCTCTCTGAAAGCCTCGAAATCAAAATGTAGTGTAAAACGCAGGACATTTTCCAGGGGATTCTGCTGCTCCAATGGGATCAGGTAGGCAAAATCAAGTCCGAAAACATTATATCTCAAGCCTGCTCCGACGGTAAAAAATTTACGATTGCCTTTAGTTCTATCTTCATAGAAAAAACCGGCACGAATTGCAAATTGCTGGTCATACCAATATTCTACTCCCATAGAATAATATATTTCACGTAATTCTTCATTGAAGCCATCAGGAGCATCATAAAATGATTGCAGCATACCCTGAATAACAGAAACGTTAGGATCCATGCCTTCATTTATTATCGGTGTATTATCAGGTCCTACAATTGGTTGGCCGTTTGTATCAAGAGCATATACAGGTGGTGTAGGCACGAGCAATTTATTAAAATCCAACATAAAAGAAATCTGGTTATATTCATCAATATTAAGAAGCAGTGAAGGACCTATACGTAAATTTGTAGGAATAAAATCTTTTTCAAGATTCAGTTCACTGTATGAGATCTTATTACCTATATTAGAAATATCCAGTCCCCATGAAAGTCTTCCGTCTACGTTAAACATGCTAATATCTTTCTGCCAGTATAATGCAACATCGGCAGCTATTGATGTTCCGGCGCTGGTTTGAGCTCCTGCCACTTCCTTGCCCTGTGTCAGATCGGATAATATAAATCTTGCAGCAACAGCACCCGATAAATTAGGTGAAAGCTTTCTGGAATATGTTGCATCAATAGCCCATTCACTGGGAATTACCGGATATAATTCATTACCGTAGTTATCTGTAAAAATGATCTCCCCTAAAGAAAAGTAACGTAATGAAGCAGCAATGGCCTGGTTTTTATCAATTTTATAATACCCTGAAACGTATGCCAGGTTAATATCATTTACCAGCTCTCTTAACCATGGGGTATATGACACGGAAAATCCCATTTGATTATCAATAAATGCATACTTTGCAGGATTCCAGTGCATTGAATTTGCATCAGGTGTTGATGACACACCCGCATCACCAAGCGCTCCTGCCCTTGCATCAGGGGCAATAGATAAGAAAGGTACTGCAGTTGTTATAGTATTCAATTCCCTGTCTCTTCCACTTAAATTATCATATTCGGGATCATTATTCTGGGCCATCAACTGAAATGAAACTGCTAAAACTAAAACTAAAAAAATCGATTTTTTCATTCTAATATACGTGTTTGTTTGAAGGCATTATTTTAATGATTTAACTAACGGTTGAATTTTTTTATTATTGTTAATTAATTATTACCAATTTACCCGAATCTTCTGCTTTGTATCCATCTTTATTGGTTATTATTACATTATATATATAAGTTCCCCCGTCAAGTTTATTTCCCCTGTTATCATTTCCGTTCCATACAATAGGTTTAACTAAACTTTTAGAGAGATTATCAGTTACGTGTATCTCTTTAACTTTTTTACCCCTCATTGTAAATATCTCTATTTTAATATCAATTGGTCCATTTTTCTGAATGAATCCAAAAGTGAATGTTGTTTCATAAGCAAACGGATTAGGATAGTTACGTAAATTAGTGATGACAACATCAGCAGAAGCGCTAACCAGAAAGTCGATACTGGCCTCAGATGAATTATTATATATATCCCATGCTTTTAACTGTAATGTATGAGGACCTTCCTTAAGACCTTCAAGCTGACATCTAAGCGATCCTTTATTATATTGATCCATGTCAAGTTCAAAATATTCATTAAGCACGATTGAGTTTGCATGGTCATCATCCAGTACGGCAACCATATCATATCCTATACCATCCCCGTAAAAATTAATACCATTATCATCCTCAATATCAGCTATCAACACAGGATTGGGACCTACTACATCTCCGGATTGAAAACTTCTGCTATTGAGATATGTACTGATGTCAGGACCATAATTATCATCCTGTGCATCCTCATTAATTCCACCTATAACAATCTCTTTAAAGCCATTAGCATCTATTTCTAAAATAGTATCTTTTGCATAATATATTATTCTGCCAATACCATAGTCATAATCTATATTTTGTGGTACAGAAAATGTAAACTCAAACTTTCCGTCAGCTACACTTACTTTTCCCTTAAATAATAAGCGACTGTATGTTTCAAATTCCCTTTCCGAACTTTGATGATCATTTCCGCGGGTTTTGGATAAAACCGGTTTATCATAAACCATTGGTGTTAATACTCCATTAAAATCACTTACTACAGTTCCATCGTTATTTTGCACTTCACCTTTTACTATAATTCTTGACAAGGCTGAGATAGTGTCTCTTTCAATTTTACTTTCTTCTGCAATAATTGAATTCGTAATTATATTATAATGGGGATATGCAAGTTTTAATGCCGGATCGCCAAGGAGAGTAAAGTTCTTATTATGGTCACCTAATTTTGCTTTTGTACGTCTGATAATATCTCCGAGTCTTGGCATAGTACCGTTTATAGGTTCAAATGCCTTAAGATAAAAGTTTCTGTTCAGGTTGAAGTTGGCCTGTGAAAAAGCAATACGAGTTGTAGTGAAAAGTGCTATTCCTCCTCCATCAGGATTACCGAATACCAGTTCGCCGGCTGAAACAAGTTCGGGATTATCAAAGCGACTGAATTCACAAGTAGCGGTCATAAAAAGGGGCATATTATCAAGATTTTTCCAGTTATTAATCATATTTATATCAAGCACCATTTCCTCCGACCACCCAAGCTCTCCGCCATGGCCGGTATAATTATATATTAAAGCCCCTTCATTAACCGACTTATTAATACATGTATTGACATCAGGATATCTTTCTGATCCCGATATTTTAATCTGGGTAAATGCATCAAGATATATTTTATTAGGATGATATTGCTTATTTGAAGTATCAACAATTTCCACAAGTTTTTCTGCCTGTATAAAATGAAGGTCAGAGTCTTCGTCATCAGCCACAAATACTATTTCGTTTCTCCATTCGTCCATCACTTTACCTTTCGAGGTAATATAGTGTTTAACCTTATTAACTGCTGTAGCGGCTTCCAGTTGTGTATTTACAGGAAACCGTCCTACTCCGATATCAGGCGATCCTGTGGCATCACCACCTTCAACCGAATCCATCAAACCATAAAAATCGTCAGTCACATAAGATGAAGTCATTAAATATGATTCGTTGGATTGATAAGTCGGAATAAAGTTAAAATTATCCGGTGTCCGGTCTTTGGGATCATACGATCCATCACCGAACAACAATAAATATCTTGGTTGGTCACTGCTTTTCCCCCTTTCATAGAGCATACGAACGAAATCACGAATTCCTGAAGGATCAAGGATTCCGGATGAAAACTCATTATAGATCTTATCGGTAGTCACCACATGTGAAGACAATCCATCATGTTGATGATGTAAATCAGCCAATTCTACCGCATAATCCTGAAAAACGGGATGAGTCACAATAATCAGATCAGCAGGTTCCAAAGCATGAAGATTCTGATTAGGAACTTCTTCAACATATTCAGGATTGTAAAACTCACTTTCATCCCAGGCAATGAATTCTCTTAATGAATCTGTGGCCAAAGTGAACTCAGTTGTACTTCCTTTAAAATCAGTCTGTACTTCAGTAATATTATACCTGTCGGTTACTTCCCAGATCTTAACATCCCCGGAAGTTCCTGAAAGTACAAAACGTGTTATATTACCATCGTCTATGGTTGTTATATTTCTGAAGAACAACTGACTGTTCTCAAAAACAAGACGTCCTGTATACTGCATTTCAATATAATCGAGCCAGGAATATGAGTATGAATCGAATGGATTATACTTCAATTTAATAGCAACTTCCTCGCGATCAGAATAAAAATTATATTTTCTACTGCCGGTGTGCGCAAACCGTCTTCCACCAAGGTTTATCTTAGGCAATAACAAAGTGTCCAGGATTTCATCGTTAACTATTACTTCAAAATAATGCTCTCCTTCTGACCGTATAACATAAGCAATTGTTGCTGATATTTTTTCATTGGTTTCAATATTGGGTATATCGAAATTAAATGCCCTTTCCAATACATCATGAAACTCCTCACCTACCCATTTTTTTCCGGAACGGATAAGATTTTTATCTTCTATCTCATGTAAACAATAACCCTGGTATTCATCAACAATATGCGTTGGCTGGGAAGTATCAGATTGCATCTCCGAAATACGCTTACCATTTTTCTGGTTAAATGTTAAATAATAACAGGTATAATCCGAATAATAATTTATCTGGTGAATAAATATCTCTTTAAATTCCTGATAATCCCACTTTGCTCCTGCTTCTGCAAAAAATAAAATATAATCACCCTGATCAAAACTGCCATCTTCTTCACCCTTAACATATATTGCATTTTCCATAAGATCATCAGGACGTGGTAAAATATTCCTGTCAGGTACCATGCCATTACCATTCCCGAATAATTGAATGGTTCTCGGATCAATATTATCAATATCAACAGGCAACTTCTCAAGATCATAATAAGAAATCATCTGAATACCTGTTTTCTTAACCCTGAACTTATACCATTCACCCTGGGAAAGTATGGAGTTATCCTTATACTGTGCTGATCTTATTGTGGAATGACTTGATTTTACAGTTAGATGATCTATTACCAATGTAAAAGAAACAAGTTTTTCATATTTTTTGGTATTGGCATTAAATCGTATAGGAACAAAGTATACCTCTCCTGTAATATTATTCCTGCTTATTAAAACATTAGTATTGATTTTTATTTCTTTTTCGATCAGATCCGCATAATCAATCCTACTAATAATACTATCACGAATGGGTAAATAATTACAATCTTTAATTGTAGCATTTATATCTATACTTTTTGACCTTAATAAAACACTTTTTTGAAAAACGGGTAGTGTGCCGGTTTCATGCATTATAACTGAATTAGAAAAAGTCAAATAATTAATCTCTTCACCATTAATTTTATCTGTTTTTATCTTGTTATCCCAATTCAGAACGACCGAAAACTCATTCTGTGCATAAATTGATAAGACACAGCAAATCAAGATAAATATAACAGATATTTTTTTCAGCTTCATAATTAACAAAATTAATCTATATTATTGACATTTACAATAATCAAATAGTTGCACACATCTTAATGCTATTTAGTTAGCAACAATAATTAATTTTCCGTTCTTCTCAGCAATAATTCCTGACCTTGTTTTGGCGATCATTCTGTAAATATAAATCCCACGGCTCAATTTTTTCCCGTTTTGATTGTTCCCGTTCCATTGTATTGGGGGGCAATTATATCCTTCTGAAATAACAGTTTCATTAATTGTTTTCACGAGCTTCCCCTGGAGGGTAAAAATTTGTATAGTAATATCCAATTCTGTATCAGGCATATTATGCTCAAACACAAAATATGTATTATAGTAGAAAGGATTGGGATAATTGAGAAGCCTTTCAACAATGAAATCCGAAGAACCTACAACAGTAAACTCAATTGTTGCATCTGCTGAATTGTTATATACATCCCACACTTTTAATGATAATGTATACTCACCTTCATCAAGGTTAAAAAACGGATATTCTATTGTTCCGCTTTTATAATTACCAATATCTGCTTCGTAGTAATCATTCAGGATAAAGGGCTTATCCGTTTCATTATCCATGACAGCGGTAATATCATGTCCGATTCCGTTACCAACTGTATTGATACCGCTTTCATCATAAACATAAGCCAATAATACCGGATTTTTATCCGTGATACCGCCATTAACAAAATTAGTATCATTTATATACAGTTCAACTAAGGGACCCTGGTGATCCTGAGCAGCATCCTCATTATAACCACCAACTATTACATTCTCATAATAACCTGCTGCATCAGAATTATCATTGCGGGCATAATAACTTATTCTGCCATATCCGAAATTATAGGCAATGTCTTTTGGTACAATAAAAGAAAATGAGAACTCTCCATTTATGATCTGTGCTTTTCCTTTATAAAGAATATTTTTACGCAGATAAAAAGTCATCGGATCACTTTGGCTATCCTGTCCATATGTAACAATCTTTGAAGGTTTATCAAACACAGTAGTAAATAGTAAACCATTAAAGTACTCAAGCTTATCTCCGTAGTTATTATATACGGCACCTGTCACTGTAACTTCAGCCAGAGCTTTCAGGGTATCAGGGGTTTCCTTTACTTCATATCCATCTATTTTTAGTGTAGCAACAGAATCCTTTGGGTAAGATAACGCAACTGCCGGATCACCAAGAAGTGCATACTTGCGTGTATTAGAACTACTCGGGCTTGAATTATTTTTTGACATCCTGAGAACGTCTCCCAGACGTGGGTACTCTCCATTGGTTTTCTTAAAAGCACATTTATAAAATTCCTTGTTAAGCTTAAAATTGGAAATAGCAAATGTAGCTCTGGTGGTAGTAAATAATGCAATAGCACCTCCGTCAGGATTAAGAAAAACATATTCTCCGGCTGCGGTTCTGTTAGGATCATCAAAACGGCTAAATTCACATGTAGCCGTAACAAAAACAGGCAAATTATCAAAATTCTTCCAGTTGTTAATATCCGATATATTTAATATCTGTTCATGTGCCAGTCCCAGCTCACCGCCATGGCCCGTATAATTTAAAACCAGGGTGCCTTTTTCCATTCTGTCATTAATAGCTTCAGTAACCTCCGGATATCTTTGTCCGCTTGGCGTAGAAACCTGTGGATATGCATCAAGATATATCTTATCTATGTTAAAATTTTTGAAATCTGCTTTAACTAACTGCGATAGCTCCTGTGCTTGTTCAATATGAAGATTATTGTCTTCATCATCTGCAACAAAAGTGATATAGTTTCTCCAGCTTTTCATTACCGCTTCGGATGAACCGGAGTAGTGTTTTATCTTATTAACTGCTGCCTGAGCCTGCTTCCTGGTACCCACAGGTAATCTACCTACACCCATGTCGAGATTACCTTCTGCATTGTAACCTTCATCCTCATCAAGTAAAACAAAATAATCATCAGCAACATAAGAATGTATCATATTGAGAGAAGTAACCGACTCCCAACTTGGTACAAAATTGGTATTATCTTCAATTCTGTTTTTATAATCATAAGAAGCATCACCAAACAATAAAAGATATTTTGGTTCATTTCCTTTAGAAGACCTGTTATAAAGCATTCTCATGAAATTCCTTATAGCTGAGATATCCTGCCCCCCTGAAGAGAATTCATTATAAATTTGCTTTGTTGTGGTTAATGCAACACTCAAATTATCATGATTGCTGTGATAGTCAGCCAGCTCACTTGCCTCGTTATAAAACAGAGGGTGAGTAACAATAATCATATCCACATTGTTGATCCCATGCAAGTTCTGGTTATCGATCTTTCCGACAAAATCAACCTGATGAAAAGAAGACCCATCATATGCGATAAGCTCAAGTAAAGTATCGGTTGGTAAAATAAATGCATAGTCACTGCCTATAAGTGATCCATCAATTGAATTAACATTTAACGGGTCTGTCACATTCCATATACGAGTGCTTTCATCGGCGCCGGATAATAAAAACTTCGTGGTATTACCCTCACCAACGGATTCAGCAGAGCGGAAACTCATCTGTGAACCATAAAAGTTAAGTTCACGCATGTAGTTAACCTCAACATAATCAAGCCAACCTGTTGAATTTGAAGAAGTTTTGATATATTCTAATTCAATATCTATTTTTTCAGAATCCGGTTGATATTCCTCTTTAAATGATTTTTCCCTTGCAAATGTCTTATCAGAGCTGTTATATACTTTTTCAATTTTTACATCTCCAATTAGATCACCATCAGCATAAATTTTATAATAACTATCAACAAAAGAACGGGCAGCAAATGCCGATCTTATAAGCATATTGTCATCTAATATTAAACCCGGAACATTCCTTTCAAAATTAAAAGTAGTACTGTAATCAAATAAATCACCATACCATTTTCTGCCGGTTCCCAGAAGATTATATTCATCAGTCTCATGATAATCATAATCGTTAAATTCGGTAATAGTTTTATTGAAGTTTGACCCGGATGACTGCGCAGTAATACGTTTCCCCGTTCCGATGGATGTTGTTATAAAATAATATGTATAATCATCATACAGATTTACCGTATGTTTAAATATTGAATCGAAAGCATCATAATTCCAAGCAGTAGGGCTCTCACCATAAAATAATATATAATCACCCTGGTTAAACTTGCCATCATCTTCACCTGCTACAATAATGGCATTTTCCTGCAGATCATCATAAACAAATGTGGAGTTGGCTTCAGGAAGCATGCCGCCGCCGTTACCATATAGTCTTATATTTCTGGGATCAATACTCCCGACAGGAATACCCATTTCTTCTAAATCCTCATAATCTATCTTATAAATTCCTGTTTTATTCACTTTAATTTTGTACCAATCACCTGTGGAAAGAACCGAGTTATCAGCATAATCATATACATCTCTTACAAAGGTCTTTTTCTCCTCCCCAGTGATTTTTATTGTAAAAGAAATCAGTTTTTTAAAAGTATCTATTAAAGGATCATATATTATAGGAATAAATTGAATACTAGCGTAAGGATTTTTCCTCTCCGTAACTGTTTTATAATCAAGATCAACTTCGATTTTTGGAATTATATGTTTGTTTTTCCTTAAAAATCCGGTTTCTTCAGTATTACAATATTTATAAACTGTATCGGATATTTCAGCCTTTTTCAGAATATGATCTGTTTCAAGGGATACCCTTTGAAAAAAAAATGGTATAAATTGTGATTCAGCCTTATATATTGCATCATCAAAATACAATTGTTGTATTTCGTTATTGTTACCCTTAATAACTTCCCATTTAATATTTTTACGAAATGTTTTTATCTCTTGAGAAAATCCTGTAGATAAAATAAAAAAGAAAAAAAATAAAAATGCACAACAATATTTCATCCGGATATATAAATTTGATTTTGAAATAATTATTCTGAAATTAGCTATTCCCAATGTATTATAATTTATCATAAAACGTTATATAAAATCATATATTGCAAACACTTAATTTTCGGAAAATATATGTGATTTGAAAAAATGTTTGTATAATTGTAAGCTAAAATATACTGAATAGATTATTATGAGAAAACGAGTTGTAATACGAAATATTTATTTATTGTCTTTTATGATAATAATAAATTCAGTATATTCACAAGATCCACATTTCTCTCAATTTTATGCCAATCCCCTTCAGCTTAATCCTGCCCTTGCCGGTGCTACAGAATGCGGACGTCTTAATTTAAATTACAGAAATCAATGGCCTTCACTGGGCAATGCTTTTGTAACTTATCATGCATCTTACGATCAAATTGTACCAATTATTTCAAGCGGAATAGGACTTTCTTTTATCAGTGACAATACTGGTGACGGTGCTTTAAAAAAGAATCAGATCAGCGCTTTTTACTCATACAAATTAAAAGTTAGTGAATCAATAATTGTAAGTGCAGGTTTTCAGGGAACATATGCCCAACAAACGCTTGAATGGAACAACCTTATTTTTGGCGACCAGATCAATCCTGGTTCAGGAAACATTAATCCAACAACAAATGAAACTCCTCCAGGCTCTTTTGAAAAATCTTTTGTTGATTTTTCCGCAGGTGCAATAATTGATTACCAAAACAAGTTCTTTGCCGGATTAGCTGTTCATCATCTTACTGAGCCTGATTATAGTTTCTATGATAATTCAGAAAGTAAATTACCTATGAAATTCACTATTCATGGAGGAACATCCATAAATCTTTCCCAAGGCGGTTTCATTGCTCAGAATGATGAGGATCTGATGTTATCACCAAATATATTATATCAACAACAAGATAAATTTCAGGAACTTAATATAGGCATATATGCCAGCAAATATCCCTTTATAGGAGGTTTGTGGTTAAGAAATAATTTTGAGAATACAGATGCCCTGATCGTATTATTAGGTTTAAAACATAATAATTACAGAATCGGGTATAGTTTTGATTTTACTCTATCAAAACTAAGTAATGTAAGTGGAGGTGCACATGAAATTTCATTTGCCTGGGAATTTTGCATATATAAAGGAGAAAAAAGACGAAGAATAAGGGCAATAAAAGCACCTACTTTTTAGTTAATAAGCAAAACCAATAATAACTAATAGAAAATGACCAGAAAAAACAGATTATTTCAGATTTTTACTTATTTGGTTTTAGTAGCGCTTTTAGCTGCTACTGCAGGATGTAGTTTGTTCGGTAAAAAAGAACGATCACATTCAACAGCCTGGCCTTATAATGAACCCGAAGCAGGTGGTTTCGAAGTCTCAGGCACAAGAAATCAAATTACCGGCCCAGGCCTGATATTTATTGAAGGCGGAACATTCATTATGGGTGCAACACAGGAAGATTTATTGTTTGATTGGGATAACTATCCAAGAAGAGTTACTATACCTTCGTTTTATATGGATGAAACAGAGGTTAGCAACCTTGATTATCTCGAGTACCTGTATTGGTTACAAAGAGTTTATGGTGAAGATTACCCCGAGGTATACCGTGAAGCTCTTCCTGACACGCTGGTATGGCGCCAACCTTTAGCCTATAATGAACCTTTGGTAAGAAACTATCTGCGTCATCCCGCATATCACAACTACCCGGTTGTAGGTGTTACATGGGTGCAGGCCAATAATTATACTTCATGGAGAACCGACCGGGTTAATGAATTATTACTTATTGAGGAAGGAATACTGGATTGGGACCCGGATCAGAAAAATGAAAATGTTTTTAATACCGAGGCCTACCTTGCCGGCCAATACGAAGGGCTTGTCAGAGAAGGCAAACAAAATCTTGATCCTACCGAATCGGATATACGAAAAGTAAGAATGCAAGACGGCATACTTCTACCAAGATACAGGCTGCCTACTGAAGCAGAATGGGAATACGCGGCTCTGGGATTGATAGGGAATACATTATATGAAAGAGTAGTGGAAAGAAGAAAATACCCATGGAATAGCAGCGTTTTAAGGACCGATGAAAGAAAATATTACGGAAGTTTTCTAGCTAACTTCAAAAGAGGTAGTGGTGATTATATGGGCGTTGCCGGTAATCTTAATGATGGTGCTGACATACCTGCCCCTGTTGGATCATACTGGCCGAACGATTACGGACTGTATAATATGGCAGGTAACGTAAGTGAATGGGTACTTGATGTGTACCGTCCTCTTTCATATCAGGACTTCTCCGATTACAGCCCTTACAGAGGTAACGTATTTAAAAAGAAAATGGTTGATTACCAAGGTTTCTTAGTTCAGAAAGATAGCTTGGGTCAAATTCGTTACGAAGAAGTAACAACAGAAGAAAACGTGACAAGAAGAAATTACAGGAAAGCCAATAATATAAACTATCGTGATGGGGATCATCAATCATTAATTGATAAGGACTGGCTGGTAGAACCTGAAGAATCCAACACAACTGATGAAATGTATGAATATGGCGTAACATCATTGATCAGTGACAAAGCTCGTGTCTATAAGGGGGGAAGTTGGAAAGACAGAGCATACTGGCTCAGTCCCAGCGCCAGAAGATTCCTCGACCAGAACGAAGCATCAAGCACTATTGGTTTCAGATGTGCTATGAGTCGTGTTGGAGACCCGATGCCAGGACAATAGAAAAATATCTCTTACAGTAAACTTTTAGAATCTATATCAAAATATATTCATTTTGATAACTACAGTCGAATTATATAAATTATTTCTCGACATTAATAAGATTTCTACCGATACCCGCAAGGATGTAAAAGATTCCATTTTTTTTAGCCTTAAAGGTGATAATTTTGATGGTAATAAATTTGCTGATTTTGCTCTTAATAAGGGCGCAACTTATGCAGTTATCGATAATGAAAAATATAAGAACAATGAGCAATTTATATTAGTTGACAATGTATTGCAGTCGTTACAGGATATTGCCTCGTTTCACCGCTCTCAACTAAACCTGACTATTATCGGGCTTACCGGCTCAAACGGTAAAACAACCACAAAAGAACTTATTACTGCAATACTTTTAAAAAAATATAAAATTGTTTCAACACAGGGAAACCTTAATAATCAGATTGGTCTGCCTCTTACTGTTCTGTCTATTAAGCAAGATCATGAAATAGCTGTAATTGAAATGGGAGCCAATCATCCTGGAGAAATATATCACCTCTGCAATATAGCCAGACCTCAATACGGATTGATAACAAACATCGGGAAAGCACATCTTGAAGGATTTGGGAGCATACAGGGTGTTACCAAAGCGAAATCAGAAATGTATAGATATTTACATGAAAATGATGGAAAAGCTTTCGTAAATATTGATAATAAAAAGCTTAACAGACTCTCTTCAAATATTTCACGAATTACCTACGGGAGTTCAGATGAAGCAAATTGTAAGGCACAACTTGTAAACAATGATTCGCTTGTTGAGTTAATTTGGAAATCAGAATCAGGAAATAAACATATTAGTTCAAAGCTTTTTGGAAAATATAATTTCGAAAATATACTTGCTGCTGTTTGCGTAGGTAATTATTTTAATACGGATGCAGATCAAATTATTGAAGCAATAGAAGAATACCAACCGTTAAACAATCGCTCGCAGATTATTCACACCGATAATAATAAAATAATTATGGATGCCTATAATGCAAACCCTTCCAGCATGGATCTTTTTATTGATGAACTTGACGGATACCGTTCAGAACGAAAAACGATTATTTTGGGAGATATGCTCGAATTAGGTAAACACAGCTTTGAAGAACATAAAAAGGTCATGTCACGACTATCAAAAATTAATGTTCGCCAAGTAATATTAATCGGTGAATACTTTTCAAAAGCCAATACAAATCCTGACTGGATAAGTTTTCAAAATACAGATAAAGCCTGTAAATGGTTGGAGAAAAATCCTGTCAGAAATTCATCGGTCTTTATAAAAGGCTCAAGAGGAAACCAAATGGAAAAGCTACTCAGTTTTTTGTAAAATGTATCAATATAAAGTTATAGGTTTAATGTCGGGCACTTCCCTCGATGGGATCGATATCGCATATTGCACTTTCACAAAAAAAACTAAAGGATGGAATTATAAAATAGAAATTGCCGAAACCTTTAAATATGATCACAAATGGGTTGAAATACTTTCCGACATTCATCAAAAAGATGCACTAAATCTTGTTAAATACCATATTGAATATGGTTATTATACAGGAAAGCTGGTAAACCTTTTTATACAAGAACACCATATTAATCCGGAATTTATTGCATCTCACGGACACACAGTTTTTCACCAACCGCAAAATAAATTGACTTTTCAGCTTGGTGATGGTAATGCAATAGCAACAAGAACAAATTTACCGGTAATCTGCGATTTCAGAACAAAGGATGTTCTGGCAGGCGGACAAGGTGCTCCTTTAGTTCCGGTTGGCGACGGATTATTATTTCCGGAATATGACTATTGCCTTAACCTTGGTGGATTTGCAAACATTTCTTACGAAAAGAACAAAACCAGAATAGCATATGATATTTGCCCCGTTAATAAAGCACTGAATTATTTTGCAAAAAAAGAAAATAGGGCATTTGATTATGAAGGTAAGCTGGCTTCCAAAGGAAAATTATTAATCCCTTTATTAAACAAGCTAAATAATATTTCCTTCTATCAAAAGCAACCTCCAAAATCCCTCAGCAGGGAATGGTTCGAAAAGGTTTTTTTATCCGAAATTTCATCAGCAGGTTATTCAAACCGCGATATTTTAAGAACATTGACAGAGCATATAGCTGTATTGATTGCTTTATCAACCAACAAAACTGCTAAACGCAAAATATTAATCACCGGAGGTGGTGCGAAAAATGCATTCCTTATTGAAAAAATAAAACATCATAACCAAAACGATCTAATAATTCCTGATGAATTTCTTATTGATTTTAAAGAAGCTATGATTTTTGCGTTCCTCGGAGTTCTGCGTTTGCGCAATGAAATCAATTGTCTGAAATCAGTCACTGGAGCAAATAAGGATACATCTTGTGGTATCATTTTCAGACCATAAAAAAATCCGGAAGCATTATTGTTACCCCCGGATCTTTCTAATAAAAACTTATTCCAATAACCATCTATTGTCAATCATCATCTTCCAACCATGGTGGACCTCCCATAGGTGCATGTTGACCTCTTTTACATGACCTTAAGCCTTTACCTTGACAGCCATGCACCATCATCATGTCTAAACATCCAATATGTGGCCGTGAATCGAATTTCAACCTTTGATCTTCAGTAAGCAATTCCCTTATTCTCTGCATATTTTCTACGCCATTTTTCATGATCCTGGCATGCAATCCGATAATCTCATCAATTACGCTGTTTACCTCTTTCATATCAACATTTTCAACTGTGCTTAAGGTTCTCAAACGGGCTTTCTTTTCCATTAATTCGTTTTTTAAAGGCATGTTTTCTTTTATCAGCTCCATTTTCAGTGCTTCTATTTTCTGCTTTTGTTCATCCGTAAGATCAGGTAAATTATAATGCTCACATCCCTTATCTTTCTGCTTTTGACTGTATTTTTGACAACTAAATCTTTTACCCGTCTGTGCAGTTGTTTCATTTACTGACCAGCCTGTTAAAAAGAATATCATCAGTAAAAATGCTGTGTTTCTTAAAATTCTAGTGTTTTTCATCTTTTTAAATTTTTATAGTTCAACAATTTATTTATTTCTAATGTTATTTAATGACTTTCTTCTGTGCATATGCTTAATAAATCTGTCATGCCATGGTCCATTCGAAGATAAAATTTCATTTATAAATTTGTTTAATTCTTTTTCCTGACTTGGCGTGCACTTTTTCTTCATTTTTAAAAAATGATCAATAGTATTCATCTTTAGGTGTTTGTGAAGTTTTCCATACTCCTCTGCAATTTCTTTTAACCTGACTGTATCAGGATCATTTGAAGATAATTCTGTTAACATTTCCTCTCTTTTTTCATTAAGTCTAATTATAATATCTCTGGTTTGTTCCCGGAAAGTGTTATGCAATTCGGAAAAATATTCTATTTGTTCTTCATCTGGCTTAAGCTTTTTAACAATATGTTTTGGCGGTTCATCCAGAAAAAACCCACATTCAGGTCGCCTGTCAGAAAAAACCTGGATAAATATTGTTGCAATAGCAGATATATTAACAATCAGCAAAATAATAACTACCCATATCAATACATTTTTTTTGGTAAAATAATCCATTTTTAATCATCATTTATATTTAATACATAATCTTCCGGTATTTCCTGGCTAATATCATCCAGATAGTATTCTTGAGCATAGTACTGGTATTCGGAAATTTCTGCGGATTTATCCGTATTATTGAAATATCCATCTCCTAACTTAATACCTGTAAAAGTTGCTAATAAACCTATTATTAAAATCGCTGCAATCTTCAAAGCTTTTTTTAAAGTATAGCTTTTAATATATTCTTTTTTATTAACACTTTCGATCTTTGCCTCGAGTTTTGCTTTTGCAAAAGGATTTGGTTTAATATCTTTTTCGTTTTCAATTAAATCCAAAGATTGCTTAATCATATCAAAGATATTCCTGCAGGAAGTACAAGATTTAAGATGCTCTTTTATCTCATTACTCTCCTGTTGATCAAGATCACCTTCTATATAAAAAATTATTTTTTTATTTATTTTGTCGCATTTCATTTCCTTCTGTATTTGTTTATTTGACAATTAATGAATATAAAACTTGCGATTTAGTCTTTACTATTTTCATAATAATTAATCAGATATTTTTGTAAATTCATTTTTGCCCTGTGTATCAACGACTCCACAGATGAGAGAGAAACACCCATAACTTCAGCGATTTCTTTATATGACATATCATCGTATTTACTTAATGTAAATGCAATTTTTTGGTTATTAGGCAATTTTTCAATTGCTTTATACAATTTAGCGCTACGTTCTTCCCTTTCAATTTCTGTTTCCTCATTTAAAACAAATTTCTTATAACTATTAGGATCTTCACTTTTCTTACTAAAAATAAATGATTCAAAATTTTCAACAAGTTTTTCCCTTTTGTGTTTTCTTATCAGATTTAAAGATTTATTAACAGTAATCCGGTATATCCAGGTAGCCAAAGAGGATTCCTTTCTGAATTTAGCTAGTGATTGATATATCTCAATAAACACATCCTGGGTCATATCTTCGGCATCTATCTTATTGTGTAAAAAACCGTTTGAGATCTTCAGTACTTCAGGATAATATCTATCTACCAATATATTAAAGGCTTTATAATCCTTATTAAGAATTTTCTCAATCAGTTTTTTCTCTTCCATCCGTGAATTTTATCCTTAACTAATATCTTTCCCTATTTTATTTTTTGACACAATGAAATTAAAAAACTTGTGAAATTATTTTTAAAAAGTATACCGGAAAAGATGCCATGATCTGTATATTAATTGCATTTGCAGATAATATCCCAATAGCCAAATTAATATTTTAAAATAGATAAACGACACGAAATATTTAAATAAAAAAACAGTTAATAGTATTAACAGAAAAATGTTGACAAAACAAAAATCCGATCAGACTGATCATTATTTTATTAGCTAATTTTATAAATAAAATCAAAATAATATGTTAAGCACAATTTTATTGCAGGCAAGTAATGAAGATGAAATTACATTATCCATTTTGGACCTTGCTATGAAAGGAGGATGGATTATTGCTATTCTTGCTTTATTCAGTATCATTGCCATTTATATTTTTATTGAAAGATTTACTGTCATTGGTCGCGCATCAAAAGAAGACAGAAATTTCATGAATAATATACGCGATTTTATTCTTAATGGTCAGATAGAATCGGCACAGGCTTTATGTAAAAACAACCGTTCGCCGATAGCCCGTATGATAGAAAAAGGCATTTCAAGGATAGGAAAACCATTGAATGATATTAATGCAGCCATTGAGAATGTTGGGAAATTAGAGGTGTCGCGCCTTGAGAAAAATATTGCGGGGCTAGCCACTATCGCCGGAGCCTCACCTATGCTTGGATTTCTTGGTACGGTTATTGGAATGATACAAGCGTTTTATAATATGTCGATGGCCGGTAACAATATTGATATCGCATTGCTGTCGAGTGGTATATATCAGGCAATGGTTACAACAGTTGCCGGACTGATTGTAGGTATTTTAGGGTATGTTCTTTATAATATACTGGTTTCGAGAATTGAGAAACTTGTATATAAGCTTGAGGCAAGAGCTACAGAGTTTATTGACTTATTACATGAACCTGCAAAATAATTCATGCTATGGCAATACAAATCAGAAATAAAAGAAACATACAATTCAGCATGGCATCCATGGCGGACCTTGTTTTCCTATTGCTGATATTTTTTATGCTCACCTCCACCCTTGTTGCTCCTAACGCAATTAAACTGCTATTGCCCCAAAGCTCCAGCAGAACAATGGCCAAACAAACTATAACGGTATATATTAATGAACGGTTAAATTATTATATTAATGACAAACCTGTATCTTTAAATACATTAGAAAGGGTTCTTGACAGCCAATTACGAGGTCAGATAAATGCCTCAGTGGTGCTAAGATCAGATCGAACTGTACCCATACAATATGTTGTAAACGTAATTGATGCTGTAAACAATATTAACGATAAATATAATACAAAACACAAGGTGATTCTGGCAACAAGACCAAAACGTTGACATGAAAAATAGAAATGCTAAAATAAAAGGCATTATTGTTACGGTTGTATTTCACTTACTCGTACTTGGCGCCCTTATTTTCTTCGGGCTTTCCACACCCTTGCCTTTGCCTGGAGAAGAAGGTGTTATTGTTGACCTGGGATATTCCGACATCGGCAGTGGTATGGAACCGGAATCAGAAAAGGTATCTAGTACACCTCCTCAACCTAAAAAAGAAGAAATAAAAGAAAAACAACAACAAATAGAGGAAATTATACCCGAGGATACCAAAGAAGAGCCTGTTGTTGAAAAAATTGAGGAAGAAGATATTCTAACCCAGGAAACCGAAGAAGCACCTTCTTTAGTTAATCCGAAAGAGAAAGAAGATCTCGAGAACATTCAGGATGAAAAAAAAGAAGAACCTGAAATCAAAGAAGATGAAGATAAAATAACCGAAGAAAAGGAAAAGGTTGAAAAACAACCTGAAGAAACCGATGAAACAGAACCAAAAGAAGAAAAAACAAAACAGCCTGAGGTAAATCCCAAAGCCCTTTATAAAGGGCCAACCAAAAAAGACGGTACAGGAAAAAGCGAAGGAGAAACAAAAGAATCAGGCAATCAGGGATCACCACTCGGAGATAGCGAATCGGATAATTATGAAGGAAAAGGAGGTGAAGGCGAAGGTGTTGAATATGACCTTGGAGGACGTGGTGCAAAGCATCTTCCTAAACCAACATACACTTCCGAAGAACAAGGTAAGGTTGTAGTTACAATATGGGTCGACCGTCGTGGTAAAGTTGTCAAAGCCATCTCCGGAGTCAAAGGCACTACCATTGCAGACCTTCAATTGAGAAAAGTTGCCAAAGAAGCAGCCCTCGGAGCAAAGTTCAACTCCGATCCCGAAGCACCGGAAATACAAAAAGGTACTATCACCTACAATTTTATAAAATTAAGATAACGAATCTTAAATCCCATATTTTTTCCTTTACTTTTGCACAGTGAATTACAAGGAAGCACTTAAATATATGTATGACCAATTACCTATGTTCCAACGCATAGGTGCACCGGCTTATAAAGCTAATCTTGATAATACCTGCTCTATACTCAATATACTTAATAATCCTCATCATAATTTTAGATCTGTTCATATCGCCGGAACAAACGGTAAAGGCTCAGTAGCACATCTTTTAGCATCAATCCTTCAGGAAAAAGGTCTGAAAACTGGCCTTTACACATCACCACATCTGAAAAATTACCGGGAAAGAATAAGAATTAACGGTAAAAAAATATCCAGGGAATATGTAGTACGCTTCCTCGATAAGTATAAAAGTAATTTTGAAGATATAAAACCTTCTTTTTTTGAAATGACTATGGGCATGGCATTCAAATATTTTGAAGAAGAAAAAGTTGATATTACAATAATTGAGGTAGGTATGGGGGGGCGGCTGGACTCTACAAATGTTGTTATGCCAGAACTTTCTGTAATTACAAATATCAGCCATGATCATACACAATTTTTGGGAAATACTATTGAAAAGATATCTGCTGAAAAGGCTGAAATAATTAAAAAAGAAGTGCCCGTTGTAATCGGAGAAATGCAAACAGAAACTTCATCAATATTTATTAGCAAAGCAGCAAAAACAAATTCCCCCATCTACTTTGCCGATCAAAATTTTGCAATCCATACAGTGGAAGAAAAATATAATAAAAAACCCTACTATCAAACAAGTATTTCCTTTCAGGGTTATCCGTTACTTAACAATATCATGCTTCCGCTGAGGGGCTTATATCAGCTAAAGAATCTAATAACCACTGTTCAATCTGTTTATGTGCTTAACAAAAAAGGCTATCAAATCAATGAGGAAATTATAAAACAAGGTATTAAAAATGTAATTGAAAAAACAGGAATATTGGGAAGGTGGCAGGTGCTATCAGATAATCCTTTAACAATATGCGATATTGCACACAATGCTGAAGGGATTAAGAATATTATAAATCAACTTAAAAATATGCATTTCGAAAAGCTTCATTTTGTCCTGGGTATGGTTAATGATAAAGATATAGGAAAAATACTGAAGTTATTACCCAAAAATGCAGATTATTATTTCTGCAAGGCTGATATTCCACGTGGCATGGATGCAAGCGAATTAGCTATTTTATCATCAGATCTTGGACTTAAAGGAAACGTTTTTTCATCAGTTCATGAAGCCTATAAATCAGCAAAGAAAAATGCAGATGAAAAAGATCTGGTTTTTGTGAGTGGTAGTACATTTGTTGTAGCAGAGGTGATATGAACTTTGCTAATTATTATATATAAGGAAGCTTATCCCCCACTCACCAAATGTAAAACTGTAACATCATCACCATCCTCAATTACCACATTCTCACGTTCATCTTTTTTAACAAGGTTTCCATTAACCTTTGTTACCAGCATTCTGAAGGTAAACTTTTTTAATTTTAATAATTCCGAAACTGATATTTTGTCTTTGTCTATAATTTCTTCTTTATTATTAAGTATGATCTTCATAATTCCAATACATTTATTTTTTATCTTGCAGGTATCAATAATTATTGTTAAGTAATATCTCCAATACCTGATTAGCCTGCATGTTCGCTACTATTCCAACTCTTGGTGCAAGCGGTGGATTGTTTTCACTTGTTTCACTTATTCCGTCACCACAAACATATAAATTTCCTTCATTCCTTAAACGTATAGAATTACTTTTACCGTATCCTGCAAGACCAATTCCAACAACAAGAGGCTTGCCTTTCATTTTATCCAAAACAGTTTCTATTATCATTTGCTTCATTTTGGCCAGATCAAAAGCTTCAATAATAACATCACAATCTTTAAAAATAACTGTGGTGATTTCCGGGCTGAGCTTAACATCATGTGGTTCAACTTTTACATCAGGATTAACAAGACTTATATTTTCCAGTAAAGTAAATACTTTTTTTCTGCCTACCTGGTTATAGAAATAAAACTGTCTGTTCAAATTACCCTGTTCTATAATATCATGATCGGCAATAATTAATTTGCCAATACCTGTTCGTGCTAAAGCAACCGCAGCATTGGATCCCAGTCCGCCGCAACCGGCAATACCTACTGTATTGTGAACAAGGGTTTTCTTAATATCTTCAAATTTCATTCACATAATATTTTATCACAAATCTAATGTATTCATCTGTAATTCGTAGTAATTAGTTGTAATTCATTGTAATTAATAGTAATTCATTGTAATATATATCTTTTTATAAAAGAATTATTCTGTTTATCAAGTTGAATATAATTTAAATAACGTCTAAATAAAATCATAAATCTATAAATAGCAAGAAATTACTCACTACCTTTGCGTTATGCAAAACATTGCATATCAATATATTCTTATGTTAATTATTTAACAATATTTAATTTTGTATTTTACAAAACACAAATAAAAAACTGCGATAATATGACAATAGAAGAAATGAAAAAATCCCATAAACTTATAAAGAAATGGGATTACGAATGGACACCTCTTGAAAAAGGGTATACTGACAAGATCTTATATATAAATATATCAGACAACGACATAAAAGAAAAACAAGTCCCGCCTGAAGTCAAAGAAAAATTTATTGGTGGGAGAGGCTATGGTTTGAGGCTTTTATGGGATGCCACAAAACCTGATACAAAATGGGATAATCCTGAAAATGAGATCAATATATCCTCAGGACCTATCGGAGGAATCACTCAATATTCGGGAACAGGCAAGTCAATTTGCGTATCAATTTCTCCTATAACAGATATACCAATCGACAGCAATGTTGGTGGTTTTTTCGGTCCCTTTCTGAAGTTCGCCGGTTTTGATGCACTTGAACTACAGGGTAAAGCAGAAAAAGACATTACAATCTTTTTTGATGGTGTAAACCATAAAGTAGAGATCAACGAAGTAGATTACGATAATATAAATGACAGTCATGAGTTGGCTGAACAGTTAACCGAAATGTATGCTGAGGATGATAAAGACAGAAAGAATGTATCGGTAGTTTCTACAGGCTCAGCAGCAGAACATTCGCTGATAGGCATGTTGAATTTCAGTTTTTTCGACTCAAAAAGAAAACTTGTACGCATGAAGCAAGCTGGCCGCGGTGGAATAGGGACGGTTTTCAGAAATAAAAAGATAAAAGCATTAATAGTAAGAATACCCGGCGTAAAAGGAAACCTGAACAATGTAGCCGACATGAAAGCCATCATCGAAAGAGGAAAACGCTTTAATAAAGAAATGCGTGAGCTTGATGATGAACAATCAGAAATGCGCACCAAAGGAACAGCACACCTGATAAATATTATGAACGATTATGATCTGCTACCCGTTCATAATTATAAATTTGGCAGTCATCCTGAAGCTGATGATATCCATAGCGAAGTATGGAAAGAGAGATTTACTCAAGGTATTCCGGACGGTTGCTGGATAGGATGTAATATGTCATGCTCAAAAGGTGTAGATAATTATGAAATCCGCACCGGTCCGTATAAAGGACAAAAAGTTATTGTGGACGGACCTGAATATGAAAACGCTGGTGGTTTAGGTTCAAATTGCGGAATATTCAATCCCGACTATATTATTGAAACCAATTTTTATTGCGACACATACGGAATCTGCGCTATCTCATGGGGAACTATTGTAGCATTCGTAATGGAATGTTATGAAAACGGTATACTTAATGAGGAAAAAACCGGTGGATTGAAGTTGAATTTCGGTAATGCCGATTCCGCAATGGAGCTGCTGCATCAACTGGCAAGAGGAGAAGGATTTGGCGTAATTGCCGGGATGGGCACCCGCAAAATGAAAGAAATGTTTATTGAAAAAGGCTGGGGCGATGCTGATTTCCTTCAGGATATAGCCATGGAAAATAAGGGGCTTGAATACTCCGAATACGTTTCCAAAGAATCACTTGCCCAACAAGGCGGATTTGCAATGACCAATAAAGGCCCACAACATGATGAGGCATGGCTTATCTTTATGGACATGGTAAACAACCAGATACCTACATTCGAAAAAAAGGCTGATGCTCTGCATTACTTCCCCATGTCGCGTACCTGGTTTGGTTTAGTCGGATTATGTAAACTGCCCTGGAATGATGTTGAACCCGCAAACAATGCCGAACAGGATGAACCGGAAAAAGTTCCCGAACATATTGATAACTATGTTACCATTTTTAAAGCCGTTACAGGTAAGCCATTCGACAAGCATGAAATGATCAGGCAATCGGAAAGAGTATATAATTTCCAGCGTATTTTCAACATAAGAAGAGGTTACGGATTAAGAAAACATGATGCACAACCATACCGTGCAGCAGGACCGGTTACTGCAGAAGAATATGAATCAAGAGCTGAGAGGTACGACAAGCAATTGAAAGAGTTAGTTGGTTATGATCCGGAAGGTAAATCAACAGAGGAAAAAATGAAAGTACTTCGTAACTACCGCGAAGACCGTTATGAGAAACTGATCGATGCAGTATACAAGCGCAGAGGCTGGACAAGAAACGGTGTTCCCACTATTGAACACTTGAAAGAACTCGGCATGGAATTACCTGAACTAATTGAGATTGTTGAGCCTATGCAGGATAATAAATTCTAATAAAAGCGAATCCGACAAAGCATATAGCTCAACCTACAAATATCAAGAGGGTGTCTCAAAAGTCTTTGTGTTACTTCGTGAAATACTTGGTGTACTTTGTGGTTAATCTTAAATAATTGAACCACAAAGGATCACAAAGGACACACAAAGTTTCACTAAGTAATATTATCGAAAAAACCTCACAATTTTAAACTTTTGAGACACCCTCGCAATTGTAATAACCTAATTGTATTCACTGCAAGAAAATAAGAAATTTTATTATTGTTCTTTTTCATTAGTGCTTATGCATTTCCTCATGCTCATGCTCATGCTCATGCTCATGCTCATGCTCATGTTCCTTGTCCTCGAAATAAGCATCTTCAAAAGCCTCGAGAGTTTCGGTAAGCTTATCAATTATTCCGAGATCGATCGATTGCTTGGCTTTCATAGAATAAACAAGCAACTCATGAAGTAGTGTGATCTGTTTTATATATTTATTATATTTTTCGCCCTCACCAGGATCAACAGGTTTAACACGCTGGTTCATAAAATACTGGTAAACGATATCCTGCATTTTATTCGCATGCAATTCTTTGTTATCGACCCATCTTACCAGTTGATTGTAATTGATATTTTCAGCGCTTTGTAATTCTGCTATTTGTTTCATCGATTTTTCAATTGTCTGTATATGCTCTTTTAATAATTCAATCCTTAGCTGATCATGATAAATTCCGCATGGAATCTCACAATGAGAAAAGCTTTTTGGTGCAAAAACCATAAATATTATTATTGCTGTAAAAATTTTGCTGATGCTTTTCATAATATTTGTTTTTAGGTTAATAATCATTTTTAGTTAAACAAATTTATTTAAAATAATTACCCCCTCGTTAAAGTTAATCAATCAATCAATCATTAAGAATTTTATACTTTTGCGATGTGCTTCATAAAACATATCGTAAATAATATTAGATTATGAAAAAGAGAGATGGCTCAAGGTTTAAAAACTATCTTTTCAACTACAAAGTCTGGTTATCTACTATTACGGGACAGGGTATTATCGATGAGGACAGATATAATCTGTTAAAGCTCATAAAGGCAAAAGGTTCTCTGAAAGCTGCCGTTGAAGAAGCCGGAGTAAGTTACCGCAAAGCCTGGGGAGATCTGAAGGAAGCCGAAGAAAGCTTAGGATACAAAATAATAGATAAACGCCGTGGAGGAAGTTATGGTGGAAGCACTGTTTTAACAGAAAAAGGATCAAAGCTTATTGAAGCATACGAAGCCCTGCAGGAAAAATTTGATGATTCGGTGGAAGAAGCATTCAAAGAATTTCAAAAGAAAATTAAAGGAAATAAATGAGGGTTTTTCTTTTAATAATAATAAGCATATTTATTACAGTTACATCCTGTCAATATTCAGGAAAAAAGAACAATCATCAAAATAACAGTATTTCAGGTGATCTGATTGTTTTTCATGCAGGCAGTCTTTCCGTACCCTTTCAGCAAGTAGCCGATTCATTTATGTTGAAATATCCCAATATAAATATAAAAAGGGAAGCGGCCGGCAGTGTTACCTGCGCAAGAAAGATATCCGAACTACACCGCCCCTGCGACGTTATGGCTTCAGCAGATTATAATGTTATAAATAAACTGCTTATACCGGAATATGCTTACTGGAATATTAAGTTCGCAAGTAATGAAATGGTTATCGCATATCATCACAAATCAAAATATCGTACTATAATCAATAGCGATAATTGGTTTGATATACTTGAAAAACATGATGTTATTTACGGTCGCTCCGATCCCGATGCCGATCCTTGCGGATACAGGACAATTCTCGTTTTAAAGCTGGCTGAGAAATATTATCATAAACCTGGTCTGGCAGGCAAAATTATAAATAAGGACAATAAATATATCAGACCAAAAGAAGTTGACCTTATAGCTCTGGCCGAAAGCAATGTTCTCGATTATTTTTTCATATACCGTTCAGTTGCCATACAACATCAGCTCAATTATCTTAATCTGCCGGATTCAATAAACTTAAAATCTCCGGGCTTGCATGACTTCTATTCAACAGTTGAAGTTAAAATAACGGGGAACCAGCCTGATGAGTATATTACGCAACAGGGAGAACCTATGGTTTACGGGATCACCATACCTAAAAATGCACCTAATTATTTTGCAGCCATTAAGTTTGTGAGATATTTGCTTGGTGAAAACAAAGGCATGAGAATAATGTCATTGAACGGACAGCCATCGGTAATACCATCATATAGCAAAACATATAATAATATACCGGATGATTTAAAGGAGTTTGCAACTAACTAATAATAAAATACAACAAATATGAAAAAAACAAGAATGAAATACTGATAGCTACTAAAGTTGCAAGAATTGTTCCGTCAAAAACAAATGAACTATGGCCGCTTCCTGAGAAAACCAAACTTGTTGTCTCCTCTGATCTGATAACGGAAAGAAATATTTCTCAACCTTTAAAAATAACAGTTAAATCAAAAGTACCATGCAGGTACATTACCAATGCCATGAAGGTATATCGATTATCATATTTAATGTTTTTATAAATTTGTCTTTTATTTTAACCAAATATATTAAATCAAAATAATCAAATCATGAAACAATTTGCAATGTATTTATCAGCGGTATTATTTTTCTCATTTTTGTTTACTACAAATGTTACCGCCCAGGAAAAAGAGGAAAAAGAAAAAGAAGATGTTTATCAATTCACCGTGATTAAGGAGATCCCGCATACAACTGTAAAAAATCAATACAGGTCAGGTACATGCTGGGGTTTTTCAGGCCTGGGATTGATCGAAGCAGAATTACTAAAAAACGGGAAGGATACATTTGATCTTTCCGAAATGTTTATAGTTTATAACACATATTCCGACAAGGCCAAGAAGTATGTGCGACTGCATGGGAACATGAACATGGCAGGTGGAGGCGGATTCAGTGACGTTATTTATGTGCTTGATAATTACGGTATAGTGCCGGAAGAAATCTACAGCGGTCTTGTGATTGGAGAAGATAAGCACATACACAGCGAGATGGACGTTGTGCTAAAAGCATATGCAGACGCTGTTATTAAAAATAAAAACCGTAAACTTACTCCTGTCTGGCACGATGGATTTGAAAATGTTCTGGATAATTATTTAGGAAAATATCCTGAATCATTTACATATAAAGGTGAAGAATATACTCCTGAATCATTTGCCGAAATGCTTGAACTGAATCCCGATGATTATATTGAGATCACTTCTTATACTCATGTTCCTTTTTATGAAAAGTTTATAATGCAAATACCCGATAACTGGATGTGGAGTGAGACTTATAATGTTCCTCTTGACGAAATGATTGAAATCATTGATTATGCAGTAGATAATGGTTATACTATTGCCTGGGGCGCCGATGTAAGCGATAAAGGTTTTTCATGGAAGAATGGGGTTGCCATCATTCCGGCAGAAAGCGTTGAAGACCTTACCGGAACGGAAAAAGAACGCTGGGAAGAGCTGACACCTAAGGAACGTAAAAAGGCAATGTACAGCTTCGAAGAAATTGTTCCTGAAAAGGAGATTACTCAGGAAATGAGGCAGGAAGCTTATGATAATTATAAATTAACCGATGACCATGGAATGCTGATAGTTGGAAAAGCAAAAGATCAAAAAGGGAACGAATACTATAAGGTTAAAAATTCATGGGGTACCGAGGATCACATATATGACGGATACATTTATGTTTCCAAACCTTTTGTAGCATATAAAACCATGAATTTTGTGGTAAATAAAAACGCTATCCCGAAAAAGATCAGGAAAGAACTGGGTTTATAGTTTATGTCTTTCTATGAATTAATAACCTCATATTATCAATTAGATATTTCGCTTCACTCAATATTTTAAGAAATATTCTTTTAAATGAAAAAAGTCAGGTCAATAAATTTAATCTTTTCATTATTGGGAGGACTGGTACTTTTATTCATAGTAGGTCCTATCATTGGAATGTTCATTAAATCATCTCCTGATAATATAATCCAGGTAACCAAAGA
The DNA here is from genome assembly GCA_964550205.1 of uncultured Bacteroidales bacterium. Classification (GTDB taxonomy): domain Bacteria; phylum Bacteroidota; class Bacteroidia; order Bacteroidales; family JAIOZK01; genus JAIOZK01. The sequence continues at coordinate 27,978 of CAZJYD010000033.1, forward strand.
TCCTGAAGTTATTAACAGTATATGGCTTACCATATGGACTTCTCTTGCTGCAACAGTTGTTTTTGCAATAGCTGCTATTCCTTTTGCCTACCTTTTGGCGCGTAAACAATTTCCGGGTAAATCAATTATCATGGGAATAATAAACCTGCCTATTGTTATTCCACATACAGCAGCAGGAATTGCCTTATTGGGGTTTATCTCAAGAGATACATTTATTGGAAGTATCGCATCCAGGATAGGATTGGATTTTGTTGGTAACCCTGCAGGCATTGCATTAGCCATGGCATTTGTGAGCATCCCTTTTTTAATAACAGCAGCCAAAGACGGATTTCTATCTGTTCCTGTAAAACTCGAAAAGGCGGCTATGAATCTTGGAGCTTCTTCTTTCAGGGTGTTTTTTACTATTTCTGTTCCTTTGGCCTGGCGGAATATTCTTAGTGGGTTAATACTGATGTTTGCCAGGGGTATGAGCGAGTTCGGGGCTGTGGTAATCATTGCTTACCATCCAATGATTACACCGGTACTGATATATGAAAGATTCGGTGCCTTCGGATTAAAATATGCAAGGCCAGTGGCAATTGTTTTTGTCTTGGTCAGTCTGGTTTTCTTTACTGTTATGAGATTGATATCCGGGAGGAAGCAAAATGCTTGAATTGATAAATATCACAAAGCAATTCGATAACTTCAAGCTGGAAGATATTAATTTGTATGTTAAAAAGGGCGATTACTTTGTTTTGCTTGGTAAATCAGGCGCTGGCAAATCTCTTTTACTTGAAATAATTGCAGGGATGATCACAGCAGATAAAGGAAAAATATTTGTTGATGGTAATGAAATTACTCATACAAAAATTCAAAATCGTAAAGTGGGGCTGCTATACCAGGATTATGCTTTGTTTCCTCATTTATCAGTTAAAGAGAATATTTTATATCCTCTAAGGCACACAAAACGATCAATAAAAAACAACAAAATAAAAATTGAGCATTTGATTGATTTATTCGAAATAAGAAATTTATTAAAACGTAAACCGCAAAACATCTCAGGAGGGGAAAAGCAAAGAGTTGCTTTAGCCAGAACATTAACCACCGATCCGCATGTTCTTTTACTGGATGAACCACTTGCTTCCCTCGACATACAATTCAAACAGGATATAAGGCAGCTTCTTAAGAAAATGAACAAACAAGGCCAAACCATCTTACATGTAACACATGACTATCAGGAAGCACTGATGTTATCCGATAAGGTGGCCGTAATCCATCAGGGGGAAATAATACAACAGGGTAAAACAGAATACGTTTTTCACCACCCGGTCAACGGATTTATCGCCAATTTTACAGGAATAAAAAATTTCTTTAAAGTTAAAATCGAATACAAATCAGGTGAGACTCTGCAAAAAGCACTTATTAACAATAACTTCGCTTGTTATCTAATGCTCCCGCAAAAAAATACAGAGGGGCATATAGTAATTCGATCAGAAGATATTATTATTAGTGATCAGTACCTCAAGTCAAGTGCTGTAAATAATTATAAGGGTAAAGTTGAGGAGATCATTCCCGAACGTTCGGGAGTTGAAGTAGTTGTGAATACAGGTATCAGATTAACTTCTTTCATCAGTTACAGATCATTCGAAAATCTTAAAATTACCGAAGGCAAAAAAGTCTGGATATTTTTTAAAGCTTCAGCCGTGAGATTTTTAAAATGAGGTTAAGAACCACTTTTTAAATCAATATAATATTAATTTTGGCCTTGATAAAAACTAAATTATGAAGCTAATTACTCTTGACTGGCTTATAATTATAGGTTTCTTCGCGCTTTCTCTTGTAATTGGGCTTATTTCCTTAAAAAAAGCAGGCAGGAATTATTCGGAATTTTTCTTATCAGGGAGGAACATGCCCTGGTGGTTACTCGGAATATCTATGGTGGCTACTACCTTTTCGTGCGACACCCCCAACCTTGTAACCGATATTGTACGTCAAAAAGGTGTTGCAGGCAACTGGGCCTGGTGGGCATTTTTATTAACCGGTATGTTAACGGTATTTATATATGCCAAACTATGGAGAAGGTCCGGGATTAATACCGATCTTGAATTTTATGAAATACGTTACAGCGGAAAAATGGCTGCCTTTCTGAGGGGATTCAGGGCAATATACCTGGGTTTCTTCTTTAATATCATTGTAATGGCTTCTGTTTCACTTGCTATTTCAAAAATAGGTGCTGTTATGCTGGGCTGGTCGGCAGAAAAAACATTGATCATTGCAATGACAATAACAGTAATTTACAGCACTTTGGGCGGATTACGAGGAATTCTGCTGACGGACTTTTTTCAATTTGCAATTTCAATAATAGGCGCCATAGGAGCAGCACTAATACTTATTAATATACCGGAGGTTGGTAACTTTCAGAAAATGATCAGCCATCCAAATATTGCAGATAAAATATCGCTGTTGCCGGATTTTTCAAATACACAATCACTTTTGATAATACTTATACTTCCCTTAGCAGTTCAATGGTGGAGTGTCTGGTACCCAGGTGCCGAACCGGGCGGTGGTGGATACATAGCACAACGGATGCTTTCTGCAAAAACAGAAAAAGGAGCTATGGGAGCAACTTTTCTGTTCAACGCAGCACATTATGCCCTGAGACCATGGCCATGGATCATCGTAGCTCTTGCTTCACTGGTTGTCTTCCCTGATATTGCATCTTTAAGAGAGGCTTTCCCCGATGCCGATCCTTCAATTGTTAAAAATGACTTTGCTTACCCGGCAATGTTAAGCTTTTTACCTAATGGTTTTCTGGGTATTGTAGTAGCTTCGCTTATTGCTGCTTTCATGTCTACCATTTCCACACACCTCAACTGGGGCTCCTCGTATATAGTAAACGACTTTTACAAAAGATTCATTAAACCTGAAGCTTCTGATAAAGAACTGGTATTAGCAGGAAGGATATCCACAGTTATTTTAATGATAATCACAGTGATATTCGCTTTATTACTAAGCAATGCCCTGCAGGCATTTTATATATTGCTTCAGATCGGGGCAGGCACCGGACTTATCTTTATACTTCGATGGTTCTGGTGGAGAATTAATGCGTACAGCGAAATCACTGCAATGATAGTTTCTTTTCTGATAGCTTTGTATTTTCAGTTTATACATCCTTTTACCGGCATGGCAAGCTGGGGAACGGCATTACAACTCGTCGCAGGTGTGGGAATTACAACTGTTGCCTGGTTAACCGTTACTTTATTAACTCCACCGGAAAAAAGCAGAACACTGATCTCATTTTACAAGCTTGTATTTCCCGGCGGTCCGGGATGGAAAAAGATAATACAGGAAGCTGAAAACAAAGGTATAACTATAGATGAAAGTAAAAAAGGATGGGATGTACCGAAAGGTATAATTGCAATGATACTAGGTTGCCTCGCAATATATAGTGCGTTGTTTGCCACAGGAAACTGGATATATGGAAAACATATGATTGCATCAATTTTGTCTGTTGTTGCATTCATATCAACATATTATTTAACTAAAGTATGGTCTAACTTAAAAATGAAATAATTATGAAACCAACTTTGTTGATATTAGCAGCTGGTATTGGAAGCCGCTACGGAGGTGTAAAACAAATGGATAAGATCGGTCCATCCGGAGAAACGATTATTGATTATTCAATATTTGACGCAATAAAAGCCGGTTTTGGAAAAGTAGTTTTTGTGATCAATAAAAAAATTGAAAATGATTTTAAAGAAGTTTTCGAAAAAAAACTAAATGGAAAGATCAAAACTGAATACGTGCTTCAGGAAATAGATAATGTTCCCTTTGATTACGAAATTCATCCGGATAGGAAAAAACCATGGGGTACAGCACATGCAGTGTTGGTAGCAAAAAACAAAATTAATGAGCCTTTTGCTGTTATTAATGCGGACGATTTCTACGGCTACAGAGCATACAAATTGATAAACGATTTTTTTAAAGACATAGATTACAGCAGTAACCAATATGCCATGGTTGCATATCAACTTGGAAATACTATCTCCGAATACGGTTCTGTCTCAAGAGGAATCTGTACTATTGATAATGAGGGCTTTTTAAGAGAAGTGATTGAACACACCAATATTGAAACGATCAATAATAATATAGGATACAAGGATGATCAGGGTAATTGGGAATTTCTGCCAGAAACCACATATGTTTCCATGAACTTCTGGGGTTTCACACCCGGTTTATTCAATTTTCTTATAAAAGGTTTTGACAATTTCATCAAACATAATGCTTATGATCCTAAAGCTGAGTATTTTATACCATCAGTAGTAAGCGAGCTAATAAATAATTTGAATGCAACGGTTAGGGTACTGAAAACAGATGATCAGTGGTTCGGTGTTACATACAAAGAAGATAAGGCTCTAACCATCCATAAAATCAAACAATTAATAGATAAGGGTGAATATCCGGTTAATTTATGGAACGCAAAAAAATCATAAAATCCGATCTTATTCTTTTCTCCACTGCCCTTATCTGGGGTTTTGCTTTTGTGGCACAGAAGAAAGGAATGCAATATATTGAACCTTTTACTTTTAATGCAATAAGATTTATTCTCGGCAGTATTACATTGTTGCCTATTATATATTTAACCCACATTGCGTGGATAAATTTGCAAGTAATTGGTACTAAGATGAGTCA
>CAZJYD010000034.1:0-13259 GCA_964550205.1 uncultured Bacteroidales bacterium
TCGTTTATTTCAAAGATAGTGAATTTTTGGCTTGGGATTAAGTGAATCATCGGATGTTTTTTTATCATCGAATTTATCATCAAAAAAAATTATCATCGAATTAATCTAATTTGTTTTGTTTACCCCCTGTTGAAATTATTTTAAAAAGATTTCACAGGGTAAACCGTGAAATGCGATTCCGATATTTATCGGAAGAGCATATTTCAACGGGGTGTTTTGTGTTTTGTGTTCTGTGTTCTGTGTTTTGTGTCCCGTTTAAAACGGGATTAGTTCGACCAACATCTTTCATTTCTCCGCCAGTTGGCGGATCATGAAAGTTGGGTCTCACTGAATCGACCTGCGGTTTACAGTTCTCCGCCGGCTGGCGGATCCTGTAAACCGGGTCTCACTGAATTTTGTGTTTAATGTTGGCATAACGCTGAACGCTGAACGCGGAACACGAAACAATTTATACTGAACTTGCCAAAGTACTGAACATTCATTCACTATGGATAGTATTTATAAATATCTTTTCTGTGTATCAGCCTTTCAAAGACCAGAATATTATTCTCAAACTTTAATCCTGCCCGGTATTGTCCAAATCTTATCCTGTAGTAATTTGAATGGTCTTTGAGTTTTTTTAAGCCAAGTACATCTTTCAATGATTTGAACTTCAGTGAATTTTCAAAAACAAAGCGCTCAATCTTGATCTTATCTCTTTGCTGGATGGATGATAATTCTCTGAGAAATTTCTTATTTACGCGAATTTCCATTTTAGGAAATCAAAGATTCTTGTAATATTCTTTAGACTCGTTCAGTGACAATGATTCAGCGGGGTCATTTTCTTCGATCAGCTTAACCAGTGCATAATCTTCCAAAGTTTGTTCGATTTTCTCAAATGTTTTGATGTCGATTTGTACAGCGATCGGCCGTTTGTTTTCATCTGTAACGTATGTTTTCTTAATGTCGAGCATGTTTGTTGTTTTCTTTAAAGGTACGAATTTATCTAATCATCGGATGATTTACTTCATGAATTCGGGATGTTTCTTCCAGATCCAGTCAACGACTTCCTTCTTTAATTCAGACACAAAATTTAGCAATTCATCTGCCTCTTCATGCGTGATCCCTCCAGCATAATCATATTCCAGGGTGTTTCTTTTTGTCCTGCAGGTGTCGAGATAGTTGGCATCTTCTTCTTTGTCAGGTCCCAGGATCAAAGGCATCGATTGAATAGTCCTGTAGTGCGCCAGGTTTCTTTCCGGCCTGAATCCTTCTGCATAAAGCAAAATCGTACATAGTTTTAATGCGGCATTGTATGCGATACCAAATCTCCAATCGGGTGAAACTTCCCTGAAACCAGCATCCTTGATATCACGTTCAACAATTTCAAGCAGATTGTTTATTTCTTGTGCACTGCTTGTGTGCTTTCTAATCCAATTATTATTTAACCAGTTTTGTAAGCTCATATTCGTTGCCGACAATAAATAATTTTGGTGAATCTAAAAGGTTTAAAACAAAATGATCCTTATTGTTTATCCTGTTCTTAAACTCTTTTAAAGTCATGGTGTGTGGGTTGATTTCCCTTTGGAGTATCACTGAAGGTTCTTTTATCAGTTTGCTAATTTCTCTCAGCCCGGTTTCACCTATGATAAACAGATCAATATCACTGTCTACCTTATCATTACCTGAAGCAAATGAACCGAAAACAAAAGCAAAATTAATATCGCTTAATGATAAGACCTTTTGTAAAATATCCTTCAACCCTGCTGTTTTTAAAACGATATTATGAATTTCATTGTAAAGAGGATGATTTATATTTGCCTGGTAATAATTTCTGTTACTATCTATGCGCTTATTAATGAGTTCCAGTGTTTCTAAGTTTTTTAGTTCACGTCTGATGGTTTCAACAGTGAGCCCTGAAATTCGTTGTATTTCTCGCAGATGAACTTCATTCTTTTGAAGCCCGAACAGTATTTTAAAAATGTTTGCCCTGGCTTTGGAGGAGAATATTTGTTCTAAAGTATTCACTTTGAGTGTCTGTTTATTACAGACAAATGTACTAAATTAGCAGACATCTAATTCATCGAATTTTTTTGTCATCGGAATTTTTTGTCATCGAATTAATCGAATTGATCTAATTTGTTTTGTGTTTTGAATTTTGTGTTCTGTGTTTTGTGTCCCGTTTAAAACGGGATTAATTCAACCAACGGCTTTCAGTTCACCTCCTGCCGTCGGCTCCTGAAAGCCGGGTTTCATTGAATTTTGTGTTTGTTTGTTCGAGCATAACACTGAACGCTGAACATTTTTGCATCCATTCTATTTTCTAATTTCTATCTTCTACCTTCTTTCTTCCACAACTAACAAACAGCTCTGTTTCAGCTTACTTATATGTCACCCTCGGCAAAATAAACTCCAAGGCATGTTTCATAGATTCTTCTATTGTTTCTTCTCCGGTTTTTAATTCTATATCGGGTTGCTCGGGGGCTTCGAAAGGGGCATCTATTCCTGTAAAGTTCTTGATCTTACCTGCACGGGCTTTCTTGTAAAGCCCTTTTATATCACGTTGCTCGCACACCTCCAGGGGAGCATTCACGTAAACCTCAATAAAATTATTCTTTCCAATTATATCCATAGCCATATGACGTATCTCCCGGGTGGGACTGATGAAACTATTAATACATATAATACCGCAATCCATAAAAAGCTTTGATACTTCCGCTATGCGGCGAATGTTTTCTATCCTGTCTTCTTCGGAGAAGCCGAGATTATTGTTGATACCGGTGCGTATATTATCACCGTCAAGGACCTGCGTTAAATGTCCTCTTTTGTTCAATTGTCTTTCTATATTACGGGCAATGGTGGTTTTACCACTGCCTGATAATCCCGTCATCCAGATCACACATGAATGCTGATTAAGAAATTTTTCCTTGTCAGCACGGGTGAGGATCTGATGAAAGACGGGGTGGATGTTGGTTGGTGGTTTGCTCATTTGTTTGCTTTTATCCTATGTTTTTAGCTACTTTTCAATTCGATGCTATATGCAAGAAAATTGTAGTAATGGGATATGGAGATGTTCATTCTTTTCCATTACTCCCTCACTGTGCGATTCCATTCTTCTCTATCCTCTCTTGCGTAATTTTCATCCCAATAGCTTTTATCTCTTATTTTTCGCTGAATACTGTGGCTTGCATCTAACGTATTCATTTTGATTTTATTCAATTAATAAGGTAATGTCTTTAAAGCATCATTTACCATAATAAACAAATCCAAAGCTTCCTGCCAAACTCTCAATTGCTTAAATCCACGATTTTTATTTCTTCTTTCGATCATCATTCACTAATCAAAGGCATTACCCAACACTCCAATACTCCAAAACTCCATCATCCCATTACTCCATCATTCCATTCTCACATGTGCAATCCAAACTGCAACGTCAATACCAAAACGGCTACAATCATAAACAATATACTAAGCGGAAGTCCAATCCGCATAAAATCTTTAAACGTATATCCTCCCGGACCGTATACCATAAGGTTGGTCTGGTAACCGATGGGGGTGATAAAGCTCGCTGCTGCAGCATAGGCAACAAGCAGGGCAAAAGGTTTTGGATCAGCACCCAACTGCCCGGCAAGGCTCAATGATATAGGAAAAATAATTGCTACTGCACCTATATTGGTTATTATAGAAGCCAGAAGGTTTGTAATAATAAAAATTCCAACCAGTAGAGCAATGATTCCAAATGGTTGCATAACTTCCAGAAATGCATTTGATATGGTAAATGCAATGTCAGTTTTTATCATAGCTTTACCAAGAGCCAGTGCCAGAGCTATTATGAAGATGAGGTTGAAATTGAGTCCTTTGTGCAGCTCCTTGGGAGAGGCGATTTTAGCTAAAAGTAATACTATTAGAAATACCATCAGGCATGTGAACAATGGTACTATCTTTAAGGATGCAAGAACTACCGATGAAACCAATCCTACTACTATCAACAGACTTTGCAGTGTCGGCATCTTTTCAATGCTTCTTACATTATCTACGAGGAAGAAATCATTGTTATCTTTCGTTCTGCTATTGAAATCATCTCCTGTTATTAATAACAACACATCACCTGCATTTAAAGTAACATTACCTATCTTGCCTTTTATCTTTTCACCGTTTCTGTGAATGGCAAGTATTGCAGCATCAAATCTTGCCCTGAAATTGCTTTCTTTTACTGTTTTTGAAATAAGACTTGAATTAGGTGTTATAAAAACTTCCACCACTTCGGTTTTGTTCCTTCTGGAAAACATACCCAATTGAGAAGGTTGCATATTTCTTCTGTTTTCAACCATATCCGCAATAGTTTCAGTGTTGCCGGCGAAGATCAACAGATCATTTTCGTAGATGATGTCATGGGGTGCAACCGGGCTAATACTTTTATTATCTCTCATAATCTCAATAAGGAACAAACCTTTGAGGTTTCTTAATTTCGCTTCTTCAACTGTCTTGTTATGGAACTCCGAACCTTCTCCAACTCTCACTTCCACGAAGTATTCGCGTGATTTTGTTGTGAGTTTTTCTTTTATATCTTTTTTATTTGGTAATAACCTGTATCCAAAAAATACCAGGTATAATCCTCCCAAAATTATCATGCTTATCCCCACAGGAGCGAAATCAAAAATTTCCAACGTATTAAAACCTGATATAATATTTTGCTCGGCAACAAGTCCGTTTACAACCAGGTTTGTTGAGGTTCCTATCAATGTTGCCGTGCCACCTAGCATAGCTGCATATGAAAGTGGTATTAACAGCTTGGAAGCGGCTATATTATTTCTTCTCCCCCAGTTAACCACATAAGGCATCATAATAGCAACAAGTGGGGTGTTGTTGATCAGGGATGACAGTCCGGCTACCGGAAAAAGTAATTTCAAAAGGAATCGCTTATATGTATATGTCTTTTTAAAAAACCTGTTAAACAAATTATCTATCAGACTGGATTTTCTGATCACTTCACCTATTAATAACAAGAGAATTATAACAGCGATCTGTTCATTGGCAAAGCCATCAAGTATCTCTGTCGGAGTTAGAATTCCTGATACCCCTAAAATACTGATCCCAATAATAAAGGTAAATCCCGGTCCAAAAAAATTCTTGTACAGGGATATCAGGAGAAAGGCTATTATTACCAGAACGATGATTTGGTCGAGAGTCACGTCAGTTTGTTTAACTGATTAATTATTATTGTAAATTGATAATTTATTTGAAAGCATGGAGTTGGAGTAATGGAGTACTGGAGTACTGGAGTGATGTATAGTTCTACTCATAACTCCAATACTCCATCAGTCAAAAGTCCTGTTCCATTTAAAACCTTAAATCTTTTGGCCTTTTCTATCTACCTGTTAATCCGGATTTTTTATTCCTGCTCTTTCTTCTCATTCCTGGGTTTTTCTTCTTGTCTAACGAATTTAGCCGAGCTGCTTTCGATAGCTTTCAATACAATGTCTTTTACATTGGTATCGGAAGACTCTACTTTTTTCTGCATGGATTTCATGCTGTCATACATTTCATCAATTTTATCTTGTAAGGTTTTAATATTTTGTTCTTTTAAATTAAGCTCAGCTTGGTAATCTTTTTCAAGCATCTTTTTCTCGAAATCAAACTGTGAACGAAGTTTTTCAGTCACTCTTTTTTCAGCTTCAGTAACAGCAGATTTTAATTCCTCGGGGAATTTTTCTGAAGCCTCTTTCAACCTTTCAAATTCATCTTCTTGTTGTTTTAAATCATTTTCTCTTTCTTGTATTTCTTTTTCAAAAGTCTGCTTTTTTTCTTTCAATTCGCGTTCAAGTTTGCTTTTCTTTTGATTGTATTCATCTTCTTCTTTTTCCCGTTCACGTTTAATGCGGTAATTGTATTCTTCTTCGTCACGTTTTCTTTCCTTTTCTGCTTGCTCTTTTTCTCTTTCCCAATCTTCCTTTTGTTTACTGATCTCTTTTTCGAAACTTTCCTTTTTCTGATGTTGTGCTTCCAACAATGCGGCTAATGATTCCGCTTCTGCTCTTATACTATAAAGGTTTTCAAGATTTTCCTTTTCAATTATTATAGCTTCCTGCAGTTTTGATAGATTTTTATATTCCTCAATAAGTTTTTCTTCAGTCTTGTCGAGAGATTGGCTTATCTCGATCTTCAAACCCGCTATATCTTTCATAACTTTATCAGGAACCTTAGCAGATGCAGCTTTTAGAATTTCCGTTTTCTTTTCGGTTTCGACATCTTTGGAAGGTTCTTCTTTTTGGTCTTGAATTTGTTTAAGCAGTTCATTGTATGCTTCCATTATTTCTTTTTTGGTATTTGTTAAGGAAATTTTTTTTCTCATTTCTTTATGTTTTTTAATTTTAAGTTCCAGATTTTATCATAACATGCATCCGTGCATCTTTACATTCATACAATCATTCATCCATTCACCCATCCTCTCACAGTCCTTCGCTCAAAATGCGTTGCCTATTCTTTCGGAAATATCTTTCTTTCAGCCAAATACTCTATAATCCCCTCAACATTCTTGCCATCTTCTTCTGCTTTTACTATGATATCTGCTTTGGGGGGTTCGTCATATTCTTCGTCTATGCCAGGCATATGCTTGAGCTTGCCTTCTTCGGCGAGATCGTAAAGTCCGTATTTATCATTTTTCCTTGCAAACCCGATATCTGATTTAATGTATATGAGGGTATATTTGGCTTTGTCGATGATCTCAGATACCTGAGTTCTCACGTCTTCATCAGGTGATATAAAGGAACATATTGTTATTATTCCCTGATCATTAAGCAATTTACAAATATGGGCAACTCTCCTGAGATGTTCTGCACGGTCGGCAGGGGAAAAGTCGAGCTCTTTGCTTAGTCCTGAACGGACTGATTTACCATCCAGAAGGACTGTATTGGCTCCCATATCAAATAATCTTTTTTCAAGTGTATAAGCAAGCTCATTCTTACCGCTTCCATGCAATCCTGTTATCCAAAGAGTAGCTCCCTTCTGGTTATATCTTTTTTGTCTTTCCTTATCGGATATTAATGATTCACCTTTAATTATTTTTTGTGTATCTTCAAGAGTAATTCTTGAGTAACGATCGCTTGCTACCTTGTCGAGTATCATTCCCACAGCTACGGTATTATGGGTAATTGGATCTATTAAAACAAAAGAGCCTGTATTGTGATTTTGCTTGTATGGATCAAAGAACAGTGGTTTCACAGTGGTTATCTCTACCCGTCCTATTTCATTCAATTCGAAATGATCGGTTTCGGATTTTTCCAGAGTATTTACATCTATTTTATATCTTATCTTATCGATGCGACCTTTAGTATTATTGGTTGTTTGTTTAATATAAAACTGAGTATAGGGATCCATTGGGTTTTCGTCCATCCATGCGAGCATAGCTTCGAAATGCCTTTCTATTTTGGGCAGGTTATTGGGTGGTACCAATATTTCCCCGCGTGATACATCTATTTCCCTGTCGAGAGTTACAGAAACAGATTGTGGCGGAAAAGCATATTCAAGCTCACCATAATAAGTATCTATACTTTTAACTTTTGCCTGTTGCCTTGAAGGTAAAACCATAATATCATCACCCTTGCGAATAATTCCTGAAGCCACCCTTCCGGCAAAGCCCCTGTATTTTAAGTGGGGGCGTATTACATATTGAACAGGATAGCGTATATCTTCAAAGTTTTTATCGGATGTTACATGCACAGTCTCCAGAAATTCAAGCATGCTATTACCATGATACCATGGCATTTTTTCTGATACATCAACTACATTATCTCCTTTTAGTGCAGAGAGGGGAATGAAATTAATATCAGGGATGCCCAGGGAGGTGACAAATTCCTTATAGTCACTAACGATTCTATCATAAACATCCTGACTGTAATCCACAAGGTCCATTTTATTAATTGCCACTACTACGTGCTTTATTCCCAGAAGAGATACCAGAAAAGTATGTCTTTTCGTCTGAGTGATTACACCATTGCGTGCGTCAACAAGCAATATAGCCAGATTGGCGGTAGAACCACCTGTTATCATATTACGTGTATATTGCTCATGTCCCGGAGTGTCAGCAATTATAAATTTTCTTTTATTGGTAGAAAAATACCTGTAGGCAACATCAATAGTGATGCCTTGTTCACGTTCTGCTTTAAGGCCGTCGAGTAATAACGCATAATCTATATCGCCTCCGGCGTGGCCTTCGCGTTTGCTGTCGCGCTCCAGTGCAGCGAGATGATCTTCGTAAAGCTTTTTGCTATCGAAGAGTAGTCTACCAATGAGAGTGCTCTTTCCATCATCTACACTGCCTGCGGTGAGCAGCCGTAGCAAATCCTTTTTTTGATCCTGGTCGAGGAATTCTTTTATGTTCAATGCTTTGTTCATATTTTTTATTTTCCACGAATTTTCGCTAATTCAGCCAATTTTCGCGAATTATCGTATTAATTTGTATAAACGATTCTTTTGTATTGTAAAGACTTGGCGCCAAAATATACTAATAACCCTAGTTGGTAATTGGTTGCTTTCAAATAATTTATAAGTTGCGATTCATGTTCGGGGTTTAATCCGTCCATAGCTTTTAATTCCACAATAATTTTATTATAGCAGATAATATCAGCGAAATATACTTTGTTTAGCAGTGTTCCTTTATAAGTTACCTGAAGTTTTTTATTTGTTTCAAAAGGAATTTCTCTGAATTTCAGCTCATGCATTAAAGCTTCATGATAAACAGCTTCCAAAAACCCACTACCAAGTTCTTTATGAACTTCCATGCATGCCCCAACGATATTATATGCCTCTGTTTTGTGTATTAACTCCATTGGTAATTTTGACCATCCGCTAATTTTCCCGAATTAATTTGCGTTAATTAGTATAATTAGCGTGAATTCGCGGATAACCTAAAAATAACCCTCTCTCTTCTTTTGCTCCATACTTGCTTCCTGGTCGAAGTCTATCACACGGGTTGTACGTTCAGATTTGGTAACAGTCATCATTTCTTTCACTATTTTTTCCACGGTATCGGCTTCAGATTCCACGGCTCCTGTTAAAGGATAACATCCCAGGGTTCTGAAGCGCACTTTCCGCATTTTTGCCTTTTCGGCAAGTTCTTTAGGCATTCGATCATCATCAACCAGGATCAGTGCATTGTTGAATTCAACAATAGGTCTTTCCTTTGCAAAATATAAAGGAACTATAGGAATTTCTTCAAGTCGAATATACTGCCATATATCCAGTTCGGTCCAGTTACTTAAGGGAAACACACGTATAGATTCTCCCTTATGAACCCTGGCATTATATATATTCCAAAGTTCCGGACGCTGGTTTTTAGGATCCCATTGATGATAACGGTCGCGGAAGGAAAAGACACGCTCCTTGGCGCGTGATTTCTCTTCATCCCTTCGGGCACCTCCAAAGGCAGCGTCGAAGCCATATTTGGTTAATCCTTCGAGCAAGGCCTGGGTTTTCATAATATCAGTATGCACTTTACTGCCATGTGTAAATGGGCCTATGCCTTCCTCATAACCTTTCTTATTATAATGGACTATAAGATCCCAGTTCTTTTCTTTGGCATACCTGTCGCGAAACGCCACCATTTCCCTGAATTTCCATTTCGAATCGATATGCATCAAAGGAAATGGTACTTTACCCGGATAAAAAGCTTTTTCTGCCAAACGTACCATTACTGATGAATCCTTCCCAATGGAATAAAGCATAACGGGATTTTCAAATTCAGCCGCCACTTCGCGGATGATATGGATGCTCTCTGCCTCGAGCTCACGGAGATTGTTGAGTTTGTATTGATCCATAATTTATTTTCTATCCATTTTTTCAAATGTTTTATTGTCAATATATTCGCATTCAATAGAAAATTCTAACCAAGTTCTTGTTTCCTCACATGATCCAAGTTCATCAACAAGATGTTTAATAAAAACCTGTTCATATTGTCTTTTTGCAAATCCCTCACGTATATTTGCTGCAATTGAACGGGATGAACGAACAACTTGGCTTGTCAAGCTATATTTTTCCTCTTTTGGAAAAGCTCTTGTCATTTTGAATATAAGCATTGCAGCATCAAATGATTCACTATAAACTTTTAAATCTCTTACATTTTGTATTGCCATTTTTTATGTGAATGTTTGGTGTATAATATAAAGTATGCGGTAAATATCAGATTGTGAATTATAATAATCAAACCATTTTTAATTTTGGTTGAAAAACCCACCTTACCTTATTATTTCTACTTTCTACTATCTACTTTCTAATCATTACTTTCTACGTTCCAAAATAACTGCGATACCATTCAACAAACCTTCCAACACCAACTTCAACCGGCGTATTGGGTTTATATCCAACATCTTCTTCCAGATCGCTGGTATCTGCCCATGTTTTTGGAACGTCGCCGGGTTGGATATCCATCATGTTCATTTTAGCTTTTTTATCTAGTATTTTTTCAATAGCCTTGATGAAATCTGTCAGCTTAACTGGTGAAGAATTGCCGATATTGTAGATTTTGTATTTTATAGTTTGAAGTTCAAGGTTTAAGGTTTGTTTAATGTTTAGTGTTTTGTGTTTATTGTTTAAAACCCCGGAATGGAAGGTTACACGGTAAACGCCTTCAACAATATCATCCACATATGTGAAGTCGCGCCACATTTCACCATGGTTGTATACGTCTATAGGTTTGTTTTCGAGCATGGCTTTTGTGAAAAGGAACAGCGCCATGTCGGGACGGCCCCAAGGTCCATATACAGTAAAGAATCTTAATCCGGTAATAGGCAGATCATATAAATGGCTATAAGTATGCGACATAAGCTCATTTGATTTTTTGGTGGCAGCATAAAGACTGATAGGATGATCTACATTATCGGATGTTGAAAGAGGCATTTTTGTATTTGATCCATAAACACTTGAACTGGAAGCATAAACCAAATGCTTTATTTTGTTATGGCGGCAGGCTTCCAGAATATTTATATGTCCGTTGATATTACAATCAATATAAGTAAATGGATTTGTAAGGCTGTAACGCACACCTGCCTGTGCAGCCAGATGAACCACAATATCAAATTTTTCTTTTATAAATAATTCCTGCAGGCTTTCATAATCCTCAAGAGCTATACGGATAAAGTAGTAGTTTGGGTGTTTGTTTGATTGATATACAGAACCATAATCAAAAATTGATTTATCTGATATTGTTTTTATTGTTGCGGGATGGGGGTTAGGTTGGTAGTTGGTATCCTGATAACTATCGGGAGGTGGTTGGTAGTATGAACGGGAATCAGCATACTTACTTACTATTTCCAGACTGTAGTTTACTTCAGATTCTTCAGTAATCCCGCTTTCTGCGAGGCGACCATACTTCAAATTGATGTCGTAATAATCGTTGATATTATCCAGGCCAACTACATTATAGCCCTCCTCAAGAAATTTCAAGGCAGTGTGGTAACCAATGAAGCCGGCTGTGCCGGTGATGAGGATTTTCTCCATATTATTTTAGTAAGAAATATATCTGTTTAATGGTCCGCGAATTTTCACGAATTAGGCAAATTTTCGCTAAACAACTATTGTTAAGGAAGTAGCGCTCACAGCTCCGCCTCCTAAGTCCCATTTACCAATGGAACAATGAATTTGTGTTTAGTGATCGGATGACTCTGAGTCATCCGATCACTTGTCTTTTATATTCACAAATTCGCGTTTAACTTTCTTCAAATACACAGTTGCAATCTCAACCAATATGGATTGCCCTATTGCTTCTATTTCAATCTTTACTTTATTTTTTCCATGTATTTCCAGTAATTTCCCTTCCAATCCTTTCAAAGGACCCGCAATGACTTCTATGTCCATCCCGGGTTCCAAATTCTCATGCGTTACTTCAAGCTCTTTTTCAGATGCAAGTAATAACTTGATATCATTTATTTGCTTATCTGGTATCTTAGCTGCTTTTCCTTCAAATGTGATAAAGCAGACTACCCCATCGGTATCCAGTACATTGAGATATTCCCTGTCGTCTGAAATTTTCACAAAAATATAAGACCTTATCAAAGGATCATATACCCATTTTTTACGATCGCTCCATTGCCTCAATTTCTTTACCAAAGGTAAGTAACACTCTATCTCCTTCTCATCAAGAAATTGTTTTACCTTCTTCTCAGCTCTGGATTTGGTGTATACAGCATACCAATGCTTTGTTTGCTTTGTTGTTAATGGTTTTATCCTTCCCATATAAGCAAATGCTTTAAGTCTTTATTGTTTTCTTTATATTCCCTGAATTCATTTTCATTAAATACAACATACCTGATCTTACGGTTTATTTTCCTTTCAACCTTTTCAATCAATTCAATTAAAAATGATTTATTTATATTATTCCCTACAAAAAGAAGATCAATTATTTTATTATCAATACCTCTGGCAAAATCGCCTGATATAAATACTTTTTTAACTTTTCCGAGCTTTTTAATAACATTATCTACTATCTTATCTATGCCAATATGTTTCATCAATATGTTTTTAATATCCGGGTAGAGAGGATGAGAAATGTTTGCCCTGAACATTTTTTTATTGCCATTTTGATAGGTGTTAAGAAGTCCTGCTTCTTCAAAACGGTTCAATTCAACACGAATGGAATTGGTGGATTCACCAAACTCACTTGCAAGACTTCTAAGATAGGAGTTTGCACTGCTGTTTAGAAAAAACTTCAGAAGCAGCTTAAGACGTGTCTTTGATGTGACTAATGCATCTAACAATTTTGTAATTTTTTTATTAAGAGTAATTAATTTATATGATTTATACTCTATATCTATATTTGAGTTACAATATTACTCAATTTATATTTATTTGTCAAGTACAAAGTTGAAAAAAAATCAAATGATAAGAAATTACAAGGTAATTAATTTGCGGTTAAGAAAGGGTTATGGATTATACCTGACGAAGCTTCAGCGGAGTCAGGTTAGATTGTTTTACCTGCCGAATTCGACGTTATGTTGAGGAGGTAGATTTCCTTTTTTCTAATTTGCCAGAGTTTTGTGTTGGCGTAGCATGGACGCTGCACTGAACATAGTTGTTGTAATGGCGTAGCGTCTTCGCTACGCCAAGCAATTGGTTTGTTTTTTTTGATATAGCGCCTTTGCTACGCCGAACAAGTTGGTTTGGGCTTTTTAATTTAAATTTAATTGGTATAGATAGTATACGGCGTAGCGAGGACGCTACGCCGAACAAGTAAGCTACGCCGAACAAGTAAGCTACGCCGAACAAGTAAGCTACGCCGAACAAGTAAG
>CAZJYD010000034.1:13359-31342 GCA_964550205.1 uncultured Bacteroidales bacterium
AACAAGTGTTGCACTGAACACATCTATTGAAATGGCGTAGCGAGGACGCTACGCCGAACAAGTAAGCTACGCCAAACAAGTACGCTATACTGAACAAGTGTTGCACTGAACACATCTATTGAAATGGCGTAGCGAGGACGCTACGCCAAACAAGTAAGCTATGCCAAACAAGTACGCTAAGCTGAACAAGGGTATAATATACTTGTGCTGGTTTTTTAAATAGTACCATGTGGAAACACATTGATAAGGAATATTGAGGATATTACAATTTCAGTATCCGCTAAATTTTTATTTTTGCCAGAATTAAACATTAATAAAAAAGGCGAAAATATGAAACAAATCAATTTTTTTCTTGTCGGTGTAATTACATTGCTAATTCCAATACTTTTAACAGGACAAAGCAAGAGTGACTGGGAAGGTGATTTCCCTGATGGTTGTACATCAATAACGGCAGGTAATCTTGCCACCTATGACGGGTCGGTTATTACTTCTCATACAGATGACAGCCACAGAACAAGGTCGTGGATGGATATCATTCCACCGAAAGATCATAAAAAAGGAGAGAAAACAATATTATACAAAAGAGCCTCCTGTGACACAACGGCAATGCCTACATATTCTCATGTAAAGACAGGTGAAATTCCACAGGTAGAACATACATATGGATATCTAAATACTGCATATCCATGTATGAATGATCATCAGCTTGGAATTGGTGAAAGCACTTTCGGTGGCAGAAGTTGCCTGCAATCTGATTCCGGTCTTATCGATTGCCAGCGTCTTTGTCAGCTTATGGTAGAGAGGTGTACAACGGCACGCCAGGCAATAAAGCTTGCCGGTGAATTAACTGGAAAATACGGCTGGATAGATTATGGAGAATGCCTTACTGTTGCGGATAAGAATGAAGTCTGGCATCTGGAGATCGTTGGATCTGGCAAGGGAAAAACCGGTTCTATATGGGCTGCCCAAAGAGTTCCCGATGAGCATGTTTCTGTTAATGCCAATGCTTCCAGGATAATGGAAATTGATCTTGACAACCCTGATTTTTTTATGGCTTCGCAGAATGTTTATGATATGGCTCTTGATTCGGGATGGTGTAATTCGAAAGAAGACTTCAGGTTTTGCTATGCTTATGCCCCAAAGAGTCGTACATCCCTTGCAGCAAGAAGAAGGGAGTGGAGAGTATTTGATATGGTTGCTCCTTCCATGCATTTGGATCCCAATGCCGAAAATTATCCTTTTTCTGTTAAACCCGATACTTTGGTTACTCTTGAAAAGCTGGTAACCATCTTTAAGGATTATTACGAAGGTACTCCTTTTGATATGACCAGGTTTTTTACAGTAACGGATGAAGATGGAAAAACAGTTATCTCTCCATTGGCTAATCCTCAGATGCCCTATGATGCAAATAAACTCTTTAAAATTAACGGAGGCTGGGGCTGGCGCGGAGAAAGAACAATTGCCCGATGGTATACAATGTATGCAACTATAATACAATGCCGCAATTATTTACCTGATCAGATAGGTGGTATTGTTTGGCTGGCAATGGATAATGTAGCAACATCAATATATATACCTGTATATTGCGGTGTTACTGATCTGCCGGAGCCGTATAAAACACCCGGAAGACCAAACGGGTACTCAAGAGAATCGGCCTGGTGGGCTTTCAACAGACTTGGTACCCTGGCATGTCAAAGATGGGGCGATATGCGATGGGATATAGAAGAAGTTTGGAAACCCTGGCAATCAGAGTTGTTTCTGAATAAAGAAAATATTGATAAGAAAGCCCATCAGCTCTATAAAAAAAGCCCAAAAAGATCAATAGAGTTTTTAACCGAGTATACTAATGAATGGGGAAATAAAGTAGTGAAGAAAGCCTGGGAACTGGGCGATAAACTTTGGACAGAATATGATGAAAAGTTTTAATGAGGTTTAGGATTTAAACTTTTAATATATGCTTAAAAAAAGAAAGATTCCCCATACTTATGTTATTATTTTTTCAATAATTATTATTGCCGCAATAAGTACCTGGTTTGTCCCAGGAGGTCAATTCAACAGGGTTGATAAAGTTTTGCCTAATGGCAATACCATGGAAGTTATCGAACCGGGCTCATTTAATTATGTTGATAATCAGCCTCAGACATGGCAGATATTTTCCGCTCTGTTTGACGGCTTTGTTGACAGGGCAGCTATCATAGTTTTCATATTACTTATTGGAGGTGCATTCTGGATCATGAATGACAGCAAAGCCATTGATGTTGCTATTTTCTCATTTCTAAAGGTCACACGCAAGTTTGAACGATATAAAGCAATTAAGTTTCTTGGTGTGGATAACATTATCATGATACTTATCATGTTAATGTTTAGTTTGTTTGGAGCAGTGTTCGGTATGAGTGAAGAAACCATTGCATTCATTATAATATTTGTTCCACTGGCTATCTCTATGGGGTATGATTCTATAGTGGGGGTGAGCCTGTGCTTTGTAGCTGCCGGATTGGGATTTGCAGGTGCAATGCTGAATCCTTTTACAATAGGTATTGCTCAGGGACTTTCCAGTGTGCCCTTATTTTCCGGGATTGAGTACAGGTTTATTTGCTGGATAATAATCAATATTGTCGGAATTGCGTATGTGTTGCGGTATGCTAAAAAAGTCAAGAAGAAGCCAAAGTCATCAATAGTGTATGAAAATGATAAGTACTGGAGAAAAGAAAATGCTTCGGATGGATCAGATATAAAATACCATACACCAAAATCAGCATGGATAACCTATGGGATACTGCAGACCGTTATGATAATATATTCTGTTCTGCTTCCCCAATCAGAATTGAGTGTTGGGAATGCATCTGTGATAATTCCGATACTCCCTGTTCTGGCAGGATTATTTGCCTTAACCGGTATACCCTTGCTAATAAAATCAGTGCATTTTTTCGTTTTTAATTTGTTGATATTTACGATACTTTTCCTCATTGTAGGGGTAATGGGCTATGACTGGTATATAATGGAAATAGCAACTTTATTTTTTGCAATGGGCCTTTTTAGTGGTTTTGCTATGAACAGGTCACCGAATAAAATAACGAATTTATTTATCGACGGAGTAAAGGATATTATGCCTGCCGCCATGGTTGTTGGCCTGGCAGGAGGAATTATTATCATACTTAATGATGGTAAGATAACCGATACATTATTGTATTATGTTTCTGAATCGATGAAAAATGTTGGAAGGATAGGATCTATTGGAGTTATGTATATTATTCAAACATTAATAAATATTATTATCCCTTCGGGTTCTGCCAAAGCTGCACTTACCATGCCTATAATGGCTCCTTTTTCTGATCTTATCAATGTTTCCCGGCAGGCAACCATAATGGCATTTCAGTTCGGAGACGGATTTACAAATATGATAACACCCACCTCAGGGGTATTAATAGGAGTATTGGGTGTTGCAAGAATACCATATGAAAAATGGGTAAGATGGATTACACCGATAATGGTAGTTCTTATAATTCTTGGTTTTTTGCTGCTGATACCAACTGTTACGATGGATTTAAATGGGTTCTGATCTGACGATAGTGTGATTTGTGACATCCCCCTGAATTCTCCTTCGAATGGGAACTGAGGTTATGATGCGACAATAATGCGACTTCTCCGAATTCGTTAGGAGGTTAAAAAATGTTTATGCTCGATTGTTCGATTTTTATTTGGGTAAAAATCAGATTGTTCAAATAATCTCTACTAAATAAAAATTAAATGCCTACTTAATGACAATGAATGACTATTGAATTACAACAAATTACAATGAATTACTATCAATTACTATCAATTACCATCAATTACTATTAATTACCCTGCCTTCTCTGCTTATCAGCGGATTCTGAAGGCAAACATCACTCCATTACTCCATTGAATCATCTATCTGAATACCTTCAGGGTAAAGAACACATTCATGTGATCAAGATTAATTTCGTTATTTGTAGGAGAGAGTTTCTTCTGAACGTATGGAAAGTTCACACCTTCCAGCCTTGCGTGATCATAAGAAGCACCAATCCCGATAGAAATACCTTCACTGATTTCCACATTAACACTTGCACCAACATTTATAGCAAAAGCATTTTCCTTTGTCTCTATATAATAAACATAAAAAGCGAAATATTCATCGTACCATATCCATCCGGGAGATACATTAAGCGTTAACATAACTTTATTATTAAATATGAATGTTCTTCCGCATAATACCGCCCCAACATATCTGAACTTAATATCTTTCTTATAAAGACTATAAAAATTAATGCTGTCGAATCTATAAAGCCAGTTTACATCCATTGAGTTATGATGTATTTGAGAATACCTGATGCCAACACCATAATGGGGAGTGAGAAAATAGCAGGCATCGGCACCAAAGATATTTCCCAATTTTAAATCATCCATAAATTCCCGGCCTTGTTCCGAAATGTCACCATTAACAGGTAAATTCCAGTATGAATAACCTGTAAAAACATTAAAATGATATCTTATAATTCTTTTGTAACTGGCCTCAATCTCATCGATACTTCTTTGTGGCTTATCCTTGTTTTCTGCTCTTTTTTCTTCAGCGGATATTTCAGATTCGTCGATTTTGTTTTTTGCACTATATATAAGTTTTTTCCAGTCGGAATCTGAAAACTCTTTAAGACATTCATTAATAGTTGCGCAAAAAATATAAACAAGTTCCCGTTCAACATTTGATGAAGAGATCTCATTATGAGTTTTACAATGGTATAATTTGGTGAGAGTATTATTATTATCATTAAAGAAATCAATATCAATATTGCTTACCAGATAATCGGATGAATCTATTATTTTTTCTTTCAGTGATATTTTATTTATCACAAGAACTATGGATGTTTTTTCAGCATCAGCTGGTAAAATGCTGTTTAAATAATTTTTTAAGGATGGGATAAGTCCGTTCTCAATACCAATACTGATTTCCTTGTTGTCTTCACCTGAGTATATGTATCCTATATTATCGGTAATTTCCCTTTTTTCAAAAACATTTGAAATATAAAAATCTTTTTCTATTTGGGGAAAATTTTCAGGTAATCTCAGCAGGATCTTATCCTGTGCGTTAGTTATTAAACCAAGGAGAATTAAAAAACATAAAACATAAAATCCATTCATCTGTTTAAAAAAATTATTTTCGCAAAGTTATTCATTAAAATAAATATTAATGAAACAAACTTTTAAGCGTTACCGGAATAATCCTGTAATTACGCCCGCACATCTAAAGCCATTATTCAAAAATGGTAAAATACTCGGAACGTTTAATCCGGGCGTTACACATTTAAATGATGAAATAATTTTACTGATAAGGGTATCAGAAACAATAAATGCGGATGAAAACTCAATAAATGTTTATTATTATCATGAGGTTGATGAGATGACCGAATCGCATATAATAAATATTAAAAAGGATGATCCTAAATTGCATATTGATGACAGACGTGTAATCACCTACAGAGGTAAAAAATATTTAACATCATTAAGTTATTTTGTTCTTGCAAGAAGCAAGGACGGTATTAATTTTAAAATTGAGAAAGAACCGTTTATTACTCCTCAAACTTCTTACGAGCTTTATGGGGTGGAAGATGCCCGGATCAGTAAAATTGATGGTGTATTTTATATTACTTATACAGCCGTATCAGGAGATGGTATTGTTACAGGTCTTATATCAACAAAAGATTTTAAAGAGGTAGGGAGGGAAGGTATTATTTTTCCACCGGATAATAAAGATGTGGTTTTATTTGAGGAAAGGATAAACAATAAATATATTGCATTGCACAGGCCGTCTAATAGAGATTTTGGAAGGTCTTCAGTATGGTATGCCGAATCACCTGACTTAATACATTGGGGTAATCATAACTGTTTGCTGAGGCCTGAGGATTCATTATGGAATAATGTTAAAACAGGAGCTTCTGCGGTTCCAATAAAAACGAAAGAAGGCTGGCTGGTTTTATATCATGGTGTGGGTACAAACCGGCATTACAATGATGAAGTATATTCACTTAGTTTATTATTACTTGATCTTAATGATCCATCAAAGGTCATTGCCAAATCTAAAGACCCTGTGATGATACCTGAAACGGAATATGAAAGAAAGGGGTTTGTAAATAACGTAATTTTCTCAGATGGCATGATAGTTCGTGAAAACGGTGATTTTTTGCTTTATTACGGAGCATGTGATGAAAAGATATGTCTTGCAAGATCATCAATTACATTGCTGCTTTCGGCTTTGGATTGAATTTTTAAGAATCAGAGGGTGTCTCAAAAGTCTTTGTGCACCTTCGTGTCCGCCAGCTGGCGGATTGAGCGATTTTGTGGTAAATCATAAAAGATTGAACCACAAAGGATCACAAAGGACACACAAAGTTTCACTAAGTAATATTATAGAAAATACCTCACTATTTTAAACTTTTGAAATACCCTCTAATGTTATAAGTCAAGAGTAAATTTGTAATTATATTTTATTGTACCCCCTCTTTTTCTCACCCTTCTCGCAGGGGGAGATGTCGAGAGTAGCGAGACAGAGGGGCTAAAAAACTGTCATAGTTTACTTGGCATGACACTAATGTGCACTAAAAATTTAACACTAATACGACAGCATTATCTTTTCAGTAAATGAATCATTATTTGTGATCACTTTAAGGAAATAAATTCCCGTATTTACTTTATGACCATTATCATTGCGACCGTACCACTCGAATTTATGTGTTCCGGGATTTAATTCTTTATTAGCCAGGCTTTTGATCTTTCTTCCGTTGATATCGTAAACTTCTGCAATGACACCGGACGCTTCTTCAAGATTGAGCACAACAAAAATACGATCACTAAATGGATTCGGAAATACATTCAGACTATGATTGTTTTCATTAGCAATAAAATTATCAACACCCACAAAGTATGTTTCTGACGAGGGAAGACTTATATAATCCAACCATGCACAATCATCTCCGTTTGAAACATACTGATCTTTGTCATATTCCCACTGGAACAGATGCTCACCTTCCAAAACCTGGAATGCAACGCGTTCCCAATCCTGTTCACCTGCCCAGCTTCCGACTATTTTTGCATCAATATAAAATTCCAGGAAATCATATTCCGGTTCACTCGATACCTTTCTGTAAAACGAGATGCTGTCATCATTCATAACATCAACGAGCATCATAATACGCGATGTTTCATTGTTATGTATTTCTCCAGAGCGAGCGCAATAAGCACCTTCAAACGGGTCATTTTCACAAATTGTCCAGTGAGCACTACCTGCATGTACCCAATCAAATATACTGAAATCGCCGGATTCCCAATCTTCAATAACATATCCCACTTTACAACTATAGGTATTTTCGTATTCATATGGTCCTGATATAAGCTGGTAATTGAAATCGGCAAACGATCCGTACTGCATATCTTCGGATATTTCCAAAGTGAATATGGCTTCTTTAACAGAATCGGGTTTTAATGTATCCAGTAAGTATTCACTATCCAGTATGGTGATGTAATCCGAAGTTGTTGAAAGAAAAGCATTTGTTTCAACTGCAGTACTATGACCGATATTTAAAGACTGAATATAAACATCAACTGTTTCTCCGGGATCCATTTTTCCATTTGCATTACCATTCAATGTATCGTCTACCATAATGGATGCTGAGGATAATACGGGAGCGTAAACATTTGTATTTAGATAGCTAATCCATGAAGTATCTCCTTCGGCTTCGATCTTAATCATAACAGTATGATCATCGGGAATAAAGTTTTTAACATCCAATGCGAAACCATCGGGTACTGATTTGATCTCTTCAGGATCAAAATCACCATAGGACTCAGTTGTATCTGTTAAGACAACACAACTGTCGGTTGTACTGATGGTTACATCTACATTTGAGGCCGGTTTGTTTCCAACATTTTTCATGTCGATTGTGAGATATGCTGATTCTCCATAGTCCAAGTAACCGTTACAGTTATCGCTACTGTCATCAACCAGATGATCATCATAGATAACAAAAGGTTCATCATCGACGACATAAATGGAATCCATAAGTCTGTTTCTGTTATGAGCAATTATTGACAATTTTATAATATCTGTTTGTGCAACTGGTGAAAAGAAATTAAGAATGATATCGCCATCTTCATCAGTAATTCCTCTACCGATTAGACTATCATTTTGTGTACAACCAACCCTTGCATGTGCTGCATCGGTTTGTATTGTGATCTGACTTGAGCCCAAAGGTATTGATGGAGGATAAGTTGCAACAATATCTGTTGGTTGGGCTGTCCAAATATCCATTGAAGGATCGCCGAAAAGATTGGCTTCATAAACAACCCATCTCATCAATGACCAGCCGTCCATATATGGTGCATTATCACCCTGGGCATCACTGTTTACTTTTCCGATTTCCGTGATATCTTCACCAAAGATTGCATCGTAGAATTGCCTGTCGTGAAACTGGGAAGAACTGTTTGTATTACCCGGTGAATACCATCCATAACGTGAATTGGCAATGCACGCTACTTCTCCGGTTTCAAGTGCCTGGAACTTCTCTGCAAAAGAATCTTCTGTATAACCGCCGTTCGATTTCCTGTTATCAAAAGAGCCATTATAACATCCCTGAGAGTAGCCGATTACATAACCTCTGTTTATTCCGTCGTTCTGAAAATTAGTTGTTGTAAGATGATCATTATACATTTTCATGTTATAAGTAACATTTGAGTGGCCAAGATGATTAAGCAAGTTAACACCGGTATTGTTAAACTGATCATAAATGTCATTACGGCCCCAGTTTCCATCCCTGTCGTATAAATAACTTATTGTGAAATTATCGGATACACCGGTGGTTGTGATTCCATGATTGGAAGAGCCATCGGCGACTTCATCCTTATATGTACCGCCCCAGGTAAGAGGACTATCATTCAGTATTTCACCAACCATTAATGCTTTTTCAATATCATCAGTAACAGGTTCATTCTGGTACAATTCAAGCTTGTTTGTTGCGTTGCTTATCTCAGTAGAGTCATTCACACAAATGCGTCCTATAACAACTTCGGAATAGATATCATATTCTCCTACTTCACCCCACCTGTTGTCTCCGTCATCGTTCCATGAACCATCCAAACATGAGTAGTACATATCTGAAGGGATATCATATTCTCCCTCACAGTAAAAACCA
This sequence comes from uncultured Bacteroidales bacterium, assembly GCA_964550205.1. GTDB lineage: Bacteria > Bacteroidota > Bacteroidia > Bacteroidales > JAIOZK01 > JAIOZK01. The sequence continues at coordinate 22,557 of CAZJYD010000034.1, forward strand.
CGGTGTGGAATTAGGTCTTCATCAGAATTAACAGGATCGGAATCTCCTCCAAGAATCACATAAGAAGTTTCATAATTTTGATAATAATCTATAATACATTCTCTTATCTTTTCCTGTTCATCAGCACCGCTATAATCATTATATATATCTTCAGTTGCTACTACATCAACTATAAAACCTGTACTTTCTTTAAAAGAAACATAATCATTAAAATAGTCTATTAATGATTTATCTGTAATTAATAAGATGTCATTTTCATCATTATCCCTGTAATTAGTGTATGTGTATTTATCAAGTTCGTCAGGGTTATCAATGATTGAATTAAGTCTGCTTTTTATCTGTGTATTTGTTCGAAGAAAGGCAGAAGCATTTTCTGCTTTTGCATCCTTTGTAAAGCTAATATTTACTGTTATTGATTTGAGTATTTGGATTGAATTTTCAGCAGGTATATATTTGAGAGGACATATTGTAAATAATCCAATTGAGTGTCCACACAAAAACTGTGTGTTTTTGTTTAAAATAATATTACCGGGATAAGGCTTATCGGAATTATAGATCTCGGGATTTGGTTTTACCTTATAATCTTTTGGTGCCCCTACTGATATTGGAAATTCTTTGGAAGCAGGTTTTATTTTTATATTATCTATTACCTTCGAATATTCTGCAGAGACTATTTCAATGTTATCAACAGAAGTTCCAACAGGTAATAAAACTTCACATCCAAAGTGAGGGATCAGTGGATCTCCTTCTTTATTATAATTTGGTGAACCGTGAAATATCAACTCCGTGTATCCTTCATCATTAGTGATATATTCAGGATGATCAAAGTTATAAGTCATTTCAATTGATTGCGTATATGCTGAACCTACCAGCAAACAAGTCGTTACAATTAACAAGCAAATTTTTTTCATAGTATATTATTCTTTTAGTTATAAAGTGGCGCAAGATACAAAATATGATTTAATTAAAGGTTAAAAAATAACTTAGTTATTTAATAAAACTGATAAAATATAGAAATTTCTATTCAGGTTTTTTTGCCCAGAATAATTACAGATCGTTTTATGGATTTTTGATAAGTTCTTTTATATTTTGCCAGTGTGTATTATTCATTTTAGCGCCAATAATTTCAATAACTTTTCCTGCTAATATGGCTCCTGTTTCACCACATTTATCCAGAGGATATTCATTAATGAGTCCATAGATGAAACCCGATGCATAAAGATCACCGGCGCCGGTTGTATCTATGCTGTTTACATCAATCACTCCGACTTCATGGAGGCTGTCACCACTTTTTATCAATGATCCTTTGGGTCCTGTTTTTACAACGGCTATTTTACTCATTGAAGATATTATTTTCACAGCCTCTTCAGGTTCTTGTCCTGTAAAAGATTTAGCTTCTTCTTCATTAGCAAAAACAATATCCACATATTGATTGATAAGTAATTTAAGGAACTCAAGATTTTCTGCTACAATATTATAACTTGCCATATCGAGAGAAACAATCAGATTGTTTTCTTTTGCAATTCTTACTGCCTTTTCAATGAGTTTATGGTTTTGAACAAGATAACCTTCTATATGAAAATACTGATAGTCTTTGAAATGTTCAGGTTTAAGGTCTTTTTCTGACAGGTCAACGGCAGCACCAAGGTATGTTGCAAAAGTTCTTTCCGAATCGGGGCTTATTAGGGCAATTGCTTTTCCTGATTGCATATTATCGCTAAAGAACAGTTTGGGATCGATCTTATTTTTTACAAGGTCCTCATTAAAGAAATCCCCGAATTCATCTTTACCCACCTTACCCATAAAAGCTGTTTCCACACCTAGTTTAGCAAGGCCGTGTATAGTGTTGGCTGCAGAACCTCCTGAAGACTGAATGCGTTCGAGATGTTCTGTACCCAGAGATACTGTGTTTGAGAGTATTTCATCCACCAATGTCATGCTGCCTTTTGGAAGACGAAAATTATTCAGGTATTCATCATGATCGAGCTTTGTCATAATATCTACCAATGCATTACCCATGCCGATTACTTTTGCCATAATCACAGAATTTGATAAACCGTTTGCAAATTTAGTATTTTGAGGGGTGAAAAAAAAGATATTTAATTATATCAATTAACGATCAATTTTTTGACCTTGATAAATTCATCGCTGAAAAGCCTGACTATATACAATCCCTTTTGAAGTCGGGTAACATCAAATATTTTTGTGCAATTCTTGTATTTACATTTTTTGATTATACCTGATAAAGCTATTTCACCTTTTATGTTGATTATTTCTAATTTAATATCATTCTGATTATTATTTATTGAGATAAATAATTTTTCAGTTACCGGATTTGGTGAAATACAGATATCCGGTTCTTTATCTAAGTCATTTATACCAGGATTACAAATTATAATATTGAGAGTTATATCATCATAACCTGTGCAACCATCCTTAGTGACAATAACATCAAACATTTTTTCTCCTGTTCCATATTTACCCGGATAAAATGTTACTGCTTGTTCAATACTTCCGTCAAACCATAGGTAAAAGTCATAATCAGGTCCTGCATCCAGTGTATACAGTTTATTGTTGCAAACGGTTGTGTCTTTGCCTATATTTAATTCGGGCATGGGATATATTGATACAAATGCTGTATCATAGCTTGTGCACCCCAATTCATTAAGATAAACATATACAACTGGTACTTTTCCTGTTCCTGCACTATCCGGGAAAAAATAGTAATCATCCTGGTAAGGAATTACACCGGGTCCAGAGAAGTAACCTCCACCAGGATAACCATATAACCTGACACTATCTTCATTCTCGCAGAATGCAGGCAACAGGTTGTAAATATAATTATCGGTTGCCGGTTTTACACCAATAGTAATGGAATCATTTCCTTTACAACCATGCTCATCGACTACCGAAACCAGGTATTTTGTTTGCTCATTGGGACAGACATCAATACTTTTTGTTGTGTCGCCGGTGCTCCATAAAAACTCAGTTCCTTCCTGGCATGTAAGTGTAATACATTCGTTATCACATATTACAGTATCATCAGGAAGTTTGGGTTCGGGATCAGGGAATATGAATACTGATACACTGTCTCTGGCGGAGCAGTTGTATTCATTAAATGCTTCAACATAATATCTTGTGTTCATTTCCGGGCAAACGGTAATTTCTGAGGTTGTATCTCCTGTACTCCACAAATAGGAAGTGCCACCGCTTGCGACAAGAGTAATGCAACCGTCAATGCATACGCCGGTATCAGGCGTTAAAGTAATTTCAGGAACAGGTCTTACGATAACTTCCACACTATCTCTGGCAGAACAACCCAGATCATCAAAAACCGTTACATAATAATAAGTGGTTTCTTCCGGGCATACTATTGTTGTCGCTGTACTATCGCCATGATCCCAGATGTAAGATGTCCCTCCGGAAGCAGTTAATGTAACACAATCACCAAGACAGATCATTTGATCAGAACCTGCATCCGCATCCGGAAGGGGCTGAACATAAACCATAATTGTATCGCTTCCTGAACAATTATATTCATTGGTAACAGTAACATAATACATACTGTCGGTGTCAGGACAAACTGTAATGCTTGCCACAGTATCACCTGTATTCCATAGTATATTATTACCAGTATCAATGCTTAAAACCGCACAATCACCATCACAAATTGTTGTATCGGTTCCGCTGTTTATCAACGGATTTGGTGTTGGGAAAATATAAACCATAACACTATCTGTAGCTGAACAGCCGTACTGATTGGTTACGGTAACAAAATATTCTGTTGTATCAGGGGGACTAACCTTTATTGTTGGAGTAGTATCACCGGTACTCCAGTAATAAGAAATACCTCCTGTAGCTGTCAGGATGGCTGTATCACCCTGACAGATGGATGTGTCGTTTCCTGCATCCGGTTGAGGGAGTGGATTAACATAGACATTAACTGAATCTGTGTCATCACATCCGTTAGCACTATAAACTGTAACATAATAAACTGAGGAATCTAAAGGGCAAACAAGTATGCTTTGGTTTGTGTCGCCTGTATTCCAATAATATGAAATACCTCCCGATGCAGTCAGCATGGCGCAGTCACCATAACAGATAGTTGTGTCATCACCTGCATTGGCAACAGGCGATTCAATTACATTAACCGTAACACTGTCATCCGAAGAACACCCGTACACATTTGTAACTGTTACAAAATATTCAGTTGTATCCAAAGGGCATGTTTCAATACTTTGAGTTGTATCACCTGTACTCCAGAAATATTCTATTCCACCTGTGGCTGTGAGTGTTGCGCAATCCCCACTGCAAACGGTTGTATCATTTCCTGCGTCAGCTTCGGGTAAAGGAACTATTGTTACAGTAACCGTATCCGTTGCCGGGCAGCCTACATCATTAAATACGGTAACATAATAATCTGTTGTTGAGTCAGGGCAAACATATATACTTTGGGTGGAATCACCCGTACTCCAGATATAGATATCTCCTTTCTCAGCAGTCAATGTAACACATTCGCCTTCACATAATGTTGTATCAGGGCCGGCATGTGTTGTGCAAAAACAATAACCCGAAGGATATTGTATTCCGGGAATTGCACATAATCTATCTCTGAATTCTTCTTTAGTAGGACCGGGGGCAATCATTTCAACATAATCCATTGCAATATTCCAGTCGGGTTGCTGTTCAGTTTGCTCGGCAATTCCTACATATTTTTCGGCATTAACTGTGTCGGCTACACGTACATAACCATCCCATTCAAGATTTATTAATGCAGTGTCATTACCTAATCCGTTAAAAGAATATGATGTGCCGCCATCAATAAATATTGTATCGATATTTTGATCAGCATCAACTACTAATGAAAGTGCGTAGTATTTGAAATCCGTTCTGAGCGTACCATCAAAAGTGATGATAAGGTCGGTATAAATTAATTGTGTGTCAATTGTTATATCTTCGCTGTTCATCAGGTATTCCAGTATTTCTTCTTCTGTTGCCATCCATACATTATCCTGGCCATCTTTACCATAAGTATCTTCTATATAATTCATATGAGCTCTGAAGACAGGAAATGAATAACCGAAACCACCGGTTACCGAATGACTGAAAGTAGATCCAAAATGATGAGCACCATTAACGCTTGCGGCTGCTATGTCATCTACAATATCAGAAAGGCTAACACCTGCTTCCAGGCTAGTTCTTCCCATTTTTATTGTATCACCAATTGTATCTGCAGTAACATCAAAACTTGGTACACCAAAAGAATATTGTCTGTAAGCAACAATATAATCTTCATTGAATGCAGGAGTTGTAAATTTTTCCGCACCATTGGGATTCACAAAAACCTTCATTTCCGGTCCACCAGGAGTAGCTGACTGCATCATACGCTTTACATAACTGTGGTTTCTGCGTACTGTATAATAAGGATCAATAGATATGTCTGAGACCAGACCATGATTATAAACACCCCAATTATTTTTATATAATTCATTAAGCTCAGGCCATGTTACTTTAATCTCACTATATGGTCCCTCAGGATCATGGCAGTCGATAGTATCCTGAGCAAAGGAAAAAATTGATGAGCTCATTTTAAAGGCAATATCATTACCACATCCATCAGTATAGAACAAACCGGGATAAGTAGTTCCTTCAACAGTACCTCCGTTCAGAAATGGAAAAGCATGAGTATAAATATCTTTATTGCCATCATCGAGGTGCATGCCAAAAGCAAAATCCTTATTATATTTCAAAGGAGCCTTTTTTACATTATAAGTGCCAGGGGGACCGACAAATCGCACTGTCACTGAACTTACACCTACTTCTTGTGCGTTCGTACGTATAGATATTAAAATAGCAAGTAACGTAATTAATATGTTCAGTTTAAGTCGTATCATGGTATTACTTCCTGTATTTACGATTGTATTTCATGATCATCGGGTAATGTTCATATTCCATCCTGTGATCACTCTTGCCAAGGTTAATATTATAACCAATGGTTATCTCATGAGTACCTGAAGTATACGAAGTAAATCCATTGTTCAGAAACTCATAAGTATAATTAAGGGTTATATCCTTGAGCAAGTAACCACCGGCTGATATGCCAATAATCGTTCCTTTCCTGTATAATAAACCTCCCCAGACCGTATTTTTATATGTTCCTATGGCAAAAATATCATAGCTGACAGGACTGTTTTTTGTAGTCCTGAATAAACCACCAAATTTCATTTGCCAGTTATTTACAAGATAAAATTTATAATATCCAAAAGCAAGAAGTTGCCTTTCAATTACTATTAAATTTTTATTTCCATCCACTGCATATTTTTCATTGTTTACAAATAAGGAAGGAACTGATAATCCAAGAATTAAATTCTCATTCTGATATAATAATCCCGATCCTGCGTTGAAAGCTGTACCCACTAATTTTGTATGGTCTTGTAACAACGGGTCATCTTTATCAACAACAATGATATCATTTAAATTGATTGTGTTTTGAAAAAAACTCCCCCATATGGAAAATCTGAAAAAATGTTTGGGTGCGAACTGTAATTGGTAAGTATAACTAAGTGATCCGTAAAAACTTTTATAGATACTTGTTTTATCACTAATTATGCTAGCGCCTACCCATACTTTTTCCCAAATAGGGAGGACGATATTTGCAAAACTTGTTTGAGGTGAACCTGGCATTTTCGTCCATTGTTTTCTGTAACCGATGAAGACCTGAGACTTAAAATTGTAACCGGCAAAGGCAGGGGACAACATATAAGGATTGGTAAGATATTGATTATTAACAGTTGTTTGCTGGGCATTTAGCTGACCTGTAAAGATCATACAGGCAAAAATTGATAATACAATATTTTTTATTTTCAACAACATATAATTATCCTACCTGATTATGTTGATAGGTCCTTTATGTACGGAACCATCATTACATTTAATTATATAATAGTATGTTCCTTCCTGTAAAGGTTTACCCTCATACGTGCCATCCCAGTCATTTTTATAATTTGAATTTGAGTAGACCTTATTACCCCAGCGATTAAGCACCTGAACCTCGCAGGGGCCTTTATAGATAACAAAAGCAATGTGCCACTCGTCGTTGTAGCCATCACCATTTGGTGTAATGACATTTGTAACGCCATATTCAGGCAAGGGTTTTACTGTAACGGGAATTATTTTGGAGTTAGAACAACTGCCTCTGTATACCCATACCGTATAGTATCCGGATTCCTTAATTATTATAGTGTTTCCATAATAGCCATTTGACCATACAACACTGTCGAAGTATCCAACCACATTAATAATTAAACTGTCTCCCTCATAAAAAACCGTATCGCCTGTAAATTGAAGGGATATTGTTGGTATATCGTAAACCTTGATTGTTTTTATAATGGAATCTTCACAACCTAAGTCAGAGATTGCCTTCATAGTGACCTTAAAAGTATCAGGACTATTATAAACATGTGATGGGTTTTCAAGATAACTTTCACCGGAACCATCTCCAAAGTTCCAGACATAGTTTTCAATTTCGCCTTCTTCTATGGAGGAAAGATTTGTAAACTTAGTCGTTTCAAAAACACATGCATTGGTAAAAGCAAAATCTGCCTTGGGGAAATAGCCTATATAAATTTGTTTATATTTAGCTTTCGAATAACCTGAATCGGTAATGATTTTCATGCCGACAGTGTGGTATCCCGGAGAATAAAAATTATATGTCACAGTATCACCACTCCCGTCGTCGAAGTCCAGGTCTGCATCCAGGTCCCATAATACAGCAACAATACTATCGGTTGATGTAGAAGAGTTGATTAGGGTGGTTTCGTCGCCATAACAGGCATCCGTAGCATAAAAGTCGACAGTCTGACCGTATACCACACTTGTTAATGTGACCAAGAATATAGATACGATTGATGTTTTTAGCATACCGAACCTTAAGGTTAACATCTGAAATTAAGGATAAAGTTAATTTATCAAAAGTAATATTGAAAGCAAATCAAACTGGAGTTATTAACAGGTTTTAAAGACTTAATTGTAATAGATGTTTTGTTTCTAAATAAATTTTTTAATTTTGTTCAAATAGTAAGTAAATTTAATTTTGTAACCAAAAAATTTTAATTATGAGAAAAGGATTACTAGTATTATTAATTGCCATAATGTGTTCGGGATTAACAGTAAATGGTCAGGTTCCTTTACAGCCCGGCGGCATACAAATTAATGGTGGTACAGGCTTTACAACCTGGGGAATACCTTTCTGGGCGAGTGCTGATTTTGCGATATTCGATAATATTACTGTAGGTGGCGAATTCACATACAGCAGGGATAGAGAGAATATTATTTATACAGTTTATAATTATGATTGGGTACACAATATTATTATAGTAGCTGCTCATGGCAGTTATCATTTTACCGAATTAATGGGAATACCCTCCGTTTGGGATGTGTTTGCCGGAATATCCTTAGGATTTTCTATCTGGAATACTTCTATTGAAAGTGATGTTACAAATTACGAATATACCGGAACCCATTCAAACGGCTTTTTTGCATGGCCTTATGCAGGTGGGCGTTATTTCTTCACTGACAGGTTTGCTGTTAATGCCAGGTTCGGTGCCGGAAGTACTGTTGGTTTGAAAATTGGAGTTACGTTCATTATAAAAGAATAGCAAAATATCGAAGGGAGAAATAAATACTTCTATTACTTTATAGACATTTACTAATTAGCGCCTGTCTATAAGGCAGTATAGAGATTTATGTTGATAGATATCTCGCTACGCTACTAATGACAACTATTA
>CAZJYD010000035.1:0-11667 GCA_964550205.1 uncultured Bacteroidales bacterium
GCGATCTGTTTAGTTTCATACTATCTGATTTTTTTTCAAAGATAGTAATTTATTTACTATGTTAGCACCATTATGCTCGCAGGGGGAGATGTTGAGCGTAGCGAGACAGAGGGGGTAAAAAACATTAAATAAAATTATAAATATCAGGGCTTTAGCCCGGAACATAAAGGCACGGACGGGACGTCCGCGCCAGCGTTAGAAAGAATCTGTTTTTTGTTGGTTCTGTTGCAGGTATCCTTTGCTGTGCTAACGGATTGCGATGGCGTAGCGAGGACGCTACGACAAACAATGTCGCGGGGGACGTACCCAACAGCAGTGATACTGAAAGTCATTGTAAAATAGCACCAGCTCAATTTGGAATATTTTGTTATCTTGCCCATGATTTTGTAAAATGATTTAATGAAAAGTGAAATTTGATTAATATGTACCCTTCTGTTTTGCTACGCTCAATTAAAGAGGGGGTAAATAAACAATGATGGCAAATTCTTTCTTAACATTGAAATAATTAAATTTATTAACCAAATCAAAAACCAAAATGAAAAGCAAATTCTTAATTCCAATGATTATTGCAGTTATTTTTGGATTAGCTGCTTGTAAATCAACAAAGTTCGCAACCGATTGTTCAACACTCAAACTGGATGTTTATAAGGGAAAGATGAACAACACCAAACCAACTGCTTCCCCCGAAGAGGTCAAGACTGCCTTTACCTGTTATACCGGGGAATCGGAAGAAGGAACCAGTTTTAATTGCGGTGGCGGTGTGTTTTTCCTGGATGATGATTTCTTTTTTTATACTTACAGGGATTATATAGAGGTGCGGGACAATTTTACCGGTGAGTTTGTGAATTCGCCTCTGATAAGAACCTCCAGGGAAGATATAGAAGCAAAATTCGGAACCCCTGTTATGATGCCCGATGATGATACCTATCTGTATGGGATGAAGTACGGAACACTGCGCATTGAGTTTGATAATGACTATGTTTTTATGATAGGAATCCATTATCAGTCGCCGGAAGAGGTGAAACTGTGCAGGTAGATATTTATAATTGTCAATTCCTTAATTACTCAGTTCTCTGCCAAGCGGGGCACGGGGTAATTCCGCGCCAGCCAACGGAAATTGCGATGGCGTAGCGAGGACGCTACGCCAAACGATATCGCTGGGGATGTCCGCGCCAGCAGTGAATTTTAGCCCGGAACATAAAGGCACGGACGGAACGTCCTCGCCAGCCAAGGCTTAGCGAGTACGCTAAGCTAAACACTATACCAAACATCACTCCACCAACACAAAAAGCGAATTAATCTGAAAAGGGAGAGGAGAGTTCTATTTTTATTACCTTTGCCTTCCTTTTATTTCATAATTAAAAAACAAGTATATGAAAGATCAGATTAAGGTAAATCCGAATCCTCTGGTGCAATACCTGAATAAAATGCCGGAAGATTTCACCAAGGCAGATATCATGAAATACATCGTGGAAAATAATATTGAAATGGTGAATTTCCGTTATATGGGTTGGGATCTGCGTTTGAAGAGCCTGAATTTTGTTATCAATAACCAGAAACATCTCGATAATATTTTATCCACAGGTGAGCGCGTGGATGGTTCCAGCCTGTTTTCATTTATTAAGGCAGGGTCGAGCGACCTTTATGTTATACCAAGGTATAAAACGGCATTTCTGAATCTGTTTTCTGAAATACCTGCGATTGATATTTTGTGTTCTTTCTATACCAAAGATGGATATCCTCTGGAAAGCTCTCCAGAATATATACTTAAAAAAGCTCATAAAACTCTTACCGAAAAAACCGGATATACTTTTGAAGCCATGGGCGAGCTTGAATATTATGTTATCAGTGAGCATGAAAATCTGTTTCCTGCCGTCAACCAGAAAGGTTACCATGAATCAGGTCCCTTTTCTAAATGGGGCGATCTGCGAACCGAAGCTATGAGAATGATTGCCCGTGCAGGAGGTAATATTAAATACGGTCATTCGGAGGTTGGAAATTTTAGTCTGGGAGATGCTATTTACGAACAAAATGAGATAGAATTCACGCCGGTCAATGTTGAAGATGCTGCTGATCAATTGCTTATTGCAAAATGGATATTGAGAAAACTGGCATATCAATATGGGGTAACTGTAACCTTTGCGCCCAAAATAACTCTTGGAAAGGCAGGCAGCGGCATGCATTTTCACACAAGGCTTATGAAGGATGGTAAAAATGCCATGGTAGATAATGGTAAGCTAAACAACACTGCAAAAAAAGTCATTGCCGGTTACCTTGATCTTGCTCCTTCACTAACGTCGTTTGGGAATACAAACCCTACCTCGTATTTCCGGCTTGTGCCTAATCAGGAAGCTCCAACGAACATATGCTGGGGAGATCGCAACCGATCGGTGCTTGTGAGAGTTCCTTTAGGATGGTCGGCAAAGAAAGATATGATTAGAAATGCCAATCCACAGGAAGAACCTTCTAATGTTGATTTCTCAGATAAGCAAACTGTTGAGTTCAGATGTCCGGATGGTTCTGCAGATGTACACCTTTTACTGGCAGGACTTACTGTTGCCGCACGGCACGGATTGGAAATGAATAACGCACTTGAATATGCAGAAAAAACATATGTGGATGTAGATATATTCAAGGATGAGGAAAAGATGAAGCAACTTTCAAAATTACCTGCATCATGCTGGGAATCTGCTGAAGCTCTCGAGAAACAAGCAAGTATATACAAGGAACACGACATCTTTACCCAAAGCATGCTGGATTGGATAATCAATTATTTAAGGAGTTTCGATGATAAAACCCTCCGGAGTGATATTGGCCATAATGAAGAAGAAATAATGAAGCTGGTTAATAGATTTTTTTATTGCGGGTGATATTGTTTATTTGATATTTTGTAAAAATTATAAATAAAGTAAAAAGCTATTATTATATTGGATAATTTCATGCGTAGTTTTTCTTGCAATGCAATATGCAGCCTTGACCTTTGGTTCTTTGGGTCAAGCCAAAGAACAAATTAAATAATGTTCATTTTTTTCAGTCGATAAAAAAACGAACCAAAAAAATCTTGTGAAAACGAAACCGCATCGACTTACCTTCGCTTATCATTGTACCTATTTTGAAACCATATACTTTTAAAGAATCTTCGGGGCCAACCCATTTTCACGCCACGCGCCTTAATAGCTGACTAATATTTAAATAATTAGCAATATCCGTAAAAAACATGTCTGTATTGTATAATTCCGGATTACGAATTTGCTGAGCCAATAACGTTGAATGATTCAACCTATTAATTGGCCTCGTATGGTATTGTTAAAAACAAGAGTGAAATTATAGCGATGGCCTTGCGCTAAGCCATTCACGAGGGAGCTGCACAATCCTTTTATCACAAATGCAAATAGCTGCATATGTGCCACAATGACATATATAAATAAAACCAATGTCAATATGTCATTAAATAATCTGAATTCGATCTGAATAATCCAATGGTACAGAAATTGAAAAGAAAATAATTAAGCTAAGATGTTTAAGAACAAACAATAAAAGGAGGAACAAACAATGTATATGATAAAATGGAATAACAGACCGGAACTTTCACGGATTTTTAGCGACATTTACCGTGATCGTGAAGAATCAGAATGTAATTGCTGCAGCCCGGCAACCAATATCATTGAAAAAGATAGTGCATTTGAGATAGATGTTGCCGCACCGGGATTGAATAAGAATGATCTGAAGATCAATGTTGAAAAGGACATCTTAAAGATATCTTATGAAAACGGTAAAGAAAATGAAACGGATTATGTACTCAGGGAATTTAACAAACATTCGTTCTGCCGTTCATTCACACTACCTGAAAGTATTGACAAAGAAAAGATAGATGCTAAATATCACAACGGTGTTCTTAATGTAATTTTACCAAAGAAGAAAGAAGCAAAACCTGTGAAGAAAGATATCAAAGTTTCATAATATAAACCATACAGAATAGGCAATTAATTAATGCCATATTGAAAACTCTTATTCAGAGTTGGTCAGTATGGCATTTTTTATTTTTCTAATGATGAAAAGAAATAAAAACAAATGACTTTGAAATTCGTTTAAATTTGCAGCAAAAAGAAAATTATGAAAAAATCAATTATCGCATTATTGTTTTCATTAGCAATAATATCATTAAATGCACAGGAGATTAACAAAGAAGTAAAAGACCCGGAAACGAAAGATATGATCATTGTCGGAAAATGTAATGTTAAGGGGTTGAAGAAAAGTGAAAGTTACAGGGATCATTATTACGGTGAAAAGCTAAACTACGTAACAGACAATACTGTTATTGAGAAACTTGAAAATAAAGTTGGGGACATTACAATCAGGATCGTTCTGGGAACATGGTGTCATGATAGCAAACTACAGGTTCCGAGATTTTTTAAAATTCTGGATGAACTGGAATATGATACCGACAAAGTTGACATGATATGTATAGACCGTGAAAAAGAAGCATCAGGTATAGATATTTCACCGCTTGATATAGAAAGGGTTCCCACCTTTATATTTTACAGGAATGGTCCTGAGATAGGAAGAATAATAGAAAATCCCGACAACACACTTGAGAAAGATATGCTTGATATTATCAGAAGTGAGTGAATTCATTAGTAAAAAACAAGATCTTATTTAATAACAAATGAAGACCACCAGTACTATTCGAGAGACTAAGGAAATACTTGATAAGGTCAGGTGCAAAGGACTGTCGATAGGTTTTGTGCCCACTATGGGAGAACTGCATGAAGGCCATCTTGAATTAATAAGAAGGGCTTTGCAGGATAATGATTATGTTGCTGTAAGCATATTTGTAAATCCTATACAATTTAACCGGCAGGAAGATTATAAGTGTTATCCGAGGAATCTTGAAAAAGATATCAAGCAGCTTGAAGAAACAGGGAGTGATCTGTTATTTAATCCTGATGAAAAGGAGATGTATCCTGAACCGGACAATACCGAATATGATTTTGGCAGGCTTCATGAGGTAATGGAAGGTAAATTCAGGCCGGGGCATTTTAACGGAGTAGCAATAGTTGTAAAGAAGCTTTTCGATATAATAGAACCACACAAAGCCTATTTTGGGCAGAAGGATTTTCAGCAATTAAAAATTATCGAAGCTCTTGTTAAAAAACATCAATTAGCAGTTAAGATCATATCCTGCCCTACAATTCGCGAAGCAGATGGCTTGGCAATGAGTTCAAGGAACAAATTGCTTACCCCCGAGCAAAGACAAATAGCTCCGGTTATATATCAAACCTTAAAAAAAGTAAAAGAAAAAGCTTTTCATGAACCTGTGGGAGAAATTAAAATGTGGGCTGTAAAACAGATACATAATTATAAATCGTTTGATGTTGAATATTTTGAAATTGCAGATTATAAAACATTAATGCCGGTTGATAAAATGGAAAAAGGCAGAGAGTATATTGCTTGCGTTGCGGTTTATTTAGGGGAAGTACGTTTGATAGATAATGAAATTATTATTTAGTAACTTTGCACTGTTATGTATTTAGAAGTATTAAAATCGAAAATCCATAGAGCCACAGTAACAGGTGCAGACCTTAATTATATTGGTAGTATTGAAATAGATGAGGAATTAATGGATGCTGCCAATATATTTGAAAATGAAAAAGTTCATGTTTACAATATTACCAATGGGGAGAGGTTTGAAACATATGTAATAAAAGGCAGAAGAAATTCTGGTGATATACTATTAAATGGCGCCGCTGCAAGAAAAGTAGCCGTTGGTGACCTGATAATAATTGCCTCCTATGCATTAATGGAAATTGAGGAAGCGAAAAAACAAAAACCAAAAATAATTATTCCTGATAGTAACAATAAATTAAAGTAGATTGTATAGGAAGAGATTAATTTCAACATTAAAATTTATATTTTTTCTGTTAGTTGGGCTATTCCTGTTATGGCTTGTATTCAGAAAGGTTGATCTTTCAAAAGTCCTTTATCAGATTTCGCATGCAAATTACTGGTGGGTTTTATTTTCTTATATTTTCGCTGTCATGAGCCATATTGCACGTGCGGTAAGATGGAATATTTTAATAAAATCCATGGGATACAAAACCAAAACATCAACAACATTTTATGCTGTAATGTCAGGTTATCTGGCTAATATGGCTTTGCCACGCATTGGTGAGTTAGCCCGTTGCGGGGTACTGAACCGTAAAGACAAAATACCCTTGAATTCCCTGTTCGGTTCTGTGATTGCCGAAAGGGTTTTTGATGTTATCATACTGGGAATAATGATATTTTTGGTTATAATATTTCAACTTGACCTTGTCGGAAAATTTGTAAATGAATATGTATTTACCCCTATTTATGATAAATTTTCGGATAATCTGAGTCTGATATTTATTATTGTATTCAGTGTGTTGATGGGGATTGCTTTTATTGTTGTTTTGTATCGATTGTTTTTATCGAAAATACGCCAACTTGGTTTTTACAATAAAGTGCATGAATTTTTTAAGGGTTTGATGGACGGCTTTAAGACCATACAAAGATTAAAAAGAAAAGAAGGTTTCTTTTTCTGGACTATTATGATTTGGTTAATGTACCTGCTTATGACTTATTTTGTGTTTTTCGCCATGAAGGATACAGCAAGTTTGACTTTTGTTGATGCCATAACAATTTTAGCCATAGGCAGCTTAGGTATGGTTGCTCCTGTACCCGGGGGTATTGGAACTTATCATTTATTTGTATCTTTAGTATTATTTGAATTATACGGTGTTCCAAAGGCCTCTGCAGCCTCGTGGGCAACCCTGATGCATGCATCACAGGGAGTACTTGTATTTATATTGGGTGTATTTTCATATTTTATGATATTTTTGCATAAAAAGAAGGATAATGAAAAATCTCGAAGTTATTCATTCCAGGATATTCAACCGAAGTAACCTGATGAGGCAAATTGCCGTATGGCGATTCCTGAAGAAAAAAATTGTCTTTACAAACGGTTGTTTCGATTTATTGCACTTAGGTCACATCACTTATTTATCAGAGGCTGCCGATGAGGGTGATGTGCTGATAATTGGACTTAACACCGATAGTTCAGTAAGAAAAATAAAAGGGAACAGCAGACCTATAAATAATGAGGAATCCAGAGCTACTGTATTGGCAGCGCTTCATTTTGTTGATGCAGTGACTTTGTTTGATGAAGAAACTCCACATAATTTAATTAATAGCATACAACCGGATGTGTTGGTAAAAGGCAGTGATTATGATGCAAGTGATATTGTAGGCTATGATATTGTCAAAAATAATGGCGGAAAAATTATAACGATAGATCTACTACCCGGATATTCAACAACAAAAATTGAAGAAAAGATTAAAAATAAGTAACTTTACTTCTTCAATCTGATCATATTTCTTATTTCTATGCCAAAATCCAAAACTGTTTTTTATTGCCAGAACTGCGGTGCGGAATCACCCAAATGGATAGGTCGTTGCCCGGTATGCGGAGAATGGAATACCTATGTTGAAGAAGTAATACTTAAGGAGGATAAAAAAGAAAGAATCCATATAACCTCTGCCAAGAAGAAAAAAGGACCACAACGCATTCAGGACATAGAAAAAAGTGTAGAGCGAAGGATTAACACCAATAATACAGAACTTAACAGGGTACTCGGAGGTGGGCTGGTACCCGGCTCTTTGATATTGATAGGTGGTGAGCCCGGTATAGGTAAATCGACTTTATTACTGCAGGTAATGCTAAAAATGAACGTTGCAAAAATCCTTTATGTTACAGGAGAAGAAAGTGAGCAGCAGATAAAGATGCGGGCAGAAAGAATAGGAATTCATAATGAAAACTGTTACATACTCACCGAAACCTCAACGCAAGCTGTTTTTCAGTACATAGAGAAACTTAGTCCGGATGTACTGGTAATTGATTCCATACAGACATTATACACTGATGTAATAACTTCATCGGCAGGAAGCATATCTCAGATACGTGAATGTGCTTCTGAGTTTCAGCGGTATTCCAAAATGACTGATGTACCGGTATTTCTTATTGGTCATATTACCAAGGAAGGCATGCTGGCCGGGCCCAAGGTGTTGGAACATATGGTGGATACTGTGCTTCAGTTTGAAGGCGACAGAAATTACGAGTACCGTATTCTGAGAGCTACAAAAAACCGGTTTGGTCCCACATCGGAGCTTGGTATTTATGAGATGCAAAGTTCAGGTTTACGTGAGGTGGCAAATCCTTCGGAAATACTAATATCACAACGTGATGAGAACCTGAGCGGAGTTTCTGTTGCTGCAACAATAGAAGGTATGAGACCTATGCTGATAGAAGTTCAGGCACTTGTGAGTTCCGCAGCATATGGAACACCGCAGCGTTCGTCTACAGGATTTGACCTGAGAAGATTGAATATGTTATTAGCCGTTCTTGAAAAAAGAAGCGGATTCAGATTGGGTGTGAAAGATGTTTTTCTGAATATTGCCGGAGGTATAAGAGTGGATGATCCCGCAATAGATTTAGCTGTGGTTACTGCTGTTTTATCTTCCAATAAAGATATTCCGGTAGACCAGAAAATATGCTTTGCTGCCGAGGTTGGATTATCAGGAGAAATAAGACCGGTTAACCGTATTGAACAAAGGATAAGTGAGGCTGAGAAGCTGGGCTTTAACGAAATATATATATCAAAATATAACCGCAAGAGATTGGATATAAAAAATACTAAGATCAATATAGTACCCGTTTCAAAAATACAGGATCATTTTAATAAATTAATTTAAAGAACTGTATATTATGAAAATAAATAATAACATTTTACCTCATTTAACCACATTAATTGTGGTTTTCTTTATTTTTTTTGTTTCTTGTAATGATGATGAAAAGGAACCTGAAAACATTAAAATTTATAATGGTATTACCGATCAGGATATGACAATGAGATTAAAAACCGCAACTATTGATGGAAAGCTTTACGTTTATTTTTATAAGTTCACTGTTATTTATGCTGACAGTCTACACTATGAGGAAGCAGAATTGCAGGGAAGCAGCTCAGAGGGATTGGCAGAGATCAAGAATAATCATTTTGATATGAACCTTGGAGATCCTGATAGTTATTTAACCGGAGATTTTAATAATACCATGGATTCACTCGAAGGTCTGTATAGTTATAAGTTCACTGATTATGACAATGTAGTAAGCGGACAGTTTTGGACTCTGAAAGAGTAAAACTACTTTTAAAAATATTAAGAATTGTTAATAATCGAACACTTCCTGTAACAATTACGAACACTAATCGTCTTGTTTATTGCAGACATTAATTATTAATTTTTTGTTTTTCAGAATAATAAGAAGTTTGGCATAATAACTGACCTTGTTTATTAATATCAATAAAAACAATAGGGCAATGAAGGTAGACCTGAAACCAAACGAAACAATCACAAAAGCCGGTGATGCGGATCATTTTATAAATGGCATTAATATTATTACAAAAACAGGCGATGAAATCAGGTTCAAGGTAAAAAACCGGAACTCCTGGTGTGAAGTTATCAATAAGATTTATTAGCTTGGTTTTTATTTGTCCTTTAGCGGAACGGTAAATGTAACTGTTGTTCCTTTTTCTGGTTTACTTTTTATTTTAATACTTCCATTGTTTTTTTCGACGAATTCCTTACATAAATGTAAGCCCAGTCCGCTTCCTTTTTCTTCATTTGTCCCTATTGTTGAGTATTTCAGGTCAAGCCTGAAAAGTTTTCTGATAGCTTTTTCCGACATGCCAACTCCTGTGTCATGAACCGAAACAGCCACTTCATGATTCGTTTTTTCCGCGCTTATCCAGACCGAACCGCCCGAAGCGGTGAATTTTATTGCATTTGATATCAGATTACGCAGTACGGTATTAATCATATTCTTATCGGCATATACCTTTATATTGTCCCGTATTTTTGAATACAGAACAACGTCTTTTTTTTCAGCATGCATCCGCAACAGTTCAACATTTGATTGTACAATATGAAAAAGATCGAAGATTTCTGGTTTACATGTTAGTTGACCTGTTTGTACTCTTGACCATTCAAGCAGGTTGTTAAGTAGTCTCATCAATTTATTTGTAGAATTATAAATACTTTCCACAAGATCGACAATTTCGGATTTTTCCAGGCTGTTGATATTACTGTTCAAAAACTCAAAAAAGCTTATTATTGTCCCCAGAGGTCCACGCAGGTCGTGTGCAATAATTGAAAAGAATTTATCTTTGGTTGCATTGAGCTCAATAAGATCATTTTTTTGTTTTTCAATCTCTACTTTTTTACTTGCAATTTCTTCTTCTATCTCATTCATTTTTCTTAAACGCTTGATTGAAGACTTAAGAATACCCTTAATAATATGAATATTTTTTGCCATCAACTGGTAAAATGTGTTTTGGTGAATGCGGAGAAGTTCGGTTTCTTCAAGGGTTGTCACTGATGCAGAACGTTCTTCTGAATCGATAAGATAGTACTCTCCAAAAACGTCATCTACTTTTAAAATGTCAAACACATAATCTTCATCATGGATTTTTACTCTTCCACTTTCGATTATGAACATTGAATCGCCGATTTCTCCTTTATGAACAATGGTAGTTCCTTTTGGGATTAACTCGTAAGATAACGCTTTAGCAATATCTTCCAGTGACTCTTCGGATGTTTCATCGAATATGCTTACATCTTTTAAAACGGAGATTCTTCTTGTTAGTTTGTCTTCAGACATATCAAAATAGTTTAAAAGTCAATTTCCAAAACAACCGGACAATGATCAGAGTATTTTGCCTCTGGTAATATGCGTACTATTTTCATTTTATCTTCAAGGGGCTTTGATACCATATTATAGTCAATTCGCCATCCCAGGTTTTTCTCCCTGGCTCTTCCCCTAAAGCTCCACCATGTGTAGTTATGAGGCTCTTTATTAAAATACCTGAATGAGTCGATGAATCCACTATCCAGAAACCGGGATATCCATTCTCTTTCTTCGGGCAAAAAGCCAGAATTCTTTGCGTTTCTTATCGGATCGTGAATATCGATCGGTTTGTGGCAAATATTAAAATCGCCTGAAATGATAAGGTAAGGTCTTTTCTTTTTCAGGTCATCGATAAAAAGCTGAAAATCTTTAAGCCAATTCATTTTATATGCCTGTCTTACATCACCGCTGGAGCCGGAAGGATGATAAACAGAAATGACCGAAATATCTCCGTAATCGGCTCTTATCAGTCTTCCTTCAGTATCATATTCTTTTATTCCTACTCCGGTAATAACATTATCAGGTTTTGTTTTGGTTAATAAAGCCACACCGCTGTAACCTTTTTTATTGGCCGAAAACAAGTGGCTGAGATATCCCATTTCAGTAAATTCAAACAAAGGTATCTGGTCGGGCTGGGCTTTGGTTTCCTGTATACATAAAATGTCGGGTTGTGCTGATCTCAGCCACTCAAGAAATCCCTTTTTTATTGCTGCACGAATACCATTTACATTATAGGAAATTATCTTTTTCATATATTCTAAAATGCTTATTGTAAAAATTTTAGCTAAGATAACAAAGTTTGCAGACCATTTTCAGTGATACAAATATTTTTTAGCTTAAATTCGCGTTGTTTTCAGGATGAAGAAAAATTCACTACTCAAACGGTTTTTAATCTGGAGGATTAG
>CAZJYD010000035.1:11767-31162 GCA_964550205.1 uncultured Bacteroidales bacterium
CTTTTTGCCATTTCCAAGACTAACGGGATCATCAAGCGCCATAATATTTTTTCATCTATTATCACCAGTACTTTTACAGTAGGATTTGGTGGTTCGGTTGGTTTGGAGGGGCCTACTGTAGCCACCGGTGCTGCATTCGGTTCGTCATTGGGGCAGATGCTCCATCTGAATTACAGGCAGATCATAACACTGCTTGCACTGGCCAGTGCGGCTGCTATGGCAGCTATCTTTAAGGCACCTATAGCTGCTGTGGTTTTTGCTGTTGAAGTAATTATGATAGACCTGACCGCAGCTTCCATAGTGCCTTTGTTAATAGCTTCGGTTACAGGTGTATTAACCTCATACTTTTTTCTTGGTCAGGCAGTATTATACCCCTTTGAAATAAAGGAAGGTTTTGTGATTTCTAATTTTCCGTATTTCATCATTCTTGGTATATTAACGGGGCTTGTGTCTGTATACTTTACAAGAATATACATGTTTATTGAGGTAATCTTTCTTAGAATAAAAAGTTGGGTTACAAGATGGATAATAGGCGGTTTGATAATTGGTGTTCTTATCTTTCTTTTTCCAGCCTTATATGGTGAGGGTTATGAAGCCATAAACTCAGCACTGCATGGAGACATAAGTTCGTTATATGATAAAAGCCCGTTTTATTCATTAAAGGATAATATATGGGTAATATTTCTGCTGTTTATCCTTATAATTCTTTTTAAGGCTGTGGCAACAACTATAACATTCAGTGCCGGAGGTATTGGAGGAATATTCGCACCTACATTATTTACCGGCGCTTTTGCGGGATTATTTTTTGCTAAACTGTTCAATTATTTTGAACTGGGTACGGTTTCGGAAGCTAATTTTGCACTTGTTGGTATGGGAGGATTGATTGCCGGTGTTTTGCATGCCCCGCTAACAGCAATATTTCTGATTGCCGAAATAACCAGCGGATACGAATTATTTGTACCCCTGATGATCACTGCTGCCATATCCTATGCAACTACGAGGATATTCACACCAAATTCGGTATATACTCATCAGTTGGCAAAAAGAGGTGAATTGATAACCCACCATAAAGATAAAGCAGTCCTTTCCATGATGAAAGTTGAAAAGCTAATAGAAACAAATTTCAAATCCATTAATCCGGATGCTAAACTGGGTGATCTGATAAAGCTTATATCGGAATCGAGCAGGAATATTTTTCCGGTAGTTGATGATGAAAAGAATTTCATGGGAATTATACGACTTGATGATATAAGAAGTATTATGTTCCGCCCTGAACTATATGAGGATACGAGTGTCAGACAACTTATGATAATGCCCCCTGAAACTGTTAATCCCAATGATTCTATGGAGATAGTGGCAAAGAAATTTCAACAGACCGGTAAATTTAATCTGGCTGTTGTTAAAAATGGCAAATATCTTGGTTTTGTATCAAGAGCAAGAATCTTCTCAAGATACAGGCATCTGCTTAAGCAACTTTCTGAGGATTAGTGTCTTTTTCTCTCTATTATCCTTTTCAAATGGTCATTCTGAAACACGTAGCGAAGCGGAGTGTTGTAATGAGGAATATGTTGTACTTTTTTCTATTTCCTGTGTTGTTTTCAGATTAATTAATTATATGATCAACAGCGAAGAATATTTATTAAATAATAAATTATTATGATGTCAGCCGCTTAATAGTTTCTTTGAGAAATGAGTTTTCGACTTCGAGTAATTCTATCATTCTTTCATATTGCTTCCTTTCAATGCTGGTATCCTTGTTATTAAGTATATTATTATACCCTTTTTTATTGTTTACCGTATCATCAGCATTGATGAAATAGAAGGCGCTTGCCTCCAGTATTTTAGCAATTTCCAGAAGTTTTTTCAGGTCAATCTTACTTTGTTCGTTTTCGATCCGGCTGTATGTTTTTTGAGAAACTCCTAATTGAATAGCCATATATTCCTGTGAGTAGCCCATTTCAACGCGTCTTTTACGTATTTTTAAGCAAACATTCATACTTTAGAATTTTATTCGAACTATATATATTTATATTTTTTCTTAATGATTTGTTCCGTAAAATAAGCTATAAAGAATTAATTACATCAGGGGAATATTATATTTAGTAAAAAAATAATACTCAAAAGAAGGAATATTAATATATATTTCATTACTTTTGAGCCTTTCAAAATTAACTAAGGGATGTAGAAAATAAAATAATAACACCAAGAGGGGGAGGGCTTATGATTGAAACAGTAAAAATAGGAACCTTAAAATGGCATCATATACTTAGCCCTACTAATGATGACCTTGATTTTTTAAAGGATAATTTTCACTTCCATCCCCTTGACCTTGAAGACTGTTTAAGTGTTAACCAACGTCCTAAGATTGATATTTATGATGATTATTATTTCATGATTCTTCATTTCCCAAATTTCGACCGTACCAATACGTTCTTATTGACCAGGGAGGTAAAAATATTCTGGGGAGAGGATTTCATAATAACGATAGGACAGTCGCATTGGGTTGTGGCGAAAATGTTCAGAGATGCACAGGATCAGGCTGAGAGAAAGGAGCCTTTTGAAGTAGCTACCAGTGATGCACTATTATATAAAATACTTGAGCGATTGATGCAGGAGTCGCTTGCTATGATAAGACGTATAGGAAGTGAGCTTGAATATCTTAATCGTGAGCTTTTTAGTATACGTGCACAAAAAACAATTAAAGAAATATCAGTAACCCGAAAGAATATTATTCTTTTAAATACGATTTTTAAACCCCAGCTAAGGTTGTTTCACAAATTTGAAACCGGAGCAATAGAAGGATTTGCAGAAAACATGGAAGACTACTGGGGTAATATTCTTGATTATTACCAGAAGATGTGGGATATGACTGAAGATTATGCAGAGCTGATAGAAGGACTTTCCAAGACATTTGATTCACTTCAGACCAATAAAATAAACGAGATCATTAAAGTGCTTACTCTGATTTCGTCAATACTACTCCCACTGACCTTTATTACAGGACTGTATGGAATGAATATAGGATTGCCTTATCAGGAAGATCCTAATTCGTTCTGGATTGTATTGGGATGTATGTTTATTATAGTACTTACCATGGTGGGCTTTTTCAAGAGGAAAAAGTGGATGTGAAAGTGGAGGCGGATTGGTTATTTATTATTGTTTATTGAATATTATTTCTTATCCAGGTCCTTATTCATGATCTCATTCTGTATGCGAATAGCTTCATCGTGAATAATATTCAATAGCTTTGAAAGAAATTCCGTATTGATGCCGTGTTCCTTACCCTTCATCAGCCTTTCCCTCATAACCTCGTTCCACCTTTCTATCTGCAGTATTGTTACCTTGTTTTCTTTTTTGTGTTTACCTATTTCCTTAACCAGATCGAGTCGGTGAGAAATTATTTCAATAAGCTGCTCGTCTGTTTTATCTATTTCTTTGCGTAATTCATTGACTTTATAAATAAAGTCATCGTTGCCGACGGTTTTTCGTAAAACAAGTTTAGATATTATTTCTTCTAATTTTTCGGGGGAAATTTGCTGATCCACGTCACTAAGAGCGCGAAGCGGATGAATATGAGCCTCTATCATAAGTCCATCCATTTCGAGATCCATAGCTTTTTGGGAAATATGGAATAACATGTTGCGGTTTCCGCAAATATGACTTGGATCAGTTATAACAGGAATATCAGGGATCATTCGCTTTAATTTAATAGGGATTTCCCACATAGGAGGATTCCTGAAAAGTGATCTGCTCAAGGTATAAAATCCCCTGTGGATGGCTATTAGTTTTTGTATACCAACTTTATTGACTCTTTCTATCGCTCCCATCCATAATTTCAGATCAGGGCTGACCGGATTCTTTATCATTACAGGAATATCAACTCCTTTTAATACTTCAGTTATTTCTTGTACAGAAAATGGATTCACAACAGTTCGGGCCCCAATCCATAAGATATCGACATCATTTTTCAGGCATTCTTCAACATGCTTGGGATTAGCAACTTCAACGGTAGTCATTAGTCCGGTTTCTTCTTTTACCTGTTTAAGCCATTTAAGACCAATATTGCCAACACCTTCAAAATAATGGGGACTGGTGCGTGGTTTCCATAATCCTGACCTGAACACCTTAACCAATGGAATTTTAGATATCTCCCGTGCGGTTTCCAATACCTGCTTTTCAGATTCGGCACTGCATGGACCGCTTATAACCAGAGGCTGATCATCCAGGTCTATCCAACTTTTTAACGATATTATGTTATAACCATGTTTCATGCTGATTCTTAATAACAAAATTAGTAAAAGTTTCTTGTTTTATTAATTTATGGTTACAATTGCAAAAAATCGTTTATACTTTGATTATAAAGCGAAAAAGTCGTTTTTTTGTAAAAAAATTAAAATGTTAAGATGGATGATTTAAAAAGAATTGAGATCAAAGACCTTTTAAAAAGTACAAAATACGGTAAAAGAGTGAATGTGAAAGGATGGGTAAAAACTAAAAGAATTAGTAAAAATGTTTCTTTCATATCACTGAATGACGGTTCGGTTATTCAAAATATTCAGGTTGTTGTTGATTTACAAAAGTTTAAAAAAGAAACACTTGACAAAATAAATTCAGGGGCTGCAATTTCTGTTGACGGTAAATTGAATAAATCGGAGGGTAAGGGACAGGCAGTTGAAATATCTGCAGAGGAGATAAAAATATTGGGCACCGCCGATCCTGATACATATCCATTACAACCTAAAAAGCACTCACTTGAATTTCTGCGTGAAATAGCACATTTACGTTTCAGAACAAATACTTTCGGTGCGATAACAAGGGTGAGGCATGCCATGATATTTGCGATTCATAAATTCTTTACCGATAGAGGATTCTATAACATTCATACCCCAATAATAACAGGTACTGATGCGGAAGGTGCTGGTGAAATGTTCAGGGTTACTGTGTTGGATCCGAAAAATCCACCGTTAACTGAAAATGGCAAAGTTGATTTTAAGAGAGATTTTTTTGGCAAGGAAACCAAGCTAACCGTGTCAGGGCAATTGGAGGCTGAGCTTGCTGCGCTTGGGTTATCAAAAGTATACACCTTCGGGCCAACATTCAGGGCTGAGAATTCAAATACAAAACGTCACCTTGCTGAGTTTTGGATGATAGAGCCCGAGATGGCATTTTATGATATAAACGATAATATGGATCTTACGGAAGAAATGCTGAAGTATTTAATTGTTTACGCACTGGAAAACTGTAAGGATGACATTGATTTTTTGAGTAAACGGCAACAGGATGAAGAAAAAAATAAAAAGAAAGAAGAAAGACAGATGGAGCTGATTGAGAAACTTCATTTTGTTCTTGAGAATAAGTTTGAAAGAATAGTTTATAATGATGCTTTCAAAATCTTGAAAGACTCAAAACCTAACAAAAAAGGCAAGTTTGTTTTTTCTATAGATAAGTGGGGAGTAGATCTGCAATCCGAACATGAGCGTTATCTGGTTGAAAAGCATTTTAAAAAGCCCGTATTCATAACTGATTACCCCAAAGATATCAAAGCTTTTTATATGAAACAGAATGATGATGGTAAAACAGTTAGGGGTATGGACGTTTTATTCCCTCAAATAGGTGAAATAGTTGGGGGTTCTCAAAGAGAAGAGGTTTATGAAAAACTGTATAATAGAATCAAGGAATTGAAAATTGATGAAAAGACAATATGGTGGTATCTTGAAACAAGAAAATTTGGAAGTGTTCCGCATAGCGGATATGGCTTGGGATTTGAGCGTTTTATGATATTTCTCTCAGGGATGAGCAATATAAGGGATGTAATACCTTTTCCAAGGGCACCACAGAATGCTGAATTTTAAATAATTTGTTCATCGTTAATTTGATATCTTTATGTTTTATTTGTATATTAGTTGAGAATAAGAGAATCGATTGAGAATAGATTTACCAAAAGGGAGTTGAAGGAATATGTTAAATCAGAAATTACAACAAAAGCTATTACAAAAGCTGTCGCCGCAACAAATATTGCTGATGAAATTGTTGCAGATACCTTCAATTGCCCTTGAACAAAGAATAAAGCAAGAGATAGAAGAAAATCCCGCCCTTGAAGAAATAAACGAAATCGATACTGTTGAAGAAAAGGATGAGAATGAAGAAGACAGCTATGAAGATGATATAACAGAGGATACTGAAAATAAGGACGACGAATTTGACCTGGATGATTATATTAGTGATGATGATGAAATACCGGGCTATAAAATGTCCGCTCAAAATACAGGTGAAGATGATGACAGGAAAGAAATACCACATGCTTCGGGTGTTTCTTTTCAGGAGGTTTTATTGCAGCAACTGGGCTTGAGAGACCTGGATGATAAGCAATACATTATTGGGCAGCATATAATAGGAAACCTTGATGATTCAGGATATCTCCATCGCAACATTGATTCTATGATTGATGATCTCGCATTCACACAGAACATCAACGCAACTAAAGAAGAAATCCTTAAAATTTTGAAAATAATCCAGGATTTTGATCCGCCGGGTGTTGGAGCCAGGAATTTACAGGAATGTCTTTTACTTCAGTTAAAAAGGAAAGAGGATAAGGATAATAATGTAGAACTGGCAATATTGATTATTGAAAGGTATTTCAATGAATTCACCAAGAAGCATTATAATAAGATAATTAAGAAAGCAGAAATAAGTGAAGACGAATTAAGAGGAGCACTTAATTTGATACTTAAACTTAATCCAAAACCCGGAAATTCAATAAGCGAAACCTCCCGTTCAAATCAATATGTAATCCCTGATTTTATCATATATAATAATAATGGCGATTTCGAACTTACTTTAAATAACAAAAACACACCTGAGTTAAAATTAAGTCGTACATATCTGGATATGCTTGAATCATATGCCAAGTCAAAAAAGGATAAAAGAAAAAAAGATGCCTATATGTTCGTAAAACAAAAAATTGACTCGGCAAAATGGTTTATTGATGCAATAAGGCAAAGACAACATACTCTCTATGTTACAATGAAAGCTATAATGGATTATCAAAGAGAATATTTTATTACAGGAGATGAGAGAAAATTAAAACCCATGATACTTAAAGATATTGCTGAAATTGTAAATCTTGATATCTCTACAATATCCAGAGTAGCAAATAGCAAATATGTTCAAACACCTTTTGGCACGTTCTTATTAAAAAATTTCTTTTCCGAATCCATGCAGACAAACAAGGGTCAGGAAGTATCAACCAGAGAAATAAAAAGTATTTTAGCGGAAACAATAAAAAATGAAAAAAAAGACAAGCCATTTACCGATGAACATCTAACAAAGCTGTTAAAGGAAAAAGGTTATAATATTGCCCGCCGCACAGTTGCAAAATACCGTGAACAGCTTAACATACCGGTTGCACGATTAAGAAAGCAATTATAGTTCAACTTGCCTTGTTTTTTATAATACCTTTGCATTTTTATTTTCTAATTATTGTGTAAAGATGATTAAGGAAAAGTATATTACCCGTTTTATTTCTGCGGTTTTTAATCCCTTGTTAATGCCAACCTATTCCCTGCTGATTATTTTTAATCTGAATGTGTATTTTTCTTTATTATTACCTGCTGCTGTGAGATGGAGGTTGATATCACTGGTTTTTATACTTACATTTCTTTTTCCTTTATTTATATTATTGATAATGCTAAAACGAAAAATAATTAAATCCATGGAAATGAAAACACGTGAAGAGCGTGTTTTCCCCCTATTGATAACTGCGGTATTTTTCTATATTAATTATTACTTATTTAAGAATATTCAGGTATCACCCATCTTTAATTATTTTATTCTGGGTGCAACCTTTGGTGTTATTTTTACACTAATAGTTAATTTTTGGTGGAAGATCAGTGTTCACATGATAGCAATAGGAGGTTTATTTGGTACTCTGCTTGGAATAAGCTTTGTTTTTTTGGTTGAAATAAATTATTTAATTCTGCTAGTTATATTTATATCAGGATTGGTTGGTTATGCAAGATTGAAAGCTAAAGCTCACAATCAATTACAGGTATACAGCGGTTTTCTTGCAGGGACATTTATAATGCTTTTAATATTTATTATTTTATGATATAATAATATATAATGAGAATACTGAAAAAGTATTTTCACCCATGATGTATGATGTAGAAAAAGTAATTCCTTTTAATACGGCATTATAGTAATTCCCACTGAAATAGGATACATGTCCGGTCCCTGATCGGGCTTGAATAATTTGGATATTTGATAATATGCCATAAGATTGATGAATTTATAACCAATCCTGAAAGTGGGTCCATACCTGTATTTTTCGAGATAATCAATATTATTATGCTTATAAATAGCTTCTCCTTCACCGCCCTGAAAGTCGTCTCCTTTATATTTATAATGTTTATCAATTAAATAACCAAGCTTGAATCCCAATGCAAGTCTGAATTTCTTTGTTGTTTTTAACCTGAATTCTACCGGTATTTCAAGGTATGAAACTGATACTTTACTTTTTTTGTATTCAATGTTTGATAATGAATCATTAATTGGCTTGAAATATGTTTTCCCTTCAGTAGTATCAGTAACTACAAATGAGTTGGTGTACATATTGTGTGATGTAAAACCCAATCCGATAGCGAAGCTAAAATTACTTTTACCAAATTGATAGTTGTACATCCCGGATAAGCTAACGCCTCTGTTGATAGTACTTAATTCGAGTGACTCAGGTACGTTTTGCCATATATCTGAGAAAAAATCAAAACCAAATGAGAAGTTTTTCATATGTTGTTTCTTGTTATCATTTCCCTGTCCGTAAATGACAGAAATAAGAAACATACTTGTTATAATTAAGATGAATTTTTTCATAATTATGTTTTTGTTGTTAATACAAATATAAAATTATTAATTGTAAAAAGCTTTTTAATTTATTGTTTAGTAAATAAATTATTTGCTATCAGGAGGGAATAATACATTAATAATAGTACTAGTGTTAAGTCAATAGTAAATTAGCAATTATCGTTTATTTTACCCCCTCTTTTTCTTCCCCTGCGAGCAGGGGGAGATGTCGAGTGTAGCGAGACAGAGGGGGTAAATAACCGTCACATTATACTTGACATTACACTAGTTATTTGTTATCACTGCTATTTTTGTCTGCCCTCGATCTTTGGTCTAATAATTTATCGATATCTTCTTCACTTAAATTAGGATTTTTCAGTAGTTCGTCTATTTTAGAAATATCATTTTTTATTTCTTTTGATTCGGTTTGGGTTTTGATGCTTTCTTCTTCAATTTCTTCATCCAATTGGCCCTTTAATTGTTCAACCAGGTCAGCGATCATTTTTTTCATAGGTTCGCCAAATTGCATTAATAATTCATCAGAGATCTGATCACGCATTGTTTCGTAGTTTTTTAAGAACAAATCAAAATTCTGATACATATTTTTATCAATACCGGGAATATGATCCAGGTCGGTCTTATCCTTGAGTTTTTTGAATAGCTTTATGAGTAAATCCAGGTTTTCTTTAAATGATCTTTCTTCACTGCTCATTATTATGATCTGATTTTAATTGTTAAATATACATAATTTTCATAACTATAACGAAAATAAGCTGAATAGATTTTAAAATAAAAAAGGGGATTCAAATCCCCTTTTTTATTTTAATCCAGCTCTTTCTCCTTATGAGATCTTAATTTCGCGGGAAGGTTTCTCTTTTGCTTCTTCCTTCTTGGGTATCTTCACTGTTAAGATACCATCTTTATGATTAGCGTTAATTTTATTTTCTTCAACATTGTCAGGCAAAGTAAACGATCTGCTAAATGAAGTATAGCTGAACTCCCTTCTCATGAATTTTTTATCATCTTCTTTTTTCTTTTCTTCTTTCTCAGAAGAAATTGTCAGGACATTACCATCTACATTGATTTTAAAATCGTTCTTGTCAAGTCCCGGAGCTGCTACTTCAATCTGAAAATTATCTTTACCTTCAACAATGTTTACAGCCGGAGTATCAATTCCTGTCTGGTTTTCGAAAAAATTCGACATAAAATCACGACCTAAGAATTCATCTACAATATCCGGCAATGTTTTTCTTCTTATCATAGGTAACATATGGCAATCCTCCTTTATTTTTTAATTAAACTTTTGGTTCATTATTGTTCTTCTCAAATTAAATGCCAATTAAAAAATTAAATATCAATATGTCATAATGACATAAAATTGTTTGAATTAATGAATCAGGAAACAGAAACAAGTCAAAATGGCATAAATTGAAAAAACCTACTTGAAAAATATGTATTATTTTTTTAAATTTGTATTACTAAAAATCAAATGAAGATGAGCAAGGATTACTATAAAATACTGGGTATTGTGTATCAAATGAACTCCTATATATTACAAGCAGTAATTACTTTATCTGTTTGTTATAAAAATAAAAAGTACTCAATTTTTTGAAAAAGTTCAGACATATCGATCTTATTGCATATTAACATGTTTATTGTTCCTCTTTTAAAGCAAATGGTATTTTTAAAGATAAACTAATATTCCGTCCCTGATTATAATAATTCAGTGGTTTTAATGTTGAAAGATGGTCATAATACTGAATATCAAACAAATTATTTATAGATACTCCAAAACTCAACGTTTGCTTTGAAACTATAATTTCTGAATATACACTGAGATTAACTAATGTATATTCATCCGTTTCAGTTTCATAAGGAGATGGATTGTCTTGTGAAAAAGCAGTAAGTGCAGAAATTTTTATATTTGGCTTTCTCAAGAAACCTATTTTTTTACTTTCTGCCCGAATTTCATAACGCACTTTGTTTGCCGGTATAAAAGGTAAATAATTACCATTTTCTTGCTTACCAATAACTGATGAATATGTCCCTTTAATGTGCAACCATGGTACAGATTTAGGATGAAAATTTATTCCTGCTTCTCCTCCGTAAAGCGTTGCATTTGTTTGAGAAAACCGATAAATACCAACACCTGTTGATGTGGTATCTGCGGTTGGTGAAATAAAAATGTAATCAATAATATGATTATAGAAACCCGCCAAATCGAATGATAAAAATTTACCATGATAATGCATGCTTAAATCTGTTTCAAAAGAATTTTCAGGTGATAAATTTTCATTTCCTATCTCATATCTGTTACCATGCATTCCGTTTGAAGTCAATTCGGATAAATTGGGAACACGGTATCCTTTTGCAAAATTAACTCTAAGCATTATTTTCTCAACAGGCTGATAAATAGCTCCAAGCGAACCATTAAAATTTGAAAAATCTTTTTTAACGGGGGCGTGATATCCGCTTGTTCCTTCTGTACCTAATGCAAAAGTTTCAGTATTATACATGTCGAATCGCAATCCACCCTGCAGTTTTAATTTTTGAAAAAAGGTATATCTTGCCAATCCAAGAAAGCCTATATTATTGATATTTGCATCCGGTAAAAATTGTGAAGCCCTGTTATTAAGATTTCTGTTATTTTGGATCATTCCTTGTAATCCAATAATATATTCAGATTTCTCATTAAAAGGTAAATACAATTTTGATTCATAAGTAAATGTATTCAAATTCATCTCAACAAAAGGAACTTCAAGTGTTGTTTGAAGTTTTCTTAATGTGTTTTGATAAGCTGCATTAATATCCAATTTGAACATGCCTAAGTAAAGACTGTTTTGAGATGAAATCATTTGATAATCCAAATCCTGATACCAAATTTCATTTTTACGACCTCGTTCAGTAATTAAAGGTATTACAGTAGGCACACACATACCAAGATCTTGTTTAAAGTAATCATAAAAAAGTTTAAAAGTTCCTATTGTACCTGTATATCCGGTATTAGCATTGAAAGTCATTTCATTGAACCGTGTATTTGGCACAAATTCTCCTCCTCCCTGCAAGTAATCGGCATGGGTTTTATAACCAAAACGAAAACCTCCGTAAATCTTTTTTGAAGCTCCTTTCAACCCAATGCTGTTGTTTATGCCAAGCGTATTTGAAGATAGCTGCAAACGATAATGTCCCAATATTTTTCCTGTTGGGGCAGGTTTTTCTTTAATGAAATTTATTACCCCGCCTATTGCATCAGAGCCATATAATAATGAAGCAGGGCCTTTAAAAATTTCAATCCTTTCGACATCATTGTCATCTATGCCTAATGGGTGATTTTCACTAAATTGATAGTTTTCAATACGAACTCCGTTATTCATAACCAAAACATCATTCATAGAAAGCCCACGAATTACCGGCTTTGAAACACCTGGTCCTTTGGCGATCATATCAACACCGGGTACCTGGGTTAATGATTCCATGAAATTCGGAGTCCCAGAAAAAGCAATATCCTTGATTTTCAACACATCAATTTTTACCGCATTTTCATGTTGAGAACTCACATAACCACCAGTAATTACTACTTCTTGCGATTGAATAATA
This sequence comes from uncultured Bacteroidales bacterium, assembly GCA_964550205.1. Taxonomy (GTDB): domain Bacteria; phylum Bacteroidota; class Bacteroidia; order Bacteroidales; family JAIOZK01; genus JAIOZK01. The sequence goes on from CAZJYD010000035.1 coordinate 24,203, forward strand.
GCAATTGAAAGTGAAATATTAACGTTAATAACTGATTGTGAAATTTCAATTGTTCTAATTTCTGTATTGTATCCAACAAATGAAAACTGAATTTTTATCTTTCCGTTTGGAATATTAGTAATCAAGTATTCTCCTTCATGATTAGTTATTGTTCCTTTATTTAATTCAGGCAAATAAACTGATGCACCAACTAATGGTTTATTATTGATATCAGTTACTTTACCTTTAATTTGATTTTGAGCGTTTACTTTTACGAAAAGAAACAACACAAAGAAAACTAAAACGATTTTCTTCATTTTATTACGATTAAATTTACAAATAAGTTGAACTACAAGCTTTTGATTGTATTATTTATTACTTGTAATTACCGGAGGTGCCCGTAATAAAAATGAGTACTTCGAGTTATTGCAGCAATATACAAATCTATATATATTATTAAACTCTAAACAGAAATCCCATTTCTGTATGATTTGTATCGGTTTATTTACTGAAAAGATAGATAGCTCAAAACTTGGAATTAAGCATTTTTTATGGTACTCATGAAAATGTTTCTCGTTTTTTGCAGTACAATGAAAATGGTGGTGGTGATGGAAAAGTCCGTCAAACAACTTGATTGTCAATGGTAACAATAGAATTATTACCAATGAAATCGAAATAGTATTTTTAATATTTCTTAGCATTTGCGTTGTTTGCGGCTCTTTTTAAATAAGCCATAATAATAGAATAAATTTGAATTAACTTTTAGACAAATGATGTGCCAAATTAATTTCAATCATAAACGAAAATCCTTTCAATTAAAATCAATTTAATGATGATAACTCCATAGATACGTGCCGGGATTCCTACCTGAGAGCTATTCGCATAGGTAGTTAAACATGTCTACCTGATAATTACATTTTTATAAAAAGTAAAAAACGCATTCCTGATCTGATTTCTTACTTTTCTGAAAACACTTAGGATTTCTTCTTCTGTTCCTTTGGCAGCAGCAGGGTCTTCAAAACCAATATGCAACCTGTTTTTAACCTTACCTAAAAATGCAGGGCAGGTTTCTTTTGCATCATCACATACAGTAATAACATAATCGAAGTTTTTATCCAGAAATTCATCAACCGGCTTGGGCTTATTACCGCTGATGTCAATTCCCTTTTCCCTCATAACCAGGATAGCTTTGGGATGTACTTCGGCGGCAGGTTCTGTGCCTGCGGAATAAACTTCCAGGTCTTTGTCGAATGATGTAAGAAATGCTTCTGCCATCTGACTGCGACAGGAATTGCCTGTGCATAATACTAATATTTTCATAAGGTTTAAGGTTTTTGAAAATCATTTATTCTTAATTACTCAAATTATTTTCCTTATGCTTTTTTGATATTTCCTCTGCCAGTTTATCCAATGCCTTGAAATCATCTTCTCCGGGATATCCTTTTACAATTACAGGATCAATAATTTCTACTTTCAGGTTCGGGATCATTTCAGCTACTTGCTCAACTGCTTTGCTACCCCAGCCATATGATGATATTACAGATGCAAACTTAGCCTTTGGCTTCAGGGAATTTGCCAGTTTAGCAGCGTATATTACATTAGGATGCGGTCCAACATGAACAGTTGGCGTACCTACTACAATGGTTGCTGCATCTACCAAAGTAATTGCCAGTTTCCCAATATCAGTTACTGACAGATCAAATTGATGCACCTTTATATCTCTTTTGGCTAATGCAGAAACCAGGTATTGAACCATTTTTCTGGTACTTCCGTGCATGGAGATATATGGCAAAACAACTACATTTTTCGGTGTATCGGAAATCCATTCTTTGTAAGCGTTAATAATAAATTCCGGTTTGTCATATATAGGACCGTGGCTTGGTGCGATCATGTTTATTTCGTAATGGCTGATTTTCTCTATATTCTTTTTGATAATGTTTCTGAAGGGCATCATTATTTCAGCGTAATACCTCTTTGCTGCTTCATATACCTGCCCTTTATCTCTCACATACATATCAGTGGTAGCCAGGTGTGAGCCGAAAAAATCACATGAAAACAGAATCTTGTCCTCCTTAAGATATGTAACCATGGTTTCCGGCCAATGAACCCATGGGGTATAAATGAACTTAAGTGTCTTATCTCCTAAAGACAGCTCTTCTCCATCCTGTACAATTGTAACTTTTTTTTCAGGTATTGAAAGATGATCAATGAGCATACCTTTACCTTTCCGGGATGCCAGGACCTTTGCCCCAGGATATTTTTCCAGAACATATGGTATAGCCCCGGAATGGTCTTGTTCTGCATGGTGTGAAACTATGAAATCGATATTTTTTACATTCTTTAACTGCGATAAAAGAACATCAGTCATTGACGGATCAACAGTATCAAGTAATGCAGTTTTTTCACTACCCTCAATCAGATATGCATTATAGCTGGTGCCATCAGGAAGGGGAATAAGAGAATCGAATAATCTCCTGTCCCAATCAACAGCACCCATGAGCGAAATTTTTTCTTTGATCTTTCTTGGTATCATTATACCCTCCTTTTATGTTTTATTATTACCAGAAACAGTTTTAATAATTCATAGCTTTATTTTGTAAAATACACATGAAATATGTTTTCTGATCTTTGTTCTGCCCAATGCTTGTAGTCCAGACTTAATGATTTGTCTATTAAAGGGGCAGGTAAAAAGGGAGCAATTATCTTAAGAATTTCTCCCATATTTAATTTTTTTATAGCTGATAATATCTCATGTATAGGTTGTTCGTCATTCCTGAAAATCTCACGAATGTTGATGGTATAGATAATATCTTCATTTTTAAACCAATCCGGACAAGTTGTATTTATACGGGAATTGTTATTATCAATTACGGCAATACCATCCTGTCCAACCGGCTTTCGTAATTTGTTTACCAGATCTTCAACTTTTAAGCTACCTATTGCTGCAGCCTGGTTAAGGGTTGCTATTTTTGCAATAGTATTTCTAAGCACCGGGTTTTTTAGCTTTTTAAATTGCGGTGCAGATTCAATGAGCACATCTTCCAGTTGTGGATATGCTTCCAGCAAATCATATATATTTGTTTTTGGTGTTATTATTAGTTTCTCCATTGTTATCATTTTTTTTGTTGCTATATGACAAAATTCTTTTTTCTCCCCCAAGCTTTCTTAGTGCGGTTATATCCTGCGAAACTTCTAATGTTCCAAGATATTCTCCGTTTTCATCTCGCAGAGCAAAATATTCAATATGAATAAATTTACCTTTCATCTGAATCCAGAACGGAGCATGAGAAGCTTTTCCTGATTTGAAATCATCAAGTATCTTTTCAACAATATGTACACTACCGGGAGGATGGCACATACGGACATCGCGGTTTAATATTGAGCGACTCCGCGTGAATATTCTGTCTTTTCCCTGTGTAAAGTATTTTACTTTGTCATTTTTATCAACAAAGGTCATATCCACAGGTGCTGTATTCAGTATTGCCATTATTTCTTTAGCCGTAAAATTTCCCGAGGGTAATTGAACACTGCCGTCACTTATTGATTCGACAGCTTCGGTTACATCTGCAGATAAGCCTTCAGGTTTCCATTCTGCCTTTGGGTCGTATAATGTGAAGCCTATTTCTATGGTTTGCTTATGAATATTCCACCAATCTTCTGTGGTGAGCATATCCATGCACATGGGAAATAGTATCTCCTCTTCTTTTTGAACCATATCTTCTAGGGCTTTCAAAGCAGGGAAGAACAATAAATCTAAAGAATCTTCCAGGTCTTGCTTTTTTAGTTCCTTTGTTCTGAGGATTTTAATACAAGCTTTAAGCTGGTCTCTTATTTCATCATGTTTTCCCCACATTACCTTGGGCGGGCCTGTTATATCTTTTTTTTCAAGATACGGAAATACAAGATTCTCCTTGCGCTTGTAGTGTTTGTCTACATCCATCAATTTATTAAAATTATTCTGAAGATTGAGGATATAGTTTTTAAATTCACTTTTTTCAATCTTATTTATATCATGCAACAGGTCTTTAGTATCATTAATAACCTTGATTAATTCTTTATTCTCATTAATAAAAACATCCACAGGATGCCCACCGGGAATCTTTTTTGCACTGCTTAGATCCACATTACCTTTTAAAACTTCACCATGAATATCACAGAGTTTCAGTACCTCAGTTTCAGGTAATCCTTCTTCTATTAATTCCTGTTCAACTTCTACTACTTCACCATAAGGTACCTGTTCGAGGGTTGAGGTTAATTCTTTCTTCACTGTTTCAGCAGATTCACCCTTGTGAAGCTTCAGAATAAGCTCTTTGAGTTTTTCTTTCCTGTATTTTGAATTTTGAATGAGTTGGCTCATAATTATTTATTTTAATATTATGGTTCAGGCTTCCTTGTCAATAGTCTTAAAATAATCTTTCATATGGACTAAATTAGTAATTTTTGACTCAGCTTCATCATACATTTTTAGTATTCTTTCCCTTTGCTGCTCATCTAATGATTGCTCAGCCATCGGATATAAGATATTCTCCTCTTTATAAATATGATCCTGCAATAAATATGCATACCCCTGGGCATTTTCAATAATTTTTTGCTTATTATTTTCCTTTAAACTTTCTTCCATGCCCTTAACATACTGTCGTCCGGTTTCATGCTCATGTAACATGACCGGTATAGGATTGCAATGCATTCTTCCGGTGCTTTCACACATAACCTTAAAAAGTATATCCTCTTCCTTTGCATGATGAAATGTATCAGCATAATTCTTAATAAAATCAATTGCCTTTTCAAAAAATGACTTTTCGAGATTCTTCCCTTGTTCAAGGTCATTACACTCTTTAAGTATTACATTAATAATCCTTAGAATATTTTGATGTTCTTCTGATAATATATTTGTTACATTTTTCATAACGGAATAATTTTAATTTGACAAGTCAAGCATTCTGATAATAGGTTTTTTAGCTTCTTCAAAAATTTCCTGTTTTACATTTATTTCAAATTTTTCTTCTTTTAAGCTGTTATATATTTTTTTAAGATCATGCACCTTCATGTAATTACAGTCACTACATCCGCAGGTTGAATCAATAGGAGGGGCAGGAATGAAATGCTTATCGGGCTCTGCCTTTTTCATCTGGTGCAAGATGCCCGAATCAGTGGCAACTATATATTCTTTACTTTTATCTGTTTGTACATATTTCAACAGGGCAGATGTTGAACCGATGAAATCAGATGCCAGCCTCACCGGTTCCTGGCATTCGGGGTGAGCGATTATTTTGGCAGAGGGATATTTGCTTTTTATTTCAAGTATCCTTTCCAGAGAGAATTCTTCATGTACATGGCAGGCTCCGTCCCATAGTTTCATATTTCTGCCTGTTATACTGTTAAGATAATTACCGAGATTTCTGTCGGGTGCAAAAATTATTTTTTGATCTTCCGGAATGCTTTCAATTATTTTTACAGCATTGGTTGAGGTACATGTAATATCCGTTAATGCTTTAATTTCGGCTGATGTGTTTACATAAGAAACTACAATATGGTCAGGATACCTTTGCCTGAATTTTTTAAATTTCTCAGGAGGACAGGATTCTGCCAGTGAACATCCGGCAGCCAGATCGGGTAATAATACTTTTTTTTGTGGCGAGAGTATCTTTGCCGTTTCAGCCATAAAGTGAACTCCCGCAAAAACAATAATATCAGCATCTGTGTCGGCAGATCTTCTTGAAAGATCAAGACTGTCACCAACAAAATCTGCTATATCCTGAATCTCAGGTTTCTGATAATAATGGGCAAGTATAATCGCGTTTTTCTGATTTCTTAATTTATCAATTTCCCTGATCAATTCTTTTTCATTATTCATAACTCCTCCCATCTTTCTTGTTAATAACGATTCTAATTTCTATGTTGCCTGCTATTCATGTTTTTTATCATTACTTTTCATCAATACGTTTAATAACAGCTTTTCCTTCCTTTATTTTTTTTGATAATGACTGGATGGTTTCAGTTTTCACAATTTCCAAAAAACCATCCCTTACAACTTTGTATTTGTCATGTAAAGGACATGGATTGCTGTTGTTACAGTTTTTTAATCCAAAACCACATTTATAAAATATACTATTACCTTCCATTACCATAATTACCTCATAAAGTGAAATATCATCCTGATCGTTCGTAAAGAAGAATCCTCCGCCGCGACCTTTTGAGGAATTTACAAGCTTATGTTTTGCCAGTGTTTGCAAAATTTTTGCAGTAAAAGGTCTGGGTGTTTCTATTTCCCTGGCAACCTCAATTACACCCGGTCTCCTGTTTTTACAGCGCTGCAATTGAATATAAACCAAAGCCCTTATAGCATATTCCGTACTTTTTGCAAGCATTGCTTTTTGTTTTAGTTCACTATATATTTTTTTCAGACTAACACCTGTAATTATCAGTTATTTTTTTACAAATATACAAAAATATTTATAAAAAGACATAAAGGTCTTAATAAAGTTATATTATTATCTTTGCAGTAAAAAGACTAATAATTAAACTTGATAAAGATGAATACTAATGAATTTGACAAGGCAAAAAATTTCCGGTTCGATACTTTGGTTGAATATGCAGCAGGATCCATTGTTAGTAAAAACATATTAAAGAACAAAGCAGGAAATATTACCCTTTTTGCATTTGACAAAGATGAAGGTCTAAGCGAGCACACAACTCCCTTTGATGCACTGGTACAGGTGATTGACGGCAAAGCAGAAATAATTATCGGTGGAAAGAAATATATGCTAGAAAAGAATGATTCAATAATAATGCCGGCTGGTGTGCCGCATGCATTGCGGGCGGTTGAAAGGTTTAAGATGATACTGACTATGGTAAAGGGGTAGGTGGTAACAGCCCCCATCCCCTAACCCCTTCCCCCAAAATCGGGGGAAGGGGAAGGTTCGTACAAAAAAGCCATCGTTGACCGGTTTTTTTATATGTTTCTTCACAATAATGCGTAAC
>CAZJYD010000036.1:0-30699 GCA_964550205.1 uncultured Bacteroidales bacterium
ATCAGTGATCGGTTTGTACTTTCAATGGTCAGTATCAGGTTTGCTTTTGGTGCTTTCTGTGGGTGCAATAATTTCTTCTTCGAGAAAATCCTTTAATGCTGCGGGTTTCACACGCGACTTGATCTCTCCGGCTTTGCAGTATGATATACCACCTGTTTGCTCTGAGACAACAACAGCAATAGCATCCGATAGCTCCGTAATTCCGACAGCAGCTCTGTGTCTTAGGCCGAGTCTTTTGGGCAATTCGGTGTTGTTTGATACGGGAAGAATGCAAGCTGCTGCTACGATCTTGTTTTCTGCAATTATAACGGCACCGTCATGAAGAGGACTGTTCTTGAAAAAGATATTTTCTATAAGAGGACTGCTTATATTAGCTCGCAGCATTACACCTGTTTCTACATACTGTCTTAGGAAATTCTTACGTGCGATTACAATTAATGCCCCTTCTTTTATATCAGCCATTCGCTGACAGGCAACAATAATTTTATCAATGTCAAGAGGTTGTTCTTCACCGAAATTTATGTTCCAAAATAAAAAACGGAACCTTTTATGTTTAATATAAGTAGGCCTACCCAAAGCAAGTAAAAACTTCCTTATTTCAGGTTGAAAGATCACAATAAGTGCAATAAATCCAACACTAATAAAAGCACCAAGAATTTCACTGAGCAATTCCATCTCCAGGACTGTTACAAGTTTCCAGATAAGAAAAACAGCTACAATACCAATGAAAATATTTATTGCTACTGTACCTTTAAGAAAACTATAAAGTCCGTAAAGCAATAAGGCAACCAGGATTATATCAACAATATCCAGCCACCTGATACTTATAAATCCATTAATAAATAATTCAATCACAAATAGTAATTTAAGGCAAATTTAAATAATTAGTATTGTTCTTTGTATTTTGTAATGATGTTTATTATCTCTTTTGCTTCTTTAACATCATGTACTCTTAAAATATCAGCGCCATTCAGCAGAGCAATTGTGTTCAGAACAGTGGTTCCGTTCAGGGCAGTATCCGGAGTTGTATTTAATACTTTATTTATCATTGATTTTCTTGATAAACCCACCATTACAGGATAACCGGGCTTCTTGAAATAATTAAGGTGCTTAAGCAGTGTGTAATTATTATCAACTGTTTTGCCAAAACCAAATCCCGGGTCTATTATTATTTTGCTAAAATCGAGTTGTTCCAATCTTGAAATTTGTGACTTAAAGAATGAAAAAATTTCGGCAACAACATCTTCATAAACCGGATTAACCTGCATATTCCCCGGTGTTCCCTGTATATGCATCATAATATACGGAACATTTAGTTCGGCTACTGTGTTCAACATTTTATAGTCGAATTTTCCTCCGGAAATGTCATTAATCATACTTGCTCCAGAAGCTACTGCCCATTCAGCGATAGAGCTTCTGTAAGTATCAATTGAAATGATAATATCGGGAAATTTTTCTCTTATTTCTTCTATAACCGGTTTGATCCTTGATCTTTCAGCTTCTTCAGAAACCGGATCCGCTCCCGGACGTGTGGAAACAGCTCCTATGTCAATAATATCAGCACCTTCATTTACCATTCTTGAAACCTGTGCAAACGACTTATCCGGATCATAATATCTTCCACCATCATAAAAGGAATCGGGTGTAATATTTAGTATTCCCATTATTAGAGGAGTGTCAAAATTTAATATTTTACTCCCGGAACTCCATTTATGTTTTATTGAAAAAGCTGTACCTTTGCCCATCAAAAATTTGTATTTATCCTTTTGCTAAAGTAATAAAACTATGGCATATAAGACATCACAGCAATTTGATGAAGTGATAAAATCTTGTAGGTCAGTATTCTTTTCCAAGATGAAAGACTATGGAAGCGCATGGCGTGTTCTGCGGGCTCCTTCAATAACCGATCAAATATATATTAAAGCAAACCGTATAAGATCAATTGATACAAAAGGCACAAAAAAAATAAATGAAGGAATACAACCTGAATTCATCGGTATAGTTAATTATTCTATTATGGCACTGATCCAGCTTGAACTTGGAGATAAAGAACTGCCAGAGACCTTTGAAGGCCTTGAAACTGATGAAACCGAAATAGAAAAACTTTATAACAAGTATACCGAAAACGCCAGGGAACTCATGTTGGATAAAAATCATGATTATGGCGAAGCATGGAGAAATATGCGAATTGGATCTCTGGCTGATATAGTATTAATGAGAGTATTCAGGATTAAGCAAATAGAAGATAACAAAGGAAAAACAACTGTTTCCGAAGGCATAGATGCAAATTATTATGATATAATAAATTATTCGGTGTTTGCATTGATTAAATTACTGGAGAATAAAGAAAATAATAATTAAAGGGATTGCTGAAGATATGAAGGTCTTGATTGTTTGTTGCAGGTTGCTTATCGGATTTGTTTTTATTTTTTCAGGATTTGTTAAGGGTGTTGATCCTCTTGGAACTGCTTATCGATTAGAAGATTATTTCATTGCATACGGAACCGAATGGGCTATACCACTGGCTTTAGGGCTGTCCATCACATTATCAACACTGGAATTCACTTTAGGTATAATACTGATTTTTAATTCCAAAATAAAGCAGATATCATGGTTTTTACTTTTTATAATGATATCATTTACTGTTATTACCTTTTTTGATGCCCTATATGAACCAGTTCCCGACTGCGGGTGCTTTGGGGATGCTATCAAACTTACTAACCCGGAGACATTTATTAAGAATATCTTTTTACTGATTTTTGTGGTTTTTATATTTATAACCAGGAACAAACTTATTTCCCCGTGGAGTAAAATAGTGCAATGGATTATCATTATCGCCCCAATAATTATTTTTACCGGGTTTTCTTTATATAACTATAATCATTTACCTATGCTGGATTTTAGAGATTGGAAAGTTGGTAATAACATGGCTGTTGATAAGAAAGAACCCGATAAGATATACCTTACATATAAAAATAAAGAAACAGGAGAAGAAAAGGAATTCCTTACACCAAATTATCCATGGGACGATTCTGTATGGATGTCGGAATGGGAATTTGTAAGTCAGCGTATTGAAACGCCTGAAGGCTATCAGGGATATGAGATAAAGATAGAAGATGTTAACGGAGATGATTATACTGAATTTTACATAGAGAATGAGAACTACCAGTTTATAGTTATTGCCTATGACCTGGGAGAAACAGATAAAGATTCTTTCAAAGAGATTAACAAACTTGCAGAAGAAGCAGAGAAGCATGGTTTTTCATTAATAGTTATTACAAGTAATATTCCTTCAAAAGTTGATGAATTTAAAGAGGAAATAGAAGCTGGTTACGAGTTTTACTATGCTGATGATATTATTTTAAAAACAATTATCAGGTCCAATCCGGGTTTATTATTAATGAAAGATGGTATTATTCTTGTGAAATGGCATTATAATGATTTACCTTCGTTTGAAGAAATTGAATCCGAATATATGAATTGATAATGCAATAATTGCATTCAGAAATAATTCAATGTTAAGCTTTATATTAAGAAGGATATGGTATGGTATACTTGTTCTTTTCGGTGTAGTTACACTTGTATTTTTTCTTTTCAATGTCTTGCCCGGTGATCCTGCCCGAATGATGCTGGGTCAACGTGCTGATATATCTTCTGTGGAAGCAATAAGAAAAGATCTTGGCCTCGACAAACCAAAACATTTACAATATTTTAAATTCCTAAATGATATTTCTCCTGTTTCTTTACACAGCAAAAAGCCCGAAAGTTATTGGTATTTGGATAGCGCAAAGTATTCACCAAATCTTAAAATAACAAGGTTTTCTAAGAGTAGTATTTTGGTATTGAAAAAACCATATCTAAGAAGATCATACCAATCCATGAGGAAAGTATCTGAAATACTTTATAATGCTTTTCCAAAAACTTTATTGCTTGCAGGTGTTGCTATTGCATTTGCTTTGGTGGTTGGAGTGTTTATTGGAATGTTTTGCGCCATTAAAAGGAATAGCTTTGTAGATAAAATAGCACTTGTATTCTCTGTTTTGGGCATGTCTTTACCCTCTTTTTTTGCAGCTATTTTAAATGCTTGGATATTTGCTTTTGTGCTGGCTGAATTCACAGGTTTAAATATGACTGGCAGCTTGTATACTGTTGATGATTTTGGCAGGGGAGAATACCTGAGTTTAAAAAATCTGATATTGCCTGCAGTTACCCTGGGTATAAGACCGCTTGCCATTGTGGTTGAGTTAACGAGGACTTCATTGCTTGATGTGCTCTCTCAGGATTATATCAGAACGGCAAGGGCAAAAGGACTTAGCAATTATAAAATAATTACCAAACATGCATTGAAAAATGCAATGAACCCAGTAATTACAGCGGTGTCAGGTTGGTTTGCTTCACTAATGGCGGGAGCAGTATTTGTAGAATATGTATTCGACTGGAAAGGTGTTGGTGTTGTAATAGTAGATGCCCTTGAAAAATATGATTTTCCCGTGATAATGGGAGCAGTTTTATTTATTAGTATTATCTTGATTATAATTAATATATTTGTTGATATACTTTATGCCTATTTGGATCCGAGAGTTAGATTATAATAATTAAAAATTTTTGAAAAATGAGAAAAAAAATTATTGCAGGAAACTGGAAAATGAATAAAACTTTTCAGGAAGCAGATGATTTATTAGGTAAGTTAATCGATAAACTTGATAATAAAATTCAGGAAGGTATTGAAGTAGTCGTATGTCCTCCTTATCCTTACCTTGAATTGGCTACTGATCTTTATCATAAAAAAGAAATAAAAGTTGGTGCTCAAAATGTAGCTGATAAAGGTTTTGGTGCTTATACAGGAGAAGTATCAGCACCTATGCTTAGATCAATGGGTGTTGAATATTGTATAGTAGGTCATTCGGAACGAAGAAAATACTTCAATGAAACAGATGAATCTCTGATTGAAAAAGTAAGACTTCTTTTAAAATATAATATCATTCCAATATTCTGTTGCGGAGAATTGTTGAAAGATCGAGAAGAAAATAAGTTTTTTGAAGTAGTTGATAAGCAAATTAAAGAAACACTTTTTAAGCTTGAAAAGAGCGATTTTTCAAAAATTGTAATTGCTTATGAGCCGGTATGGGCAATAGGTACAGGTAAAACAGCCACACCGGAGCAGGCCCAGGAAATGCATTCACATATTCGTAAATTGATCAGCAACAATTATGATAAAGAAACAGCTGATAAATCCACTATCCTTTACGGTGGAAGCTGTAATTCGAAAAATGCAGAAGAACTATTTAGGAATGAAGATGTTGATGGTGGATTGATAGGTGGAGCTTCATTGAAAGATGATGAGTTTTATAAAATAGTCAATAGCATGAATACCTGAGTTAGTTTTATTATAAATGGAGATGTAGATAATATTACTGTCGTGCATTTTAATTTTATACTTGCAAATATTAAACTCAATGTGATTATTAACAATATTGATATTTTTATTTCAGACATCTAACAAAAGGCGGATTACTATTGATAAGTGGAATTTTTGAAAATGACTTGCCTGTGATAATTGATATATCAAAAAAGCTGCAAATGGAGTATATTGGAAAAAGGATAAAAAACGAATGGGTAGCCACCATTTTCCGTAAATAATAAATATATTTATTTTCTGTTTTTTAAGAAATCTCTTAATTTACTATGAACAGATTATATAAGCTTGCATTAATAATTCTTTCTGTATTTATTTTTTCGCCTTCATATTCTCAAAAGTTGAAGAAGTTCTCCAATACCCGTGAAGCTTTTTATCAGGAGATTTCAGGGATGCTTACCTCAGTGAATAGTAAAACCTACGTTAAAAGAGCAGAGGACCTGCTGGAATTGTTTTATCCCAAGTGGATGTCGGAGCGATTTCATGTTGAAGAAAGAGATGAGATCATTTATACTGCTAATATAATGTTGCAGGAAAAAATGCGTGCTTATCCTGATTTTTATGATTTTATTGTGGCTCTTACCGAAATATCTTATTCGTTACAGCCAAAAGAAAGTGTTATCGCCTGGCTGAGAAGCCTGGAGCCTTTAATAAAAGAAAGATCTAATAAAGGATTTTTGGATTACCTGCATATAAGTATTCATATTGTGAAAGACCATACATTATATAAGACAAGAACAATGAAATGGAGGTTTGAGAAAGCAAAATATCATTTTAAGTACGATAGTATTCCTTTGGTTGTTTTTGATAAACTTGATCTTATCTGTACCACACGCAAAGATAGTTCTGTAATAGAAAATACTAAAGGTGTTTTTAACCTTAATACTAAAATATGGAAAGGGAATAAAGGCAGGATAAATTGGCTGAGAGTTCAACTTGATGAAGATAAAGTATTTGCTGATATAATAGGTGATTATCTGATAAATATGAAGGAAACCAATTATACTGTCGATTCAGTGAGTTTTAAGAACAAATATTATTTTGATCAGCCTGTTTTGGGTCACCTGTTCGAAAGAGTGCTTTCGAGCCCTCCGAGTCAGCGAACTACATACCCGCGGTTTGAATCATTTTTTAAGGGGCATAAATTAGAGGATATTTTTAATAATGTAAATTATGAGGGTGGAATAGCGATGGAGGGATCCAAACTTAAAGGATCCGGAACTAATAAAGTTCCTGCTGTGTTAGAATTTTTTAAAAACGATGATTTGTTTGTCCGAATTAAATCATTAAAATTCGTAATACAAAAAGATCGCATTAATTCGTCAAGAGCTGCTATTGCAATTTATTTTAAGGGAGATTCAATTTACCATCCCGGGTTAAATATGAAATTTGTCCATGAGGATAAGAAACTGATATTATATCGTTCGGGAAAGGGGATAGCACAAAGTCCTTTTTATGATACATACCATAAAATTGATATGTATTGTGAGGCACTCTACTGGACTATGGGAGAAGAAAACATTTCTTTCGAAATGATACATGGTTACAACCCGATAAATAAAGCAACATTTGAATCAGCTAATTATTATTCCGATTATGAGTACTACAAACTACAAGGTATTGATCCTATAAATCCTCTTGATCTTATAAAAAATTATACGCAAAGGTATAAGACAGATGTTGTAAATGTTAGTTCATTTGCTCAGTATATTAATAAATCGCTGGAACAAGCCAGCGTCGTTTTGTTTAACCTTGCAAAGGAAGGCTTTTTAGTTTATGATGTACCCGAAGGCAAAGCAACAGTGAAAAAACGTTTATTCGATTATCTTGATGCAAAAGCAGGCCTGATAGACTACGATTTGATAAGATTTAACTCCGTTACAACCTTTGAGAGTAATGCGGTTTTGAATGTTGACAATTTCGATCTTAAAATAAATGGAGTTTCAAATGTTTTTCTCAGCGATTCGCAAAATGTTATCATTTATCCTTATAAAAAGGAAATTGTTATGAAGAAAAACCGTGATTTCCTGTTTTCCGGTAGTATAATTGCCGGATTATTGGATTTCCATGGTAATGATTGTTCATTTGAATATGACTCCTTTAGGATAAATCTTCCTCATATTGATTCTTTGAGTTTTAAATTGAAACTTAAACCGGATAATAAATTGGAAAAGCCGAAATATGTCAGGGTAAAAAATGTTATTGCCGATTTAAGTGGTGAGATATTAATTGACCGCCCATGGAATAAGTCGGGATTAAAATATTATAAGGATTATCCCATCTTTAATAGTATTAACGAATCATATGTGTTTTATGACTACAGCTATATACGAAATGGTGTATATGACAGGGATAGGTTTTACTATCAGCTTGAACCGTTTACGATAAAACGTTTGGATAACTTTTCTACAGATGATCTTAGATTTAAGGGCTTTTTAGCCTCCGATAGCTTATTTCCGCAAATAGAAGAACATCTTGTTGTATTGCCCGATTATTCATTGGGATTTGATCACTTGATACCTTCAAATGGTTATCCTGTATATAAAGCAAAAGGAAGGTTTTACTCCAGGCTTAAACTCAGTAATGATGGGTTGATAGGTGAGGGGCAACTTGATTATTTAGCTTCTTCTTCAGTTTCATCAAAATTTATCTTTTATCTTGATTCATTGCGATCAGTAGCAGGAACTTTTGATGTGAAAGAGCAAAAAGCGCCAGTTGAATTTCCTACAGTAAAATCAGAAGTAGTAGATCAGTTCTGGAATACAGATACAAATATCATGTATGTTTCAACTATCGGCAACCCCTTCAATATGTATAACAATAATTCCAGTTTCGATGGTACTTTGTTATTATCTCCTGAAGGAATGTATGGTAATGGACAATTCACGTTTTCAAGAGCTGATATTGTGTCTAACCAGTTTAATTTCATGCAAAGCAGTTTAACTGCCGATACATCTGATTTCCGCCTTCACACTATTACACCTGATGAATTGGCTATAACTACAACCGATTATAAAACATACATTGATTTTGACAAGAGAACCGGAAAATTCACATCTATTGGTAAACTTTCGCTTGTTGAATTTCCTTTTAACAAATATGTTAGCTCTATGGACGAGATGAACTGGAATATGGATCAACAGCAAATAACACTTCTTAACAATGTTAACCGTCGTGTTCCATATATTGATGACCTTAATCTTTATGATTTGATGGATTTTGATTTTACCGGATCAGAATTTGTTTCAACAAGGGAAGATCAGGATTCATTGGCTTTTTTCTGTCAGAAAGCTACTTATGATATGAATAACTATAAGATCTTTGCCGAAGGAGTGAAGATCATTAAGGTTGCTGACGCGGCTGTTTTTCCTGGCGATGGTAAGGTTGAAATATTAAAAGATGCCGTAATGACACCCCTTGAAGATGCGTATGTTATTGCCGATACCTCCAACAAATATCATATGTTTTATAATGCAACAGTAAACATTGATTCAAAGCATAAGTATAATGCCAAGGGAAGTTATGACTATATAGATAAGAATGCAAAGCCGCAGGAGATCAAAATGACAGAAATAACTGTTGATAACTCAGGATCTACTTACGCAAATGGTTTTGTACCCAAGGAAACAGTATTCTTCTTAAGTCCGTCTTTTTACTTTACAGGTGATGTTATATTGAAAGCCACCAGGAAAAACCTGGAGTTTGAAGGAGGATTCAGGATAAATCAGGATTGCTATTACGCTGATGAAAGCTGGACTTATTTTGATACTGTTATCGCTCCTGATGAAATTGTAATATCTGTTGATGAAAAAATATATAACCTTGAAAATGAGCGAAACGAGGTTGCTTTGTTATATTCATCATTAAGAAATAAAATGTACCGGGCATTTTTTGATAAAAAAGAAAATATTAGTGATGAAGTTATCATATCATCACATGGGATATTAAAATATAACGACAATACAAAAATGTTCAGCGTTGCCAACCCTGATCGTTTCAGACGACATAACCTTGAAGGGAATTTGCTTTCTCTCTCAACGATAAATTGTGAGTTCAGAGGTTACGGTAACATTGATATGGGAGTAGATCTTACACCATTGAGGATCAGGTCAATTGGCAGAGCTAATCATTATATTATTCCTGACTCGACAAATTTTAATGTTTCTTTGATATTGGATTTTTATTTTGATGATAAACTACTCGGTAACATGGTCGATAGTATGAACATGGCTAATTTAACAGGAGTGAACTTGTCTGATGATTTGTATAAGCTTATGCTTGTTAACCTTCTTGATGAAAAAGAAGCAGGCAAAACCCTAAATGATATTGAATTATATGGTTATATAAGGAAATTTCCTGATGAGCTCATCCACACAATGGTATTAACAGATGTTAACCTGAGCTGGAACCCAGAGTCCTCGTCATACATATCTTATGGACAAATAGGAGTTGGTAACATTCTTGACATGCAGGTTAATAAGTACGTTGATGGCTATATAGAAATTGAAAAACGAAGAGGTGCCAATGCAATACATATGTACTTCGAATTATCTGAAGATAAATGGTATTTTTTCAGTTATCGTAATAGGATAATGCAGGCGTATTCTTCTAATCAATCCTTCAATGACGCTCTTGTGGAAATAGATGCATCGGATAGAACGATAAAAGTACCACCAAATAATATACCTTATGAATTTGTGATATCGACAAGACGCAGACAGGTTGACTTTGTGAGGAAGATGGAAAAGCTGCACAAAGAAAGAAAAATGAATTATTAAAATGATTGTCTATATTATTATATCCGCAATAATAGCTTATTTAATTGGTTCAATACCCTCATCTGTTTGGATAGGTAAGGCATTATACGGGGTAGATGTGAGGAAAGAAGGGAGTGGAAATGCCGGCGCAACAAATACAATAAGAATATTGGGTTGGAAAGCAGGTATACCTGTTTTAATAATTGATGTACTTAAAGGTTGGTTTGCAGTGTATCTGGCTAATCTTTTTCCGTTTGATTTTCTTTCTAAAGACAGTCTTGAAATAATGAAAATGGGTTTGTCGGCCGCAGCCGTTTTGGGTCATGTGTTTCCTGTATATACAGGCTTCAGGGGTGGTAAGGGTGTAGCCACACTTGTGGGAGTGGGTATTGCTTTATATCCGGTTGCTGTTTGGGTTGTTGTTGGAGTTTTTATAGTGGTCTTACTGATTTCGCGTATTGTTTCTGTTTCATCAATAATAGCAGCTTTGAGCTTTCCTTTTATAGTTTATTTCTTGTTTCCTGCCGAAAGCAAATCATTGATAATATTAGCTATTGCTGTAGCTATATTTGTACCATTAACACATATTAAAAATATTAAAAGGTTGATTATAGGAACAGAAAAACCATTTAAGATCAAAACAAAGAAAAATAGTTGATTACTTAATTGTTAAAAAAAATTGATAACAATTGTTTTGATTACTTCAACCTTTTGTTTTTTTGTAATATATTTACCCATTAATTGATTTAGTTAAAATTTTGAAAAATAGCAGTATATGAAATTTATTATTTCAAGTTTTGTTTTACTAAAAAACCTGCAGACATTATCAGGTGTTTTGAGCAGCAGTAATGCGTTACCCATACTTGATGATTTTCTTTTTGAACTCAAGGATGATATTTTAAATATAACGGCTTCCGATCTGGAAACAACGATTACAGTGACCTTGCAGCCGACAAAAGCCGAAAAAAAAGGTAATGTTACAATACCTGCAAAGATATTGCTCGATACTTTAAAAACGCTGCCTGACATACCTGTTACAATTAACATAAATGAAGAAACAATGCTTGTGGAAATATCAGCAGGCGAAGGAAAATATAAACTGCCCGGACATAGAAGTGACGAGTTTCCACAAAAACCGGAAAAAGAAGATATTACAACTGTGGATATAGAATCGGGTATTTTAGTGGAAGCCTTCAATAAAACAATATTTGCAACTGGTAGTGATGAGTTGCGTCCGGTTATGTCGGGCGTTTTTTGTGAACTGACACCTGATGATATCACATTTGTTGCCACTGATGCTCATAAGCTGGTCCGGTACAGAAGAAAGGATATGAAAGCTGAACATTCTGCTTCTATCATTTTACCTCAAAAACCGCTAAACCAATTGAAGAATATATTACCTGATGATGAAACTAAGGTAAGGGTGGAATATAACCAAACAAACGCCTTCTTTTCATTCGAAAATGTTGACCTTAGCTGCAGACTGATAGAAGGAAAGTATCCTAATTATGATGCTGTAATCCCGGGTAAAAATCCTAATAAGCTAATTATTGAACGGAATCTATTGTTAAATTCAATTAAGCGTGTTTCAATATTTGCCAACCAATCCACACACCAGGTGAGATTTAAAATATCCGGTAAGGAACTGATTTTATCAGCCGAGGATGTTGATTTTTCTAATGAAGCTGAAGAAAGACTCACATGCAATTATTTAGGTGATAATATTGAAATTGGTTTTAACTCGAGGTTTATGATGGAAATGTTAGCAAATCTCACTACAGAAGAAATTCGACTGGAAATGTCAGAACCTAACAGGGCCGGCATTATTATTCCGGAGAATAACAAAAATGAAAATGAGGATATACTAATGCTGGTGATGCCGGTAATGCTGAATCAGTAATTGGTTGTTAATTTTCTTCAACTTTCGTAAAAAACAAGATTTCCTGTCTTTATAAAACAAATATTGCTTATATTTATTAATTGAATTTCACTATTAAAATTGTTTTTGGGAAAAATGACTGATGAAGCGCTCTTAACAAGTCAGTATGTATTGCCTAAAAAACTTATTGAAGCAGGATTCGAATTTAAATATACGGCTTTATCAGTAGCTTTGAAAAAACTTTTAAAATAACAGATATGTTTACAGATTTATTAATTACAAGTGCCATCACGATCTTTGCATATATGATAATATTTTATATTATCGCACAGGCTGTTCGTGATAATTCCATTGTGGATATTGGCTGGGGTCTTGGTTTTATTGTGGTAACATTGGTTTTGATGTTTTCTCTTAAAACAATCAATCTTTCTGAAATTATAATGTTAATTATGATTGTAGCATGGGGATTAAGGCTCGGTGTTTATATTTTTATCCGGAATGTGGGTAAAGGAGAAGATTTCAGGTATGCAAACTGGAGAAAAAAATGGGGTAAAAAAGCATGGATAATTGCGTTTTTCAAGGTTTTTATGCTTCAGGGAATTGTTATGTTCATTGTTTCTTTGCCCATCGTAATTACTTTTTACGGTGATGTTACAAAGATTAATGTTTTCCATTATATTGGTATTGGATTGTTTATTATTGGATATTGTTTTGAAGTAATTGGCGATTACCAATTATCCAGATTTAAGAAAAAGCCTGAAAACAAAGGGAAAATAATTACACACGGCTTATGGCGTTATACCCGTCACCCCAATTATTTTGGCGAAGCTGTTATTTGGTGGGGTATATTCTTTGTTGCATTATCTTCTGATTTTGGCTGGATATCTATTGTGAGCCCCCTTATTATGACACTAACATTAATGTTTGCTTCAGGTGTTCCAATGCTGGAGAAAAAATACGAAGGACGTGAGGATTGGGAGGAATACAAAAAGAAAACACCAAAGTTTTTTCCGTTCATTAAATTTTCCAGATGAATAAAATAAATATTTTTTGGTTAAGAAGAGATCTTAGGCTGGATGATAACCATGGACTTTATGCTGCATTAAGATCAGGATTGCCTGTGTTAACTGTTTTTATCTTCGATAAAAACATCCTCAAAAAACTGGAAGATAAAAATGATGCCCGTGTATCCTTTATTTATAATCGATTAGAAAAAATACACAAAGAATTGGAAATTATTGGTTCATCTATTAAAATATTATATGATGATCCGTTGAATGCCTTTAAAAAACTTCTAAATGAAAATGATGTTAACGCTGTTTATGCAAATCATGATTATGAGCCATATGCTTTAATAAGGGATAATAGTGTTCAGGATTTAATGGAAAACTCGAGTGTAGAATTTATTACGTTTAAAGATCAGGTGATCTTTGAAAAAGATGAAATATTGAAAAACAATGGACAACCGTATCAAATATATACCCCTTATAGTAATAAGTGGTTGGAATTATTGAATGAGAAAAAATTAATAAATTATGATTGCAGTAAGTATTTAAATAATTTTGTTAAAATACCTCCTCATAGATTCCCTCTTTTAAATGATATCGGTTTTAAAGAAACAGAAGTTTCTTTTCCACCAGATACTTTTAAGGAGGATTTAATCCGAAATTATGACAAATACAGAAACCTACCATACCTTGATTCAACTTCACATTTGGGTGTTCATTTAAGGTTTGGTACAATTAGCATAAGAAAACTTGTAAACAATATTCGACATTTAAATTTTACTTTTTTAAAGGAATTGATATGGCGTGAATTCTTTATGATGATATTATGGCATTTCCCCCAAACTGTTAATGAAGCATTTAAAAAGAAATATGATAACATTATATGGCGCAATAATGAAAAGGAATTCGAGATATGGTGTTCTGGAAATACCGGTTATCCAATAGTAGATGCAGGTATGAGACAACTGAATAAAACCGGGTTTATGCATAACCGGGTAAGGATGATCACAGCGAGCTTTTTAGTTAAGCATTTATTGATTGACTGGCGATTGGGAGAGGCTTATTTTGCCCAAAAATTATTAGATTATGAACAGTCATCTAATGTCGGAAACTGGCAGTGGGTAGCTGGAACCGGGTGTGATGCAGCTCCATATTTCAGGATATTCAATCCGGTAACTCAATTAAAGAAATATGATCCTCAGATGAAATATTGTAAAAAATGGATACAGGAGTTGATGACTGATAAATATCCGGGTGCTGTTATTGAACATAAATATGCCCGTGAAAGGGCATTAAACGTTTACAATAATGCATTGAAAAGTTTGTAGTAATGTAAATATATTAAAATTGTAATCAATACACATTTATTATTTTTGCAGATGTTTTGTCATTAAAATATAAATTATTAAAAGATAAATAATAGATGAAAAGATTTATTTTGATTTTGATTATTATATTTATATCAGCTCCTGCCTTATTTTCACAAAAGGGAAAGATCAAAGGACGAATATTTAACATTTCCAATAATGAACCAATACCTTTTGCTAATATTGTGATATGGGGTACTAATATTGGGAGTATTTCCGATTTGGATGGGAATTTCCTTTTTACTGGCATTGAGCCTGGTTATATTCGGCTGCAGGCAACAGCGGTTGGTTATGAAAATTACATTTCTGAAGATATACTGGTAACCACTGCCAAAACAGCTTATATTGAACTTCCTGTGAAAGAAAAGGCTGTAGAGCTTAAAACGGTTGAAATTAAATCATCTCCATTCAGGAAAATGAAAGAAAGTCCATTGTCAATGAGGTCTCTGGATATTTCGGAAATTGAAAAGAATCCGGGAGGTAACAGGGATATTTCCAAAGTAATTCAGGCTTTGCCTGGTGTTGCATCAACTGTTTCATTTCGAAATGATTTGATAGTGAGGGGAGGAGGTGCCAGTGAAAATACTTTTTATCTTGATGGAATAGAAATACCAACTCTTAATCATTTTTCAACACAAGGTGCTTCGGGAGGACCTGTAGGAATAATAAATGTGGATTTTATCCGGGAAGTTGACTTCTATTCGGGCGCTTTCCCTGCAAACCGGGGTGATGCACTTAGTTCAGTAATTGAATTTAAGCAGATAGAACCCAATAAAGAAGAATGGAATTTTAAAACTGCCCTGGGTTCTTCCGACCTTGCCTTAACTGCCAACGGTCCTGTTACTGAAAGATCGGGTCTGATATTTTCAGTACGCAGATCTTATCTTGGTTGGTTGTTTGATGTGCTGGGATTACCTTTCCTGCCAACATATAATGATGTACAATTTAAATATTCGAATAGATTCAGTACAAAAAATGACCTGACAATTGTTGGATTGGGGGCTATTGATCAGTTTAAGCTCAATACAGGACTTGAGGATCCTGATGATGATCAAAGATTTATATTGGGCTTTATTCCGGTAAATGAACAATGGAGTTATACTGTTGGAGCACGTTACCGGCACTTTAGGAAAGAAGGTTATAATACATGGGTGTTCAGTCGTAATTATCTTAATAACAGATCTTATAAATATGAAGATAATATTGAAATAGATTCATTGAAAACATATGATTATAAATCTCATGAAGCTGAGAACAAGGTTCGTTTTGAGCATGTTACAAATAGAGGTGATTTCAGGGTTAATTATGGGGCTGGTTTGGAATACGCTACATATTCCAATGATACATATCAAAAGGTTTATTTAAGGGATTCGCTGCAAGAGATTAATTATAATTCTGACCTGGATGTTTTTAACTGGAATATTTTTGGCCAGGTTAGCAGAGATCTTTTAAATAACCGCTTAACTTTATCAATTGGAGTAAGAATGGATGCAAGCAGTTATTCCAAAGAAATGAGCAACTTACTTGATCAGGTTTCACCCAGGCTTTCAGCCTCATATATGTTATTTGAAAAATTATTTTTAAATTTTAACACAGGAAGGTATTTTCAGCGACCTCCATATACTACTATGGGTTTCAGAAACAACGAAGGAATATTGGTGAATAAGGAAAACGGGTTAAAATATATTTCCAGCGATCATGTAGTTGCCGGTATTGAATTCCTTCCGGATGAACGATCAAGGATAACACTGGAAGGTTTTTATAAATACTACCGTGATTATCCTTTTTCTGTTGATGATTCAGTAGCTATTGCCAGTAAGGGTGGTGATTTTGGTGCTTTTGGTGATGAAGAAGTTATTTCAAAAAGCAAAGGACGTTCTTACGGTTTTGAAGTTCTTGCACGTGACAAAGATCTTCAGGGCTTTAATATTATTCTGTCATATACTTTTGTAAGGAGTGAATTCGAAGATAAGAGTGAAAAATTAGTTCCTTCACGGTGGGATAATATTCATATTTTAAATATTACTGTGTTGAAAAAACTACCAAAAAACTGGGATATCGGAATAAAATGGAGATTTGTAGGTGGGGCGCCATACACACCATATGATAGTTTAACTTCAAAGATAAGGCCTGCCTGGGATGCACGCGGCAGGGCATATTTGAATTATGATAAGTATAATGAATTAAGATTAGGGGATTTTCATCAGCTTGATATCCGGGTTGATAAACAGTTTTTTTTCAATAAATGGTCATTGAACTTATATATTGATATTCAAAATCTTTATAATTTTAAAGCTGATGAACAGGATAAACTTACAAATCTTGATGAAAACGGTAATCCAATGATAATTAATCCGGATGATCCATACAGTGAACAATTATATGAACTAAGAAGGATAGAATCTGAATCCGGCACAATTTTACCGGCATTGGGAATTATTGTTGAATTTTAGTAAAAAATTTGACCTTTATCTGATATAATAATTTAAAAGGTCTGTAAATAATATAATATATAGAAATGAAAAAAGTACAATTAATATTATTAAATCTTTTGCTGTTTTATTGTTTATCCTCTGCCCAGCAAGACACACTTGTAATGAACAAAGATGCTGATGGTGTGGAAATTACTATTAAGTTCAAAAAAGGAGAGGAGCATAATCATCCGTTGATGGCGATCTGGGTTGAAGACAATGACAGCAATTATATAGAAACACTTTATGTTGCCAAGTCAATTGCTAACAGTATCTTTGGCTATGGGGATAAAATCGAGGGTGTATGGAAACCCGGTATGATAAGAAGGCCGGCAGCCCTGCCCTATTGGTCTCATAAAAGAGGAATTAAAGCCGAAGATAGTTTATATCTGCCAACACCTGAAAATCCCGTTCCCGACGCAATAACAGGGCCAACACCTGTTAGTAATTTTGTTTTGTATGCCAGAACAAAGAAAAAATTACCAAAAACATTCAGGATACTGTTTGAAATAAATCAAAGCTGGGATTGGAATGAATACTGGACAAATAATAAATATCCTGATGATGATCAATATAAAACTTCAAGCCAGCCTTCAATTATTTATGAAGCAATTGTTGAGTTGGGAAACCAAAAGGAAAAGTATTCAATGAAAGCAATAGGGCATGGGCATTATGCAGGCAGGGATGGAAAATTATATACTGACCTGAGTACCATAACAACTGCTAAAGAAATAGCTGAGGAAATAGTTGTAGAGGTGAAGTAAGTGAAGGGTATCTTAAAATATTTGCTGTTTACACCTTTCAGGTTTTCAGTTTCGGGGTTTTATACTGTAAATGGACATCTCTCGACGACTTTGGGGTTGAAAATATTTACCACAAGGGCTTAACAATACTATGCAAAGATACATGAAGAATAAGCTTTTCTATGAATCCAGAGCAAAATGATATTTAACTATATTACTTTTAGTCTTATATTATACTTCATCGTCGATTAAAAATATCTATTTACCGGGACACGATTTCACAATACTTTTCTTGATGTTTTTATTACCATATGATTTATCAAAGTTTTCGGAAAATTCACTTGCGAGCTTATTGGCTGTCTTATCAAATCCATTTTTATCTTCCCAGGTATTTTTGGGGAACAACATTTCTGAGGGTACTCCCGGGCAGGATTTTGGAATATTCAAATGAAAGAGTTCGTCATATTCATATTCCATATTTTTAAGCTGGCCTGTAAGGGTGGCATTCACCATTTTTCTGGTCAAGCTGATGTCAATTCTTTTACCAACGCCATATGCACCACCGCTCCATCCTGTATTGATAAGATAAACATTTGTTCCATGCTTTTCCATTTTTTCGCCAAGCATACCGGCATATAAATCAGGATTGATAGGCATAAAAGGTTGACCGAAGAAACGGGAAAAAGTTGCCTGAGGTTCTGTAACACCTGTTTCTGTGCCTGCAAGTTTACTGGTGTAACCCATAAGAAACCAAAGCATTGCCTGGTCAGGATTAAGTTTCGATACGGGAGGAATAACACCATATGCATCAGCAGTAAGAAATAATATGGTTTTTGGATGACTGGAAGTTGATGATTCTTTAATATTTCTGAGGTATGTTAAAGGATATGAAGCCCTGGAATTAGGAGTAAAACGATCATCAAAATAATCAATCTCACCATCGGGGTATATCATTGCGTTTTCTATGATTGCGCCATGTTTCAGGTAATGGTCTTTGTGCATGACGGCGTCATATATATCTTTTTCTTTATTTGGATCTATATCGATCATTTTGGCATAACATCCAAATTCAAAGTTTGCAACACCATTATCACCCCAACCATGCTCATCATCACCAAGTAAAGCACGACTCGGATCAGCTGAGAGTGATGTTTTACCTGTACCCGAAAGACCAAGGAGCAGAGCACAATCTCCTTCATCACCTTCATTGGCTGAACAATGCAGGGGTAAAATACCATTGAGGGGTAGAAGATAGTTCATTACTGTGAATATTAATTTTTTTAAACTCCCCATATAGGCAGAACCTATAATAACTCCAATTTTTCTATCCATGTCCATAGCAACTATCATATTGGATGTGCTGCCGTCCGCTAATTTTCTTAACCTTCCCTTGTATTTCTTTGGATTTAATTTCTCATAAGGTACTGATAATAAATAATAACCATCATCATAAAAAATACTTTTATCAATATCATTAGGGGTAGGTCTGAACATATTATATGTAAATAATGATGATAGTGCATGATTAGTAACCACTTTCACAGGCAGGGAATAATCCGAATCTGCACCCACCACACGGTCAGTAACATAGATCTTTTCAGAATTATTAATGTATTCCAGTCCATCTTCAAATGCCATATTAAAAGTTTCTTCATCAACAGGAATGTTATTCGGTGAGTTCCAGTCAATGTTACCTTCACTGGCAGCGCGTTTAACTATTACCGTGTCTTTTGGACTTCGCCCTGTCGATTCAATCGGCGTCCATGTAGCTAATGCACCGCTTTCCGCAATTATTGCTTCCTTGTTAATTAATACTTCTTTAATAATCTTATCTCTTTCCGTGTTGCCAAAAACTTGTTTATGGGCCCGGACAGCTTCGGTTAATTTGGTCTTGATATCCATTGTGTATCCTATTTGTGAATAATAAAAGTTAATTAAAATCTCAAAAATATAAAATTTATATTGATTTATGTTAGATTAAATATAATTAATATATAATCTTATTACCTTTTATTTGCTATTAAGAAATTATTTCTGCTTTGATAAAAGTATTTGTATTATTTTTATTACTTAAACTATGTAAAAAAATTAACTGAGAATTATTAGTCTCATTATTATTTTCGTTCTTTTATTGCGGATTGAGCCGCTGCAAGTCTTGCAATTGGGACTCTATAGGGTGAGCAACTCACATAATTGAAATCAAGGGAATTGCAAAATTCTATCGATGATGGTTCACCACCATGTTCTCCACATATACCAACTTTCAGGTTTTTATTTGTTTTCCTGCCGAGCTCAGTACCTATTTTAACAAGCTGTCCTACACCTTCCCTGTCTAAAACCTGGAAAGGATCATGGTTGAGAATTTCTTTATCAAGATATACCTGAAGGAATTTTCCTGCATCATCACGTGAATAGCCGAATGTCATTTGTGTAAGGTCGTTTGTGCCAAAAGAGAAGAAATCTGCCGATTTGGCGATTTCATCAGCAGTAAGTGCAGCTCTTGGCACCTCAATCATAGTCCCGACGAGGTATTCGATTTTGTCGTTATATTCTTCGAAAACTTGTTCAACAGTTTCCCTGACAATTTTCTCCTGAAGTTGCATTTCTTTCAAGGATCCTGTCAGGGGAATCATTATTTCAGGAATTGCATTTATATTTTTCTTTTTAAGATTAAGTGCAGCTTCAATAATTGCCCTTGACTGCATTTCGGTAATTTCGGGATATGTATTTCCAAGACGACAACCACGGTGCCCGAGCATTGGATTGACTTCCGATAGCTCATCGACAATTTTTTTAATATCTTTTACAGAAACACCTAATTCATCAGCCATTTGCTTTTGGCTTTCCTCTTCATGTGGAACAAATTCATGAAGCGGAGGATCAAGTAAACGCACAGTAACTGGTAAATCATTCATGGCTTCAAATATGCCTTCAAAATCATCACGTTGCATGGGCAATAGTTTGTCCAGTGCGGTCCTGCGTTCTTTTTCATTATTGGCAAGTATCATCTCGCGCATAGCATTGATGCGTTTACCCTCAAAAAACATATGCTCTGTGCGGCATAGTCCTATACCCTTGGCCCCGAAGTTCCTTGCACGTTCTGAATCATGTGGTGTATCTGCATTTGTCCGTACAGCCATAGTAGCATATTTATCAGCAAGGTCCATCAGTTGTCCGAAGTTTCCGCTAAGTTCAGGTTCTATAGTTTTAATTTTTTCCTTATAAACATATCCTGTTGAGCCGTTCAGAGATATCCAGTCGCCTTCCTTCAGTTTTATTCCATCAACTTCAAAAGTTCTTTTTTTATAATTTATACTGATTGATCCGGCACCGGAAACACAGCATTTACCCATTCCGCGGGCTACGACGGCAGCATGTGATGTCATCCCGCCTCTTGCTGTGAGAATACCATTAGCCGCTGTCATGCCTTTGAGGTCTTCAGGTGATGTTTCTATCCTGACAAGAATTACATCTTTGCCTTTATTTTTCCATTCTTCGGCGTCATCGGCAAAGAATACTATTTGTCCTGTTGCCGCACCCGGTGAGGCTGGTAATCCCTTTGCTATAGCTCCGGCATCCTCCAGGGCTTTCTTATCGAATACAGGATGCAGCAGGTCGTCTAGCCTGTTAGGCACAACCCGTATTAGTGCAGTCTTTTCATCTAACAAGCCCTCTTTTAACATATCCATAGCAATTTTAACCATGGCTGCTCCTGTGCGTTTACCAGTTCTGGTTTGCAGGAGCCAAAGCTTGCCTTCCTGAATAGTGAATTCAAGATCCTGCATCTCTTTATAATGATCTTCGAGCTTTTGCTGTATTTCATCGAGTTCCTTATATATTTCAGGCATGGTTTCTTCCAGTGATGGGTATTTGGAAGCACGTTCTTCCTCGGAAATATTGGCAAGCTTAGCCCATCTTATGGAACCTTCTTTTGTGATCTGCTGGGGTGTTCTAATGCCGGCAACTACATCTTCCCCCTGTGCATTGATAAGGTATTCACCGTTAAAAATATCTTCGCCGGTTGCAGCATCCCTTGTAAAAGCCACACCTGTTGCAGAATTATCACCCATGTTTCCAAAGACCATTGCCTGCACGTTGACTGCTGTACCCCACTCGGATGGTATATGGTTATGCTTGCGGTAAAAAATAGCTCTTTCGGTATTCCAGCTATCGAAAACTGCTATGATAGATCCCCATAATTGTTCCCATGGATCCTGGGGAAATTCTTTGCCGGTATTTTTTTTAATGGCTTTTTTGAATCTTTTTACCAGTTCCTTTAGATCATCGGTTGTAAGTTCAATATCATTATGTACTTTTTTTTCTCTTTTCATCTTTTCAATGATTTCTTCGAAAGGATCAGAATCTTCTTTTGATGCAGGTTTCAAGCCCATCACTACATCACCGTACATTTGAACAAACCGGCGGTATGAGTCCCACGCAAATCGGTCATTTCCGGTTTTTTTAATAAGCCCTTCAACAGAATTGTCATTTAATCCCAGGTTAAGAACAGTATCCATCATACCTGGCATGGAAGCGCGAGCACCTGAACGCACTGATAATAAACATGGATTTTCGTTGCTGCCAAATTTAGTACCCATTATTTTTTCTACTTTGTGTATTCCTTCTTCAACTTCCTTCCTGATCTTTTTTAGGATAGTGTCTTTTCCTTCTTTGTTATATGCGGTGCAAACATCGGTGGTTATTGTAAATCCGGGTGGCACGGGGATTCCAATAAGGTTCATTTCTGCCAGATTAGCCCCTTTTCCGCCAAGCAGGTTTTTCATTGCTGCCTTGCCCTCTGCTTTTTTATCACCAAAAAAGTAAACATTTTTTTCTTTTGCCATAATAATATTATTTTAATAATGTGAAAATTCTATTGATTAAGTAAGTTGTATAAGTGTATATGTATTTATTAAAAGTGCAAAATTAAAAAAATTCTAAATTACTTTTTTATTCGTTAACAAAAACCAAAAAGACTTTTTTGGTTTTTGTTTCCTCATAAAAAAAACCCCGACTTTGTCAGGATTGGTTTTTAAGTTTGCGGAGAGAGAGGGATTCGAACCCTCGGTCCACCAAATGGCGGACAACGGTTTTCGAGACCGCCCCGTTCGACCGCTCCGGCATCTCTCCTTTAAGTAATTACAAAAGTACAAATTATTGAAGGCTTATGCATTTAACTAACAGTTAGAATTTTTAAATATGCATTTTAAAATTTTATAATTTTGTGCTTTATTTTTCAATAAATAAATACTCTAATCAATGAATAATAAGATTGGAATAAGACACGAAGATAAGTATGTGATGGAACGCAGGGTTCCGCTTACTCCAAAACATATTAAAAAACTTATGGGTAAGTACAACCTTGAATTCGAGGTACAAAAATCACCAAAGCGTATTTTTAAAGATGAGGAATTCGAAAAAGCAGGGGCAAAGATAGTTGATAAAATCAATACACCTGTAATAATGGGGGTTAAGGAAATACCCATTGATTTTTTCGAGCAGGAAAAAACTTATGTTTTCTTCTCTCATGTTATTAAAGGACAATCCTACAATATGCCTATGCTCAAAAAAATGATGGATTTAAAATGTAATCTTATAGATTATGAAAAGATTACCGATAGTATGGGGCGAAGATTGATATTCTTTGGAAAATATGCCGGACTGGCCGGAATGATAAATTCTTTGTGGTCTTTGGGATTGAGGTATAAGTACTTTGGTATTAATACACCCTTTGAAAAGATAAAACAATCACATAAATATAATTCATTGGATGAGGCAAAAACTGCTATATCTCAGGTGGGTATGGAAATTGTATCCGAAGGTTTACCTGAGGAAATTAGCCCATTAATTATAGGAATTACAGGTTATGGGAATGTGTCAAATGGTGCGCAGGAAATAGCTGGTTTATTACCTGTTAAAGAGATAAGTCCTGCTGAATTATTAACGCTAAGTAATAAGCCTGATTTGCCAAATAATGTTATTTATAAAGTAGTATTTAAAGAAGAAGATCTGGTAAAACCAGTTGATACTTCGCATGAATTTGAATTGCAGGATTACTATGATCACCCTGAGAAATATGAAGATCAGTTTCAACAATACATACCACATCTTTCGGTTTTGATGAATTGTATATATTGGGATGAAAGATATCCGAGAATAATTACAAAAAAATATCTCAGAAAACTTTATTCAAAAGGAAATCCAAAACTCACTGTTATTGGCGATATAACTTGTGATCCTGAAGGCTCTGTTGAGTGCACTCATAAAGGAACTGAAATTGATGATCCTGTCTTTGTTTACAATCCAGCAACAGATGAACATATAATGGGTTATGAAGGAAATGGGATATTAGTAATGGCAGTAGATATTTTACCAAGTGAATTGCCACGTGAATCTTCAATGGCTTTTGGTGATGCATTGATTAATTTTGTCAAACATATTGCTACGGCAGATTACAACAGACCATATAAAACACTTGATTTAACTGATCCTTTGAAAAATGCGCTTATTCTCCATAAGGGTGAATTAACGCCGGAGTACATATATATAGAAAAATATCTTTAAAATATATTATCAAATAATAAAATTTTTATTCTATGAAAAAAGTATTGATTTTAGGTGCTGGAATGGTTGTTAGGCCAATAGTAAGGTATTTGTTAAAAAATGATTATCTGGTTACTGTAGCCACCAGGACCAAATCCAAAGCTGATAAAATGATAGAAGGTCATCCTAACGGTAAATCAATGACCTGGACGGTTGATGATGAAGAAACGCTTGATAATCTGATTGGTGATAACGATATTGTAGTCAGTTTACTCCCTTATGCCTACCATGTTATGGTAGCCAGGAAATGTATTAAGCATAAAAAGAATATGGTTACTACATCATACGTAAAACCTGAAATGAAAGCACTTGATCAGGAAGCGAAAGAGGCAGGTGTAATTATTATGAATGAGCTTGGCCTTGATCCTGGTATTGATCACATGTCTGCTATGAGGATAATTGATCACATACATAATAATGATGGAAAGGTTGAAGAGTTTTATTCGATAACAGGCGCTTTGCCTGAGAAACATGATAATCCTTTCAATTATAAGTTCTCATGGAGTCCGAAGGGTGTTGTGCTTGCATCTCAAAATGATGCCAGGTACCTGCGTCATGGAGAAGAAAAATATATCCCTCCGAAAGACCTTTTCAAAGACATATTCTCTGTTGAATTTCCTGAAGTTGGTACCCTCGAGGTATATCCCAACAGGGACTCAATGCCGTATATTGATCTCTACAATATTCCTGAAACAAGAACAATGTACAGGGGAACTTTCCGTCATCCGGGTTGGTGCGAATCGCTGGATGCAATAAAGGAACTTAATTTGATTGATGACAAAAAAATGGATTTTACCGGTAAAACTTATGCACAGTTTGTTGCCATGATGATAGGAGAAGAAGATGCATCTGATATCAGGAAGAAAGTTAAGAAATATCTTGATGATAAAGTCACCGAACACGCACTCGATGCCCTTGAATGGCTTGGAATGTTTTCTGCTAAGCCTGTGAACAGGGGAGAAGATACACCATTTGAGATCACTTCTGATGTGATGATTGAAAAGATGAAAATAGATCCCGATGAAAGGGATATGGTTGTGATGCAACATACTTTTCTTGCTTTATACCCTGATGGTAGAAAAGAAGTGATCAAATCATCTATGCTTGATTTCGGAACATTGGCAACCGATACGGCAATTGCAAGAACCGTGGCTTTGCCTGCAGCAATGGGTGTTGAAATGGTTCTTAAAGGTGAAATAAAGATTAAAGGAGTTCATATTCCGGTTATTCCTGAGATTTATAATCCTATTCTCGATCAGTTGGAGAAAAAAGAAAATATAAAAATGGTTGAGCAATTCGGATTGCCTGCGTCAGATAATATAGGTTAATAGTTAGTTCACAAATAGCATAACATAGATTACAGTTTTTAGAAGCACTATCATTCGCATAACATCGATTACAAACATCCCCATGGGGATATTCCCGAAGCTTAGTAAATGATTTTTCGCACTACATCGTGTACACTTTTTATGCTAATATAGTTTAAATTCAAAATCTCATTTTCCAAAAAATAAAATTTATCCGGTATCCAGAATTAAGATTAACTTTTTAGTATTCTTAACATTACCGTGAAATAAAACTTGCTAATTTTGCTGACCTAAAACGATACATTATGGGTTGGTTAGTCACAATTATTTTGGTTGGTATTATTGTTTATGTTTTATACAATATGAGTCGACGGGGGAGCAAGACTAAGGATGCTTATAGTGACCAGGATAATAGGAACCAAGGGTCACTGAGAATGACCAAGAGAAGGGGAAGAAGATATGGTAAATGGATAGGAGGCGGACTTGGCTGGGCATTTGGAGGACCAATAGGAGGTATTCTTGGATTTGTTTTTGGTTCTATGTATGATAGTATGAGTGCTGGTGCACAGGAGGCATATGCCCCTGGTAAAGCGCGAACGAGGCCCGCTGATTTCAGTATGAGTTTGCTGGTACTTGCAGCAGCAGTAATGAAAGCAGACCAGCATGTTATGCGTTCAGAGCTGGATTATGTGAAACAGTTTTTAGTA
Organism: uncultured Bacteroidales bacterium; assembly: GCA_964550205.1. Taxonomy (GTDB): domain Bacteria; phylum Bacteroidota; class Bacteroidia; order Bacteroidales; family JAIOZK01; genus JAIOZK01. The sequence continues at coordinate 26,258 of CAZJYD010000036.1, forward strand.
AGGCAGTTTGGAAGGGATGCAGCACTGGAGCAGGTTAAGATACTACGAGAAATACTTAAGCAAGAAATTAACATATATCAGGTTTCCAGCCAGATAAAATCCTACATGGATTATTCCTCACGTTTACAGTTGTTACATTTTCTTTATGGTATTTCTTCTGCAGATGGTCAGTTACACCCGAATGAGATTGATAAGATTGATTTGATTGCCAGGTATCTTGCTATCAGTCAGGTTGATTACCAATCCATTAAATCTATGTTTGTTAAGGATGCTACCAGTGCATATAAAATACTTGAAGTCAATCCTGATGCCTCAAATGAAGAAATAAAAAAAGCTTATCACAAAATGGCAATAAAATACCATCCTGATAAAGTTAGCCATCTCGGAGCGGATATCCAGAGGGCTGCAAAAGAAAAGTTTCAGGAATTGCAAAATGCTTATGGGCAGGTGAAGAAAGAGAGGAGAATGAATTAGTAGTTTGAAGTTTTAAGTTTGAGTTTTAACTCTGAATAACAAACACCGAACACAAAATTCAGTGAGACCCGGTTAACAGGATCCGCCAGCCGACGGAGAACTGTAAACCGCAGGTCGAACTAATCCCGTTTTAAACGAGACACAAAACAAAAAACACAAAACATAAACATTAAGCTATATTATTCTAATCATAAAACCTCCACGATATCCCAAACTTCAAAGCGGCATCCTGTAAAGGATAATGAGGAACAGCAAAATAATTATAGCCCAGCCATCCATTATTAAAATGATAATATTTTAGAAAAAATAGAGCTCTTTTAACCTTGGCATTAAGAAAGACATCAGCTATTATATAGTTACCGACTTTGGTTTCATCCTGAAGATAGAAACTTCTTAATGCAGGCATATAAGCATCGCCATAATAACCGGTATTGTAGAATACTTCTATTCCGGGTTGAATTGTTGTTGCACTTTTAAATAGTCCTGTTGTGAAATGTATGCTTAGATGAGCAGATATTTCAGGTAATCTAAGAATATCTTCATTTGTTGATTTTTGAAGGGCTACGTAATCATCTATTCCGAATTTGCCAAAGCGAAAAGGTTTTTTGACAAAAACCTGAAAAACAGAAAAAGATTCTCCATATTGTTTTGGATGTGCGTTTTTATCCAGATAAACATAATTCCTTATTTGATTGATATTCGCTCCGACATGAAGATTTTTAAACTGATATGCGAAATTTCCGATGATGTATTCCTGCCTTGAAAAATTATTATCCCATCTGAAATGATTTGATATATAACGCTGGTAAAACCATGCAGGCATCTTCTTAACATATCTGACATCAATTTTTAATAATCCCAGGTTTCTTTCCCTGTTGCCCAGATATTGATTTACACTGGCATGAGCATTATAATCACCTCCGTTGTATTCACCAAAAACCAAATCAAGATCAAAATTTAATCGGAAACTGTTAAATAAAAAAATTGAGAAACCACCGGAAGGTACCAGCTGCTGCAATTCTTTTTGGGTTGTATCTATGCCGAACTTGATCAGTTGATGTTTTATCCCGAAATGAACGTATACATGCTTGTCTGCCGGTTTATCGTCGGGTCCGAGGTTTGACCAGTGAAGTTCGTTTTCATACATTGTAAAACTGGTAGTATCGAATGTTTTGTTTGAATCGAGTGGCGGGTCATAATTACTATAAAAATCACTTAAGGGATTATTGTCTATATATGCATATTGATCGCGCGTCCATAAAAATGAGTGTGTGAGTTTACCCAGGTGAAATTTCCTGTTTATTTTCAATGAATCTGCTGTATCATTTCTGTGGGCCTTTGAAAGGTAGAAATATTGATTGAGATAAACACTTCCGTGTTTTATTTCATTTTTGGCATCGGAAAGATTTGTTTCATAAAGCTGTCTGTCGGTTTCCAGATTATTTTCAAATACCCTGTCGGAAACGATCCCACCATTTTCCTCCACAATGTTTTTATTATGTACATAATTAGCTATCACACCATACCTTTTGTTTTTTGTATAATATTGACCTTTAATAACCAGGTTTTTGTCATCTGCTTTTTGTTGCTTGTAATATCCTGGTGAATGAATGAATCTGAAATCAATTCCGAAAGTAAAAGTCCTGAAAATATTCTGGCTGTGTATTCCTCTGAAGAACTGTTCTTTTTTCGCGCCATTCGCATAATGAAGTTTTGTATAAGGAGATAAAGGACGATAATACTTGATTCTGTCATTTTTATAAAGATAGGCATTTGAGGTATTTTTTTTTAAATAGAAAACTGTTGTCAAATTTGGTTTATAAATCGTACTATTATATGGTAAACCGATGTTACCCAACTCAGCACAAAAATGATTCAATTTCCATGCGGGATCATATTGCTGGAATCCGGTTATTGAAGTATCTGTGTAATGTAATTTGTCAAGTGTGAGGCTGTCAATGGTTTTGACGAAGTACTTTATTCTAGTGCTATCTATTTTTTCTTCTTTTAATGAATCATTTTTTTGGAAAGGAAATGATAAAACAGATAAAGGAAATAAACAGGCAATAAAAAACAAATTATTAGTGCATCTTATCATAGAAGCCTGAATTAAGGTTTTAAATAGATATTTGTTGATGATTAATAATTAACACAAACTTATTAAAAAAATTGTGGAATAACCGCTGCATCAATTAATCTTCCGACTTGTAAAATCATTATGCCCCTAATTATATACAAAATATTTCAATATTTGGGGTAACTATTATACAAAATATTTATATATTTGCCTTAACTTTTATACAATTAAGAGATAATTAGTTTAGATGTTTAATAGAAGCATTGAAGAAAGTTTAATAAGATGGTCGAGACGTAAAGATCGAAAACCACTTATATTAAGAGGTGCCAGGCAAGTTGGAAAAACTACTGTTATAAATATGTTTTCAAAAAAATTTGATCAATATATCTATTTAGACATTGAAAATTCTAAGGATAGAAAGCTTTTTGAGAACAACTACAGTTTTGATCAGATTATTGATGCCATTTTTCTTTACAAAGAAAAGTCAAAACAAATTAAAAACACATTAATTTTTATAGATGAAATTCAATATTCTCAACGTGCGGTAAAAATGTTAAGGTATTTCTATGAAAATGCCAGTGAATTATTTGTTATCGCTGCAGGTTCATTATTGGAATCTTTAATTTATCATAAAACAAGTTTCCCGGTTGGTCGGATTGAATATATAGTTTTAAGACCTGTTTCCTTTATTGAATTTCTTGGCGCATTAGACGAAAGGAAAATATTAGAAATGCTTGAAGAAATACCTATACCTGAATATGTTCATGATAAATTGATTGATCTTTTCAGGTATTATACACTCATTGGAGGAATGCCCGAAGTTATTAAAATATATTCTGAAAGCAGAGATATTACAAGCTTAAAATACTTGTATGATGGCTTATTAACATCCTATATTGAGGATGTTGAAAAATATGCCAGAAATAGGACTATGTCTAAGGTAATCAGGTTCATTATTGAAAATATATTTTATTATGCAGGAAGTCGTATTAAATTTGAAGGATTTGCCAATTCAAAATATAAAAACAGGGAAATGAGTGAGGCATTTAAAACGCTTGAAAAAGCTTTATTGGTACAACTTGTTTATCCGATAACAGACACGAAAATTCCCATCATTTCATCGCATGCTAGATCTCCAAAAGTACAACTTGTAGATACAGGTTTGGTTAATTATTTTGCAGGTTTACAAAAAGTTATATTTGGTGCAGATATGCTGACGGATGTTTATCAAGGACGGATATCAGAACATATAACAGGTCAGGAACTTCTTTCGCTAAAGTCATCTTATTTGTATAAACTAAATTTCTGGATTCGTGATAAAAAAGGCTCCAGTGCAGAAATTGATTTTGTATATAACTATAATGATTTGGTAATTCCAATTGAAGTAAAATCAGGTGCATCAGGAAAATTAAGGTCTTTGAATGAGTTCATGGATTGTTCCACTCACAGATATGCAATCAGAATCTACTCAGGTAAATTGGCTGTTGAAAAATGTATTACACGCAAAGGGAAAGAGTATGTCTTGTTAAGTTTGCCATTTTATCTTATAAATAAAGTTGAACAATATATTGATTGGTTTATGAAGCAGTACAAAGCTACCGTAAGGTAATAGGAAAAGGCGTAATAAATTTATCGATTTATCAATTAATCAATTGTAAGATATCCTGGATAGGAGATGTGTTTTCAAAAATCAACATCGTTATGCAATTACCTTTACCAATTGCTCAATTTATATAAAACATTGCTTATAGATGCACTAAATTGAAAAACAGATAACTCGACTGATCTTCCTACGTTTGGAGGGATAGAGGGATGCAAAAAAAACGGCTCTGAACAAAATCAGAGCCGTAATAAAAGTTGGCGACGACACCTCGCCTGAGGCGAGGCCATC
>CAZJYD010000037.1:0-5261 GCA_964550205.1 uncultured Bacteroidales bacterium
CGCCGACTGGCGGATCAGCCACTCACCCACCTCTCCGTAGGTTAATATTCAAAGAGCTTATCTCTCAAGGGCGGTTTAGCATCCGCCAGTTGGCGGATGGCGGATCAGCCTCCCGATAATACCGATAACTATCGGGACGGGTCACCCATCTTTCAATAGCATTTATTTGAAGAACATATTAAAGTAAACCTGCCTCAATATCTATTCCAACTCTTTTAAGCTTGCAAAATTACAAAATCAATTGATTTTCTCAAACTTTAAATTTTTATTTATTATATAGATATCCTTAATGGGAAAGCACTGCAAGTTCATAAAATCATGATCATTTTTCTAAAAAATGATTTAATTCGCCACCTACTTGGAAAATTAAATATCATTACTTTAGAAATCCTTTTCCCTCGCAACGAAGCAGTTCATTTTCTTTACCGGAAACTTAATTCCCATATTGGGATATTTTCTAATATTATGCCTTTGTATAACGCTATATTGTGTTGTTTTACAATATGTTGTGATTTATGGCACAAGCATTGCACATTCTTTTAATAAAAAAATAAATAAAATGAAAAAAATAATATTTATAATAGCAATAAGTTTAATAGGATTCACAGCTTGCCAGAAAGAATTTGAACCTATTGAACCGGAAGAAAATATCAATAGCACTAAAACCATAACCGAAGCTAATATTGATGATAACTTTAACTGGAAAACAAGCAAAGAAGTTTCGGTTACTTTAGAAGGACAATTAACAGACGTGATAAAGATCAAATCTTCAAAGGGAAAAAATTATCTGAAAGCTATGTTATTTTCCGATAGTCCTTATAATACAAAGATCACGGTACCAACTTATGAGGAAGAAGTTACCTTAGTATATGCAGGCAGTACGGTAACTGTTCCAATTGTAAACAAACAAATTAATTATAATTTTAAGTAATATTGTATAAAAAGTGAATAAAAAATCATTAATCATGAAAATATATAAGAATAAATTGGTTTTGTCATTAGTAACCACATTAATTTTATTGATTGGTTTTACGTCAAAATCAACAGCACAACAAAGAGTTGTTTGTACTCTTGAAAAACACATTGCCGACGGATACTATGCAGCAATATGGTATGTTGAAGATAACGGAGATAACACCTACACAATTCAAATAAAAATCAGAAACGACGGCAGCGGCGGAGATTTAGAACTATCCCATGCTTCCTTCGAGGCTGATGAAAATACTTATTCTGATGTTGATGTAATTGACCAAAGTTCTAATTTTAGCTATGGTAGTATTGACATGGGATGGAATCTGGGGATAGATCCTATCAACGGATTTAAAGTTGAAGAAACAGAAGGAATTGGCAATGGTGATGCCGGCTGGTTTATTACTGAGTATGTGTTGGATGCTCCCTTTCAGGATCAAAATGTACTCGTAAAACACGGTTTTAACAGTGATATGGTTTTATTTACTGCATCGGATTTTCAGCAGGTGCTGGATTGCATGGGAGGTAATAATCCTCCGGAAGCAGTAGACGATTATGATACGACAGAAATAAATATTCCCGTATCGGGAAATGTGCTTACAAATGATAGTGATCCTGATGGGGATGATCTTACAGTCACTACAACACCAGTTTCCGACCCACAGCATGGTTCGGTTGTATTGAACAGCGACGGATCATATACATATACACCTGATAACGGTTATACCGGAACAGACACATTCGAATATGAAGTATGTGATGACGGCTCACCATCCAAATGTGATGAAGCAACCGTCACTATAACCATAATAGAAGGCCCGACGGCAGTGGACGATGCAGCATCTACCAGTATTAATACCCCTGTGGATATTAATGTATTGTCGAATGATGCGGAAGGCAGTGCCTCCCTCGATCCAACCTCAGTTTCTTTTGTTGCCGGAACAGAACCCAATCCGGGAACCGAAGGAACATTTACCGTTAACGGCACTACCGTCCTTGTTACATTTACACCGGTAACCGGATTCACAGGTGTAGTAACTGTAGATTATGAAGTTTGCGATGATAACGAACTTTGCGATGTTGCAACTATTACAGTTACTGTAACAGGTGGTGGAGGCAACGACAGTGACGGAGACGGAGTGGATGATGAAGATGATGATTATCCTGATGATCCCGACAGGGCTTTTGATAACTATTATCCTGCTAATGGTAACGGAACACTTGCTTATGAAGACCTGTGGCCCGGCAAAGGAGATTATGATTTTAACGACCTTGTTCTGGATTACAGGTTTAAAACCGTTACAAATGCTTCCAATTATGTTGTTGAAATTTATGGTAAGTTCATTATTAAAGCCTTCGGGGCCGGCTTTCAGAATGGATTCGGATATCAGTTGCCGAATACGAATATATCTCCGTCTGATATAAATGTTACCGGCTATGATCTGCAGGAAGGTTATATCACTTTAAATGGCAATGGCCTTGAATCAGGACAGACAAAGCCAACAATCATAGTTTATGACAACGCATTCAATATTATGCCTCATCCCGGCCAGGGTATCGGTGTAAACACAGATCCCCCTGCACCATATGTTGATCCGGATACTGTGGATATATATATGGACATCACCGATAATGTGTATACAATGACCCAGGTTGATATAGCTAATTTTAATCCATTCATTATAGTTGATCTCAACCGCGACTATGAAGTTCATTTACCGGATTACCCGCCGACCGATCTTGCCGATCAAAGTATATTCGGTACGGTTCAGGACGACAGTGATCCTTCTAATAACAGATATTATAAAACAGAAAATAATCTCCCCTGGGCAATAAATATTTACGAAAGCTTTGATTATCCAATAGAGAAAAGAGAAATTTCTACCGCATACAATTATTTCATTGAATGGGCAGAAAGCGGTGGAATAAGTTATTCCGACTGGTATCAGGATAATCCTGGTTACAGAAACGACACTAATATATATTAATAGTTTTACTCGCAATGAAAAAAAATCCGTCAGGATTATCTGGCGGATTTTTTTATATCAATCCCATCGTAGAAGCATGTTCTTTAGCTTCCCCTGAGTCAGTAAATATAAACATATCAATACCCATTTTGTTCATTTCAGTTTGCAGTTTGGCTAGTTTTTTTATTCTCATTCCTGGTCTGATTCTTCTGATATATATGGTTCTGATGCGCTCTGGTTTCTTCCTGGCCATCTCACAATAAATCCGGGGATCATGCTGCCCGCTGTCACCTACGAATACAAACTTCATTTGAGGAAATAATTTTAATAAAATTGCTATTTTATCAAGCTTATGCCGTTTTTTAGTCTTACTTGAAAACAGCAATTTAAAAGCGTCTCTTTTCAATGGTCTAAGCAATAATGGGCCTGGTGGAAAATTATTATGCTTCCTGAAATCCAGCAAAAGGTCATACAAATTCCATTCACTGTTGGATAAATAAAAAATAGGATTTCTCACTTTTTTATTTTTATGCAGTAATTGAAAAAATTCCGGAAATCCTTCAAAACTCTTTCTTGTCAGAGCATTTTTAAACAAAACAAGCCAAAGTTTTTTTAACTTTCTCGATGCATGGGAAACAAGAATAGTATCGTCAATATCCGATACTATTCCAAATTCAGCATTTGGATCCGGAATAAATAATTCGCCTGTTGACTCCGTTTCATCTTGCTCTGGTTTGAGTTTATCCAGAAGTTGTGCTTTAAAATAATATCTTTTAACAGTATCTAAATTCAAATTTCTAAACTTAACACTGAATATTCCAAATTCATCAGTTTCTGCAATTTTGTATTCTCCTTCAAACAGAACCTTTACTTTAACTCCCGGTATTTCATCTCCTGAGAAACGCTTAATGGTTGCAAGTAAATTGTACCATATCGAATGACCGGGTTCAGGTTTCTTTAATCCCTTGTTTTCAATAACCATTCCTGTGAGGTTTACTTCGTTTTGGTTTCCTAATCCTTCACAAGCAACGATCTTGGGAATATCAAGCCAGCCAAGCTTATGTTTAACTATAATCCTGATCTTCCTGAAAGGATTCCGAATTCGATTTATTACTTTTTTAAATATTTTTGCTGAAAAATACATCATAAATGTTAGTACAAATTTTCTGCCATTTTTACTAAAAAACAACTTTAATGGATAACCGAAAAAAAATATTATTTATAATTAATCCGGTAGCCGGAGGCACAGATAAAACTAACACACAACAAAAGATAAAGTCGTTTTGCAAATCAAAACAAATCAGCTATTACTTATTTAATACCACTGGTTCTAATGACTTATTAAATATTCGCAAAAATATCAATAGTTTCAATCCCGATAAAGTTGTTGCAGTTGGAGGTGACGGCACAGTTAAACTAACAGCCAAAGCATTACTAAATAATAATATATCATTGGGTATAATTCCCTTAGGATCAGCTAATGGTTTAGCCACAGAGCTTGGTATTCCCGGAAATATCAATCAGGCTTTAAACCGTTTATTAGAAGGCAAAGAAAAAAAGATAGATGTTGTACAAATTAACGATGATATTTCGATACATATAAGTGATTTTGGTTTAAATGCCAATATTATATACAGATTTGAAAGAAAAAAACAAAGAGGCTTACTTTCATATTTGAGGCACTTCCTCCAAGAATTATTTACCATTCGCGGAACCACTTACATTATAAAATCAGGTGAAAAACTGATTAAAGAAAAAGCCACTATGCTTCTAATAGCTAATTCAACAATGTTTGGTACAGGTATAAAGATTAACCGCATAGGCAAAATTGATGACGGGGTTTTTGAAATAATCGTTATCAGGTCATACAAAACCAAAGATTTAATCCAAAAATTTGTTAAATTCATAAAAGGTGAAATAGACCATTTTGCATTAACAGAAAGAATTCAAACACAGCATGCTGTTATAAACAATCCACATAAAAAAAATCTTCAGATAGATGGAGAGATTGCAGGTCAGCCCGAAAAGGTAGTAGTTAATATAAAACCAAGAGCTTTAACAGTAATAGTGTAAAATTTTTTCCACACAAAATATCATTATAAAATGGCGAAACATTCTTATCTTTGCACTCCCAAAATCATGGTCGCGTAGCTCAGTTGGATAGAGCAACGGCCTTCTAAGCCGTCGGTCGCAGGTTCGAATCCTGCCGCGATCACTGAAGAAAAAGTCCTACTCGTAAGAGTGGGATTTTTTTATTTACAAAAATAAAAAATGCTGTTTTAAATTTTTGGAAATCAAAAAATCACGAAATGAGCGAAGCGAATT
>CAZJYD010000037.1:5361-10919 GCA_964550205.1 uncultured Bacteroidales bacterium
AAGCGGAGCATTAAGGGATTTTTATTTAAAAGCAGGTATACCTGTGATCTCTGCCCCTGTTATCAGCAGGTGAATATCATGGGTTCCCTCGTATGTAATCACTGATTCCAAATTCATCATGTGTCGCATCATGGGGTAATCATTGGTGATTCCCATAGCACCGAATACCTGCCGCATTTCTCTTGCGATATTTAAAGCCATATCTACATTGTTTCTTTTTGCCATGGATATCATGGCTCCTGTGGCTCTACCTTCATTGCGCAGGTTGCCCAGGCGCCAGCAAAGCAATTGCGCTTTGGTGATCTCAGTGAGGGCTTCAGCCAGTTTTTTCTGTTGCAATTGAAAACCTGCGATTGGTTTACCAAATTGTTTCCTTTCCTTGGCGTACCTGACTGCTGCATCATAACAATCCATGGCGGCGCCGACAGCACCCCAGGAGATACCATAACGTGCTGAGTTAAGGCAGCTCAGCGGTCCGCGCAAGCCTTTTATTTCCGGGAAAAGGTTTTCCTTAGGTACTTTCACATTGTCGAAAACAAGCTCGCCAGTCACGGAAGCACGCAGGCTATATTTGCCGTGTGTTTCGGGTGCTGAGAATCCTTTGGAATCAGCATCCACGATCATCCCGCGGATGGTTCCTTTTTCATCCTTTGCCCAAACGACAGCCACATCGGAGATGGTTGAATTTGTTATCCACATCTTGGCACCGTTCAATATCACATGATCGCCCTTATCTTCAAAATGGGTGACCATGCTTCCCGGGTCCGAACCATAATTAGGTTCCGTAAGTCCGAAGCAACCAATGATGTCGCCGCTGATCAGCCGGGGGATATATTTTTGTTTTTGTTTCTCTGTACCGAATTTCCAGATGGGATAGATCACCAGAGAGGTCTGTACCGAAGCCATGGAACGGATACCTGAATCACCGCGCTCAAGCTCCTGCATGATCACTCCATAGGAAACAAAATCCATGCCCGGTCCGCCATATTTTTCGGGGATAAAGGGGCCGAATGTTCCCAACTCTCCCATTTCCTTCACAAGCTGAATGGGAAATTCTGCATTTATATACTGCTCTTCAATGATCGGTTTCACCTTGCGGTTCACCCATTCTCTTACTGCCTCCCGGATTATTTTATGTTCATCCGTAAATAACTCATCCACCAGATAATGATCAGGTGCTTCAAAAAGAACTGTCGATGCCATATTAAATTATGTTTTAAGTGCTTAATAAAAAGATTGCAAAGTTAGATATATTTGGTTCATGTTTAATAAATATATGAGCTATTTATACCGGCTCAAAATAGTTCCCGTTTTTTGATGCTGACTTATGCAACTTTCCTACCTTTGCAGCCTGAAAACATATATGTCATATGCAAGCATTAATTGACGGATCATTATTGATTACGGAAGCACTGGTTAGGTCAGGAGCTGATGTGTTTATCGGTTATCCGATCACTCCGTCAAATAACATATATGCCTATTCGAGAAGAAGATTTAAAACATTCCTGGCAGCTCCGGATGAAATAACTACACTACAGTGGATGTGTGGTTTTTCGGCTACGGGCAGATTACCGGTAACGGCCACTTCTTTCCCGGGCTTTGCGCTCATGGTCGAGTCCATAAACCTTGCTTACATGATGGAATTGCCCATGGTGATTGTTCTTGTGCAACGGTTAGGACCTTCAACGGGCACGGCCACCAGCGGTGCCCAGGGCGATCTCTCACTGCTCAGAGGCATGCTTTCCGGTGGATATTCCCTGCCTGTGATAAGCACCTCCAGTACATCCGATTGCTGGGAGATGACTGACCATGCCGTAAAAACAGCGGTAAAGCTGCGCACTCCCGTAATATTACTCTCCTCCAAGGAAGAAGTAATGACACAGTTCAGTTTCGATATGAACTATTTGAAAAATATCCGTCCGGTGGAAAGGAAATTCCATAGCGGCGAAGAAACATATATTCCTTATAAAAGGGATGAAATGCTGGTTCCTGAGTTCCTGCCGGTGGGTAACAGCAAGCAGCAGGTACGTCTCACCGGATCCACACACAATCAAAAGGGAATTCTGGAAGGTCTAAGTCCCGAAGCACTTAAAAATACACGCAGTATCCATGAGAAAATTAAAAAGAACCTTGATTTATACCTTCATTATGAACTGGACGAAAGAGTGGATGCCAAAGCCCTGCTGATCTCATATGGGATCACGGCCAATGCTGCACGCGAAGCAGCTCGTACTCTTAACATCGATGGTATGCCTGTTTCCCTGATGATTCCCAAAACACTTATCCCTACACCAGACATTTACCTTAAGGTTATCAAAGCATACAAAAATGTTGTAATTGCAGAAGAAAACTATACAGGGCAGCTTAAACAACTGCTATTCGGAACCAATGTACCGGAAAATGTCTGCTCCGTAAACAAAATAGGAAATATGATCGATCCGTCAGAAATTATCGGGGAGGTAAGAAAGCATGGATAATCAATTTATCAATACGGGTACTTTGCCTTTTTGCAAGGGATGCGGACATACAACCATCAGCAGGAATACCGAAAAGGCCCTTCAGAATATCAGGCTGAACCCTCTGGATGTGATCCTGGTAACCGACATTGGTTGCCACGGCATAATCGATAAAGCTTTCAACTCCCACACTGTCCATGGCTTGCACGGACGCTCGGTGGCTCTGGCTTCTGGCATTTCGGCCGGTTTGAACAATCCTGATAAGAAAGTGATCGTATTTGTTGGTGACGGCGGAACTTCCATCGGCATGCAACACTTCATCAATGCGGCACATAATGGCTTTAACATTACGGTAGTGATCCATAACAATATGCTCTATGGTATGACAGGAGGACAACCCAGCGAACTTACTCCCGAAGGTTTTAAAACCCCCACCCTGCCGGAAGGTGCCGGACACCCTGGTTACGATATCTGTTCCCTGGTAACGGCCGCCGGAGCAAGTTATGTTAGTCGTATTAGCGGTATCGGAGATATCTCAGGAACCCTGCAGGAAGCATTTTCCAGAAAAGGCTTTTCGCTGGTGGAAGTGATGGAGGTCTGTCCTTCTTACGGGGTGAAAAGCAACCCGGGCATGAAGCTCAATAAGCTGATCGAGAATGCCGGACTGGAAACCAAAGTGTATGTTGATAAAGAAAAGCGTGTATACCAGATTCCCATAAAGGAAAAAACGCCCAGCCTGTTCAATGAAAAGCAAAATATTAAAAAGGAATACAGTTCCGAACTGGACAGGGACATTCGTATTTTCCTGAGCGGATCTGCCGGGGAAGGCATACAGGCCGCTGCGGAGCTGTTTATCCGCGCCGGGATGAAATCAGGATTACAAGTAACAAAAAAAGGCAGTTACCCGGTAACTGTAGGTGTTGGATTCTCAGCTTCACACCTGATCCTTTCACCAAATGAAATTCTCTATACAGGTGCTCCTGAACCCGACGTGGTTATCGTGACTTCTGAAGACGGACTGGCATTCGCCCGCAAGCAGATTGCCAGCCTGCAGGAAGACAAACTGCTTATGATCGACAGCTCACTGGAAGCTCCTGAAACAAAAGCACCGATTATTGAAATGCCTTTCCGGGAACAAGCCGGAGGAAGAAATGCCATGATGTTTGCCTTATTCAATTATCTGAAGGAAAATAACTTTATGCCTATGAAAGCATTGCTGGATGTGTTCAACAGCAGCAAGCTATCCGGGAATAAAAAGTTGAAGTCCCTTATTGATAGTTTCAAGTAGTTGCAGTTTGTGAATTAACCAACTATTTTTTAAGGATTTCAATCGAACGTCGAACATCAAAAACCGACAATCGAAAATTTGCTTATCATAATAATATTAGCTCCGGATCCCTAACTCAAAACTCCAAGCTACAGAATTGATGTAATCAGGGATTATAATATCCGATCACCTTAAATGAATAATTAGCACCGGATTCAATAATGCTATATATCTGATAAGGGGTAATAGCATTTCCGCTGTCATCAATATCGCAGTTACCCGAGGCTCCTACATAGTCAATGCCACCCGATGCCGCCAGACCCTTCATGAATATCCATCCATCAACAGGATCTGCAACAGGATCGTTGGGTATTTCCCCATGTGAAATTGGTCTTATCAGGTCGTTAACTACTTTTCTGAACTCTGTAATATTTTCCGGATTAACTAAAATAATTGCCTGCTCCATAGCCAGTGCGTAGATGTAACCAGCATCATAAAATTGTGCATTGAATGAGGCCACTTCCTGTCCGTATTTTTGAAATAAGGCATCGGCAAAATATTGATAAGTGTCAGTTGTAGTGTCTGGCGCTGATACTACTCCGAAGTTTTTAGGATTTCCATTGATCTCGCCAATAAGGATATTCAGTGGTGCGTTAAATATATTTGATGAATGCATGGCATCACAAAACATAAAATAGGTATTTGAAAAATCATATCTGTTATTGATCTCATCAAGTTTTGTCAGTAATTCGGTGTATATATCAGCATCGATCATTGAAATAAATATAGCCTCAGGTTCATTTTCAACTAACTGATCCACTTTATTTTCAATATTGGGATCATTCTTAACAAAACTCACTTCTGCCACTATTTGTCCCTGAAAGTAATTCTTGAAATTATTGGCAAGTCCGGATGAATAGTTATCATTAACCTGAATTGCTATAGCAACAGAATTGATATCGTACTCATTTGTTTTAATTAGAAATAATTTTTAAAATATCATGCAATATAAGAATAATCTTTACGAATAACTTATTTTTTAAAATGGTAAAATATTGGCTTAAATATTGTGTTAATTATTTATCAAAACTGAAAATTATGAGAAACTCTTTGTTTATTATTTTTATTTTAAGCATTATTACTCTTCGGTTATATGCTCAGGAAAACATTTCAAACAACACCTTTTACAAGAACACCTTTAAATTCAGTCCGGTGCATTTCTTTTTAAGTACCCTTCAGATGGGATATGAAAGAGCACTGGATAATAAAAACAACCTGTGTATTGGAGCTGGTATTACTTCAAGCAGTAACTGGAATACCGATGAAAGGTCAGGCGTGAATGCTGAAATGCTTTTTAAACATTTTGTATTCACTAATGCAGGAATAAATGCAGCACAACGACTATATTTTGCACCCTATGTACAATACCGGTATACGGAAGGAGAATATGAATACTGGAATAATATAGGAGGCATAGTTTATAATGAAAAGAAAACTGAATATATTAACTCTTATGGTGGAGGAATTGTTTTCGGTTTTAAAATGATAATTGTAAAAAGACTTGTTTTCGATGTTTACCTGGGCGGTGGTATACGTATCACAGACGATAAAGATAACCATTGGGATGGAATTATGGAACCGGGTTATAATGGTATAGCGCCCAAATTTGGCTTAGACATTGGTTTTGGTTTCTAAACGGTAGTAACTGGCTTCTTATTCCTTTCTCAGTTAATTTTCAGAAAACACTTAATGCATAATTCCCTTTTTCAGATAATCATCATGGTAATACTTCCTGAGGAAATCCTCAACATTAGTAAATATGATTTTTTGAAGAA
>CAZJYD010000037.1:11019-30302 GCA_964550205.1 uncultured Bacteroidales bacterium
ATTCCATCATATTCTTTTTCTTTAATATATTTCCATATATCGGTTTTATTGGCTCCCATCGAGGAGTGATAGGGTTTCATAGTTGAATGGATATGGATATCTGCTATTTTGTTGATTTCACTCATGTAGATTGGTTTTTTATTTCCTTACAATTAATGATTATTATTTATTTCCGGATTTCTGTTCTGTTGCTTTTCCGAACAAGAATCTTTCAGGATTTATGCTGCAATAATTAATCTTGTCTTTTATATGTTTAGTATCGCGAAAGTTTTCGAGGTAATGCATGTAAGAATCTGATCCAAATAACAGACACATAGGGAAATCCGAGCCGAATAAAATTCTATCAGACAACTTTGAATCTTTATTTGAGAAAGATTTGATTTCTCTTGCCAGTTTTTTATATGCTTTTATTTTCATTGTCAGGCATGAAAAATCCGTATAAACATTATCAAACCTGTTTATCAGTTCAACTACTTTTTTATACCAGTATTTTTTATGCTTATGTTGTATTATATCACCTCCGAAATGGGCAAAATTGATTTTCAGTTTTTCATATTTTTCCTGAACCAGAACCGTTTTCCATCTTTCAGGTGAAGTATAGATCTTAATATTTTGCGGTGTGTCTATTTTAAAACCTCCATCATTGCAGTGCGTGGTTATAGGTATGTCATTTTCAATACAGAAATCATATATTACCTTTGCTTTCTCACGTTCTGTGTGGTCATCAGGCCAGGGATCATAGCTCAGCGGTGGATATAGCTTAATACCTGCAAAATAGAAATTCTTTGTATTAATGATATACCTGTTTACGCCGGTACTTTCATTAATAAATTTTTGTCTTAGCTTATTCAGTACTGTATACCTGTCTGCTGATTCATTAAATTCTCTTTCTTCAATATAGTTTGAGAACTTGCTCTCCAGAACTTTCTTGATCTCTTCCGGTGAATCATAGAGTTTAGTATTGATGCCAAGGAAAGGATAAATCTCAAATATATGAAAGAGGTACTTATTATTATAATAATCCTTAATTCCGTTAAAAAGATCAAATGTCTGGTCGATCACCTGTTTTCTTGGTCTGAGATTGTAATGTATAGTCGACAGATCTTCTCTTCCAAATCCTTTATAACCGAAATCCATTACTAGCGGTGTAAGAATAACCTTTTTGTAAACAGTGTCATTTATTTTGAAAGAAGGTTCGCTTCCTGCTTGTTCATAAACATCCGTTAACCTTTTTTTGAGTTCATCAGCTTTTATATCAACAGGCATTCTTCTGATCTCATTATATATTACAGGATTTAAAGACAGATAGTCCAGCTCGGAATACATAAATTGCCTGCCACAATCATTCTCGAATATAGATAATGTATTTATAAATGCTTTTATCCGGTATGCTAATTTTGATCTTACAAATCCAAGTATTATTAAAAAGAGCAACAAGCCAAGTACCAGGAGAACAATTATTCCTATCCCCCCGATTATGAAATAATTAAGAACATGCAATTTATTGAATACCGGTATTGATGGTGATATTAAGCTAATGATCCATCCGATTGCAATGGCAAAAGCCAGGAACTTAATTATTAACAAAATGATCAGCCATGTATTGCAAGGCATCATCCTTTTGATAATCTTCAGATAACGTCCTTTGAGAAAATCGCCGAATGATACGGTATTGTTAAGAAAGAATCTATTTATGAAAGCCAGTAATCCCGCGTGACTGAGGTTGAAAGCATGCATATGAACATCATAAAACACATGTTCCTTTACTTCTTTGTAGTTTTGTTTTGGTTTCATTTGGTATTGTTTTTATGTTAGATCAATAAATAAGCTAATTGCCACGAATCCAGAGCTATCGCGATGAAATCGAGGAATTTAAAATAGAATCAAAATAATTTAACATCCCTTAATAATCAGGGTGTTGAGAATTATTATAAATAGTCCGTAATTAATTATAAAAATCTTTATTTATTAAAGTTTATTGCAACACCAATAACCAGTCCGACATTACCGAAGGGATGATTGACTTTTTTCTTTTTATCAGGATCATCATCAGGAATAGATTCATTCTGGTCAAAATCTTTTATGTAATCCCATTCCTTTTGTTTTGTTTTCATATCATCAAGTTTATCTACACCGTCCTCTTTATACTCTGTAATTTTTCCGTGTTTAGGCGCAAAACTTACACCATTAACCTGTATCTCTGCAAACATCGAAAACATATCAGTAAAGGTAAACTTGCCACCTGCTGCAGCTTGAACTCCAATTGACACTCCGCCATAGTCTTTATACTTATATTCTGTTTTCATTGCAAAATCACGCATTGTGCTTGCATACTCGTATTTGTAGGTCCGGGTTACAGAATTTATAATGCCCACTATAAGTCCTAATCTGGCGTAAGGACTAAATTTATCTATGTGTATACCGCCAAGGACAACAGCAGGTATCAAGCTGAGCATATTTCCTTTTTTCTTGCAGTCTGAGGTATATTCATAATAATTAGATTTAGTTTTTCTGGCAAAACTACGGAAGTAGTTTACTGCCATTTCGAAACTAAAATTATCAGATACTGAATATCCTGCAGCAGCGGTGATAGGAATACCTGTACCAAGCCCCGACTTTTTTGACTTTACACAATTTGATCCATCACTTTGATCATATTCATGAGCGTAATCAGCAGCAGTAGTTACTGCAATACCTAGCCCTGTTCGTAAATAGAAATTCTGTGCCTGAACGCTAAATCCAAATAGCAACAGGCACCCAATTATAAGTTTGATTGCTTTCATAAATATTTGGTTTTGGTTTAACGTGTATAAAAATATATAATAATTGGAGCAGATGCAATAATAAAGAGATAAATTTTAATTTATCTATCAAAACCTGTCGGTGAAATTCAATGCCTAATCTTTTCCTTCTTATATTTTGTCATAGTAATATCCCTGATAATGTCATGTTTTGCGCAGCTTCCTTGCGACCTTTTTTAGATCACGATCGTAAGGTATTATTTTGTTTCCTGGCATTAGGGGCTTTTTATTTATTTATTTCAACTACTTTTAAGGATCAATCACAATAAATACAGTTTGTATCATCGGGTTTTCCTCTAACATAAATGTTCTTACCGTAATTGATGTTATAAAGATATTGACCATTAAAACAAAAAGCTCATATCGCTTCCCGGCTCATATTCTTCCGGTTCTTTGCCAAATTTGAATAAACGCAGCGGACGCTTGCCACCGAGGATTATCTTTTTATCTTCAACCAGCAGGAATGAGCTTTCGCGTAATCCTGCAACTGTAATATCGCGGTTAACGGTTAAAAATTCTTCTATCCTTTGTTGTCTTGTCTCACCCCCATGCCCCTCAGGATTGGCATCCACATAATGCGGATTTATCTGA
Organism: uncultured Bacteroidales bacterium; assembly: GCA_964550205.1. GTDB lineage: Bacteria > Bacteroidota > Bacteroidia > Bacteroidales > JAIOZK01 > JAIOZK01. Next base: position 14,412 of record CAZJYD010000037.1, read on the forward strand.
AAAGGTATCAGATCAAGACAATCAAAACTTTCCGGTTCATAGATCGGCATATCATTAGTTGTTCTGAGTGTTGGGCATGTAACATTCGAACCTGCGCTCCATCCCATATAATGCATACCATTCAAAACTTTCTTCCTTACAGGCTGCATAATGCCAAGCTTATGCATCATATATACCAGGTAAAAAGTATTACCACCTCCAACAGCAATTGCCTCTGCATTTTCAACTGCTTTAACGGGATCGCTTTCTTTATGTATGGAATAAATATCATATCCTATTTCTTTATAAACAGCTTGTACTTTTTTCTCATATGCATCATATGATTTCTCTATACTTTCAATATCTAATCCCACACCTGCATAAGGGATGAAAAGAACTTTACTAACATTCGTCTTATCCAGAAAATTCTTAATATCCTGACGAGGCCATGCAAGATATTCCTCGCCGTAATTTGTTGAATTACTTATTAATAATAATCTCATAATTTTTAATTTTTAGTTTAACATTTATTCTTTACGCTTAAAAAAATCTCTTATCTTATTTTTAAATATTATCCATTTGTAAACCCTTCTGAAATAACGAAACCATTGTTTATCGTTATAATAGGATCTCATTACTTCTGAATAGTTGTTTGTATTTTCATTTTCAAAATCTTTTATTGCTAATTTTTTTGCCAATCCCTTTTGCATTTTTTTTGTTTTATAAGCATCATATTCTTGCTTCCTGAGTAATTGAAGCATTTGCAGGGCTTCTTCATTATTTCCATTATTCATGTAATAACGGTAACTGGCAAGGATCAATTGCGGATTACGTTGATTCCATAAAAAATCCCTTAAAGATAAATGTGTTATTCCGAATACTTCCAAATTTGCTTCTTTATAATAATTGTCAAGTTTAATATAATTTTCAATGACGTTTTGAAAACCTTCTTCAAATAACAAATCTTTTATCTCAGCAAATTTCTGCTGATAACGTATGGCCGGTTTATACTTCATTAATGAGCTATGTGCAATTGAGTCGTTGATATCACATTTTTCATATGCTTCGGCTAAATCGATTGCTTCATGAAACTTTTTGTAGGCACCATTAAAGTCATGCCTTTGTATATTCTTATATCCATTTTCGATTAGGCTATTGAATTCAAATCGCTTAAACCTGCACATCAGCTTATCGAGGTTAGTATTTAAGTCAAAATAAAATTTCTTTAACTCAGGAAAACCCAGTAAATCATAATCAGCTACAAGATTGTCAACAGTTTTCGTGATTTTTATTGCAGTGCCTAAATCATCCTTCCACAGAGCAACTGAAGCATTATAGATCAGTTTCTCCGCATAATTTCTTGCAGCCTGTTGTATCAATGAATCAATTGGCTTAGTCGTGTTATTATATTGATTAACGCTTTTAGCCTTACTAAGTATAATAAGAGCTTCTTCATATTCCCCTTCGATCATCAATTTTTCTCCTTCGGAAACCAGGCTCAAGTAAGTGGGAAAATCACTTACATTATCATCTTCTTCTGAGGTATCCTTTATACTATTTAAAACATCTTCCGACTGATAATATGGCTGGGCTTTGTTGAGACATATCCTGGCCTGTTTGTAATTTCCAAGATTGAAATAATGGCTGGCCATTGCAAGGTAATCCTGATATATACCCTGTTTAGCAATATATATGGCAGCTTTTAACCTGTTTTCATTTATATGAACATCCGGATACAAACTAATAAGTTTTTGAGATTTGTTCAGCATATTAAGGGATTTTTCATATTTATTCTTATCATTCAGCTCTACACCATAATCAAGATATGATTGCGCCATGGAGGTATAAACTCTGTCAATAGCAATTTCACTTACAATGTATTTCTTATTATTCTGCCGGAAATCCTTTGCTTTGTTAATATATGTTTGTGCCAGTTGATAATTCCTTATCTCAATAGCCCTGTAGGCGATTTTCAGAAATGAAAAATATAAACCTATTTCAGCACGGGATATTTTTTTATATACTTCCTTAATTCTACAATCACATGATGTTGAATTACAGAAATCTTCCAGGTTATTTAACAATATTAATGCTTCGTTATACATTTCACTATTTATGCATTCCTCAGCAAATTCCGTCAGCCCGACAAATAATGTCTCGGCAAATACACATTTTGTTTTATTAATTTTGTTATTTGAAATTCTGCTTATCTCTTCCTCAATTTCAAGAACCGCTTCATTACCATACTCCCTGTTGATCAAATCATTATATGTTGAGGTAAAATAATGATCAGCCTTTTTCGCAATATCAATGTAATAATCTAATTGACTGACATACAAATCAACTATCCTTTCAGGCCATATTAATTCATGATCAGGTAAATTCTCAACCGACTGTTTATACAATGTTTCCATTCTGTTGATCTTGAGTTTAAAATCATACAGGCTGTTATAATAATTTAACGGATCGTGTTTTTCTATATGCAATTCATTAACAAATTCTTTCGATTCTAACTTTTTATAAACCTGCCTAAGATCGAAAATATAGACAAGTTGTTCTGCGAGATCCAATTCATTGCTCTTACCAATTAAAGTAATTAAACTTAACAGGCTATCAATAATATTGCATGAGGCATAATAATCATTTATCTGACCACATTTTTCATTAAACCGTTTTTTATCCTTAACAGTAAAATAAAAATGGATTTTATCAATAATTAATTCGGGATGTTTATGAGTATTTTCTATGGGAATTACGGTTTTGAATTTTCCTTCTTTTCTTTTACATTTTACTTTTTTATTAATAACAATCTGATCATTATCTCCAATTACCGTTAAATTAAAAGCAGCTTCGGAAGGGTATAAAACATCCTTAATTGAAAAAGCCCTGTAATTATATGACCCTGTAATATCAACAGGATCAATTAATACAACAGCAAAGATTTTTCCTGATTGTTTTTTTATTATCCGTTTTAAATTATATTTCAGCGCAAAGGCCGAAGCAGCATTAGTTTTACCATTCACCAGTGCCATCTGTTTTATAAAATAGGAGGTAATATAATCCGAAGTGTCAGGATGACTATTATTTCTGAAATTGTAATTTTTTCTTTCTGTGCGGAAAAACACAGTTGATGATTGTGCGAAAGTATTGAGCAATGATCCAAATAAAAACAGATATAAAAATAAAATCCGCAAATTCATCAACAGGGTTATTCATGATATTTAAAATCCAAGAAAAAGTGCCCAAGAAAGGACTCGAACCTTCACGGGCTTGCGCCCACTACACCCTGAATGTAGCGCGTCTACCAATTTCGCCACTTGGGCTGTTTGTTGTTTTGGTTATTATTTCAGCCACTAAAACACAATAACATTAATATTAACAATGAACTTCATGTCAAACCTGCATTAAACCAAGAACTTATTTCTCTGCTTGTGCCCAGGACAAGAATCGAATTCCGATTATATCGGAACTCTCGAAAAATTACAAAAATCACAGATTTTTTATTTTTCGGAGCTTGCACTCATACCTGACACAATACTTCTACGAACCAACTTCATGCTTGTGCCCAGGACAAGAATCGAATTCCGATTATATCGGAACTCTCGAAAAATTACAAAAATCACAGATTTTTTATTTTTCGGAGCTTGCACTCATACCTGACACAATACTTCTACGAACCAACTTTATGCTTGTGCCCAGGACAAGAATCGAACTTGCACGTCCAGAAGGACACATGGCCCTCAACCATGCGCGTCTACCAATTCCGCCACCTGGGCATTTAAATATTCTAAAGAGCAAATTTTATTTTTCCCTTCGAAAATACTTAATGATTTTATTTGGTTAAATTTTCGCAAGGGCTGCAAATGAAGTGCAAAATTACAAAAAATAGCATAACAAATAAATGAGTATAAATCCATAAAACATATTTTTTTAAATCAATTTTATAATTTTGTTCCCAATTTAAAGTAAAATTAAAAATATGTTTACACAAGAAGACCTGAAGCAGATTAAAGAAAAGGGTATTGAAATAAAAACGATAGAAAAGCAACTTGAAAATTTTAAAGAAGGATTTCCTTTCATCAACCTGGTTGAGCCCGCTACTGTTATTAATGGTATTATTTCCTTTTCTGAGAACGAGGTGGAAGAACTATGCTCCTTCTTTGACGATCAACTTGATAAGCAGGACATCATAAAATTTATCCCTGCCTCTGGCGCTGCAACCCGCATGTTTAAACATCTGTTTGAATTCAGGGAAAAATATAACAAAACCCGTAAAGGTGATAAAAAATTACTGGAAGATAACAGCTTTAATTCAGTTTATAATTTTTTTAAAAGTATCAAAAAATTCGCTTTTTATGATGAACTAAAGGAATGCATGGAAAAAGATGGCCTGGATATTGACTATTGCATTGATAAAAAGGATTATAATACAATACTCTATTACCTGCTAACAGATAAAGGATTGGATTATTCAAATACTCCAAAAGGACTTATCAGGTTTCATAATTATCAAGAAGGTCCAAGGATGGCTGTTGAAGAACATTTAGTTGAAAGCACCAAATATTGTCGTGATAAAAATAATAAAGTAGCTATCCGTTTTACTGTTTCTCCCGAACTCATGGAAAATTTCAGGCATGCCGTTGATCGCGTAAAGCCAAAATATGAAAAAGAACATAATGTTGAGTTTGATATTAGTTTTACTGTTCAGAAAACTTCAACAGATATTATTGCCGTTGACATGAATAACCGGCCTTTTCGCAATGATGACGGAAGCCTTCTATTTAGGCCGGGTGGTCATGGAGCTTTGCTCGATAACCTGAACGATATTGATAATGAAATCATTTTTATAAAGAATATTGATAATATTGTTCCTGACTATTTACGTGATGAAACCTATCGTTATAAAAAAGTAACCGGAGGATACCTCATCAGAATTCGCGACAAAGCTTTCGATTACTTAAGAAAGCTTGAAAAACCTGATATATCAACTAACATACTTGACGACTCAGCGGATTTTGCAACTAATATTTTAAATATTGATTTACCCGGTAATTACACCAAGTTTGATAACACTAAAAAACAGAAATTTCTTTATGATAAACTCAACCGACCTATACGTGTTTGCGGTATGGTAAAAAATGAGGGAGAACCTGGCGGGGGTCCTTTCTGGATCAAAAACCAAAAAGGTGAAATATCGCTTCAAATAGTTGAAAAATCACAAATAGACCTGAATGATACCGGTCAAAAATCAATTTTGAGACTGGCAACCCATTTTAATCCGGTTGACATTGTGTGCAGTATAAAAAACCATAAAGGAGACTCTTTTGATTTACAGAAATTTGTTGATCCTTCAACGGGTTTTATTTCAATAAAATCCAAAGGCGGAAGAAATCTCAAAGCCCAGGAACTTCCCGGATTATGGAATGGAGCCATGGCAGAGTGGAACACTGTTTTTGTTGAAACTCCAATAATCACTTTTAATCCTGTAAAAACTATTAATGATCTTCTCAGGTCAAACCATCAATAATAAAATAAAATTTATTCCTGTTTTTTTCTTGGAAATAAATAAGTTGTAACAACAGCAACAAAAGCAGCAACTATAAATGTTAGTAATCTTGCAGTTATTCCTTTGGCAGATGCATTTCTGGCAATGACAGGTATATAATCATCTGCCTCATCAGCATCCAAGAGTGAAGTTACAGCTTGTTCAAATTCATCCTCCCCACTAAACCGCTCATCAATTAAGGGTTCTATCTTTGTTAAAACATCCTGAGGAACCTTGTCTGCCTCAAGATTCACTATGGTATCTTCGGTTATTTTATAATATTGCTCCATTCCTGTATTAAACCACAATATTGTAAATAGCAAGCCAACAATAATTGTTGCCAAGGCAGCCCTGCCATGGAATCTTTTCCAGAAAAGGGTTAGCAATATAACAATAGAAAAAGTACTTCCTATACCTGCCCACACATACCCCACAATTATATAAATTAAATCGGATGGAAAAACATAGGCAAGAACAAGTGCAATAACTGCAAGAAGGGCAGTAACTATGCGTGAGTTTTGCAATGCTTTTTTAGCTTTACTTTTTAATGATGGCTTTAAAATATTTTCAGATAGTTCCGATGATGAAAGTATCAACAGTGAGTCAGCCGTAGATATCATAGCTGCAATCGCACCGGTAATAAGTATAGAAGCCACAACAGGAGGAAATATTTCCACCAATACTTTCGGCATAACATATTCCTGGTCTTCCAGGCCTTCAGGTCCAAAAATGGCAATTCCTATCCAACCCAGGCTGAGTGCTCCTATATATGCAATGATAGTCCAGATAATTCCAATATTTCTTGCTTTTTTTGCTTGTTTCTGGTTTTTTATCGCCATAAAACGCATACTTAACTGGGGCTGACCACCAAGATAACCAAAGAACCAGGAAAAACCTCCTACTATAATTACTCCGGCCATAAAACCCGATGTTGCACCCGTCAAGGAAGTATACCCTGTACCTGCTTTGCTCAAAGCTTCAGGAATAGACTGGGCAAATAACTCTGGATGATTTGATATATAAATTATTCCAACTATTGGTCCTAAGATAAGAGCTGTGATCATGACAATAGCCTGTATAACATCGGTATAAACCACACTGCGAAATCCTCCATATATTGTATACGGTACAATAATTACAGCAGTTATCAACATGCCAAGATAAGGATCAATGCCAAACAATGAGTGCAAGGTTTTACCACCTCCAAGAAATTGAGCACCTACATAAAAGAAAAAGAAGAAAACAATAGTAAAACTTCCAACTATCCTGATCCACTTACCCACATCGCCGTGTTTTTTGGCAATAAACTCATTAAAAGTATTAACTTCATATTTTTCCGAAGCATCCCTCAAGCGCCATGCAATAGCTGCCCATGCTGTAATTATCCCAAGCACACAACCTATTGCCGTCCATATTTCAGTAAGACCGGTTGCATAAGCTGCACCGGGTAATCCAAGCAAAGCCCATGAGGATTCGCCTGTAGCCCTCTCTGACAAAGCGGCAGCCCAACCGGGCAGTTTTCTTCCCGCAATGGCATAATCAGAATCTGTTTTTACTTTTCTTCCCTGATAAAGCCCCCATAAAATCAACAGGGACAGGTAAGCTATCATTACAATCAATATCTGTGTCTGACTTTCCATAGTAATATATTTTACCTCAAATTAATACGGAAATAATGAATTCGGCATTGAAATTCGTTACAGATAATATGTAAACCTGAGACGCTAAAATATTATTTTGCACCCCTTTTGATAATTATTTTCTTTTTAATTGAATCATCTTCTGTTATGATTGTATCTATCCTCACATTCGAGTCTTTTTCTTTGGCTTTTTCTTCTTCTTTTTGTTCCTTACTGTAATATTGCCATTTACCTAACTTGTAACCCTTTTCATATTTACCTTCAGACTTTTTACTTCCATCATCATACCAAAAAGTCCAATGCCCTGTTTTCAGGCCTTCGTCATTATACTCACCCTTTGAGGCTAATTGCCCGTTCTCATACCATACCTGCCAAAGTCCGATTTGTTGTCCATTATGGTAACTACCCTTGCTCTTAATTTTCCCACTCTTATACCATATTATAAATTCACCTTCCAATATACCATCTTTGTATTTGAACTGACTTTTCTTTTCATCGTTAGCATAATAATCTCTAATTATTCCGTTGAAAGGTTCTTCAGAATTCTTTTTATAAACCAGTCCATCCCTAACTTCAACATCTTCCTTTTGAACAGTTCTGCTACATGCTGAAATAATGAATGTTGCAATAAAGAGGATAATAATAGTATTTCTCATAATAATAATTTTTTAACAAAATTAATTAAAAATTAAAATTTTCTCATTTATCATTTACCTACTTTTTCCTAATTTTATATTCAAAATAAAATACTTGTTCTATGATAGCAACAACAGTAACTATTTGGGTAAAGCCGGAATTCAATAAACAATTTATTGAAGCCACCAAAGAAAACCATAACGAATCTATAAAAGAATCCGGTAACTTAAGATTTGATTTTCTCCAATGTAAGGATGATCCAAACCAATTTCTGCTTTATGAAGCATATGAAAACGAAGAATCTGCGAAAGCCCATAAACAAACGCCTCACTATTTAAAATGGCGGGAAAAAGTTGCTGATTGGATGTCCCGTCCCAGACAAGGTATTCCTCATGATATAATTGCCCCAAAAAACAAAAAAGAATGGTAAAAACTGAGTTTAATTTATCAAGAATACCGCAGATCATTTTTGGTATTGATAAATTTTGGAAAATTGACGACGCTGCAAAAAAATTTGGCGAAATTGCCATGATAGTTACCGGATCAAGATCCCTAAAAAAAACAGGATTGCTTAATAATCTTTTCAATGAGTTTAATAATAAAAACATAATTCCTTATCATATCTCACTTAGCGGAGAACCTTCTCCGGAATTTGTTGATAAACATGTTGAATTAGCAAAAAATGAAGGTATTGACTTTATTGTTGCAATAGGAGGAGGAAGTGTTCTTGATGCAGGAAAAGCTGTTTCGGCAATGATAACCAAGGATGATTCAATTACTAATTACCTTGAGGGAATAGGAAGCAAACAACATGATGGTAAGAAGATTCCTTTAATTGCAGTACCAACGACAGCCGGAACCGGAAGCGAAGCAACAAAGAATGCCGTAATTAGCAAAGTAGGAAAAGAAGGTTATAAGAAATCATTGCGGCACGAAAACTTTATTCCTGACCTTGCAATAATCGATCCTAAACTTACAGTTTCCTGTCCACATGAAGTTACTGCCTATACAGGGCTTGATGCTGTCACCCAGCTCCTTGAAGCTTATACCTCAAATAATGCAAGTATAATGACTGATATGCTGGCATGGTCTGGATTGCAACATGCTGCCAGAAGCCTTTTAACTGCATATAATAATGGAGACAATATAAATGCGCGCACTGATATGTCTTATGCTGCATTACTTTCAGGAATAACTCTGGCAAATGCTGGTCTGGGAGCTGTTCATGGCTTTGCAAGTACAATTGGTGGTTATTATGATATACCACACGGAGTAGTATGTGGAACTTTGTTTGCAGCGGTTACACAACAAAATATTATTGCACTTAATGAAAAGGATAAAAATCATATTGTATTAAAAAAATATTCCGAAACAGGATATATGTTTGCCGGGAAAAACGAAAAAAATATAGAAGAAGGATGCGACCTTTTAGTTGATATTTTATTTGATTGGACTGAAAAACTGAAAATTCCTAAACTATCAGAGTACGGTATAAAAAAACAAAATATTGATAAACTGGTGAAAGAATCGGGGCAGAAAAATAATCCGGTAAAACTAAGTGGTAGCACAAGAAAAAAAATATTAGAATCCCGGTTATAGTTAAAGCAACTTTAAAAGATCATTATTATCAGCATACCAGCCGTATTCATTTATTTATTCTTTGATTTTTTCTTTTTTATTGAGATATGTCAAAGCTAATGTCCTGTAAATAAAATGTGCAAACTTAGTATAGGGAGCAAAAATAATTACGAACCACACAAGAGCCAGGTGAAAAAGATAAATATAATAACCTGCCTGCCAGTCGGCAAATCTGGCTGTTTCAACAAAAATACCTGAGGTTATCAAAAAGTAAAAGGAAATAAGAAAAACCCAATCGAAGTAATTTGAGTATCCGGGCTTTTCTTTATTAAACAAACGTTTGTATATCATAATAGTTGTACCAATAAAAAGAAGCAACGAGGCAATATTTGCCACAATTTTTACGGGATGCAAGAGTGGAATTGGATAAGTAGAAAACAATACTGAGAATATTGCATAAACAGTAACTGCCAATAAAATTATAAACCCCCACAAAACCATCAGATGAGCATAATAATTGCTTTTATTTGCCTGGCACATCCTGAATTTCTCATGCGTAAGGATTTCTTTCACAGATCGCAAAAGATTTTTTATTCCTATCATTTTATGGCTAAGTTCTTCGGAATGCACTTTAATATTCGACCGAAAAGCCCTGACACTATATATTACGCCAATTATAATAGCCAGTACCAATAATCCAAAAGTTGTATTTAAATATAAATGTGGGAATAGTTTTGAATAATTGACAGCACCCTGCGGGATCTCTATGGTTACTGCAATCCATAATATAAATAAGATAATGGCTAAAGGTATTATTAATGCAAAAGGTAAAAACCAGGGATTGCCCAATAATTTACCTAAGAGTTTTGGTCTGGCATAGAACAATATGCAATTCTGTCTCAGGGCAGCCAACACATCACCCGGTTTAACTCCGCGGGGGCAATAGGTAGTGCAATCACCACACTGATGACACAACCAAATATTAGGATCACACATTAGTTTGTCTTTTTGTCCCCATGCTGCCCACATCATCTCTTTTCTGGGGAAAGGATTATCCTCTGTAGATAATTCACAAACAACAGAGCAATTACCGCATTGCATGCATTGTTTAAGAGGTGCATTGCTTTGCTTTTTCAGAGACTCTATGAATTTTATGTCTGGAACTATGGTCATTTAGCCTTTAGTCTCTTGTCCGCCGTAGCTTTAGCGAAGGCGGATCAGTTACTTTCAAATTATCAATTGTTTAATTTATCTACATTTCCTTAAACGGATTCATACCTATCTTTTCTATCTCATCTACATAATCATTTATTATATCAGGTATTTTATCATATTCGTTGATCTCAAGGAAAACGGTTTTTATTCTCTCCGATTCCAGCATCATCTTATCAAGTGTTTCCTGTATATTCTCCCCTCTTGTTTCTGTTAATTCACTGCCATGAATATAGTGACACTGATAATCGTCTCCTGGTTTGCATCCTATGAGCATAATACCATCGAAACCCTGTGAGAGAGCATCAGATATCCATATTTTATTAACCGAACCGATACATCTTACCGGTATAATTCTTATATAAGCGCTATAGTTCAATCTGTTAATGCCAGCAATATCAAATGCAGGATAAGCATCATTTTCACATACAAAAGCCAGTATTCTTGGCTTTTCTTCAAACTCATCAGGAACATGAACAGCTCTTATCATTTCAGAAACGCTGTTAACTGAGAAGTTGCTGAAATTGATTATCCTTTCCGGGCAGGCACCAAGACATATTCCACAACGCCTGCATCTCGCAGGATTTGACAAAGGCGTACCCGTTTCGGTTTCATCATATGCTCCGAACGGACATTCCTCAGTGCATCTTTTACAATCGGTACATCTTTGCAGGTAAAGTTCCGGCCAGCTTTTATCTCCATAACGCGGATGAACGGATTCGCCCCTGCTCGTGGCTTCCACACATTGAATAGCTTTAAGCATAGCCCCGCCTGCATCTTCAATGCATGACATTATATCCATTGGTGCGCGGGCAGTTCCTGCAGCATATATACCTGTTCTTCTTGTTTCATAAGGAAAACAAATAAAATGACTATCAGGAAAACTGTACTTAAGCTCGGGTAATCCTTTTCCCTGACGATAAGCCAGATTAAGATCCTCGGAATTAGCAGGAGTCATTCCCATTGCCAACACAATAAGGTCGGCATCGATTTGTATATCCTCATCAAATAATTCACTGAACAATTTAACCTTTATAACTTTTTCAATAGTAATATCTTTTATTTCACCTTTGGTAAAAAACAGCCTGTCCTCATTTTGTAAATTCTTATAAAATTCCTCATAATGACCCGGTGTGCGAATATCTTTGTAAATTATATATACATTAGTTTCCGGGAAAAGATCAAGGATATATTTGGCTTGCTTAAGGCTTGTACCACAACAAAAATTAGAGCAATAAGGTAAATGATCCTTATCCCTTGATCCTGCGCATTGCACAAAGACAACACTCTTAGGATCCTTACCGGATGAAGGTATTCTGATTTTTCCTTCTCTGGCTATCTTCTCCAGTTCCACATTACTGATTATGTCCTCTGACTTATTATAAGATAGATGATTAAGTTTATTCGGATCATAAGGTTGCCAGCCTGTCGCTAAAACAATAGAACCAATTTTTAAACTGGTTTCTTCACCATGTCTATTAAAGTTAACTGAAAAATTACCCGGTTCTCCTGTAATCTTCTTTATTTCAGATGAAAGGAAAAGATGGATATTTTCATTTTTATTCAGTTCCAGTATCTTTGAGTAGATTATGGGCTCCTGCAAATCCTTATATGGCGGATATAAAGGCATTTGTTTAAACAAGCTGTTTGACCAACCACCCAATATTTCTTCTTTTTCGATAAGTACTATTTCATAATCTGCTTTTGCACCTTCAATAGCTGCTGTTATTCCTGTAATTCCACCTCCGACCACCATAATACTTGTTGAAGTTTCATCCTGAATATATGGTTTCGGAATTGCTATGCTCTTAACTTTTGCAAGGCCCATCCTTAGCATATCTTCGGCAAGCATCTGTGTGTCTTCATTATTTGCAGGATGAGGCCAGACAACCTGCTCACGCAAATTAACTCTTTCAACCAGAATATTATCAAATGCAAAATCTTTTGTTTTTACTCTTGGTGAACAAGCTGCGATAACAACTTTATTAAGAACTTTTTCTTCAACATCCTTAATGATCTGTATAATGATATCCTTATTACACAAAGACTGATTTTTTATGCAAGCAGAAATATTGAAATCACTTTTAGCAATTTCCGCAAGCTTTTCAGTATCAATGCTTTTACCGATACTGCAACCCGTACAAATATATAACCCAATATTATCTTCCAAAATAATAGTTATTTTACTTCCTGAATAGCTTTCAAAGCCATGCCTGTAGCATCTTTTATAGATGCTGAAACATCTATAGGTCTCTTTGCACAACCTGTACCATAATATTCATGGCTTGTAATGAAACCATATTGGTCAGTTTCCACATTAATACCATTAAGTCCTGACGGTACAATCCCCGTTGCCAATACTACCATATCGACTTTTGACCTTATCTTTTTATTAACCGATATATCTTCAGCAATTATAATTAATTCATTATTTTCAATCTCTATCTTGCCTATTTTGCCATTTATCAAATGGATATCTTTATCTTCTTTTACTTTATTAAGAAAATCTTCATTCCTTCCTGTAACTCTCAGATCAATATAATAGATATAAACTTCAGCATCTGGATTTTTTTCCCGTATTATCAAAGCATGTTTCAAAGAAGCAGAACAACATACTGCAGAGCAATATGGTAAATGGTTTTCATCTCTTGATCCTGCACATTGAACAAAAGCAACTTTTTGTGGTGTTTTATGATCAGAGGGTTTAACCAGCTTTCCTTTTGTTGGGCCATTAGGTGCAATGATTCGTTCCATCATCACATTGGTTATAATATCAGGATGATCACCAAAACGTAATTCTGAGATATTCATTGCATTATAAGATTCCCATCCGGTTGCAAAAATTATTGCTCCTGCTTTTATCATCATATTGGTGGGTTGGGCATTCAAATCAATGGCATAATATTTACATACTTCAAGGCATTTGCCACATGATTCTTTCTCACAATAATTATCATCAATGTTATATTTATAAGGAAAAGCCAATTCGTGAGGCAGATAAATCGATTTGGTTTTATCCATATAAGAATTGAACTCATCAGGTATTTCCACAGGACAAACCTTTTCACATTCTCCGCAGGCTGTACAATTGGAATTTATATATTCAGGTTTTTTAATCAATTCAACAGAATAATTTCCTTTTGTCCCGGCAATACTTTTTACTTCACAGGAAGTATATACGCTAATTCCCGGATTCTCCTTTATTCTTCTGAAATTTATTTCAAGTCCGCAATATGGTGGGCATAGCTTAGGAAAATATTTATGAAATTTAATAACATTGCCACCAATGTAAGGTAGTTTTTCAACGAGTATTACTTCATAGCCAACCTCCGCGGCTTCCACCGCTGTTGTGATACCGCTTATCCCTCCTCCTACTATCAGGATTGGCTTCTTGATCATTAATTTTCAATTGGTTTTGTTTTATTCAGTTCCAATTTATATTTCAATCTGATATAAATTTATAATTTATGTTTTACCCTTATTTACAATCTCAATAATATCTTTTTTCATTAATTCCCATTTTTTCTTTTCGGAATTATATCTGCAATTGGTAAAACAATGCCAATCTTTTTCATTCATCTCAGGAAAATCACTTCTAAAATAATAACCGGGCCATCGTGTTTCCTCCCGGAACAACAACGACCTGATATGCGCTTCGGCCTGCCATAAGCGATGTTTATTCTCCCAGCAGCGCATGAGCTCGTGTAAATCCTCGGCAGCCAGTTTTTCCGCATCTTCCTTCATATATAAAATAAGTTCAAGCCCTTTCTCAAGTAGAGGTTTACTTGTCTTAAAATCTGTAGATACCCCTCCTGCATATTCATCCATAATTTTTTGCAGTCTGAACATGAACATTCTTGGTTTAAGATAATTAGGATTTATTTCTTTATCACTTGAATGGTCTTTATATTTTTCAAATAAATCCAGGGGATTCAGAATATCAGAAATCATTCCATTTATTTTATCCTCAGATGAAGCCCGGATATCATTATTATCCAGACAAAATGCCAAAGCTGATTTTGCAGCTATTCTGCCTTCCGTAAAAGACCCACTCGAAAACTTATGACTGGATGCACCTGATGCATCTCCTGCAGCAAATAAACCATTAACTGTAGTCATATTTGGATATCCCCACTTATATGGATCAGGAGCCAGGTCTTCCGGACCACTCACCCAGGCACCTGAAGCCCCTGAATGAGAACTGATAAAATAAGGCTCGCAGGCAGCTATTTCGGATGGTTGGTCTTCAGGATTAATGTTTTTAGAAGCCCACAGCAATGCCTGGCTTATGGTCATATCCAGAAAATCTTCCCAGGCTTCTTTTTCAAGTTTTTTCAGCTTTCTTTTAGCTTCTTTCTCATCCTGTATTTTACCGGCAATATTCTTTATGGCCTCTGCTGTTTGCATATAAATCGGATGCTTGCCTTCCATTATTTCGAGCATCATAAGATAATTTCTGAGGTTTGTAGGTATTGGCTTGGTTAATCCATAAGGAGCCCATTTTTTAAGTTCATCAGCGCGGGTTGACATGTATTCTTCTCCTACAGCATTTGTGGCTTTTGACTGAAATAGCAAGAACCATGCACCTACCGGGCCATATGCATCTTTGAACCTAACCGGCACAAAACGAACTTCCTGACATGTCATCTCCGCACCTGCTTTTATGGTAAAATATGTGCTTGCACCTGAATTGAAGGGAGGATACCATGATCTGCCCAGACCTTCTCCGACAGAGCGCGGTTTAAAAACATGAACAGCACCTCCCATAGCTGTTAGTACAGCTTTTGCCTTGAATACATATATCTTTTTATCACGAACACTGAAACCAACAGCGCCGGTGCACCTGTTCTCTTCAACAATAGGTTCTGTTATAAAAATTCTCTCATAATACTTGCCGTTTTCTCCCAGATCAGCTAAGGCATTTTTTGCTGCTTCAGCAATTATAGTCTTATAAGATTCCCCATGTATCATGACCTGCCAGCGGCCTTCATGTATGTATTTTCCATTATTATCCTTCCATATCGGTAACCCCCACTTTTCAAATAAATGAACAGATGAATCAACATGACGTGCTATATTGGCAATAAGATCATCCCGGGTAATACCCATTAAATCATTTTTAACATACCTTATATAATCTTCTATTGTATTATCATTATCCTTTAAACCAATATACATATTTATAGCGGATAGCCCCATAGCCACAGCACCACTTCTGTCAATAGCAGCTTTGTCAACCAAGGTAACTCTCATATTATGTTTTTTTGCCCAGTGTGCTGCTTCATAGGCCGCTCCGCACGC
>CAZJYD010000038.1:0-24689 GCA_964550205.1 uncultured Bacteroidales bacterium
CTAACACGATTCAGGGATTTTAGAGACCCTAAACCAAGAGGTAGAAATGTATTCAGTTTCCACAGGCCTGAAACAATTGCTCAATGGATTAAAAATGACAAAAGCCTTAGAAACAGACTTTTAGACTTGCCGGTTCTGGATGAAACCGGTTTACGCGCTGCTCAAATTGTTGCAATTAAAAACCTGGAACATTCCTTCAAAAAGAACAGGCCAAAAGCTTTGATCCAGATGGCAACCGGAGCCGGTAAAACTTTCGCTGCCGTAACCTTCATATATCGTTTGTTGAAGTTTGTGGATGCTAAAAGGATCTTGTTTCTGGTAGATACTAAAAACCTTGGAGAACAAGCAGAACAGGAATTCATGAATTTCCAACCCACCGACGACAACCGTAAGTTCACTGAATTATATAATGTACAACGCTTAACATCAAACTATATATCTTCCGATAGCCAGGTTTGCATCTCAACCATACAACGCCTTTATTCAATCTTAAAAGGAGAAGAGCTGGATGAAAGTGCGGAGGAAGAAAATCCGAATGAAAGTACCTGGATGCAGCAACAGTTAAAAAAGAAAGACCCCCTTCCTGTTGAGTATTCCGATAATATCCCCATTGAAACTTTTGATTTCATTGTTGTTGATGAATGCCACCGATCCATTTATAATTTATGGAAACAGGTATTGGACTATTTCGATGCTTTTCTGATCGGTTTGACAGCCACCCCGGACAAACGAACTTATGGTTTTTTCAATGAAAACGTCGTAAGCCAGTATACTTATGAAGAATCCGTTACAGATGGCGTAAACGTACCCTATGATGTTTATACTATCGAAACAGATATTTCTAAAAATGGCGAGGTTGTTAAGGCTGGCTGGTATGTTGACAGACGTGATAAGCTTACACGGGAAAAGCGTTGGCAGCAGGAAGATGAAGACACCGAATACCATAAAAACGATCTTGACAGGAAAGTGATAAATACCAGCCAGATCAGGAATATTATCAGGGAATATAAAAGGGCTTTGAAGACTGAAATTTTCCCAAAACGCTTTGATGAAAACGAGGATTATGAAATTCCCAAAACATTGGTTTTTGCAAAAACCGACAGTCATGCCGATGACATTATTAAGATAATACGGGAAGAATTTGACGAGGGAGATGATTTTTGTAAGAAGGTAACTTACAAGATTGATGAAGACCCGAAATCGGTTTTGAACCGATTTAGGAATTCCTACTATCCACGCATTACAGTTACTGTTGATATGATTGCCACAGGTACCGATGTAAAACCACTGGAAGTTTTGCTGTTTATGCGGGATGTAAAAAGCATGAATTACTTTGAACAAATGAAAGGACGTGGTACACGCACAATCGATAGCGACAAATTAATGCAGGTCACCAGAACAGCCGGCACCAAAACCCATTTTGTAATCGTAGATGCCATTGGTGTAACCAAATCAAAAAAGACTGACAGTAGGCCATTGGAACGCAAGCCTTCGGTTCCTATGAAAGATTTACTGGGTGCCATTACCATGGGTGTTGAGGATGAGGACCTGTTCTTGTCTCTTGCCAACAGACTTATTCGTTTGGAAAAACAAATCACCGACAAGGAAAAAGAAAAGCTGCTTGAATATTCAAAAGGCAAAAACCTGAAACAGATCACGAAAGAACTGGTCAATGCCTTTCATCCCGATGAAATTGAAGAGAAAGCAAAGGAAAAGATCGAAACCATACCCATTGAAGACCGGACACCCGACAAAGAAGCGAACGCCAGAAAGGAAGCACAGAAAAAATTGGCCCGGCAGGCTGCAAGCACTTTCAACGGGAAGTTGAACGATTACATCGAAAATGTGCGCAAACAACACGAGCAGATTATCGACCACATCAACATAGATACGGTAACCAAATCGGAATGGGATGCCTTTTCGGTTGACAAGGCCAAAGAAACCGTCAGAGATTTTACCGAATACCTTGAGCAAAATAAAGATGAAATAAAGGCTTTAAGCATTTTCTATAAACAGCCATACAACAGGCGCAACATCACTTTTAAAATGATCAAAGAAGTGATTGAAAAGCTGAAAACAGATAAGCCCTTGTTAGCGCCCGATTATGTTTGGAATGCCTATGCAGCCATTGAAAATGTAAAAAGCAAGCAACCCACGGACGAATTGACAGCGCTGGTTTCCCTTATTCGACGAGCATGTGGCATTGATAAACAACTGAAACCTTTTGACAGAACTATTGACGAGAATTTTAAGACCTGGATATTCAAACAGAATGCAGGAAAACACAACCGCTTCAATCCCGAACAAATGGATTGGTTGCGCATGATCAAAGACCATGTGATCAGCAGTTACCATATTGAGGTGGAAGACCTGGATTATACCCCATTTGATGCACGGGGAGGCCGCGGCAGGATGTACCAGTTGTTTGGGATGGAGATGGAAAATATTATTAAGGAATTAAATGAGGTATTAGCAGCTTAATATGAAAAGATTTAACGCAAATATTGAAGTTAATCCTGATTCACTTTTTATTCCTGAAGTTAGAATATGGTCGCTTGAAAAATACAAACTTGTTGGGGGTTATTGCGATATATTTACAAATGGAATGAAGAACAAGTGGAAACAACTGATTTATATTGATTTGTTTGCTGGAGCAGGATATGCAAAAATAAAAGAAACAGGTAAAACATATTTGTCATCTGCCCTGATTGCAATGTCAATTCCCACTACTTTTACAAAATACATTCTATGTGAGGCTGATCAAACAAGATATGAAGCACTTGAAAGCCGTGTTAAAAGAGATTTTTCTCATCTTAATATTGAGTTAATTAAAGGTGATAGTAATGAAATAATTGATGATATTTTCAAAGCAATGCCTTCATTTAGTAAAGGAAACACTATGTTACCTTTTTGCTTTGTTGATCCTTATTCATTAAACCTTCATTTTCACACAATTAAGATTCTTGGGGGTAAGCAATTAATGGATTTTTTAATTCTACAGGCTTTGCATATGGATGGCAACAGAAATCTTACTAAGTATTTGAAAGAAGAAAATGAACGAATTGCAAATTATTTAGGTAATCCTAATTGGAGAGAAGAGTATAATAAAAATTGTAAAAACTATAAGTCAAACTTTGTTAAATTTCTTGCAGATCAGTATATAATTAAGATGAAGGATTTGAAATATATTCCTCAAAAAAATATGCATCAAATACGCTCATATGACAAGAATTTACCACTATATTATTTAACTTTTTTTTCAAAACATCAAAGAGGGGTTGATTTTTATAAAAGTATAGTGAAGTATTTTAATAAACAATTAAAACTAGACATATAAAATGGCAAAAACCAAAATTGAATGGACAGAAAGCACATGGAACCCCATCACCGGGTGTACAAAAATATCAGCGGGATGTAAGTTTTGTTATGCAGAGATCATGGCGCGCAGGCTAAAAGCCATGGGCCAGCAAAAATACAAAAACGGTTTCCAGCTTACTCTGCATGCCGATGTGTTAAATGAGCCATATAAATGGAAAAAGGCCAGAATGATTTTTGTGAACTCCATGAGCGATATGTTTCATAAGGATGTTCCCATAGATTTTATCCGACAGATATTTACGGTGATTCGAAACAATCCGCAGCATGTTTTCCAGGTACTTACCAAACGGGCTGATGTTTTGCGTTATTATGACGCCGAAGGCTGGCTTGGCTGGCCGCATAATCTATGGATGGGTGTAACCGTGGAAAACCCGGATGTGGTGCGCCGGATTGATCATTTAAGGAAAACCGGCGCACGCGTAAAATTCCTTTCATGCGAGCCGTTGATTGGCGAATTACCCGAAATGAATCTGCAGGAAATTGATTGGGTGATAGTTGGTGGTGAGAGCGGGCGTACTCCCAGGCCCATGAAAAAAGGATGGGTAATGAATATCAAAGAACAATGCAACAGAGCCAATGTGGCATTTTATTTTAAGCAGTGGGGAGGAACAAATAAAAAACAAAATGGACGTCTTATCGAAGGACGGGAGTTTAATGAAATGCCTGATTTAGAATTATTTGATAGTAAAAGTTGATTTTTGAATGAAAGAGGATTGGATTGGAATAGAACTTGGAAAGATATGTAATGTAAATATGGGGCAGTCACCTCCTTTCTCAACATATAATATTAATGGAAATGGGTTGCCATTTTTTCAAGGAAAGGCTGAGTTTACAGAATTACATCCAATTGTAAAAAAATGGTGTACTGAACCAAAGAAAACTGCGAAAAAGGGTGACATATTGCTATCAGTTAGGGCACCTGTTGGATCAACCAATATTGCAGATCAGGATTGTGCAATAGGTAGAGGTCTTGCAGCAATTTCATACAATTACTCAAATTCATATTTGTGGTACTACCTCAAATCTATTGAAAAAAAACTGGATAATTTAGGTACCGGAACTACTTTCAAAGCAATATCAGGAAGTGTGTTAAAATCACAAACATTCCCTATCGCCCCCCTCCCCATCCAACGCGCCATCGTCTCCAAAATCGACAACCTTTTTGCCTCCCTCGACAAAGGCATAGCCGACCTCAAAAAAGCTCAGGAACAATTGAAAATATACAGGCAGGCGGTGTTGAAAAAGGCGTTTGAAGGGGAGTTGACGAAGGAGTGGAGAGAAAAGCAAAACTGGTTACCTACAGCTGATGAACTTTTGGAACAAATAAAAAAAGAACGCCAAAAACATAATGAGCAAAAATTAGAAGATTGGAAAAAAGAGATGAAGGAATGGGAGAAAAAAGGGAAGAAAGAGAAGAAACCAAGTGAGCCAACACTACTGAAAGAATTGCCACCTTTGATAGAAGAGGAATTGAAGGAATTACCAATATTGCCAGATGGTTGGGCGTGGATAACTTTTGCTCAATTATGTTCTCTCCAAAGAGGATATGATTTACCCATCAAAAATATAATTGAAGGGAAATATCCTGTTATAACTTCTGGCGGCATTGTTGGTTTTCACAATGAATATAAGACAAAAGGTCCTGCATTAATTACAGGTAGAAGTGGCAGTGTTGGTAATATCCATTTTCTTGATGTTGATTATTATTGGCCACATAACACAGTATTGCATGTTAAAGATTTTCATAATAACTACCCAAAATATATTTATTACTTTTTTACACAATTTAATTTTAAATCGCATAGTGCAAGTACTGCTGTTCCAACATTAGATAGGAAAAATTTATTTAAAATACCTGTAAGAATCTGTACATTTCAAGAACAAACCCAAATAGTTCTAGAAATCGAAATCCGCCTTTCTGTTTGCGACAAAATAGAACAAAGCATTAAAGAAAGTCTTGAAAAATCAGAGGCCCTGCGGCAAAGCATTTTGAAAAAAGCATTCGAGGGTGAGCTGCTGAGTGAGGAGGAAATTGAGGAGTGCAAGAATGAGAAGGATTATGAGCCGGCGGGTGTGTTGTTAAAAAGGATTAAATCAAAAAAATAAATAGCCATATGGATGTTCAACCAAACAAACAAAACATTAATTCACTTCTCGGAACTGAAGTGTTTTATATTGACTTCTATCAACGCCAATATAAATGGGATGAAGAGCCCGTTAAAAGGCTTTTGGATGATGTATTCTACAAATTCAATGAGGAATACAAAAAATACAAGTCATCTGACATTGAGCTTGAAAAATTAATTCACAAATATTCATGGTATTATCTCAATACTTATGTAACTAACAAAGTTGATGATAAAACATTTATTGTCGATGGACAACAAAGACTTACGACAATTACCTTGATCTTAATAAAACTTAAACATTTGGCTACACACTATAATTCTGGCTTAGGTGATTGGATCAAAACTAAAATCGCAGGGTCAAGCGGATATAAAAATGTTTTCTGGATGCACCATAATGGTCATATTAGCACTTTGCAGGCACTTTTTGACAAGGGCAGCGTTGATGAAGAAGCTGATAAATCGAAAGGTGTAACAACTGTTAATTTGGCAAACAACTATAAGTTGATTAGTAGGACTTTGGATAAAGAACTTAGTAGTTTAAAAAAGTTTGAAAGCTTTGTTTTCTATCTGATGAATAGACTTGTATTAATAAATTTAAATGTTGAGCAGACAGATGTTCCTATGATATTTGAGGTAATCAACGACCGTGGAGTAAGATTAAGACCCTATGAAATATTGAAAGGCAAGCTTTTAGGGCAAGTTGATAAAGAAGAGTTGGAAAGCTTAAAACTTAATGAACTTTGGGAAAAACAGGTTAACTCTATAAATCATATTGCCGAAGATAGTATCGATAGTTTCTTTATTTATTACTTAAGAGCTAAATATGCTGATTCTATTGGTGAAGGCAGAAAATTCGATTATAATTACCATCGTGTAATGTTTTCTTCTGATTTTAAGTCAAAACTAGATTTGGACCACAATCCTAAAAACGTAAAAAGATTTATACAGAATGAGTTTAAGTATTTTACAGATTTACATCATAAATTGTTAAACTATTACAACCATTATCATGAAAGTTATAAACATGTTTATTATAACTATCTGACTGAAATGGATACGCAGTTTATTTTGATACATTCATCCTGCGTGCTAAATGATCCAGAAGAATCCAGTAAAATCAAGATAGTGTCTAGAGAAGTTGACAGGTTGTTTTCATTACTATCCTTACAAAGAAGCTATGACAGCAACGAATTTTCAAGAGTAATCTATAAGATTAGCAATGAAATCAGGAACAAACCTATAGAAGTTATCCGTCCTGCTTTTGATAAGGCTCTTTTTGAATTGCTTGAAAACGCAAAAGGTTCAAGCGCTGATAAACCAATTAGTTATACATTTTTCAAGGAAACCGGAATAGAGTTAGGAATAAGGTTTAAGCGTTATTTCTTTGCGAGAATTGAACAATTCATCGCCGATAATATGAATTTGCAAATGAAGAAAAGTATGTATGATTTGGTTAGAAACACTGGTCATGTCCATGGATTTCATATTGAACATATTTTAGCGAAGAATAAAGAAAACCTTGAAATATTTAATAATGATGATGAGTTTTTTGATCGAGAAAGAAACCGGCTTGGTGCCCTTCTTTTGCTTAAAGGCAGAGACAACCAATCCAGTAATGATGAAATCTATTCTGAAAAACTTAAATCATATGCAAATACTTTGTACTGGAATGAAACCCTAAGAGAGGATGTATATAAATCAAAATTAGATTTTAGAGAAATGATGAAAAAAAATAACTTAACTTTTAAGCCATACTTAAAATTTGGCCCTGATAAAGTTGAGAAAAGACAACGACTACTTTTCGAAATAGCAAAAATTATTTGGAAATAAATGACCGACTCAGCAATCATATCAAAAATCTGGAACCTCGCACATGTGATGCGTGATGATGGTGTAGGATACGGGGACTACCTGGAACAGATTACCTATCTGCTTTTCCTGAAAATGGCGGATGAACTTAACAAGCCACCGTACAACAAAGGTTTGAAATTCCCCAAACTCAAAGATGTAGAAGGGAATGAGATAAAAGGTGGTGAAATCTGCAACTGGGAGAATCTTTCTACCAAAAGAGGCGCAGAGTTGGAATCATTTTACACCCAGTTGTTGCGCAGTTTAAGCACCGAAAAAGGCATGCTGGGGCAGATATTCACCAAAAGCCAGAACAAAATTCAGGATCCCTCCAAATTACTCCGCATCATAAACTTGATTGACAAGGAACAATGGACAATGATGGGAGCGGATGTAAAAGGCAGGATTTACGAAGGCCTTCTTGAAAAGAATGCAGAAGATACCAAAAGCGGCGCCGGGCAGTATTTCACACCCCGGTCATTGATCAAAGCCATTGTTTCCTGTGTTCAGCCCAAACCCATGAAAACCATCGCGGACCCGGCCTGCGGATCGGGGGGCTTTTTTCTGGCTTCCTACGACTGGATCACAAATAACCATCCGCTGGACAAGGAAGAAAAGGAATTTCTTAAATCCAAAACCTTTCATGGCAATGAGATTGTTGCCAACACCCGACGCATGTGTTTAATGAACATGTACCTGCACAACATAGGCGAAATAGATGAAGACCCAAACATTTCACCCAATGATGCCCTGGTTTCGGATGATGGAAACCGTTATGATTATGTAATGGCAAATCCGCCATTCGGCAAAAAGAGCAGCATCACCATAACCAACGAAAAAGGTGAAACCAAAAAGGAAGACCTGAAATACAACCGGCAGGATTTCTGGGAAACCACTTCCAACAAACAGTTAAACTTCCTGCAACACATCAAAAGCATGCTGAAAGTCACTGGGCAGGCAGCCGTGGTTTTACCCGACAATGTATTGTTTGAAGGCGGCGCCGGAGAAGAAGTACGCAAACAACTGATGAAAACTGCAGACCTACATACTATTCTGCGTTTGCCTACCGGAGTTTTCTATGCGCATGGTGTAAAAGCCAACGTGTTGTTTTTCGATAACAAAGCAGCAAGTAAAGAAGCCCAGACTAAAGAAGTCTGGTTTTACGATTATCGAACTAACATCCATCATACACTCAAGAAAAACCCGATGACATTTGAGGACCTGGCTGAGTTTGTAAAACTGTACAATCCCGGAAACCGGCACAAACGAGATGAAACCTGGAGCAACAACAATCAAGATGGTCGCTGGCGTAAGTTCACCTACAAAGAAATCCAGGCCCGCGACAAAACCAACCTGGACATCTTCTGGTTAAAAGACAAAAGCCTCACCGACCTCGACAACCTCCCCGATCCCGATGTGCTGGCAGACGAAATCATTGAGAATATTGAAGCAGGATTGGAGAGTTTTAGAGAGATAAAGGAGACATTAAATGACAAAGAATCAAAGACGAACTAAAAAATGAAAGCAAAAATGAAAAGTTCCGGGCTAAAGCCCTGATGAGTAATTCTATTTAATATTTATGTACCCCCTCTGTCTCGCTACGCTCAACATCTCCCCCTGCTCGCAGGGGGAGAATTTAAGAGGGGGTACAATAATTTAATGCCGTCGGTTAAAACCGACGGCAATCCAGTTTTTTCCTTTTCAAAAGCATGGATTGCCATCACCTTTATATGATAGTGTAATCTTTACACTCCTCTAATTACCAATCAAGGCGGTATTAATGACGTTCGTGCCAGCTTGTATTAGTATTATTTTATAGGTTAACTGCTTTCAGCCGTCTCTATCAATATTTCAAGAAGCTTGATACCGGCGTTAGCTATTACTGTGCCAGGACCGAATATTGCTACTGCACCAGCTTTATACAAAAAATCATAATCCTGATGCGGTATTACCCCGCCAACAATAACCATTATATCTTCCCTGCCAAGTTTTTTCAGCTCTTTTATAACATGCGGCACCAATGTTTTATGTCCTGCGGCAAGACTGGAAACACCCAGAATATGCACATCATTTTCAACAGCTTGACGGGCTGCTTCCGAAGGAGTCTGAAACAATGGTCCTATATCAACATCAAAACCTATATCTGCGAATCCTGTTGCAACAACTTTCTCGCCACGGTCATGACCATCCTGTCCCATCTTGGCGACCATTATACGTGGCCTTCTTCCTTCCATCCCTGCAAATCGGTCTGCAAGAGCACATGCTTTTTTAAAAGTATCATCAGTTTTAGCTTCTGATGAATATATCCCCGAAATAGATCTTATCACCGCCTTATATCTGCCGAACACCTTTTCACAGGCAAAAGAAATCTCTCCTAATGTCGCACGCTTTCTGGCAGCTTCGACAGAAAGCTCAAGCAAATTACCCTCCCCAGTTTTGCAGGCTTCGGTAATTTTGTCCAAAGCATCATTTACATCTTCATTATTTCTTTCCTTCTTTAGCTTGTTCAATCTTCTTATCTGAGATCTTCTTACAGCAGTATTGTCAACTTCAAGGGTTTCTATAGGGTCTTCTTTTTCGAGCCTGTATTTGTTCACACCCACAATAACATCTTTCATCGAGTCTATTCTTGCCTGCTTGCGGGCGGCGGCTTCTTCTATCCTCATTTTCGGAATTCCGGTATCAATGGCTTTTGTCATACCGCCCAGATCCTCTATTTCTTGTATGTGCTCCCACGCTCTGTGGGCTATTCTGTCGGTTAAATATTCAACATAATAAGAACCTGCCCACGGATCGACTGACCGGCAGATCTCTGTTTCTTCCTGCAGGTATATCTGAGTGTTCCTGGCTATTCGTGCTGAAAAATCAGTAGGCAGGGCAATTGCTTCATCCAGGGCATTGGTATGCAATGACTGTGTATGGCCTAATGCCGCACCCAATGCCTCAACACATGTTCTTGCAACATTATTAAATGGTTGCTGCTCGGTAAGGCTCCAGCCCGATGTCTGGCAATGTGTTCGCAAAGCCATGGATTTGGGATTTTTCGGATTGAATTGTTTTACCAGCTTGGCCCAAAGCATTCTGGCAGCTCTCATCTTGGCAATCTCCATAAAATGGTTCATCCCAATACCCCAGAAGAAAGATATTCTTGGAGCAAAAGAATCGATGTCCAATCCTGCATTAACTCCCGTTCTGATGTATTCCAGTCCGTCGGCAAGAGTGTAAGCCAGTTCTATATCGGCAGTGGCACCGGCTTCCTGCATATGATAGCCGCTAACGCTGATGGAATTGAACCTGGGCATGTTCTTCGAAGTATATTTAAATATGTCCGCAATTATTCTCATAGAAGGCTGCGGGGGATAAATGTATGTATTTCGTACCATGAACTCCTTCAGAATATCATTCTGGATGGTACCGGATAATTCTTCAAGCTTTGCGCCCTGTTCAAGGCCGGCAACAATATAAAAAGCCATAACAGGCAGCACGGCACCATTCATTGTCATCGACACAGACATTTTATTCAGGGGAATTTCATCAAAGAGTATTTTCATATCCAGAATAGAATCTATTGCCACTCCGGCTTTTCCAACATCGCCAACCACACGTTCGTGGTTGGAATCATAACCCCTGTGTGTAGCCAGATCGAAAGCTACAGAAAGCCCTTTCTGGCCTGCTGCCAGATTACGGCGGTAAAAAGCATTTGATTCCTCGGCTGTAGAAAAACCTGCATATTGCCTTATTGTCCAGGGGCGTGTAATATACATCGTTGAATAAGGTCCTCTTAAAAAAGGTGGTATGCCGGCAGCATAATCAAGATGTCCCATGCCGGCAAGGTCTTCCTGGGTGTAAACAGATTTAACCGGTATTTGTTCAGGGGTAATCCAGTCAGGCGAAATACTATTTTCCTTTTCCCATTCGTAAACCATAAGCGGCGATCTGAAGGAAATTTTTATATTAATATTTTTAAAATCAGGCTTCATAAATTACTATTTTATACTATTCTATTCCAAGTATTTCCTGAAATTCTTTCAATTTCTCCAGCACATTTGACTTTCTGTGAATGAAATGATGGATGTCTTTTTCTTTTAACTCATTTATAACATCTTTAGGATAACCGGCTACTGCCACTATTGCTTTATCCTCTAATTTAGTTTTCAGTTCGGGAGCTATTTTAAGATACTGGTCGTAGGAGCTGCATGCCACCACTATATCCGCTTTCTTTTCCATTGCCGCTTTAACACCATGGTCTATTGTTTTAAAACCGAGGTTGTCTATTACCTTAAATCCTGCACAGGCAAAGAAATTACATGAAAATTGTGCTCTTGCCCTTCTCATTGCAATATCTCCATAGGTAAACATAAATACAACCGGTCTTTTATTTTTTTGCGCATATCTATCTGTTTTATAGCGAAGCCTTTCAAAAGGCTGGGAACCACGGTAAGGTTTCAGCGGTTCAATAATTGCATCCTTTTCTGAGAAATCTTTTGCTTCGAGAACAGCAGGATCAATATCTTTTTCAATCTTTTCCGGGAAATCCGGATATTGATTGGTGCCAAGTAAAATTTCATTACGTGTTGCAATTTTATTATTGCGCCTTTCAACAGCTTCCTTTATTTTTTCCTGAATATAGCCTTTTTTCAAAGCTTCAAGATAACCTCCGAGTTCATCTATTTCAAGGAATAACTTCCATGCTTCATTTAAAACCGAATCTGTCAGGTTCTCTATATAATACGATCCGGTACCGGGATCTACCACTTCATTAAGATGCGATTCGTGTTTCAGTAACAGTTGCTGATTTCTTGCGATTCGTTCAGAGAATTCTGTAGGTTCTTCAAATATCTCATTAAAGGCTTTAATCCTTAATGAATCAGTACCGCCAATTATAGCAGAAATTGCTTCGGTTGTTGTCCTGAGCATATTAACATAAGGATCATAAAGTGTTTTATTCCACCTGGCTGTTTCGGTGTGAACATACATTCTGGCAATTTCCTGAGACGAAGGATTATAAGCATTCACGATATGAGACCACAAAATACGGGCAGCTCTTAATTTGGCAATTTCAAGAAAATAGGTTGATCCGCATGTCATATTAAATTGCATCCTGGGTGCAATTTCATCTATTGATAATCCCCTCTCGGTTAGTTTTGACAGATATTCATTTGCCATTGCCAGTGTAAAAGCAAGTTCTTCAACGATTGCTGCCCCTGAGTTCTTGAATATTTCACCCTTGACGGCAACTACTTTGAAATTCGGCAAATGATCAGCAACTTTTATCAGTTCAATGCAGTGCTTAAATACATCATCACCTGACATGGTATAATTACCATGGAGTGTCAGATATGCCAATGGATCATAATCCACAGATACTCTTATTTCTTCTTTTTCATTATTATTTCGTACCAGATTTTTAATGATATGAACTATCCCGGAATGATAATAATCAGAGGTAAAATTCAATTCAACCGTGTCGACAGGTATGTTCTCAAGCAATAGTTCAATTTTCTTATTATCGGGTTTTAAATTGCAAAGATCAAATCCAAGTGAATTGATACCCTTATCTAAAACAATAAGTGCTTTCTTATTGGCTTCTTTCCAATCCCTTATCCTGATATCCTGTCTGATATTCCAGTTGACTTTTCGTATATAGTTGCCACGCACAAAAGGAAAATCGCCCGGAAATATATCAAGATAATCTAATTCAAACAGGTCTTCTTTACGGTAGTATGGTTGAACTTTAAATCCTTCTCCGGTATCCCATACCAGCTTCTTTTCATAATCAGCGCCCTTAAGATCTGTTTTAATTTTTTCTTCCCACTGTTCCCTGGTAACAGGAGGGAATTCTTTAAAAAGCTTTTCTTTGTTATTATTGGATCCCATAATCCTCTATCGTCTTTTGATATATAAGTAAGGGATTGCAAAGTTACAATATTTTATTGTTAATAAATTAACAACATACATTTATCACAAAAAACAGCATATCCTCT
The DNA here is from genome assembly GCA_964550205.1 of uncultured Bacteroidales bacterium. Lineage (GTDB taxonomy): Bacteria > Bacteroidota > Bacteroidia > Bacteroidales > JAIOZK01 > JAIOZK01. The sequence continues at coordinate 13,340 of CAZJYD010000038.1, forward strand.
CAGCTTAAATTAATTAATTCTAATATGTTTTAATGATTTTATTGGTAGCAATAATATCATCATTTGAACATACAACCAGAAAATACATTCCGGGAGTAAGATCAGGTGTGTTTACACAAATATTATTTTGCAATGAATTAATTTCATGCAATGATGTAAAATGACAATTACCACTAATATCAAACAATTTAATCCTAACATATCCCTTTGTCCCCATATTCAAATCAACATAAAAATTATCAGAAAAAGGATTAGGATATGTAGTCAGGTAATTATTAAAATCTTCTGTTATTAAAAGAGGTTTGCTTTCGTATATTGCAGTCCAGCCAGACTTTGCCATCCCGTCATCCGATTTAAACAGGAGCATTAAATTACAAGCTGATGCTATTATAGTTCCGGGTAATGTTTCCCCTGAAAAACCACCCAATAAAGGTGACAAAGTATCCGGACCATCAAATATCCATAATGAATCATAATCCTGTTCAAGGCTGAATTCAATAAATTCCAGTGATAATCTTTGATTACTATCAATTGTTATTTTTGCCGTATAATTTTCACTATGATAATAATCCCAGTAAGGTCCTCCTGAATCATAAATTGTATCACATTCTGCTGGTTCAGCACAATCAGTAAATTTTGATTCTATTAAATTCCATAATTCCGAATATCCATTATCATAGCCAAGCGCCCAGATACCTGTTCCTGCCAAATCCCTTTGCCTGACTATATCGTATCTTTTCCCCAATCCATGCTCTTCTTCAATAAAGCATTGATACCATCCATCACTATAAAATACATAATACCCTGAAAAACTTTTCGGATTCCAGTAGTGGTTTTCCGGAATATAAAATCCACCCGAATTCTTTTTGATCTGAGCATATGTATATGCATAACCGCTTCCTGTAGTATTTGAAGGCACACTATTACTTTCGGTGGGCCATTCACGTGCATAATAAGGCTGACCTAAAATAAATTTGTTCAGTGGCATTCCTTCCGATAAATAATATGATATTGTTCTGGATAGATTATAATTGTAATATTCAGTAAGCGAATACAATGGAGCAACAGGTCCAGCCTCACTGCTACCGTTCCAGTAATAATCGTATCCCATAATAATGAAAAGATCGATGTAATTTTTTAAAAGTGCAATATCGTATAATCCGCTCCAGTCGACCGCAGGCATTGCAATACTCAACATTCCTTCAGGGACAGCAGCATGAAACTGCTCACAAAGATCAACCAGAAAAACCATATAATCATCGATCAGGGAATAAGGAACAGCTTCAAAATCCATATTAATACCATCTGCATTTCTTTGTTGCACATGCCATATCAGATTATCAATAAGATTTTGCTCATTATCCGGATCACTAAAAAAAGTCGAATGATCAGAAAACAGAGTTACACACAAATGTGTCCTTACCGCATTTGCCTGAGCCGAATCAACAACAGGTGTATTAAGCCATCCGTGGGTTGTTAGGGGATCACCAGTAGTTGGATCCACTTCATATGAAAAATAACAAAGATCGCTCAATAAATTCCAGCGGTAATTTAAATATGTCGATCCCATCCAGTAGGGATGATATCCAAAAACGATATATTCAAGATCACAATCACTGTTATATTGTTTGTTTAAATGGGATGAGTGAAAATCAAAATTTGTATCTCCGGTAAATGTCCGGGCATCCTTATATAAATTACTATAATATTCCGATTGTTCCTGATGAATAGATTTGAATTTAGTATTCTGGGTATACACCTGAACCTGGACAAATAAAAATATTAACAGGAATGAAAACCTCATGATCATTTTAAAATAATATCATCAAGTTTTCTTTTCGGAACATGATGAACTCCATCATTACCACGCCAGTATTCAATTTCATCATTCATAACTTCTTCAAGGACTACTTTTTCTTTTGGCTTGCCTAAAGCCAAAACCAGCTTAATATTATATTTTCCGGGAACATTTATTTTCTCTTTTAAAAGGTCTTTCTCAACCGAACCAATGATACATCCACCCAATCCTTTTTCAACAGCACCAAGTAGAATGCTCTGGGATACAATACCAACATCATAATCGGCATATTTAGGAGCATCTTTACCCTCCAGTATAATTATATAAGCAGAAGGTCTTTCACCTTCTGCAGGGCCCTTCCAGTCTTTTAAATAACCTGCCCAGGCAAGGGTTTCAAATATCAATTCATTAGTTTTCTTTTCACTTGACAAATAATACCTCAGCGGTTGCAGATTAGCAGCGGAAGGCGACAGTCTTGCCAGGTCAACCAGCTCATTAAGTGTTTTTCGATCTATATGATAATCCTCATAAAATCTTCTGTAGCTTCTGTTCCGAATAATCAAATCTTTTAACATAATCAAATATTTTATTGAATACAATAGACAATTTATTCTTCCTGAACAATAGTCATCTCATCTATCAAATGCTTTGCTCCTGCATATTTATCAATAATGAACAACAAATACCGGATATCAATTGAAATATTGCGGCATTGATCAGGATCATACATCAGGTCACTCATAGTACCTTCCCAACATCTATCGAAGTTAATTCCTATTAATTCACCATAGGCATTCATTATGGGACTTCCCGAATTACCACCAGTTGTATGATTTGTTGCAATGAAGCAAACATGCATGGTTCCGTTTTCATCAGCATACGGACCGTAATCCTTATTTTGATATAATTCCTTTAATTTATCTTCTACAACATAGTCATAAATATCAGGATTTTCCTTTTCCATTATACCTTCAAGGGTTGTAAAATATTTGTACTTAACCGCATCCCGGGGATTATAACCATCAACTTTGCCATAATGAACCCGCATGGTTGAATTAGCATCGGGATAAAATCTTTTATCAGGCTGCATCTCCATTAAGCCTTTCATGTATATTCTTTGCAGACTGTCCAAAATAATACGCCCTGCAGCTATTGGTTCTCTTATTTCAGAATCATAAAAATCAATTATGCCCGAATATATTTCATAAGCAGGATCCTTTTTTATTCTTTTATATTTCCTTGCTTTGTAATTATCAAGAAACTTAATCAGCTTTTCCTCCGAAGCAAATAATGATTTCTCGAAGACCTTATCTGCAAACTTTTCATAATTATTATTATATTTTTTTTCAATTTCATCGAAGATTGACGGCAGATAGTTTTTATCAAGGTCATTTCCATATATCCCGAATAATTCTGCCAGGGCCTCTTTATCGATTTGCTGATTATAATTTTTAAAATGATTCTTTACATACTGTTTATACTGTTCAGCAAGCAGGTTTATCTCTTCTTTAGTTACTGTATCTATTTGACTTTTTTCCACAAGGTTGCTGAACCGGCTGGCAAAACCAATTATTTCAGGTCCGAATCCTGCTTCAACAACATAATCACGAGCTAATTCATATGGTGCTACCTTCTCATAAATCTCCTCAAAAACAGGCAGTAACCTGCCGTATTTTTTCTGTCTTTCGTCATCTGCATCAGCCCATTGCTGAAAGGATTCTTCAAGATTTATTTTCTTGTCAACGGCATTTATCTTTTCTATTCCCCTGTTCTCCCCCATCATTTTTTTCCAGTAATTAGCCACACCGGCCAGCTTTGCAGAATATTGCATTCTTATGGTATCGTTTTTGTTAATAGCATCTTTCAGTATTTCAATTTTTTTATCCCTTAATTTTATCTTGGCCGGATTCCTCAACTGAGTAATTAATTCAATAGCATATGAAGGAAGGTATTCATGGGTTCTTCCGGGAAATCCAAAAATAAAGGTAAAATCATCTTTTTCAATTCCTTCTATGGATATAGGAATATGATATTTTGGTTTATACGGAACATTATCCGGTGAATAGGATGCCGGTTTATTGTTGGAATCAGCATATATCCTGAAAACGGAAAAGTCGCCGGTATGCCTTGGCCACATCCAGTTATCCGTATCGCCGCCAAATTTGCCTATGTTGGAAGGAGGAGCGCCAACAAACCTTATATCCCTGTATGTTTCATTTATCATCATATAATACTTATTTCCATGATAAAATGGTTTTATGTTTGCACTGTAGTGTGTTCCTTCTGTAGCTTTTTCCCTAATCAGATTAATATTACTATTAATAACAGAATCACGCTCGGCTTCGGTCATATCAGGATTTACATCTTTTAACACCTCATCTGTAACATCCCGGATTTCTATCAGGAAAGTAACTGTAAGTCCCGGATTGGGTAGCTCTTCCGATTTATCCATTGCCCAGAAACCATCAGTTAAATAATCGTGTTCAAGCGAGCTGTGACGCTGAATTAGACCGTATCCACAATGATGATTAGTCAGTAACAGTCCCTGATCGGAAACAATTTCAGCTGTGCACCCACGTCCAAACCTGACTATTGCATCTTTGAGGCTTGAATGATTAATGCTGTATATATCCTGGGCAGATATTTTCATGCCCATATCCTTCATTTCTTTCTCATTTAACAATTCAATCAACAGGGGTATCCACATCCCTTCGCCGGCAAGAATCAAACGCTGGGACAATACCGTAAAAACTATTAATAATATTACAAAACACTTCTTCATAATTATTGGGATTTATAAATTTATCTTTACATAACCGGTTTTACTGCAACAGTCTCAATTTCAACCAATGCATTCAGGGGGAGTTTTGACACCTCAAATGCCGCTCTTGCCGGTGGGTTTTCCGGATAATATTTTGCATATATTTTATTCATTGCAGCAAAGTTATCCATATCACTTAAAAAGCAAGTAGACTTTATAACATCCTCATAAGCATAACCGCCTGCTTCCAAAACTGCACCAATATTTTTCATCACCTGCTCTGTCTGTTCCTCAATACCTCCCTCAACTATTTTTCCTGTTGCAGGATCAACCGGAACCTGACCTGAAACAAACAACATATTATTTGCTTCAACTGCCTGACTGTAGGGACCTACTGCTTCGGGAGCCTTTTTTGTGTAAACAATCTTTTTCATAGTCTATTTAATTTAATTTGATCATATAAGCAAAATTAACATAATTATTTTGTGTAAATTATAAAAGACTTCGCTTACAGGTCCCTGAAATCTTTCTTTTTTGTAAGCTTCAGGTCCTGTAACATAGACGATTTCACATTAATAGTAAAGTTCCAGCTTTTACGCGGACCCATGGGTATCCAGTTAAACCGCATTTCCCAGCAATGCAGGTCGCGATATATATTTAATGATGTATACGAAAGTTTCCCCTGCTCAAAATCATATCCTGAACGGAAACCTATCTTCCACTTTTTGGTTATACTAATATTGCCGTTAAAATCCAGGGTTTGAACTAATTTTTTTTCCCTGTTAAGCTCATAATTATTATAGGCATCCGAGGTGGTATATCTCAGGTTATAATTAATATTTAAAGTCCATGGAATTGTCCAGTCTATATATTCATCAGAGTTTAACTCAACATTGTCTTCTCCCTCATCAGCACCTCCGTTTTTTTTCCCTTTCTTTTTGAACTGGTCCGAGCTAAGATTTAAATTCAACCCTATATTCCAGGTTGTATTCTCATGCCTGAATAAACGCCTGTTAATTTCCCATTCATACTTATTAAGATTTTTTGTTCCTGTTGAATCAAGAATATAAGGATCCCATCTGCTGGAGTATGTCAGGTTTAATCCTTTAAACAGTCTGGTCCTTCCTCTCATTGATAGTTTTGACCAGCGTAACGAATCCCTCGCAAGATCATAACTGGCGCTTATGGTGAAATTATCTATCAGGGCAATCTTCTTTGTGCCTGTAATGGTATCTTTCTTCGAAGGCACTTTTATTTCAAGATTATTGCTAATACTGAAACCCAGCCTTCCTGATTTACTGTTTGGGGGTGATCCGTATATTGCACCTTCAGAGAAAGAATACTGAACCTCTTGCGACAAACTTTCATCATAGTAATAACCATAATATCCCCAGTTTTCATCTCCAAAGTCAGGAGTATAAGAAAAGCTCACGGAGGGTGTCATAACATGTCTTATTGCCCTGAGGGGACCCTTTTTAAAAGACAACATACCATATAGCTTGGTGGTGAGAGATGAACTGAAGCTAAAATCCAGGATATTATGAAATTTATTAATCGTATCAGTTTTAACATAACCAATAATGGTGTCATAGGCAGCATCAGCATAGCCTACCGGAGGACTTATGGTTTTATAATAACCTGCGGTATTATCATTTTCTATTATTGTATCGTTAACCCAGGTTTTACGGTAAGATCTGAAATACATCCTGTCGGTTACAGTAATATTATTGGTCAGATTAAAATGTTTAAGGACCTTTATGGGGCTGCTTATGGAAGTTTGATGCTTAATGCCGTTTTTAAATTCATCCAAAAAGCCCGGTTCGAAAAACATAGAATCAGGGATTGACATGGTATTTTTTGCATTCATATTGTAATTCATACTTATCTTCTCATACCATTTCTGCTTACCTGTTCTTCTTTTCCTCTCAAAAGGATTAAACCGGTTCACTGAGAAGTTGATCTCAGGAATGGTCATGTCAATCATTTTTGTTTTGGTATTCTGGCTATGACTCGCATTGACAGTAAGATTATAGTTATCTCCCAGTTTTGCCTGGTATGCAATACTTGATTGAAATGTATTTGAAAGATAATCCTGGGTACTGGTAGGATTGTAAACATTATACTGGTTGCTTACTATGTTAACATTTGCAGAGAACCTGCTGTTTGGCCTTGCTTTGGGATCCTGGCTGTGACTCCATCTTATAGCGAAGTCTTTACTCTCCTGATAGTCGGCAGATTCTTTTTCTCCTACTTTGTTAATTGCATAGGTTAAATTAATCCTTCCGCTGTATTTGTATCGCTTACGGTAATTAGTGCTTGGTTTAACAGCCCAGCTACCCCTGGTATAAATATCTCCCACTAATTTAAGATCAATATAATCGCTAGCTGCCCAGTAGTAACCGCCGTTTTCAAAATAAAAACCCCTGCTTGCCGACTCGCCGTAAGTGGGTATCACTATTCCCGAGCGTTGGCCTTTTTCGTTGGGGAAAATTCCAAAAGGAATAAACAAGGGAGTAGGTACACCTTCAATAACAAGATATGCCGGCCCGGTAATTATCTTTTTTCCCGGGATCACTTTCGATTTATAATACTTAAATTCAAAATGAGGGTCTACCTCTTTATTACATGTAGTATAAGAACCTGATTTTATATTTATTTCATCATTTTCCATTTTTTTAACTATTTCACCATGCAGGTAACCATCGCCATCCTCTGTAAACACCCTGTGAATTATTCCTTTCCGTGTATCATAATTATACTTCATGGTACGTGATTTGTAACTCTGGCCCTTTTCGGTAAAAACAGGATCTCCATAAATCTCACCTGCTGTATCCTTCATACCCTGAGCATAAGCTGTGCTTTTGTCAAAATCGATTTCAACATAGGCAGCTTTAAGTTCAATAGCCTCATACTTAATATCCGCTTCCCTGTAAAGGAATACTTTCTGGTTTTCAGTGTTAAACCTTATCGAGTCAGTTGCGGTGTACTCAACCTTTGAATCGACAGGTTTGGTTTCGGATTTTTTAATAATTACAGTATCTGTTGAAATGGTATCGGAATAAATAGTGTCTGTTTCATCTATATCCACAATAGCTGTATCGGGAGGAAATAAATTAGTGTCACTAACGTTTTGATATATTGTATCCTGAGCAAAAATCAAGCTGCTCAACAATAAATTAATAAATATCAAAGGAGTTTTTAAACTATTCCATGTTAATAACTTAATCGACAAGCTGGGAACAAAGTTTTTTAATACTATTATTTTTATAATTGGTTTCAATGAAATAAAATCCAAGACCTTATCAAAACTAAATAAAAATGATAACTTAGGGTGAAACGAATAATTAAAACATTTGGTATACTATCGTTATTGTTGCTGCTCATTACGGCAGTTGAAGCACAAGATAACGGCCTGGTAAGAAAAGTGGTAATTGATGCAGGTCATGGTGGCAGAGATCCTGGTGCAATTGGAAAATACAGCAAGGAAAAAGACATAGCCCTTAGTATTGCACTTAAGACGGGGCATTACATTGAAAAATATCTTCCTGATGTTGAGGTGATATACACACGAAAAACTGATAAATTCATTGAGCTTTATAAGAGAACTGAGATAGCCAATAAAAACAATGCCGACTTATTCATAAGTATTCATTGCAATGCTATCGGTTCATCAAAAATATACGGTGCCGAGACTTATGTAATGGGATTGCATAAAAGTAAAGAAAACCTTGAAGTTGCAAAACTTGAAAATGCATCTATCTTAAAAGAAGAAAATTACATAGACCAGTACGAAGGATTTAATCCGAATTCCCCGGAAGCCTATATAATATTCAACTTGTATCAGGATGCATTTCTGGATCAGAGTCTCAATTTTGCTTCCATGGTACAGGATCAGTTCAGAGAAAGGGTTGGACTTAAAGACCGCAGTGTAATGCAGGCCGGTTTTCTGGTTCTTTATAAAACCACCATGCCTGCAGTACTTATAGAAACAGGTTATCTTACAAACAAACAAGATGAAAAATTTCTTACATCCGAAAAAGGACAGGTTTATATTGCTTCTGCTATTTACAGGGCTTTCAAGGAATACAAGAAAAAAATAGAAAAAAATTACAGCCCCGAAAAATTAATTGCAGAAAACCAACCGCTGAAAGAGAATAACAAAACAGGAGGAGATCCTACAGATAAAGTACCACAAAAAACACCAATTGAAGAAGATAATAAAAATAACAAGGAAGAACCCGCTCCGGTGAAAGATGAATTAATATTCAGGGTACAGTTTGCTACTTCAAAAACCGATAAATCCCTATACTCTTCAGACTTTAATGGATTAACAAATATCTGGAAATACCATCATAATGGTCTGTATAAATATACTACAGGTAGTTTGTCATCATTCAATGCTGCTAATAAGCTTAAAAATCAGGTCCGTAATAAGGGATATAAAGATGCATTTGTAGTTGCATTTTTAAATAATCAACGGATTAATATAAGTAAGGCAAAAAAACTTTCAAAAAACTAATTTTAATATTACATTTGTATAAACCAAAACACTGAATATCTTGAAATATTCCCGTGAAATCATCGCAGGTCTTATGTTTATTATAGCTCTCGCTATTTTTATCTGGGGTTATAATTTTCTGAAAGGCATGAATATCTTTGCAGAAGAAAGAAATGTATACGGTGTTTATGATAAAGTTGAAGGGTTAATGAAATCGAATCCGGTTTCGATTAACGGAATGAAAGTAGGGCAGGTAAAAGATCTTTATTTTGAAAAAAACTATTCGGGAAAGATCATTGTAATAATGTCTTTATCAACAGACTTTCCGATCCCCAAAAATTCCATCGCCAATATCTTCAGCAGTGATCTGATGGGCTCCAAAGCTATTGACATAAGGCTTGGGGATTCAGATGAGTATATAAAAAACGGCGATACTCTTTTTACTGAAACCGAAGCCGGATTAAAGGAAGCTGTGAACAAGCAGGTACAACCTCTTAAAAGGAAAGCAGAAAATCTCATTATTTCAATCGACTCAATGGTCACCACTATACAGACAATTTTCAGTAAAAGTGCCCGTGAAAATCTCATGAAAAGTTTTGAAAGTATTGAAACCACATTTGATAACCTTAAGCATTCAACATATCAAATAGATACATTTCTTTATACCGAAAAGAACAATCTTTCCAAAATTATATATAACATTGAAGAGCTTACAGGGGCATTAATGAAAAACAAAGAAAACATTGATAAAACACTTATCAATCTTGAAAGTATAAGCGATTCATTAGCCAAGGCAGATATCACAGCTACCTTTGCAAATGCAAAGAGATCATTGGATGAATTATCAGATATTCTTGAAAAGATAAATAATGCTGAAGGCTCGGCAGGTAAACTGATCAATGATAAAAAACTTTATGAAGAACTTGTTCAAACGTCTAAAGAGCTTAAAAAACTTATCAGCGATATAGAAGCCAATCCCAAAAAATACGTTAAATTTTCACTTTTCTGACGTATCTTCAATTGTATCAATCCACATGAATATTTCTTCTTTTTTTTGGGGACGGTGCTTTCCAAACCATCTAAAATCCCTCAATCTCAAATCCTGAGGACCAAGATCTTCTTTCGGATAAAGTGTGGCTGTGGGCTTTTTAATATATGTAATGGTTTTCATTTGCTTGTCCTTCAGGAATATCAGCATATCACTCGACTCAGCCTTATTAATACCTATTAACCTGCCGTATTCATCCCTCACAAAATATATTGTTTCAGAATTACCACTTACTATGATTTTGAATAACACATTATCCTTGAAATAACCTGACATTGTTTTTCCCTTGATCTGATTAAAAGTCCCTGAATCATCCCTGGAAATAATGAATGAGGTATTATATAAAGCCATGGTATCAATAGCTTCATTCGAAATAGCAATTTTAATTGAATCAGCAGTTAACTGATTGTCTTCCGACCACAAAACAGGATTTTTATACATGATAATTGTTGAATCATTAACATCATAAATCAATGAGTCGCACATACCCTGAATATCATGCCTGTAGTATTTTACTTTATAAAAGGCCTGAATGGTCCTGGCTTTGGAATTTGTATCGAACAGAACTTTTATGGTATCGGCGTGCATAAAAAGAGAATCTTCTTTATCAATAATAATGGTCATAGCACTGTCTGTCAGATAGGCAAAGCTTGAATCCTTTATATACAAAGCCCTGTTGCCTTTTCCAATTACATCCTGCAATGTATCTTTAATAGTGATATTATTATATGCCCTTCCGTAGTCATTTTCTTTCTCATAGTATAATGTATCGCCATAGATCAGGTGCTCTTTATGCATAACAAAGGCATTTTTCTTAAGGTTGGCAATATCATTTTTTGTATCATACCAGCCTTTCTCGCAATACACCGAATCCTCTTCCCCTATTATTTTTGTGGGTCCGAAAATATGGGTTATTTCCGTTTCGGTGTTATACATAAGGGTATCGGAATACATATTGTAATCGGGTGTTGTAACCACGACATCCTCCTTGAAGAAAAATTCCTCATCATTTGAATAATAATATCCTATACGGCTAACCAATTCATTTTCCTCATCAACAATACGTCCGCCACTATCATAAAATGCTATTTCAGTATTTCTGTCATAAATAAGATGATCGGTATATAATGTAGACCGGTTGGCATCAACAAGCCTCACATTACCAAACATTTCTGCTATTCTGGTGTTTCCTTTATAATCAAGCATATCGCCATAAATATCAACAGAATCATTAACTATAATATG
>CAZJYD010000038.1:24789-30141 GCA_964550205.1 uncultured Bacteroidales bacterium
TAATAGTTCCTCCTGAAAAATGGATAATCCCTGTAATAATATTGTTAGGAATATTTGTGGGGCTTGGGATATATATCTTGTATATATCCAATGCGCCTTCTTATATTTCTGATGATCCAAAAACATGCGTTAACTGTCATGTTATGGCACCTCAATACGCCACGTGGAGCCATAGTTCACACAGGGAAGTTGCACATTGCAACGATTGCCATGTACCTCACAATAATATCTTCAACAAATTATATTTTAAAGCCAAAGACGGACTGAGGCACGCTACAATATTCACATTACGTGCAGAACCTCAGGTTATATTTATCAAAGAGGCTGGTAAAGAAGTCGTTCAGGATAATTGCATAAGATGTCATAAAGAGCTTCTTACTGATTATAAGGTGCTGGTTAAAACCGATGAATACCATACTTTCAGGCAAGAAAGAAAATGCTGGGATTGCCACAGGGTAACACCTCATGGCAGGGTAAACAGTTTATCGAGTGTTCCGAATGCACGTGTTCCGTTACCAGAAAGTCCCATACCGGTGTGGATGAAAAAAGAATAATAATATTTAATCAATGAAACTCAGTAATATGAAATCGATCAGGGAATCAATAAAAAAGCGACCATGGTTAGGCTGGTTCATCTTTATCGCTACCGTAGTTATTGTATTTTTTCTCGGGTTGCTTGCTTCCTCCATCATGGAAAGAAGGGCAGAAGCCTATTATGCCTATACACCTCAGGTAGAACATTCTCCTCTTGAACCACGCAGTGAGATATGGGGAAAGAACTTCCCAAGAGAATACCAGTCATATCTGGAAACCCGGGATACCACTTTCGAGTCAAAGTATAATGGGTCTGTTGTTATCGACATGCTTGAAGAAGATCCCAGGATGGTATTATTATGGGCAGGGTATGGATTTTCAAAAGATTACGATCAGGCCAGGGGTCATCATTACTCTATCACGGACATATGGAATACCTTGAGAACAGGCGCTCCTGTTCATGGCAAAGAGAGCCCTATGCCAAATACCTGCTGGACATGTAAAAGTCCTGATGTACCGAGAGTGATGGATAAGGTTGGTGTTGCCGAATTTTACCGGGGTACCTGGGAAACCAGGGGACATGAAATAATTAACCCGATAGGATGTGCTGATTGTCATGACTCGGAAACGATGAATCTCAAAATCTCCAGGCCTGCTCTTATCGAAGCTTTTGAGAGAACGGGTAAAGACATTAATGAAGTATCTCATCAGGAAATGCGAAGTCTGGTATGCGCCCAGTGTCATGTTGAATATTACTTTAATGAAAAAATAGTTGAAGGTGTTCCTTACCTGGTCTATCCCTGGGATAAGGGTTTATCAGTTGAAGCGATGGAACAATACTATGACAGCATGAAATTTGCAGACTGGACACATGCATTGAGTAAAGCTCCTATGCTTAAGGCCCAGCATCCGGGATATGAAGTCTTTTTAACCGGTGTGCATGCAAAAAGAGGAGTTTCGTGTGCTGATTGTCATATGCCGTATATCAGTGAGGGAGGGCAAAAGTTTACCGACCACCACATTCAAAGCCCGCTAAGTAATGTTTCCAGCACCTGCCAGGTATGCCACAGAGAAGAAACCGATGATTTGATATCGGATGTTTATGAGCGTCAGGATAAGATCATCCAAAACAGGGATGAACTTGAAAAGCTTTTGGTAAGAGCTCATGTTGAAGCAAAATTTGCGTGGGATCTTGGCGCAACAGATCAGCAAATGAAACAGATACTTCAGGATATACGCCACGCCCAATGGCGCTGGGATTATGCCGCTGCCGGTCATGGTTCCTCATTTCATTCTCCTGTTGAAATAAGCAGGATCATTGCATCAGGAATTTCAATTGCACAGGAGGCAAGGATCAAACTTGCAAGGGTTCTTTCAGGTCTGGGTTACAATAAAGAAGTTCCATACCCTGATATCTCAACCAAAGCAAAAGCACAGGAATATTTAAAAATGGAAATGGAAAAGATGAGGAAGGAAAAGCAGGAATTTCTAAAAACTGTCATTCCCGAATGGTTAAAGAAAGCAGAAAAACGGGAAGCGGAGTATGAGGTGGAGAATATATAGAATATTAAAATTAATATATGTGTTATTAGTTTTTTAAAGATGAGGAGTTTCATAATCCTAGTCAGCCCCTAACCCCGGCCCTTCCCCCAAAATCGGGGGAAGGGAGAGAATATGTTATGATTTATCAAGTTCATTTTCTATTTTCGCAAGGACACTGTCTATATCATTCATAACATCGGATTCTCCTCTTTCCCTCTTAGCTTAGCCATTAAATTAAAATTACAACAATACGAAAATAACCTAAATATCCCCAAAATCAAAATACAAAACCTTCCCCTTCCCCCGAACTGGGGGAAGGGGCCAGGGGATGGGGGCTGTTTATGCAACTTAATTTTAAATGGCTGAAGTTTAGGGAAGCTTACAGATATATTCAAATTTAAGTTGTTTTCTGCTTCATAGAAAAGCTTTTTGTTGGAAAGCTTTCAATTCTACCAAACAATAACCCAATAAATTATAACGCTGTTTTTTCTGCTAAGGGCTACTCCTTTTGAATATCCATGTTCCCAAACATGTGGTAAGTTAATGTTTTCTTTTAAGTATTTTTTATTTATATATATGCCTTGTCTTGCATTAATTACAAATATATCAAAATTACTTTGTAAGTTACATTTATTGGCAGTATCAGCAAATTTAGTAGACCAAAAATTTGGTACTGGAATATCATTACTATCACATCCTAAATCATACTCCTTTTCATTGTTATTACCATACTCTTTGAAAATACTAATTCTATTTATTCCTTTATTTGGTACTAACATACATGTGTCCTTTGCTGAATATTCTTTTATTGATATTAGAAATATTAGAATTGTGTTTGATTTATTCATCTTATTTACTTAAAACTTTATTTACTTACTGTTTTTTCTATTAATTCAAAGATAGAGCTTCCTGTAATTTTTTCTATATTATCAATTACTTTTCTTGTAACACCTTCTATCTTAGGCATGTAATCATAAGTAATTTCTGTCTATGTTTCTTTTGTTGAACAAGTACAAATAATCTGTGTAAAGAAACTCTCTTCTGTATTTGAATCAATTAAACGGCTACCAACATGTGCTTTTACTGAGCCTTTTTTTGCGTATGTATACTTAATAGGAGACTCATAGCTATCTAATTCTATGTTTAAATTTTGAGGTCCGTTTGAATCGCTAATACGTTGGCTACGAACTTTTCTGTACTTAATTGAAACCTTTGTTTCAAGATTATATCCTTGCTCACCCATAAAATTTTTTGATTCAGCCTTTGTCATTTTTGTAATTTTTCCCTTTTCACCTTCCGGAATATTTTCTTTACCAAACATGTCATCTTTACCAATATTTACCCAATTATCTCCCTCTTCTTGTGGTACTTCATTTTTATCTTTAATATTCATAATTTCCCCAGTTTTTTCATTTTCAAACCAATCCTTACCAGTCCAACCAACACGCCTTCCTCTTCTGGCAATAAAATCACTTATAAACGTTCCGTTAGGATCAATAAACCGAACAGGATTGCACATCGTATAATTATAAGAACTCCAGCTATAATAATCTTCTGCCATCGGATCATTTACATGCCACCTCCCCAACTGCGCATCATAAAACCTTGCCCCATAATCATACCACATTCAGCCCCTAACCCCGGCCCTTCCCCCAAATCGGGGGAAGGGAGAGTATATTGCATCTTACAAAGTTCATTTTCAATAATATATCGGATATTCCTCCTTCCCTCTTAGCTTTGCCATTATACTAATATTGACAACACGAAAATAACCTAAATATCCTCAAAATCAAAATACAAAACCTTCCCCTTCCCCCGAACTGGGGGAAGGGGCCAGGGGATGGGGGCTGTTTATGCAACTTAATTTTTAATGGCTGAAGTTTAGGGAAAAGTTTATAACTTTATTAAAGCTATAAAAATTAATTTGCTATTAAAAGACTCATGTTTAAGAATCTCTATTTGCATTTTTAATCTTTTATTCGCACGGAGATGTAAACAAAAACTTGTTTATTACTTATTTGTTTCCATTTTTGACCTGTATACAACTTCTAAGCTTCCATCTTCATAGTTAAAAATCCATACAGTGGGGAAAAAACTATCATCTTCAATAGGGTAATCGTGTTTTATAGATTTTTTAATTGGAATACTTATCTTTTTTTTTGTTTTATATAAAAGCTTAGAATTTGGTGATGCTCGACCATTTATTATAAAACTTATACCGCTATATTTTAAAATACCCAGAATACTATTTTGTAAATAGTAAGGAACAAAAAAACCTTTTTTCCCTGATGTTAGTTGCATGATATTTCCAACGGAATCCATCACAGTTATAGGAAAAATAACACTAGTATCATCCATTGAAAAATAGGAGTATTGAGATTCATTAACTAAAAAACTATCTAAAACATTTTTAAAATCGCTTGAAATAATAATATACTTATTAATATAGGCTTTATTACAGCTGTCTTCATCTTGACCAAAAGATTGCATTACAAAAAGCATTAACATTATAATAATATATCTCATAAAAGTTATTTTGGTATTTCCCCTTTCAAAATTCTCATATCTTTTGTTCCTTTTGAGTCATATGGACTATAACCATATTTTTTTGTATAGACGTTTAATTTTATTTTTGAATTTACCTTTTCGTAATAGGTAGCATTTTCAATATCTCCATAATCATCTAATGTTGATCCAGATGGAATAGGATTACCAGTGGGATGATTATGGTTAACTTCTCTTAACGTATATTTTGTTTTTCTTAAATAAGTTCCAACCGAAGTCATGTTCTCCTTATGCGTTGTTCCAACAATATTCCTACCAGATTCTTTTTTCCCTATTTTGGCATGGGTCCATTCTACTGGTCTTCCCTTTTCTTCAGTATAATTATCACCGAAGAATTTAAATATTTCTTTTGCATTGTCATCGCCATTTATTTCAAATAAAGTTAATTCTCTTTTTTTACTATCCTTAGGATTTCTTTGAGCTTTGACTGTTCCATATTCATATTCATTACTATTTGCTATTCTCTGATAATCCCCTTCTTCGTCTTTTTCAACTATATGAAAGCTATCGTGTTTTTTATTTTCAATCCTATTTACCACATTACCTTTTTTATTAAGCTCCCATTCATCTTCCCCAGTAAAATCAATAACATTAATTGGCCGGTTCCCAACATAACTGTATGGTGATTGATCAGGATATTTAAAAGCCATTGGATCAACAACATGCCACCTCCCCAACTGCGCATCATAAAACCTTGCCCCATAATCATAC
>CAZJYD010000039.1:0-14887 GCA_964550205.1 uncultured Bacteroidales bacterium
AGAAAACCTTGTATCTTCATGCTGGTTTTTTTTGTTTTTCATACGTATAAGTTTTTTGTTTCATAATTCCTTATACGTGAGATAAATGAACGGACAGGGAGCTGCCTTTAGGTTGAGTTCAACAGGCTATATAAACCATGCGGGGCGGCTTGTGGTATCTTAGGGTGTCGGTTTTAGCAAAATTTATATCGGGCGGACAAGGAAACGTCTTTGAAAACCCGCACGGTGCATATAGCTATTCGTTATTCATACTTTCACAAAGTGGTCACCTGAAACCTTCCTGTAACCCTTCCGCAAACATTTACTTTTCTTTATCATTCTGTAAATTTGTTTATTATATTCAATTTTTTATATGACCAGTCATGTGGAAATTTCTCGACATATTCTTTCTGGTATTCCATTCTGCTCTTATCCTCTTTAATTTGTTCGGATGGATATTTAAGAAAACCAGAAGACTGAACTTAATAACTTTGTTACTAACAGGTTTGTCATGGTTTGTTCTGGGTATTTTCTACGGAATGGGATATTGTCCTCTAACCGACTGGCATTTTGAGGTATTGGATAAACTGGGAAGAAATAGTCAGGTTAGTTCTTATGTGCAATATCTGATAGACAGGCTTTTTAATATAAATATTTCTGCCGGCACAGCCGATATTGCTACAATGGCATTTTACTTTGCAGCACTTCTGCTGTCGGTTTATGCTAACTTCTTCAGGCATTATTTCCATACCCGGCGGAAAGATAATAAATGATATTAATGTTCATTTTTTTCAGTGATAAATAATATCATTCCATTTGCATCCATTCATATTAAAATTATTACATTTGACTTGAAAATTTAAAATTAACGCTTATGAAAAAATTGATCTTAGTTTTAGCAATTAGTATGTTTTTTGGATTCCAGTCATTTTCGCAGATCGATCTGGATAATGAAATGATGAAGGGTTCAACCCTTATCACAATGCCAGGACAAATACTTGTTTATGAAGTGGATTACTACGGGATTACTTATGATTTTATTGTTAATGTAAAATCCCTTACGGACGGGATTGAATTTGATTATGAAATGACAAATGCCGACAGTACAAAGGGAACTGTAAAAATGAGCAAGGAAGCATTTGAGGATGCTGTTGCACAGAGCAATTACTTTAGTGGCGGACTGATGGACCTGACCGATAAGACAACGGTCTGGGTTAGTAAAAAGGTGTTCAATGATCTTGTAAATACAGGTAAAGCCACTATATCGCCTGACGGAGGTGGATCATATGTTGAGATTGCTAATCCTGCCGCAGGGCATAATTATGAAATGTATAATGCGATCAGCGACCGTACATTTGATGACATATCATATGTATATGCCGAGTCACCGGATGGCTCTGTCCGTTACTGGATACATATGAGTAAATATAATCCGCTTATACTGAAAATGGACCTGGGCTGGACAATTACCCTGAAGGAACTAAGAAAGGAATAAAACAAACGGATTGCTTCCGGGAAATATCATACCCGATATTACATTTACAATATTTACTTTTTTAAACCGATATTTGATAAAGATTGAGAAAAAGAAATAAATTATTTCTTAAAGCAGGCATAATTGTATTTTCAATTATTCTGATAATAATTGCAACTGTTTTTATTTTGAAGAACTATGCTGAGAATACAATACGTGATAAAATACATAATGATCTCGTATCGGGCCATATTGTTAATACAGCTAAAGTCGACCTGAATATTATTAACCGAACAATTATTATTGAATCAATAATAATTGTTCCTGATACTATTGGATCAAAAACGGACAGTATAGCGGATTATGTGATTGATTCTGCATTGATCTCTTCACTGCATATTAACAGGATTGGAATACTCCGTTATTTGATCTATAATAAACTAAACATCGGCAGAATTGAGTTTGATGATTCATATATCTCCGTGTCATTATCAAAACATGATTCAAAGGATAAGAAAACGAGAGATGATAATAATATCGGACATGTTTTAATTAATGGCATTATTCTTAATAATGCAAGCATCAAACTGAAAGATTTGTCATCGGGCAGATCTTTTTTATCTGTTAAAAATCTATCATTGACAACGGGAAAGTTCGAAATTAATAGTGAGGAGGATACCTTATTAATTGAATTTCCCGAGATAGAGAAGTTAAATACAAAAGGAATATATTCTTATTTACAGGGTGGCTTTTATAAACTGGAGATTGGAGAAATTATTAACGAAGGCGATCTTGATTTCAGCATTTATGATTTTAAATTATTACCGCAGTATAAGAAGTATGTTTTTTCAAAAAAAATTGGTTACCAAACCGACAGGGTCAAAATATTACTGGATGAACTTCGATTGTCAGGATTTGAATACACTGAATTGAGTAAAAATATCATTAGATGTCATTCTGTAAAAGCAGAAAATATATTTGCCGATTTTTTCAGGGATAAAAATATTGAAAGAAGACCTGATTATTACCCGCCTATGCCTCAGCAAATGTTGACAAATCTTGACTTTAAGCTAATGATAGATTCTGTGATCATTGATAATAGTGATGTTCACTATATTGAACATGAACACGGAGCTCCGCAACCAGGATTTGTTTTTTTCAGCGATTTAAATGTTTGTATTTCCAATCTGAACAATGATCCAGCCTTATTCAAGACAGGTAGAGATATACATACTTATGCTACCGGAAAGGTGATGGGTGAAAGTCTGGCTGAATTAAAAATTAAGTTTCCTGCTAATCCAACACCTGATACAATTTTCTTTTCAGGTGAGCTGGATAGTATGAACCTGAACTATTTTAATTCCATGCTGGAGAGAAACCAGTTGGTGAGGATCAATGATGGTTATTTAAACAAGATAAGCTTTGATGCCAGTGGTAATGATAACTATGCTACCGGAAAGCTGAAATTTTTATATGACGATCTGAATATTACAGTCCTGAAAATAGAAGACAAAGTAAGTACAAAAGACAGGAAATTCTTTTCATTTATTATGAACAGAGTTATCCGGAAGCATAATCCCCGTCCGGACCATAGTTCGTGGATTGCTGAAATGAGTTTTGAGAGAGACAAGGAAAAAAGCTTCATTAATTTTTTGTGGAAAACCATTTTGAGTGGTATAACGGAGACAATCAAGCCGGGGAAGGAAAACCTGGAAAAGGAGGTATCTTCCGGGTAAAACATTAGAGAGGAGAAAGTGATCTGCTCACTCTGAGTTAGCGTACCACTAAAACTCAAAAAAAACCAGAAAATAAATTGAAAAGTATTTCGTTGGATTTCAATTACATTGGGTAATTATTTCTTAATATAAAGTTAATTATTACTTAATGAAGGTTTCAGCATTATTTTATACACTTGTAAAACGAATTCGTACTGGCGAATGCGTAAAATTATATATATACTTTTAGCTTTAGTATTTTTTGTTGCGTTTTATTTTTTACTTTCGGCTTCCTTCCCGAAATCATTAGAAAGATACCCCCTGTTTGTAATCCTGTTTTTACTCGATGCTTATCTATGGGTTTCAATCCGCAAAAGGATATTCAGGCAGATAACTTTTGTAAAATACCTAATAACTTTTCTTTATTGGGCTCCATTGATTTTACTTGCAGGATTATTTGCAGCTACATTATTTGAACCTGTAAGATACTGGGGAAACGGATTTAGAACATATTCATTTGGATTCGTATTTATTGCCTATGCAGCAAAAATATTTACTGTTATTTTCCTGATAATAGCTGATCTTATAAGAATGGCCAGGTATGTTTTCCGTTTTCTCAAACAGAAAAGATCGGGTAAGCCCGTGCCTATCAAAGGACAAAAGATCACAAGGAGTAAATTTATCATTAATTTGGGATTAATAACAGGTGGTATTGCATTCAGTGGATTTCTGATGGGTATGTTTAAATGGGTATATGATTTCAGGGTAAGGCATACATGTATTAGCTTAAAGAATCTTCCTGAAACATTCAATGGTTTAAGGATTGTTCAGATTTCCGATCTTCATCTGGGCAGTTGGGCTAATCCTGAACCATTGCGTGAGGTGGTACGGAAAATAAATATGCTTAAACCTGATCTGGTATTTTTTACAGGAGATCTGGTAAATTTTGCAACCTTCGAAGCATTTGATTTTGAAGGTGTATTGCAAAATATTTATGCTGAATACGGGATTTATGCGGTGCTTGGAAATCATGATTATGGTGATTATTCCAAATGGGATACCCAAACAGACAAACAGGAAAATATGCAACAACTTTATGATCTTTATAAAAGAATGAAATGGATGCTGCTTAGAAATGAAAATGAAATACTGGAAATAGATGGAGATCAAATAGCTATTGTTGGTGTTGAAAACTGGAGTTCACATTCCAGGTTTCCAAAATATGGGAATATGGAAGAGGCTTTATACGGTCTTAAAGTTGTCCCTGTTAAATTGCTTCTTTCTCATGATCCTTCCCACTGGGAGAAGGTTATTAGCAGAAAATATCTTGATATTGACGTAACATTTTCAGGACATACGCACGGTTTTCAGTTTGGTATTGAAACAACAAGGTTTAGATGGAGTCCTGCGCAATACGTGTATAAGCATTGGGCCGGTTTGTATAAAGATAAAATAAGAGATCAATATATTTATGTTAACAGAGGCACCGGATTTATTGGATATCCCGGAAGAATCGGAATACTGCCTGAAATTACGCTTATAGAGCTTTCTAAAGAATAAATTTATTAACTAATATTTATAGACAAGTACCTATTAAACCACATCAATCCAGATCAAACCATGGAATAATTTGTTCCGTTTTATCTTCCGGTTCATCTATATGTCTGAACTCATTGGTATGCTTGTTATAGATATAGTCCTTACCCCATTGTCTATTATTTTTCTGGATTTGTTTTATAGCATCGATCAGAAAATAGAGTTCATCATTAGTCATCGTTGGATGTAAGGAAATTCTCACCCATCCGGGTTTTTTTGAAAGGTCACCGAAGTTTATCAGGTTGGTTATGTTGTGTGAGTCCTCATAGCTTAAATTAAGAAGAAAATGACCATATGTTCCGGCACATGCACAACCTCCGCGAACCTGTATCCCGAACCTGTCATTAAGAATCTTTGCGATAAGATTAAAATGGATATCATTTATAAAAAATGAAAATATTCCCAATCGTTTTTCAACATTATTTGCAAGTATTGAAGTTTCAGGTATTTTACGCATTTCTTTGAATGCAATCTCAACAAGCTCTTCCTCACGTTGCCTGATATTTTCAGTGCCGATTTTTTCTTTCAGTTTTATACATAAAGCTGTTCTAATAGCCTGAAGAAAACCGGGTGTGCCTCCGTCTTCACGTGCTTCGATATTATCAATGAATTTGTATTCACCCCAGGGATTGGTCCAGTCAACAGTGCCACCTCCCGGCTGGTCGGGTGGAGGATTTTTATATAATGAAGAATCGAAAATAAGTACCCCTGAGCTACCTGGCCCACCTAAGAATTTATGCGGAGAAAAATATATGGCATCCAGATTTTTCATAGGATCATCGGGATGCATGTTAATATCCACATAAGGTGCTGAAGCAGCAAAGTCTATGAAAGCATAACCACCATGCTCATGCATTATCTCTGACATTTCATAATACGGTGTTTCAATACCTGTTACATTGGAGCATGCTGTGAATGCACCTATTTTTACTTTTCTGTCTTTGTATTTTTTGAGTTGACTGCGAAGTTCATCAAGATCTACCAATAAATTCTTGTCGGGCTTGAGTTGAACAACATCGGCAATGGTTTCATACCACGAAGTATGATTGGAATGATGCTCCATATGAGTTACAAATACTACCGGTTTTTCAATCTTATCAAGACATTCCTGATGAAGCAGCTTGCCGCATGTTTTTAACCCAAGAATACGTTGGAATTTAACAACTGCCGATGTCATTCCAAAACCCGTGGTGATGATAACATCGTTTGTATTAGCATTGACGTGGTCTTTTATGATTTTATGAGCATAGTGATATGCCTTGGTCATAAGAGTTCCTGTTTTGCTGGTTTCGGTATGTGTGTTTCCGATAAAAGGGCCAAAAACATCAGTTATGTGGTTTTCAATTTCTTTGTATAAACGCCCACTGGCAACCCAGTCAGCATAAAGCATTTTTTTATTCCCGAACGGAGTTTCAAAATGTTTGTCAATCCCGATGATGTTTTTTTTGTATTGTTTGAAATAGTTTTCCTGTTCCATCAAGATATTATTTATTCACTTTTTGATATTCTGATCAAGCCTACCTCAAGATCACCACCAGCAGGATACAGGCCTATCCAATCATTATTTTCGCTGAACCATTTATATTGAGATCCTATTCGTATAATGTAATCATGGTACTTTTCATCAGCAGGAACCCTGATCAGGATTCCGCCGTTTTTTGTATTAGCTGCACCATAATTCAAAAATACCCTCAATTCCTTACTATTAAGATTCTTAAACTTGACAAGAATAAAATTGTCTTTCCTGTCCTGGATAGGAATAGGCTCAAAAGAGAAACGTTTTTCATTATTGGAATTGACCTGAACAGGTTTTTTATTAATATCTGCTATTACATTTTCATCAATGATCTTGGTGATCCTGGCTATCATTTCTTTTGGATACGGCTCACCGGGTTTGATCTTTGCAGCTTCGGAATAGGCGCTCATTGCCCTGTCGTAAGATTTTGATTGGAAAAGTTTATCGCCACGACCTATCGCACTGTTATAATCTTGTTCTATTTTTCTTTCAATAGCATCAAGTATTGAATTGCAATCATCGATCTTTTCCTTTGGATATTGTTCGTCCGGCACTAATTCATTTGCCATTTTATAGCATAGCATAGCTTCTTTGTATTTTTCTGCATCTAATAAACTGTCAGCTTTAGCAATTTCTTTCTCATATGCTTTTTGCTTTTCTATTCTCTGTTCTTCAATTTTTTTCTCAGCTTCAACTATTTTATATTGCAATGAATCCTGGCCGGGTTTTATTTCCATTGCTTTTTCGAAATATGCTTTGGCTTCTTCGTACTTTTCTTCTGCTATATTATTTTCGGCTGTATCAATTAAACATTGATATTTTATTTCAAGTTCTTTTTGTTTTTCAATTTCTTCCAGTATCTCATTTAAATCATCAATTTCTTTCTTTGGGTATCTCTCATCAGGTTTTAATGATAATGCTATTTCAAATTTTTTCTTTGCATTTTCATAGTCTTCTAAATCCAGATATTTCTCAGCATTTTGTATTGCTTCATCATATTTACGCTCAATTTCAGCCTGCATTCTGAGGCTTTCAAATATGCTGTCTACAGTATTTATTTGTTTCTTTGGATAATTTTCACTGGGGAATATCTCAAGAGCAGCATTATATTTTTCTTTTGCATCCTCAAGTTTATCTTTTTTAAGCAGCTTGTCTGCATCAGCAATTATATTTTCATACTGTTCGCGATTCTTTTTGTATTCAGCAAGGTTTTTAATTATCTGGTTTATCTCTTCTAATTTTTGCCTTGGATATTGTTCATCTTCTTTTACTTTGCTGGCTTCTTGATATTTTAACTTTGCAATATTGTATTTTTTTTCCTCAAATGATCGATCGGCTTCTTTAATGAGTTTTGTATACTGTTCCTGAATTTCTTTCTTGTCGCGAAGTTCTTTAACTAATAAGTTGATTTTACTAATTTGCTGGTCCGGATATTTTTCATCGGGCAGGTAAGTAAGAGCTTCGTTGTAAGTTTCTTTTGCTAATTTATATGCACCTGAATGGTAAAGACTATCTGCCTGGGCGATTATCCTATCGTAACTATCTATTTGTTCTTGTTCTTTTGCTAATCTGGATATAACAGAATTAATTTCATCAATTCTTTCTACCGGATAATCCTCATCAGTTAATATTTCTGAAGCCTTAACATATTCTTCTTTTGCTTTTTCATATTCCTGCTTATTATACAGCTTGTCGGCATTGGTTATTAGTTCATTGTATTTATCTAATATAGCCTGTATCTCTTCAAGCTTTTTCCTGGGTTCGCCATTATCTGGTTTTAGACGGGCAGCAAACCCGAACTGTCTTTTAGCCATTTTATAGTTCTTTGCCTCAAGAAATTCATAGCCCTGATCAATCGCATTATCATAGTCTTCCTCTTCAGTAGTGGTTTTCATGGCAAGTTTCTCGTCTATCTTCTCTATCATGTCACCAGGATAATTTTTATCAGTGAAAATCTCCGAAGCTTCTGTGTATTTTTCTTTTGCTTTGGTATAATCTTTTATGATATAAAGTTGGTCGGCTTCTTCAATTATTTTGGTATAAGCATCATTCTTCTTTATGATTTTATTCAATTCACTGATCTTTTCCCTGGGCTGCGCTTTATCAGGGAAGATCTCATGAGCTTTTTCATATTCGCTTAAAGCTGTTTCATAATCTTTTTTATTAAGAAAAAAATCAGCATTGCGCATACATATTTCATAATTGTTTTGTCTTTGTTCTTGTTCATTTATAATTCTTTCAATGACATTAATTTTTTCGGATGGATAAGATCTGTCGGGAAAAATCGATAATGCCTCCCTGAACTTATCAAGCGCTTCTTTGTATTTTTCTTCCTTTAGTAAATCATCAGCTTGTTTAATGGCATCATCATATTCTTTTATCTTTTCTGCATTTTCTTTTTGAAGTTGTTTGATCTTGTTAATTTTTTGCAATGGATATTGTTTCTCTGGCATTATTTGCAGAGCTTGTTTATATTTACTTATGGCCTCATCGAATTTTTTTTCTTCAGTAAGTTTTTCAGCCTGAAGCATAAATGCTGCATAACCCGCGCTGCGTTTTCGTTGATCTCTTAAAATCCTTATTAATTTTTTCAATTGGCCTTTGGGAAATAGTTCCCCCGGTTTAATATCGGATGCGTATTGATATAATATTTTTGCATTTATATAATCTTTCTCTTCAAAATATTGCTTTCCCTTTGTAATAGCTGAATTATATTTCTCTTCCGGTGTCTGTGCGAATAACTCACCCACAGCATTCAGACATAATGATGCAATAAGTAAAATGATTATAAACCTCATTAAATAGTGAATTTATTTAGTGATAAGTTTTCATTTGAACGATCAAGATTATTGAATATTGTTGAGATTTAACGAGCATAAAGATACAAGTGCTGAGTTAAGTGGAAATATACAAATATTTTTTTAACTTTTTTATTTCAACCCTCTGCAAGCTCACTCTGTAAATACATTTTATTTAATTGAAATAATAATTATTTTCTGTGTGCTAACCTTGGTAATTTATTAATTCATCGGCCAACTATCACTCCATCTTTTATTTTTAGTTTGCGATCGGCCATATTAGCTAATTCCTGATTATGGGTTACAATTATAAATGTTTGATTCATTTTTTCTCTCAGCTTGAAAAACAGCTCATGTAATTCAACAGAATTTTTTGAGTCGAGATTGCCCGAAGGCTCGTCTGCAAGTAAAACTGCCGGATTATTAATTAAGGCTCTGGCTACGGCAACTCTTTGCAATTCTCCTCCTGATAACTCTGAAGGTTTATGATCTTTTCTTGACAACAGGTTTAGGAAATCCAGTAGTGATTCTGCGTATTCTTCTGTTTTTTTCCTGTTATTTTTTGAAATATATCCGGGTATACATACATTTTCGAAGGCTGTGAATTCAGGGAGCAGGTGATGAAACTGAAAAACGAATCCAATTTGTCGGTTACGGAACAATGATAATCTCTTTTCGGTTAGTTTGTTAACATTAACATCATTGATAATTATTGACCCCTGATCGGGTTTATCAATTGTTCCTATTATATGAAGCAGAGTAGACTTACCGGCTCCGGAGGCTCCTACAATAGATACTATCTCACCTTTTGAAACACTTAGGTTGATACCTTTAAGTACTCTGAGATTCCCGAAACGCTTATGAATATTACTGACTTCTATCATGTTAATTGAGCCAGGCAAAGATAAAAAATGTTATGATTATTTATAAGGTGCCAGATTTTTAATAATCAATAATTGTAATAAATTTGTGAAATTAATTTATTAATACAATAATATTACAGTATGAATTTACATGAATACCAGGGCAAGTCAATTTTAGCAAAATATAATGTACCTGTACCTGCCGGATATGTGGCAGAGTCGCTTGCTGAAGCCGTGGAAGCAGCTCAGGATGTTCAGAAAAAAACGAATACAAAACAGTGGGTGGTAAAAGCCCAGGTGCATGCCGGTGGTCGTGGTAAAGGAGGCGGAATAAAATTAGCCCGTTCATTGGATGAAGTTAAAGAAGTGGCAGACAAAATATTAGGAATGAGTCTTGTAACTCCTCAAACAGGGAAACAAGGTAAATTAGTTCGTAAGGTATTGATACAGGAAGATATTTATTATGAGGGTCCTTCTGAGATCAAGGAATATTATGTCGGGGTTTTGCTTAATAAAAAAACAGGGCATAATATGATAATGTATTCTCCACAAGGAGGTATGGATATTGAGAAGGTTGCTGAGGAGACACCTCATTTGATTTATACCGAAGAGATAGATACCAGATTTGGCATTAAACCCTATCAATGCAGAAAAGTTGCATATAATCTTAACATGCATGGGCAAGCATTCAAAGAAATGGTTAGATTTATTAATGGTCTTTATAATGCATATATAGGTTCTGATGCTTCTTTAATAGAGATAAATCCCGCAATAAAATCTTCGGATGAGAAAATATTTGCTGTGGATTGCAAGGTAAATATTGATAATAATGCTTTATTCAGGCATCCTGAAATTGCAAATATGAGGGATTTTGAAGAAGAAGATCCCATAGAGGTTGAAGCCAGCAAATACGATCTGAACTACGTAAAGATGGATGGTAATGTTGGTTGTATGGTAAATGGAGCAGGGCTTGCCATGGCTACAATGGATATAATAAAGCTTTCGGGTGGTGAACCCGCAAACTTTCTTGATGTTGGTGGAACAGCCAGCGCCAAGAGGGTAGAGGAAGCTTTTAATATTATATTAAAAGACTCAGGCGTTAAGGCTATCTTAATTAATATTTTTGGTGGTATTGTAAGATGTGACAGGGTAGCCCAGGGTATTGTTGACTTTTATAAAAGTAAAGGAAAAATAAATTTACCGGTAATTGTGCGATTACAGGGAACCAATGCTGACGAAGCAAAACAGCTAATTGATAATTCGGGATTGAAAGTTCATTCAGCAATTAAGTTAGAGGAGGCGGCAGAATTAGTTTCGAAATTGGTAGGTGAGAAAGATATATAATTTTAAGAGCCAAAGAACGTATAAATTAATGCTCATCTTTAAACCTTTAAGGCACCTATAATCTCATTCACAGAATTTATTTTATGCTTTTTAAGATAGCTTTCTATTCCTTGTATGATTTCTATTGATATCTGAGGATCAATAAAATTAGCTGTGCCTACTTGTATAGCTGTTGCCCCTGCCAATATGAATTCTATTGCATCCCGGGAATTCATAATTCCGCCCATACCTATAATTGGTACTTTAACAGCATTATATACCTGCCATATCATCCTTAGAGCTACAGGCTTAATAGCCGGTCCTGACAAGCCACCTGTGATTGTTGACAAAACAGGCTTTTGAGTTTCAGCATCAATAGCCATTCCTAAAAAAGTATTTACCAAGGATAAGGCATCTGCACCGGCTTCTTCAACAGCTTTTGCAATTTCAGTAATATCGGTGACATTAGGTGTTAGCTTTACAATCAATAATTTATCATATTTATTCCTGATAGCTTTGGTTAAAGCCATAGCAGATGAACTGTTTATTCCAAATGCCATTCCTCCTTCCTTCACATTAGGACAGGAAATATTCAATTCAATGGCAGGGATTTTGTCAAGGGCATTAAGTTTTTCAGCAACTGCAACATAATCTTTAGTAGTTGAACCGTTAATATTTGCAATAATATGAGTATCGTAATCTTTAATGCGGGGATATATATTATGAATAAAATGATCAACACCTTTGTTTTGAAGACCCACGGTATTAAGCATTCCTGACGCTGTTTCAGCCATCCTTGGGTATGGATTGCCTTCGCGTGGTTTTATGGTTAGGCCTTTTACAAATATTCCGCCAAGTTTGTTCAGGTCAATGAAATCGGCAAATTCTTCTCCGTAACCAAATGTTCCTGAAGCGGTAGTTACTGGATTTTTGAGTTTAAGATTCTTAATATTTACAGTTAAATTCACCATTTCAGTTCTTTTGTATTAAATACAGGTCCTTCCGTACAGGAACATTTATAGCCTTCTGTTGTTTCAACAACACAGCAAAGGCATGCTCCAAAACCACATGCCATAAGTTTCTCAAGCGATACTTCACAATCAGTATTATAGTCGCGGGCGAATTTTGCAATGGTTTTCATCATTGGTTCAGGGCCGCATGTATATATTTTATCGTAAGGGAATTCATCTGACATGAAGATAGGGTGTTCGGTTACAAGACCTTTTTCGCCTTTGCTTCCGTCTTCAGTGGTTATATGTACTTCTCCGAATTTTTTGAATTCATCCGTTAGCAGTATATCTTTTTGTGTTTTCCCTCCGATTACAAATGATATTTCATTATTTTGTTTTTTAAGTTCCCTGGCTAATAACATAAGCGGGGCAATACCCGATCCCCCGGCAACAACAAGCACTTTACCATATTGATCAGTGTTAAATGAATTACCTAAGGGATATATGATATTTATCTTCTGTCCGGGAAGCAATTTGCTTAGCCTTAGAGTGCCTTGACCACATATCTTTATGTAAAAAGATAAAGTGTTCTTTGTTTGGTTTACATCCTGAATAGAAAATGGCCTGCGAAGAAATATATTTGGTGTATCATTAATAAGGATCTCTGCAAAGTTGCCGGGAAGTATATTTGGAATTGATTCTGTGCCTTCTACTTCGAGTATATAATTGGCATCATTCAGCCAGTGAATTTCTTTTGTAATGAAGTCTTCTTTACGTTTCATTCAGTTTTTGTCTTTGAATCATCCTCTTTTGTTTCGGAATCATCTTTTTTTTCTTCTCCTTCCTTATCTTCGGAAAAGTCCAGCATTTCCTTTTCTGCCAGGATATTATACCACCTTATGATCTTTTTCAGATCAGATTTGTATACTCTCTCTTCGTCATAATTAGATACGATCTCTTTAATGAAAGCCCTTAGTTCTTTTTCGCCTTCTGTATGATCTATAGCCTTTTTGCCTTCCTGTTTTTCAAAAATAAGCTTAAACAATTCCTTGAGCGGTAAGTCTTCGTCTTTTGTAAAAATACTTATTTCCTCGAGAGAACTAACTCTTTGATGGGCAAATACTGTTGATCTTTTTCCGTCAATCAATGATTCCACAACCGTACCGTTTTTTGTTTGTGCGATTATTTTATATAAACCCGGTTTTCCCGCAATAGCTAATATTTCCTTTAGATCCATAGAATTTATTTTCAACAAAAGTAGAAAAAAATGTATTAAGCCATATTATCATCAATGCTTTGTTATTATTATATGATCTTAAAGTTTTTATATTCCCCGATTCTCCAGTTGGTTTTCTTTTCAATATAATACAGGATCCTGGATATCAGTGAGAACTTCTTGTCAGAAGGATCAGAAGAGAAATGCCAGTTTTTTTTATTTATCCTTTCTTTCATAACACCTGGGTGACTGCCATTGAATTTTTTTAAAGAATCTATTTGAGAATAATCGAATTCTTGCGTCCCTTTGATGTTTTTCTCAATCCATTGATCATTATGCCAGTATTTATGAAAACTTTCCTGTTTGGATTGTTGCAGAGCCGGAGGCTTAACCCATCCATAATGATAAATAGTTGCGTTGACTGGCTTCACACGTATAAGCTTGTTGTTTTTCCTGAATCCCTGGGCATCACGAAAAGAATGTATTGATTTATCATTTCTGATGATCCTGATCTCTCTTCTGTACCACTTTCTTGAGTCGGCAATATAATCGTACGAACCATAAAAATGTAAATAATTGAATAATAGTCCTTCGACTTCAGTTTTGTTGAGCCATTTGCTCATTGCATTTTTTACAGCCGGTAAATATTTTTCATGCAATACCTCGTCTGCCTGCATATAGAAAGCCCAGTCGGAATTTTCACTGAGGGCTTTGAATGCCTTATTGGTTTCATTTGCCAAAACCTGCCCGCCTTTTCTTAAGGATTCATCCCATACGGTTTCAATGATCTTAATTTTAGAATTATTAAGCGAACGGATCAATTCAAGTGTGTTATCCTCTGATTTACCTACTGCTATGACAAATTCATCGCACAGAGGAAGAATAGAATTAATAGATTCATTAACCGGGTAATCATATTTTATAGCATTACGTATAAAGCTAAAACCGCTGACTTTCATCTTCCGAAAATACCTATAGTTTTATTTTTCCGATATAATTATTTGGAGTAATTGATTTAAGTTCCTCTTTTATTTCTTCGGAGATCTTTAGTGAATCAATAAAATCCTCAATGGTCTTTTTGGTTATTACCTGATCTTTTCTTGTAAGTTTTTTTAATGCTTCGTAAGGATCAGGAAATTTTTCCCTTCTCAGGATTGTTTGAATAGCTTCGGCCACAACAGCCCAGTTTTTTGATAGGTCTTCTTCAAGCCTGGTTGGGTTGAGAACTAATTTTTCAATACCACGCAAAATCGACTTAACAGAGATCATGGTGTGGGCGATTGGGGTGCCTATATTCCGCATAACTGTTGAATCGGTTAAATCTCTTTGTAATCTTGATACAGGAAGCTTTGAACTAAGATGATTAAAAAGAGCATTGGCAACTCCGAGATTTCCTTCAGCATTTTCAAAATCGATAGGATTTACTTTATGAGGCATTGTAGAGGATCCCACTTCAG
>CAZJYD010000039.1:14987-30076 GCA_964550205.1 uncultured Bacteroidales bacterium
TAATCAGATAGTCCCAGTTTATCAAATTGTTTTTTAAGATAGTATTCAACGGCTTTAACATCGTGGTTTGTTGTTTTTTCAATTTTTTTGACATCTTCGGTATCTTCAAATGTAAAATTCCTTGATAAGCTTCTTAGCTTTTCAAAATTCGATTTATCAAATTGTTTTAACTGTGGCAAAGGAATTTCACACAAAGCAATAAAATATTCTATCTCAACAAATATTCTATAGTTGATCAAAGCACCTTCTGAAAAGTAATATGACAGGTTTTCGGTGGCTTTGCGATACCTGCCGTCAACAGGTGAAATTGCACTTAGTTTGGTAAGTTTCATAGCAATAGTTTTATATTTTATCAAATATAGAAAAGAATGATTAATGAAGTAAAATTTATGAAAGAAAAATCATTCGGTTTTTTCGGTTATTATAGTTGATGCATGCTCATTTGAATAAGCAGCAAAAAACCCCAATGCACCATTACTTATGTTACTGCTAATATTTGCAGGGGGTCCGCTGAAAAGCGGAATCTGATAACCGGATTCTTCCTGCAGCTCCCAAAGGAAATTTGCATATGCTTCTGTGATGTTAGACATTATGATTGTAGCAGTATCGCCTATGGTTAACTTTTGGTCCTCTCTTCTATCGTTAAGCCAGGCAACACCGATACCATTTGTGTAATTTCCGTTAAAAAGAATATCATCTGTTACAATAACTTCATCAATTGTGTCTGTTACTAATCTTCCGTTTATTTCAAAATTAAACATATAGAAATCGGTTCTCACAGGATCCTGTGCCCATAGTTTTATTTCCCAGAATTCCCAGGCAGACCAGTATTTGGCTTTAATAGAATCGATTGATGCTATTGGATTAATATATGAAGAGGAAGCATAGTGGGTTTCGTTATTAATGGGTTCACTAAGCTGTATATCAAGCGAATATGTTTTTCCTGTAATTCCGCTGATCGGGGGATCAATTATGTAAAATCCGGGTTCTTTTTCTGCAAGTATAAAAGTTGTATCACCATTGCTTATTGTAATGTTTGCTCCCGTGACAACAGGGGGCTTTTTGCTGTAATAGTAACTGGTTGTTTTTGTAAGTCTTACATAGTGGTTCATAGTATCGGTTGTAATAATACCTTCAACCACAAGTCTTGTATATGTATCTTCAAGCTCTACATCAATCTTATCAGTGCATGCTGATATTATCACTGTTATAATTAATATGCTTAATATATTCTTCATTACTTTTATCATTTATTAAAATGAAAATTATAGGTTATAGCCGGAATAATACCGATATAAATCATTTCACCATAGCGTTCGTTTGGATTATTTTCATCCTCAACAAAATTTATAACCCAGGGATTTTTCCTGTTGTAAGCGTTATAAACAGAAAGATTCAATTCTCCATACCATTTTTTATTGGGTTTTTCTTTACCCTTTAGTGTAATTGAAATATCCAGCCTGTGATAATCAGGCAAGCGGTAAGCATTTCTATCTGAATATACAGGAGCTATTACGTTACCATATGTGAACCTGCCTGTTGGATAAGTTACCGGCGATCCTGTGTAATAAATCCAATTAGCTCCTATTTCTATCCTTTTACTGAGCTGATAATTCAATACAATTGATATGTCATTAGGACGGTCATATGGTGCCGGGTATTTTTTCCCATTATTGATTTCTTCTATCTCTCTCCATGTTCTTGAATAAGTATAGCTTATCCATCCGTTTATCTTTTTTTTATTCAACTTAACTAAAAGTTCAAGTCCGTATGACCACGATTTGCCATAACGGAGTTCACCTTCCAGTTCTTTATTGCCAAGCAACAGGGTATGATCTTTAAAGTCGATTGCATTATTGTTATGCTTATAATAAGCTTCAACGGAGGTTTCAATAGTATTTTTTTTGAAATTTCTGAAATAACCGACAGCAACCTGATCTCCTATCTGTGGTTTAACGTTAGGACTTGATGGAAACCACACATCAAGTGGTGTTCCTGCTGTTGAATTCATTGCCAGGTGAATATATTGTCTCGTTCTCGAATAACTTGCTTTTAAAGATGAAAATTCATTGAGTAAAAAAATAATACCCAATCTGGGTTCCAATCCCGAAAAGGTATTGTAGAAGTCACCTTTTGAATAAGCACTGGAATCAATCTTGTTATACTCTTCATCGTATATATAAATAGTGTCTGTACCTATATTATTAAACATTGAATAGCGGAGCCCATACTTTAGAGTAAGCCAGTTTCCGATTTTTTGCTGATTATTTATGTATATACCTGATTCCAAAGAGTATTTTTTTGGTATAACATATTCATTGAAAAAAGATTCATCACCAACACCACGAAATGTGCCTTGTTCATTTTCATGATATGTACTCATGAATCCAAATTTTACGGAGTTATTCGCATTAGCATAATAACTGAAATCGGCTTTAATGCTGTATCCCGCATTAGAGGATTTCCAGTCAAACCCTGTAGCTTCACCAGGGGGAGTTCCTAAATTATAATTGAATTTATTTCTGATAAATGTAAAGTTTGAAAAGAGTTTTCCATTAAACAAATGGTTCCACCGTATTGTTTCGGTTTCATTACCCCAACTGATCTTGAAGTAATCATTTGCAAATTTATCCTGTCCAAAATAAGAAGAAACGTATATTCTGTTATTTTCATTAATTGAATAGTTGATCTTGGCATTTAGGTCGTAGAAGTACATTTTACTTTTTTTTAATTCTTCATCACTTGAAAACATAAGAAAAATGTCTGCGTAAGTTCTTCTGCCGGAGACAATAAAGGATGCCTTATCTTTTTTTATTGGGCCTTCAAGTGTTAATCTGCTGGATATTATTCCAATTCCACCTGTTGCTTTGTATTTTTTCAGGTTTCCGTCTTTCATTCTTATATCGAGCAGTGATGATAACCTTCCGCCATATGCTGCAGGAATATCACCTTTGTATAGTTTAACATCTTTAATAGCATCATTATTAAAAACAGAAAAGAAACCCATCAGATGAGAAGGATTGTAAACGACAGCTTCATCGAGAAGGATAAGATTTTGATCAGGAGCTCCACCACGAACACTGAATCCTGAGCTGCCTTCTGCAGTGGTCTGAACACCAGGTAGTAATTGTATTGCTTTTATAACATCTACTTCCCCCATTAATGCGGGAATTTTATTAATGGTCTTGGTATCCATTTGTGAAACACTCATCTGGGTTTTGGTTACATTAGCATTGGTGGCCTCGCCCTTTATAACAACTTCATCAAGTGTTTCATTTCGTCGATCAAGCTCAATATCTATATTGATGTTTTTTTTAAGATCAAGCTCTTTTTCTATTGTCTGATAACCGACATAAGAATATCGGATTGTATATTTACCGGGTTTAAGGCTGATGGAATAAAAACCATAAGCATTAGTTATAGTGCCGCCATTAATTTCTTTAACAAAAACGGTAGCTCCGATAAGATCCTCACCTGATTGTTTATCCTTTACATGACCGCTTATTGTTAGTTTATTTCCCGGATCTTCATTATTTTCGGGATCACCAGCCTGAATTGATCCTGATAATAACAACAAAATACCAACAACGAAAAGGGTGATCTTCATATTTAGGCAGAGCATTAAAAATTATATAAAATAAAAATTACTGTTTCTTTCATAAAATTTCTTTAATAATCTGTTATTTGTGCAAAATTATTGTATTTCTCAGTACTGAATATTAAGTTTGAATAAATGTTTGAATTAAATGATCTTCAGAAGTTCAATTAAATTGACAAATAAATAATAACAGGGTTGCAATTATTATTATTGTTAATAAATAATTAATTTAACATTTTTATAATATAAATTATGGTATCTGAAAAACGAAAGTTTATTCATAGTCTCATATTTCCTTCCCTATTCGTGGTTTTATTATGGCTGGTTAAAATAATTGAGTATGCAATGGAAGCCGATTTTGCATTTCTCGGTTTATATCCTTTATCTTTAAGGGGATTGATTGGAATTATTACTGCTCCTTTTATTCACGGTGATTTTTCACATTTATTTGCTAATACATCTTCCTTATTTGTTCTTGGCATTATGCTGTTCTATTTTTACAGATCTATTGCTTACCGTGTGTTTTTTTTTACGTGGTTATTGACCGGTATATGGGTTTGGTTACTTGGTCGTGAATCATATCATATTGGAGCCAGCGGATTGGTTTATGGTTTAGCCGCATTTTTATTTGCAAGTGGTATTATCAGAAAAAACCAGCGCTTACTGGCAATCACTTTGGTTGTGGTTTTTTTATATGGTAGTATGGTTTGGGGTATATTTCCCAAATTTTTTCCGCGAAAAAATATTTCATGGGAATCTCATATGATGGGAATGCTTGCAGGTGTGGTTTTGGCTGTTTTTTACCGCAAACATGGACCGCAAAGAAAAAAATACTCCTGGGAATATGAAGAAGAAGAAGAAGATGATGATGATGATGATGAAAGTGCTTACTGGAAAATTGATGACAAGAACTTCAGACCTTAGAGTAATTATTTATCTTAAGCTTTATCTTTTTTAATTATCAACCTGTCGAAAAGAAGCAATAAAAGTGAGGATGCTACTCCAATAAGTGTTACAACCATCCAAAAGTTATAGAGGTGATGATTTTGCCATAGAAAATCGGTGAGCTGTTGCGGGGTATATCCCATTAGTTCCTCTGCTTTTCTGAAATAATCATTCTGGGTAAAATTATTGCTGATCTCCTGGATTTCAAGATTTCTTTTTGCAACTTATTCCTGAAGCAAATGTAATTTATCAGACATGTTTTCATACACCCTGCCTGAAATAATACCGGTTAAAAAATTACCTAATGCAAGGGGCAGATAATAAAAACCCATGTAAATTGCAACTTTGTCTTTGGGAGCGATTTTATTAATATATTCAAGTATCCTTGGCGAGATTGCCATTTCTCCAAGTCCGAAGATAAGGATTGAAATAAACAAATAAGCACCGTTTTGAGTTATAAACCATAAACCAATGCCTATTGAGCTGACTAAAAAACCTGTAATAATAGTGTTTATTGGCTTATACTTCATAATAAGAGATGTAACCAAAACCTGGAATATTACAATATAAAGTGCATCAACATTGGCTTTCTATGTGTTATTCAAATAAACTGTGAAGGTTATTTACCCCTTCTGTCTCGCTACACCCGACATCTTCCCCTGCGAGCAAGGGGAGAAAAAGAGATTGTGAAAAAACTATAATTGCAAATTTACTCTTGACTTAACACAGGATGCGGTGAATTAAATCCTTGTTAGTCTGCTGGCGGATTAAAAATGGAATGTTAATAAGTATTTTACAGATAAACACTATTCAACAGCAAAATAATGAAATATTTTATTGTATACGGAATCATTGATAAGTTCAATTTCTTTGAGTTCCGTGATTGAGTTAATTATTTTGTTATTTTCTCTGTAATTCACTATTTCACGCGTAATTGAGTAATTAATATAAGGATGTCTTAATATATCTTTAAATGATGATTTATTGATATTGATTTTTTTAATAAGATTTGGATTGACTGTCAGGAACTTATTCATTTTCATGTAATAACTGCTGTCGAAACCATAAACATCTAGTAATTGATCAGCAGAATAAAAGCCTCCAAGTAAGTTCCTGTATTTAACAATTCTGCCGGCGAATACGGGTCCTATACCCGGAAGCTTTATTAATTCTATTGAATCAGCAGTGTTAATTTCAACATGTTTAGTTTTTTCTGGTTCTTTCTTAACAATTTGTTTTTTATGCATTTCGTTTGGCAATAAAATGTGTGGTTCAAGTCTTGCGTATAATTCATTGCTTATACTGTATATTTTTTTCAGGTCTTCTTTTTTGTAGAATTTGCCTCCGGCTTTTTCATAGTTTTTAATAACCTGTATTTGTTTCATCGAGAGACCTAATTTTTGCCATTCTTCATCGGAAAGCTTATTGGGATTAAAATCAAATAATTGAGTTCTGTTTTCATGATCCGTAGAGTCATTTTCTTCTTTTTCTTTGGAATAATAATGGCTTATTTGATCTTTATATTTTGAGATATCATGGTTAATGTCCGGGATTAATTTTGGAATAAATGCATAGATAATTATAACAACTACCATTATAATAAAAAGTAAAACAAGTCCATTCTTTTCTGATTTAGAATAAGTTAAATAATCTTTAAATTCATTAATAAATTTCATTAATGGATGATTATTTATTAATTGATGTTGAATGAAGGGTGATTGTTACTATGGTTTAATTGCATTCTCCTCAATTCCCCTGCTGGCGCGGACGTCCCGTCCGCGCCAGCAGGTTTTAATTAGAATAGAATAACACCCGGATAAATCCGGGTGCTAGCCTAATGAGATTAATACCTCTTCTGATGCGTAATTATATTTATTGTTTATTTACCCCCTCTGTTTCGCTACGCTCAACATCTCCCCCTGCGAGCAGGGGGAGAATCAAAGAGGGGGTATAATAATTAATCCCGTCGGTTAAAACCGACGGCAATCCATTTGTATATATTTTTAAAAGCATGGATTGTCGTAACAATTTTCCTAACCGATTGTTTTTTCTAGTCGAAGCCAAGAATCTATAGAATTTATCCGGATAATATTGAAAAAATTATTATATTTAAAGATCAATTAGCGAAAGTTAAAATTATGAAAACAAAAGTTTTACTCACGGTTATCATGTCTACAATAATGTTTAATGCTTTAGGCCAAAAGTCAGATATCAATCTCACCTTCACCGCAGTTGATAGCGCAGATTATGTTCAATTAGACAGTATTAAAATCATGAATCGTACCCAGGGTGGTGATACGGTTTTGTATTATCCCGATACTGTATTGTCATTATATTTTGTGGGAATTCCTGAGATTGATAAAAAAGATAATTTGTTTTATGTATTTCAAAATTATCCTAATCCGGTGATGGATCAAACCACCATATCCTTGTTTATTCCTGAAAAGGATAAAGTAAGTATTGTTATTACTGATTTGTTGGGCCGGGTAATAATAAAATCTGACAGGGTATTGGATAAGGGAACTCATTCCTTTCGTTTCATCCCCGGAAACAAAGGCATCTATTTCTATACCGCAAAGTGGAGAGGACAAAGCAGCAGCATTAAAATTCTAAGTGTTGTTTCGAATTCATTTAATATGAGTTCGTTTGAATACCAAGACAGTAAGACATCATCTTCTCATTCTCAGATGAAATCAATACAGGATATTCAGAATTTCCTGTTTAACTTTGGTGATACTCTGTTATACATTGGCTATACTGATACGCTTCAATCCGGCATACTAGATACCCCGGAAGAAAATCAAACATACACATTTCATTTTGCTACCAACATCCCTTGCGTTGGAACACATACAGTTGAATATGATGGACAAGTTTATAAAACTATACAAATATTCAGCCAATGCTGGCTTAAAGAGAACTTAAATGTTGGTTGGATGATCCCGGGGTGCGGAGATATGAAAGATAATGGATTTATTGAGAAATACTGTTATAACAATGAGCCGGATAGTTGTGATAAATATGGGGGACTTTATCAATGGGATGAGACGGTACAATATGCAACTCAACAGGGATCACGAGGCATCTGCCCGCCAGGATGGCATGTGCCGACGGATGAAGAATGGAAGGTGCTGGAAGGAGCTGTTGACAGCCAGTATGGTATTGGAGATCCTGAATGGGATATTTCAGCGCCGTACTGGCGTGGTTATGATGCCGGTATGAACCTAAAGTCCACAAGTGGTTGGTATTATGGAGGCTATGGTAAAGATCTGTATGGTTTCTCAGGTCTGCCGGGTGGCTCACGTGAATACGATGGAACCTTTGATTACCTTCTCATAAGAGGCGTGTGGTGGACTTCAACGAAATATGATGTATCTGACGGATGGACTCGTATGATGGATAACATTTATTCAATACTTGACCGTGATACCTACGGTGGAAATCGTAGAGGTATTAGCGTGCGTTGTATTAGAGATGAATCCTTTTTTAAGATAGTGCTAAAATTCACGGCAATTAGAAATGAAAGCTATGTACCTCTTGATAGTATCAAAATCATAAACTGTACACAAGGATTGGAAAAGATGTTGTACATGCCAGACTCTTCAGTTATATTGCCTTGGGAATTGCCTTTTGATATTGGTGATGAGCTGCTGTACATTGGTTATACCGATACACTTGAATCCGGTATACCGGATTCTCCGGAGGAAAGTAAAATATATACTTTCCAGTTCGCTACCAACATCCCTTGCATTGGAATACCTACGGTGGAATATGAGGGACAGGTTTATAACACTGTACAGATTTTTAATCAATGCTGGCTAAAGGAGAACCTTAACGTGGGAACAATGATAGAGGGGAATAAGAATATGAAGGATAATGGCATAATAGAAAAATACTGTTATGATAATGAACCTGATAGTTGTGAAAAATATGGTGGTTTATATCAATGGGGTGAAATGATGCAATACACTAATCAACAAGGTGCACAGGGAATATGTCCGCCAGGATGGCACTTACCAACTGATTATGAATGGAAGTTATTGGAAGGAGCTGTAGATAGCAAGTATTATATTGATGATTCTGAGTGGGATAATTGTTATTATAGAGGTTATGATGTTGGCTTGAATCTTAAATCCAGCAATGGCTGGATATTTGGAGGCAACGGTACTGATTTGTACGGTTTTTCTGCACTTCCGGGTAGCAATCGATCCATCGATGGTAACTTCAGCTATATTGGTGTGCTTGGCATTTGGTGGACCTCATCTAGGTTCAATAATCACTATGCAATGTTCCGTCTGTTTGATTCTTACAACATAAGATCTTACCGTGATTTCATGCTTAAAGGTATTGGTAATGGTGTTCGTTGCCTCAAGGATAATTGATGATTTTACAATTATTAAATTTGTTAGAAGAACTAAAAAAAATTTTAAATGCTATTTTACGATTATTTAGTACCTATCCCCCGCTGGCACGGACTTCCTCGTCCATGCCTGAAAGGCACTCGGATAAATCCGGGTGCTAGCCTGATGAGATTAATACCTCTTCTGATGCGTAATTCTATTTCTTGTTTATTTACCCCCTCTGTTTCGCTATGCTCAACATCTCCCCCTGCGAGCAGGGGGAGAATTAAAGAGGGGGTATAATAATTAATCCCGTTGGTTGAAACCGACGGCAATCCATTTGTATATCTTTTTAAAAGCATGGATTGCCGTAAGTCATCCTTTAATATATACCAATGACATTATCCTGATTTAATAGTTAGTTAAAATTATGATTATCTTTGGATAAATAAATCATTTCTCATGAAAGCTGTTGAATTTAAATCCAGAATAAAAAACAAAACAATAAAGGTTCCCGACAATCTCACTACTGAGTTAAGTGAAGATAAGGACATAAGGGTAATCGTTCTTATGGATGAAATAGAAAACAAGAATGAAGTTGAATACCAAAATCTAGTACAGGAACAATTTCTTGAAGGTTATTCTGATTCTGATGCAATATATGATGATTATTGATTATGGAGACATTTGAATTTGGTGATATTATCCTTTTAATGTTCCCATTCACTGAAAGGAATAAAGTTAAAAAACGACCTGCTTTAAAAATTAATTACCTGTATTCAAATCCAGTTATAACCTATTAATAAAAAAGGTTGCCAACCCTCTATAGTCAGCAACCTTATTAATGTCTGATGTTATTTAAAAAAGCTACAGAAACATTTTTCATTTTGTCAGTAATTGCGCTGTTTCCACAAGTCTGATAAACTCGCTTCTGTAATTATATGCGTCGTTACCTAAAGCTTCTTTAGCCAGTGCCAGTGTTTGGTCATAACCGGAATTGGCCTTATACCCGGAGTTACGTAGAAGCATACCAAATTGAGCTACCGCTGTTGCAAATTTCAGGTTATCGGAGGGAGAGCCGTTTTTAATATCTTTTATTTGAACCTTATGAACGATAAGTTTGCTGGTTTCACCATCAGGTTCTTTATAGCGAAGTTTAAGGGTCATAAGATTTTTACTGTCTTTAACTTCAACTGTCTGGTATTCCAAAGGATCAACATTTGAAACTTCCTCATCAGAACCTGCAGGAACTATTTCATACAATGCCGTTACGGTATGTCCGCAGCCTATATCCCCGGCATCTTTTTTGTCATCATTAAAATCTTCTTTGTTTAAAATACGGTTTTCATAACCTATTAATCTGTATGCCTTGACCTTAGCCGGATTAAACTCTATCTGTATCTTCACATCTTTTGCTATTGTATAAAGAGTTCCCCAGAGCTCTTCACCAAAAACTTTTTTAGCTTCCATAATGTTGTCTATATAAGCGTAATTACCATTACCGGCATTTGACATCTGCTCCATTTTGGAATCTTTATAATTTCCCATACCGAAGCCAAGTATTGAAAGGAATACTCCTTCTTTTCTCTTTTTTTCTATCAACCTGGTCATTTCAGCATCGCTGCTTGCACCTATATTAAAATCACCGTCGGTAGCCAATATCACCCTGTTGTTGCCACCCGGGATATAATTTTCTTTTGCGATCTTATAAGCCAGCTTAATGCCTTTACCACCTGCAGTTGATCCTCCTGCCTGGAGCATGTCAAGTGCGTTGATTATTTTTGACTTATCATCTCCCGGAGTCGATTCAAGAACTAGTCCTGCTGCTCCTGCATAAACCACAATGGCTACCCTGTCTTCGCTTCTGAGGTTATTTACCAGTAGCTTGAATGCCTGCTTTAAAAGAGGCAGCTTATTTGGTGCATCCATAGATCCCGAAACATCGAGCAGGAAAACCAAATTGGTGGGAGGTATTTCTTCTGAACTCAGGTCTTCTCCCTGAATACCAATCATAACAAGCTGATGTTCTTTATTCCACGGGCATTCACCCATTTCAAGAGAAACAGAGAATGGATCACCGTTATTGGGTTGCGGATAGTCATAGTCAAAATAGTTGATCATCTCTTCAATCCTCACAGCATCCTTATAAGGCATTGTATTCATATTAAGAAACCTGCGGATGTTTGAATAAGATGCCCTGTCAACATCTATAGAAAATGTTGAAAGAGGATTGTTCAGAACATCCTTAAAAATATTCTCATTGATCAAATCATACGATTCTGTGTTATAAGGAATATAAGGTATATCCATATTGTATCCGTCATATGCAACACCGCCCATTTCAGAACATTCCATGGTTTTTGCCGGCTTACCTCTTGAAAATAGTCCTTTCAGACCAGTTCTTTCTGAATTATTATTTGGTTCAGCAGGTTCTCCGAACTCTTCCTCAGTTTTCTCAAGCTCAATATTAATTTCAATCGTTTTACCTGCTTCAATTAGAATTCCTTTTTTAATAATAGTTTCATAACCTGTTTTCTTGATCTTCAAATTATAACTACCGACAGGAACATTCATAATTGAATAACTGCCATCAAATTTAGAGTTTGTTATTGCTG
The DNA here is from genome assembly GCA_964550205.1 of uncultured Bacteroidales bacterium. Classification (GTDB taxonomy): domain Bacteria; phylum Bacteroidota; class Bacteroidia; order Bacteroidales; family JAIOZK01; genus JAIOZK01. The sequence continues at coordinate 26,486 of CAZJYD010000039.1, forward strand.
CCAAAGTGTTATTTCTAAATATTAAAATATCAGCATAATAAACAGGATCACCCGATTCAACTTCGGTTAAAGTACCTTTAATATTTCCTTTTTCCTGGCTACCGTAGTAATGATTTCCATAATGATCCGGTAAGTCTCCGGTTGTAAATGACAGGTTCAATCCCACAAATAACATTGTAAGAATTAGTGTTAAAGTTTTTCCGTTTAAATTTTTATTCATTTTCCTGGTTTTCATGATAGATGATTTTTTGTTAAACATTTGTTTTTCCCATAAGATGCATTTTAACCTCAAATTCCATAAATTGTAATTATTAATTGGTAAAATATTTGTTATGTTTACATCATTCATTATAATAATTAATTGAAAAAGATAACCAACATAGAAAGCTGGCCGGATATAGAGATTGTTGACCAATACAGGAAAAGCAATAATAATGATCTGGTCGGTATCCTTTTTAAAAGGTATACCCGCTTTGTGTTTTTAGTTTGTATGAAATATTTGAAGGATGAAGAAAAGTCGAAAGATGCAAGCATGCAAATATTTGAAAGCCTTTTTACCGGTCTTTTAAAACATGATATCAAAAATTTTAAAGCATGGTTGTATTCAGTTACGAAAAACTACTGCCTGCTGCAATTTCGCTCAGACAAGCACCGCAGTGTTTTTGAAGAAGACTTAAAAAAAGTTGTCCATGATGATGTGGAATCGGGTGGGTTTTTGTATCTTCATAATGAGAATGCAAAAGAAAACAAACTCAGAAAACTGGAAGATGCAATAGAATCATTAAGCAAAGAGCAGAAAATATGTATAGAGTTATTTTACCTGAAGGAGAAGTGTTATGATGAGGTGGCTGAAATTACCGGATACACTTTTAAACAGGTAAAAAGCTATATTCAGAACGGAAAAAGAAATTTGAAAAATATCTTACAAAGTAATAATGAGTGATAAAGTACATAATATATTTTCAGGATCAGGATGCCCATCACATGAGAAACTCAGGGAGTATTTCGAAGGTAAGCTTACCGGAGAAGAAAAGTATTTGATTGAAAAACACCTGGTAGACTGTGAAATGTGTTCGGATGAACTTGAAGGAATGGCATACATGAAGGACCCTGAAAAGCTTGATAAGTTAGTTTCGGAAATAAATAAAAAAATCAACTCAAGTAAAAGGAAACACAGGATACTTGATTTTAAGTACAGGAATGTTGCAGTGGCTGCTGTCTTTGTGGTGCTTATAGGTATGTCATTTCTGATATACATGTTTATCGACAGGCAACAAGGTAACTATTATGCTTCAAAATCTGAGTTTACTAAAGAATCAGAAGAAACAATTAAAGAATCAATAAAAGGAGAAAAACGAGGAGCTCCACCATCGGGTTCGCAGGATGATGGAGGTAAAGATGCTTCTTTGAGAGGTGTAGTAGCAGAAGACAGTAGTCCCGGTCAGGTTCTTTATGAGATTCCTCCGGTTGCTGAAGATAAACGGGCAAGTAATATTACACAGAAAATTGAAAAAATAATTGAGCCGGAACAAGCTAGTGAAGAACCAGATCGTACGATAGCCTTTGAAATGGTAACTGAAGATGAAACAATTTCTTCAACATATGAGCCGGATGATGAGGTGTTGACTGATGCCGGAAGAGGTATTGCCCGGCAGAAGGAAGAGCAGGAAATAATACAAGAAAATATTGAAGCGTATGATGATGATGAAGCATCACGAAGCTTCAGCCGATCTTCAAAGAAAGCAAGTTATACAAAACCAGCTAAGGAAGCAGGATCACAAAATACTGAACTTATTGAAAATGCAATGGAAAAATTCGGGGCAGGTGAATTTCAGCAATCAAAAATATTATTCCGGGAAATCCTGGCTGATGATCCGGAAAATCAAATGGCTCTTTATTATGTGGCCTATTGTTATTACGAAACAGGAGAAATTGATAAAGCACTATCGTATATTGAGAGTATACTTCCTGATAAACAGAATGAATATCAGAAGCAAACAAAGATGTTGTTAAAACAAATTGTTAGTGATGGGGGAGCATACAGTAAAGAAGCTGAAGAATTGCTTAAAATGTTTCCTTAGGATGAACATGAACTTAGATAATGTTTGTATGAAGCAAATGCTATCTTAAAAATAAATACGTATTACGGTATTTATAAGAACTTAAAACCTTAAAATCCCGATACCCCTTAAAAATACAAGCGCTATAGCGATAGGAGCTATGAACCGTACGATTATTATAAAAATACCTAACAATCTTGCTTTGAAAGTGCCGCTGTTTGAAACTTCATCCCTTACATTTTTTCTTCCGAGGAACCATCCTACAAAAAGAACAATAAATAAACCGCCTATTGGTAATAACACATTCGCCGAGGTGAAATTCATAATATCAAAGACATTGTTTTCACCGACGCACCATGATTTACAAGGGCCCTGAGATAATGTACAGAATATACCCAGTATAGCGATTGCCAGCGCTGCTATCACTGTAGCTTTCTTTCTTACAAGTCCTAATTCTTCGGAGAAGTATGCAACCACTACTTCTAAAACGGAAATGGTAGAAGTAAGTGCTGCAATAGAAAGAAGAATAAAGAAAAGTAAGGAGAAATAATAACCGCCTGCTATTTCATTAAAAATAAGAGGCAAGGTGATAAAAACAAGATTTTCGCCTTCATCAGGTGCTACACCTTCAAATGCAAAAACAGCCGGGAATATAGCTAATCCTGCAAGTATTGCAATAAAGGTATCTGAGGCTGAGACTGCAATAGCCGTATTTGAAATATTGTCTTTTCTACTGATGTATGATCCGTAAGTAATTAAAGTACCCATTCCAATACTAAGCGAGAAGAATGCTTGTCCCAGTGCCTGGAGTATGACATTTGCATTTATTTTTGAAAAGTCCGGGGCAAAGAGGAATTCTACTCCTTCCACTGCACCGGGTAGTGTAACTGCCCTGACAACAAGAACTACAATAATAACAAGTAATATAGGCATTAATATCTTCGTATACTTTTCAATACCATTTTTAACACCGGCATAAACAATCCATCCCGTAAAAAACATGAAAATCATTTGCCATATAACTGGTCTCCAGCCATTATTCTGAAATATCGCAAAAGATGTTTTCAGCTCTGAGGCATTTTTATCCGACAAGCCATCTATAATAGATTGATATAAGTATTCCAAAGTCCAGCCTGCTATTGTGCTGTAAAAAGCAAGTATTATAAATGCTGCAGCTATACCCATTAATCCTACCAGGTACCATGGTTGACGTGGTTTGAGCTTTTTAAATGCACCGTAAGGATTTCTCTGTGCCCTTCTGCCTATTACAAATTCGGAAAGCATTACAGGGATCCCTATCATAATAATAAATATGAAATAGAAAATCAAAAAAGCCCCTCCGCCGTTTTCACCTGCTATATAAGGGAATCTCCAGATGTTCCCCAAACCGATGGCCGAACCTGCTGCTGCTGCTATGATTCCTATTTTTGAGCTGAAACTGTCTCTTTTAGAAAAGTCAAATTTCGCCATGATCTACATGCTTAAGGTTAAAGAATTAATTTGCAAGTATACAAATAAGTTAAAAATGAAA
>CAZJYD010000040.1:0-2517 GCA_964550205.1 uncultured Bacteroidales bacterium
GTGTTTTCATCTGAATATTCGTTGTCTATGTTTGTTTTTCTTACTTTGTTTCCACCGGAAAACAGTTAAGTATTATTGTGAAGAAACATATAAAAAAACCGGTCAACGATGGCTTTTTTGTATAAACCTTCCCCTTCCCCCGATTTTGGGGGAAGGGGTTAGAGGATGGGGGCTGATTAATCAAAATATTTTTTTATCTTCGACACATTTAAAACCATACATATAAAATATCAAAATCTATATATTATGAAAATGTTAATAAGTGGAAAATGGATTGACCGTGATAATAAAATTAAGGTTCACGATCCGTATGATAACAAAGTGATAGATACTATACCAAAAGCAACTGCAAAGGATGTCGAAGAGGCAGTCAGATCCGCTGAAAGGGGTTTCCTGATCTCAAAAATAATGCCTGTTCATAAAAGGTTCAGTATTCTTTTAAAAGCAGCAGATATAATAGAAAGCAAACATGAAGATTTTGCTAGAACTATAGCCAGTGAAGGTTCGAAAACTATAAAGGAAGCAAGAAAAGAGGTATCAAGAGCTCTTAATACCCTGAGATGGTCTGCTGAAGAATCAAAAAGATTATTTGGTGAAACCCTGCCCTTCGATTCTTTTCCCGGTGGTGAAAATAAGTTCGGCTACTATTACAGGATGCCTGTTGGAATAATACTGGCGATAACACCATTTAATGATCCTTTAAATCTTGTTGTCCATAAGCTGGGTCCGGCTATTGCGGGAGGTAACAGCGTAATTTTAAAACCTGCTACCGTTACTCCTTTGGCTGCGTTAAAATTTGCTGAAGCCCTGTTGGAAGCCGGATTACCTCCTGAAATACTTAATGTGGTCACCGGCAGCGGAAGGGAGATCGGAGCCCAACTGTTACCTGATGAAAGGATCAGAATGATCTCATTTACCGGTGGGGTAGAAGCCGGTAAGGAAATAACACGGTTAGCCGGCATTAAAAAGATAGGGATGGAGCTTGGTTCCAATACACCGAATATTGTCTGGGAAGATGCAGATATTGACAATGCTGTTGAATCATGCGTTGATGGTTCATTCGGAGCCGCAGGACAGAATTGCATCGGTGTGCAGCGTTTGTATATACACGAATCAGTTTACAGGGAATTTAAAGATAAATTCATATCATTGACCAAATCATATAAGATCGGTGATAAGCTGCTTGAAGAAACCGATATGGGACCTATGATAACAGAACATGAAGCACGCCGGGTTGAGGATTGGATTAAGGAGGCTGTTGATAAAGGAGCAAAGATTTTAACCGGTGGAAAAAGAAATGGAACAATGGTTGAACCAACGGTTCTTGAAGAAGTTCCTGAAGATGCAACTATTCATAAAGAGGAAGTCTTCGGTCCTGTTGTCAACTTTTACAGGATTACCGATTTTGATGATGCTATAAACAGAGCTAATAGCCTGCCATACGGATTGCATGCAGGTATTTTTACGAATGATGTTGATCTTGCATTGAAAGCCTCACTGGGTCTTGATTGTGGAGGTGTTATGATTAATAATTCATCGGATTACCGGCTTGATCCTATGCCATTCGGAGGTATTAAATACTCAGGTTTGGGCCGGGAAGGTATTAAATTTTCGCTGCAGGAGATGACTGAACCAAAAGTGGTTTGTTTCAATATGAAAAAAATTGAATAGAAATGAATATAAGTTTTGATAATAAGAACGTACTGGTAACCGGAGCTTCGCGCGGCATAGGTAAAGCTACATCCGAGATTTTTGCAGATTCGGGTGCGAATGTAATTGTGCATTACAGAAAAAATAATGACAAGGCTGAGAAGATTGTTAAACAATTGAAAGGCGACGGACACCGGATTACATGTGCTGACATCTCTGATCCTGAACAGGTCAGGAAAATGGTTGATGATGTTATTCAAACACATGAAAAGATCGACATTCTTGTTAATAATGCGGGAATTTATGAGGAAGTTAATTTTGAAGGAATGGATTATAAAGAATGGATAGCTTCATGGAAGAGAACAATTGATCTGAATCTTACCGGATTAAGCAATTTATCTTTTTTGGTGGCACGGACGATGATAAAAAAAGACGGGGGAAAGATAATCAATGTGTCTTCACGCGGTGCATTTCGCGGGGAGCCTACTGCTTTTGCATACGGGGCTAGCAAAGCCGGTGTTAATGCTTTTGGACAATCACTGGCTAAAGCACTGGCTCCTTCGGGAGTTTATGTATACACCGTTGCACCCGGCTGGGTGGATACCGATATGGCACAACCAGGACTTAAGAGCGAACAAGGAGATTCTATAAAAGCACAAAGCCCGCTGAAACGCGTTGCACAACCGGAGGAAATTGCCAGGGCAATATTATATCTGGCATCAGAAGGTACGGAATATATGACGGGATGTATACTGGATGTTAACGGAGCTTCTTATCTTAGAACATAATATTATTTCGTACTTATTTTTCTCCTATAAATATATTATCCCTGGCGGGATATATAAACCCTTTGGGGCATTGATGTCT
>CAZJYD010000040.1:2617-29773 GCA_964550205.1 uncultured Bacteroidales bacterium
CTATAAATATATTATCCCTGGCGGGATATATAAACCCTTTGGGGCATTGATGTCTGCAGATAAAAAAGAACAATCAATAAAAAAAGCCTATACAAACCTAACCTGGAAATCATTAGAAAAGCAATGGGTAGAACATGCGCGTACATAAATTCAATATTCTACTTATTACGGCCTTTACTTTTCTTTTTATTACCCTGATTAAAATTGTAAATAAGCAACTTAATATCATCAATATAAAAATTCCTGAACTGGGGATTCCAGATAAAATATTTTATTTTATCACTTTTATGCAACGCTGCCGGCATAAAGAATTCAACCATATATTCCGACCAATGCATGATTGGATCTGCAGGTATTTTAATAATTCTGTATGTTTTATAAAAACGTTGTTTTCCTGAACTATCAGTGATCTGGGCTACGAATAATGAATTATTAACAGCCAGTTCCGTCAGATCGTATTTCATGAAAGTAGCCTTTACATAAAGTTTCTTATTGCCGATTAAAGCAGTATCTCCTGTTATATCTAATTCAGCATTATACTGAGTTAAGCTATCGAATAAACAAACTGTATTACCCGAATAAGCAGTATCGCCTGTATTTTTTGTATTGAAAATTTCCCACTCTCTTTTTAAAGTATCGAAGTCGTGCGTGTATTTTTTAACAGGTAATATTTTCTTTTGTCTGGTTGTGTCTTTTGCAGTATCGGGTTCGTGGATTTCTTTGACGAAATCAAAAATTTTAATTTCAATGCTGTCTAAGTAGAATTTTTGTAGATCATAATTCCAGATAAAGAATTTAATTTCATCTTCTCTATTTTTGGCTTGTGGCATCTTAAATTCAATATCACATCTTTCCCAGTTATTTATAGTATCGGTTATATTTTCATTTATCCTGATGGTTTTATAAAAATTAAGGTTGTTGGAAGTATCGGCTATTTGGGCTACGAACAATGCATTTTCAGATGCTTTGGGAGAAATATCATATTTAATAAAAGTCGATTTAATAAAAAGATTACTGTCACCAATTAGATTTGTATCCCCTATAATATCAATTTCAGCATTGTATGGAGTTACACTGTCGAAAAGGCAAACAACGTTTTTACTTTGATTCCTTTTACTTATTACTGTGGCATTGAAAACTTCCCATGGTTTCCTGGTGGAATCGAAATCATTAGTGAATGATAATAAGGGCTGCAACTCCTTTGGTTTTGATTTATCTATAACATCAACGCCTATTAAACTATCGGGTAAGAAGCTGTAAAATTCTATACTTACATCATCGATATAGAAATCTTTTAGTTTCGGATTCCAAATAAATAATTTAGTTTGGTCATCTTTAGCAGAAGCTTTTGGCATTCTGAATTCTATAATAGATTCATCCCATTGTTTAATGGTATCGGAAGGCACTTCAGTTAACCTGAATGATTTGTAAAATCTTTGGTGTTCATCCTTATCGGTAATTTGAGCAACGAATAATGCATTCAAAGATGCTTTGGGCGTCAGGTCATATTTCCACAGGGTGGCTTTTACAAATACAAGATCCTTCCCGATCAGATTTGAATCAATGGCTACATCAACTTCCGCATTATATTGTGTCAGACTGTCGTATAAACATACTCTTTGTCCCGAAAGAGCAGTATCACCGATTATTTTTTTCTTTAACACTACCCAATGCTCCCTGATAGTATCGAAGTTATTCGCATGAATAAGAAACGGCTCTTTTTCGATTTGTTTGTATGTGTCTTCGATAGAGCCTCCCAGTATATTTTTGTATTCATCACCTGATTTAAGGAAAACATACTTGTATTTTTCCTTATTCATAGAATCATGATGAATAATTAAATGTTCGTACTGGTATGTTTGAAAAAGGTTAAGGAATATTGCAAATCCAAAAAGAAGAAATATAAAATATCTTATATACCTTATATTAATTATTTTAATAAAATAACCCAAAAGAATTGCAAAGAAGGGATAATAATCAATCATGGGACGCATTCCAAAACTATCACCATAATACCAGTTCCACCATGAAGAGAGAAAATAAACAGCCAGCGCTAAAAATATTATTCCGCTGATAAATCCGATGGGTTTCTTTATTAATAATGGTATAAATCCTAATACAGCCAGCATCATTACGGGAGTATATATGAAAAAACCCTTCCTGTAGCTGAACAAAAAATTTGTTATTTCGGGCTCTGCAAACCTGAATCCCTCACCATAGTATGTCCATATGAATAATTTACCCGTTTGAATATAGAATATGATAAATTGAATGCTTATAATTATTAAGAAAGGCAGGATTGATATCAGAATTGATTTCCCTGATCTTATCCATTTTATAAAAGTATTTTTTAATGCCTTTATATCAGGCGATAAAAAGGGAATCAATAATACCACCAAGCCATTTACCGGTCTTATAAGAACAATCAATCCCAAAGCTATGGAAGTATATAGAATATTTTTTAATGTGAATTCGTAAAAAGTTCTTCTGCTGAAATACAGAAAAAGGGCAACTGCAAAAAATGAATATACATGTGAAGATGATGAAGCGAAAAAAGTATAAAAAAACAGGTTGGTGCCTAAAAGCAATACGGATGCAATAATTACAGAAAGTTTATAAGTGAAATTAAATGACCTGAGCAATTTATAGGTAATGAACAAACCCGCAAGGCAATAGAATATGCTTCCTAATAATGTGAAGTATTGGAATAATATTGAATAACCGGTAAGTTCTAATCCAAATATCCAACTAAACAACCATGCCATAAGAAAAAAGGGCATTAATAAAAGTGCTACTCCCGCATAATATTTATTGATTTTTACGTTTTCGTAATTTATAAAATAATGCCCCATGTAATCGCGTGGCTGAACAGACTTCTCAAAATCATAAAGAGTAGTAAAATCAAGTGAGTGATGAATGAAAATAGCAGGCAGATAAGCGTAATATCCACGACCGTCTCCGTCAATAATATGGTTGGTAAAACCATCGAACTTCATGGAAGAGATTATAGCAATAAACAGGATTACTATAATCAGAATAGTTCTTAAAAGATTTTTTTCTCTTTTTGTAAAAGATGACACATCCATATTTTCTCTGGCGAAGATAAAAAATATTTATTCATCTTTCTGATAAGCTTCCAGATGTCCGCATGTACATATCAGATTCCTGTCGCCATAAGCATCATCAATTCTGGTGACCGGTGTATAGTATTTGTCTACCAGTTTGAATTTAACGGGGTATGCTGCATCCTGACGGGAATAGGGGAAATCCCAATTGTCTTGGGCGATCATTTTTGCGGTGTGCGGTGCATTCCTGATTACATTATTTTCCTTGCTGATTTTACCATTTTCAACTTGCCTGATTTCCTCTCTTATCTTTACCATGGCTTCTATAAAACGGTCCAGTTCAGCTTTTGATTCGCTTTCAGTAGGTTCAACCATTAATGTTCCGTGAACCGGAAAAGCAACTGTTGGTGCATGAAATCCATAGTCCATCAGTCGTTTTGCAATATTAATAGGAGTGATGCCTGCTTTTTTATTAAAGGCATTGCAATCGATAATGAATTCGTGTGCTACCCTGTTATTCTTACCACTGTATAATATTTTGTAATGTTTTTCAAGACCCGATCTAAGATAATTTGCATTTAAGATTGCATATTTTGTAGCTTCGGTTAGTCCTTCCTGTCCAAGCAGCTTAATGTAACCATAAGATATAGGAAGTATCATAGCACTGCCGAAAGGTGCTGATGCTACCGGGGAAATTCCTTTATCACCACCTGTATTAACAAAAGTATGCATTGGCAGGAATGGTTTGAGATGATCAACAACACCAATAGGACCTACGCCCGGTCCGCCTCCGCCATGAGGTATGCCGAATGTTTTATGCAGGTTAAGGTGGCATACATCGGCATTTTGTATTACCGGATTCGTAAGGCCTACCTGAGCATTCATATTCGCCCCGTCCATATACACCTGCCCGCCGTTTTCATGAATAATATCGGTAACCTTGATAATATCTTCTTCAAATACGCCATGTGTTGACGGATATGTTATCATTGTGGCAGCCAGGTTCTCTTTATGTTCTTCTGCCTTTTCTCTCAGATCTTGCATATCGATGTTTCCATTATCATCACATTTTACCACCACTACTTTCATTCCGGCCATGACTGAGCTTGCCGGATTTGTTCCATGAGCCGATGATGGGATAAGACAAATGTTGCGATGACCTTCTCCAATGCTATTAAGGTATTCGCGAATAACCATTAAACCTGTATATTCTCCAGCAGCTCCTGAATTGGGCTGAAACGAAATAGCGGAAAATCCGGTGATCTCACACAAGTCTTTTTCAAGGGTATCAATTAATTCATGATAACCCTCAGCCTGATCATCAGGAATGAAAGGATGTAAATTAGCGAATTCAGGCCAGGTTAATGAAAAAAGTTCTGCCGCTGCATTGAGCTTCATTGTGCATGAACCAAGTGGTATCATAGTACGGTTAAGCGCGAGGTCCCTGTTTTCGAGTTTCGTCATGTAACGCATCAGCTCTGTTTCGGAGTGATAACTGTTAAAGCACTTTTGTTGCATAAAAGGTGAGGTCCGTTTCAGATTATCGGGTAGTTTATAATTGTTGATATTTATTTCCGGTCGGTGTGTAATTTCTTTAAAAGGTTTATTATTGGCTGTGGCAAAAATTTGAAGTATCAGGTTGACATCTTCAAGTTTTGTTGCCTCGTCCAAACTGATCCCAACTTTTTCATTATTGATATATCTGAAGTTAATTTGATTTTTTAAAGCAAGCTCTTCAATTTTTTTTATTTCAACATTATCAGGTAACTGAATTGATATCGTATCGAAAAAATAGTTATTCAATTGATCGTATCCATATTTTTTAATTTCTCCGGCAAGGATTGATGTCAATTCATGAATATCAGCAGCTATTGCTTTGAGTCCTTCCGGTCCGTGGTAAACAGCATACATTCCTGCCATGCTGGCCAGTAGTGCTTGTGCAGTGCATATATTGGATGTTGCCCTTTCACGCTTTATATGTTGTTCGCGGGTTTGTAAAGCCATTCTTAATGCCGGGTCTCCGTTGGCATCTTTTGAAACACCGATTATTCTTCCGGGAATATTACGTTTAAATTCTTCTCTGGCTGCAAAATATCCGGCATGAGGTCCGCCATATCCCATCGGAATGCCAAATCTTTGAGTAGAACCTACAGCTACATCGGCATCCCATTCACCCGGCGGGGTGAGTAATGTAAGACTTAATATGTCAGCGATAACTGTAACCTTAGATCCATGATTATGGGCTCTTTTTACAAAATCTGAAAAATCATTTACTTCACCTTTTTGATCGGGATACTGAACAATAGCACCAAATACTTTTTCATTGAATTCGAATTCTTCATGTTTTCCAAAAACCAGCTTAATGCCCAATGGATTGGCTCTTGTTTTAATAACATCAATTGTATGAGGGAATAAACCTTCGGAAACAAAAAATATATTGGCCTCATTTTTTCTGGCTTCTCTCGATCGTGAATTATAAAGCATTATCATTGCTTCGGCTGCTGCAGTGCCTTCATCAAGTAAAGAGGCATTGGCTATTGGCAATTTTGTCAGCTCTGTTATCACGGTTTGATAATTTAACAATGCCTCGAGGCGCCCTTGTGAAATCTCAGCCTGGTAAGGAGTGTATGAAGTATACCATCCCGGATTTTCAAGTATGTTACGCTGGATTACTCCGGGCATATAAGTATTATAATAACCCAATCCGATATATGATTTATATACTTTATTCTTTGATGCTATTTTTTTTAGATGATCAATATATTCCAGCTCATTCATACCCTCCTCAAGCTTCAAAGCTTCTTTTTTTATGATAGCTTTAGGAACCGTTTCGTCAATCAATTGGTCTATCGACTCCACGCCAATGGTTTCCAGCATATTTTCTAATTCTTCTTTATTTGGACCATTATGTCGTTTTATAAAATTGTTTTTGATCATTTTATATAACCAGTTAAGATTAATAATTTTATTATATCGAATGTTGATCGCTAAAAAACAAATATTATTGAATCAACACCGGATACAAAATTAAAAATCTTTGCCGGAAATTTTGGGATTTGTTGATAATATTGTGAATAAATTAACAGATGATAAAATAAGATTAGTTGGTATTTCTTATTCTGACATCCACTCCTTTATTTGTTCTAATACTTTTTCCTTTTGTTCCTCAGGGAGATTGCTGATTCGTGTTCCGTGATGCCCGCCTTTTTTAACTATTTTGATCATGTTATTTTTCCTTTTGAATTCAACGCCTGATGCCGACCACGGATCACGTTCCCCGTATATACATATCATTTTCGGATCATTATTTTCAATGAAATCGAAAACTATTTGATTTGTTTCAGGATTGAATTGCAAATGTGATAAACTGTCGGGCAGAAATACTTCATAGATATATTCTTCAGCATCAGGAATGTCAAGATAATCTTTGAATGGTTCGGTATCATAACCGTAGTATCCCAATTCCTTGACTGCCTGAATAAAAAATGGGAAAAACCGCGAACCACTTTCTATCGCAAAATAATCGGGGCCTGAAACTTGCACGAAATGTTTAAATATCTCTTCATTTGTAGCGTTTTCTATGGGTATGGTTTCTGTATCAGCTACCCATTGCCAGAATGCAAAGGAATATTCAAGTACGCAGTAATCATATATTTGTTCAATCGGAATGCGAAAAGTATAGTTATTTTCTTTTACATAATCTGCGAACATAGGCAACAGACTGTCCTTTCTTTCAAGTAACTCAAGTTGAAAATTGCGTACAGCTTTTTGTTCAGACCGGTTGCCATTTTTTATAATAAAAGGTTCATGACGGCCATCTTCAATTCCATAATTAAGAGGTGCAACATAAATTACAGAAAAGTCAACATCTTCAGGATATTGTGTATGATGATACAATGCTGTCTGTCCTCCCTTGCTTATCCCTGTACTTATCCATTTTTCATCATAAAGAGTTTTGAATGTTTCAATTATTTTATGATGGTCAGTTGCAGCATTTTCAACTGTAAGATATTGCCAGTCGATTGTATCCGGTGTTGATTCACTGAAGAACCTATGCTCGATCAGTATCTCATTACCATCAACTATACTGTTGAGTTCATTCTGGTAAAGGGGAAAGTTGCCGTAATCAGCGGCATATCCTTCTGTGGTCACCACAACAGGATTATCAAAATCTTTATGTAAAAGAAACAATCTTTGTGTAAAGTAACCATCTTCAGGATTGTCATGATCCAGTGGCTGAAGGTATGTGATCTCATACTTTCCTTTATAATAATCCGAAACAGGCATTTCTTCAACATCAATAACTCCGGGTAATGCTTTAAGCTTCAGAACAAATTGATCCGCTTTAACTTGCTTCTTATCCGCAGTATCTTTTGTTTGTGAATAAGTTCCTTGTATTGCTATGAAAAGAAGTGATAACAGAATTATGTGTTTAATAGTTTTCATGATTTTAAATTTTAATTAGCTGGCTAAATTATATATTTTAGCATTAGTGTCTGGATAATGGAGGAAATTGTTCAACAGTTTTTTGCTTGGCATTGACCATGTGCGATAGAAAAAAGAGGCTGGGCGGAAATAGAAAAAATAGATTCCTCAGTCGCTCCGCTACTTCATAAAGACCAACGAAATAGGCTAATGGCGAATAAGGCCGCGATGACTCCTTGTTTATTCTCAATTGTGTCATCGCGGCCTTATTCTCCCCTATTACAATAATAACAAGTTATTCCGACGACCTCGCCTCAGGCGAGAGAGGAGGAATCTATTATACGAATCAAACACGAAGCGAAAAATCTATAAATCTTAACCAGAAACTAATACAGTCTTATTCTTTTTTCTTCTTTTGTTGTTTAATTCGCATACCGTAGAATGAACGGTAGGCAAAGAATAAGCCAACTGCCAGGAAGACAATACCTATATAAGGTGAATAATTGGTTGCTCCTGAGTGTTGGGCTTTCAGAATTATTTCTATTGCAATTTCTGCCGCAAGCAATCCAAATAATGTTGAGAACTTGATCATCGGGTTCAATGATACAGATGATGTGTCTTTAAAGGGATCACCCACAGTATCTCCAATAACAGTGGCTTCATGAAGCGGTGTATCTTTTTCCTTGAGGTCGACCTCAACGATTTTTTTTGCATTATCCCAGGCTGCACCTGCATTGGCCATATACATGGCTTGAAATAGCCCAAACACAGCAATGGAAATGAGGTAAGCTGCAAAGAAGTTGGGATCGAAGAAAGCAAAAGCAAGTGTCAGTGAAAATATTACAGCGAAAATATTCCACATACCGTTTTGTGCATATTTGGTACAAATCTTCACCACATTCTTGGAATCTTTCAGATCGGCTTCTTTCTTATCAAGTTTAATATGTTTCTTGATGAATTCCACAGCACGGTAGGCCCCTGTAGTAACTGCCTGCATTGAGCTGCCAGTAAACCAGAATATTACCGCGCCGCCGGTGATGAATCCCAGAATTACCTGTGGGTCGGTAAGTTCAAGTTGTAATAACCCGACTTTTTTAAGTAGAAGTATAATGGAGAAGATCATGGTTGTTGCACCTATAACAGCGGTGCCAATTAGTACCGGTTTTGCTGTTGCTTTGAATGTATTTCCTGCTGAGTCGTTGGCTTCGAGTTGGTGTTTACCGTCTTCAAAATTCGGATCAAAGCCGTAGTCTTTTTTTATCTCCTCCTTAATATTCGGTAAATGTTCTATCCTTGATAATTCAAATACAGATTGGGCATTATCGGTAACCGGGCCATAACTGTCTACAGCTATTGTTACAGGTCCCATTCCCAGGAATCCGAATGCTACAAGTCCGAATGCAAATATCGATGGATAAGTCATAAACTCATTCAATCCCAGAGTGCTGAAATAAAATGCACCTGTCATGAGTGCAACAATTACCAGTCCTTTCCAGAAAGCGCTGAAATTTCCGGTAACTATTCCTGAAAGAATTGTTAATGAGGGTCCTCCTTCTCTTGATGCAGTCACTATCTCCCGTACATGTCTTGACTTAGAACTTGTAAAGGCTTTGGTGAATTCAGGTATTATTGCCGCAGCCAGGGTTCCGAAGCTGATAATTGCTGCTAACTTCCACCATAAGTTTGTTACGGGACCTTGTATAGTATCGATTTTCCCAATCATTAAATAACTTACAATGAAAGTAACAATGATCGAAAGGATTGATGTTATCCAGATAAGATTGGTAAGCGGTGTTTCAAAATTGAATCGTTTTGATTCACCAAACCTTGCTTTTGAAAACGTATGATTGATATAATAAGCTGCAAGTGAAGTGAAGATCATCAATATACGCATCGCAAAGATCCATGCTATGAGTATACTCTGAAACTGGAGCGCTGACGATTCCGTCGGGAATATATTCAGGGAATTGAAATCAATTGATAACACTATAAAGGCAATCAGTGCAACTCCTGTTACTCCGTAAGTTTCGAAACCATCTGCTGTAGGGCCTACGCTGTCACCCGCATTATCACCGGTACAGTCTGCAATAACACCAGGGTTTCTCGGATCATCCTCCGGAAGCTTGAAGACTATTTTCATAAGGTCGGCACCAATATCTGCAATTTTAGTGAAGATACCCCCTGCAATCCTTAATGCGGAAGCTCCCAATGATTCACCAATAGCAAAACCAACAAAACATGCTCCTGCATAATCGCCAGGCATAAATAGTAGTATGATAAGCATCATGATCAGTTCCACACAAACAAGTAATAACCCTACACTCATGCCTGATTTAAGTGGTATTGAAAGAACCTCGAAAGGTTTGTTTTTTAGCGCAGCAAAAGAGGTACGGCTGTTAGCTAAAGTATTTATTCTAATACCAAACCATGCAACACCATAGGAACCTAAAATTCCTACTACAGTCCAGAAAAGGATCATTAACACTTTGGGTACTGTCATGCCTTCTACTAATCCTAAGAAATAATATAATATGGCTGCAGCAATGATAAGAAAAAGTATTATAAGAAATTTTCCCTGCTGCAGCAAATATGTTTTACATGTTTCGTAGATGGTGTTTGAAACATTAAGCATTGCTTTGTGTGCAGGGATTTTCCTTATGGAAGCATATTGATAAATTCCAAATAATATTCCTATCAGAATAATTATGGACCCCCACATAAGCAACGACCATCCATTAAGGTTGGTTAACCAAAAAATACTGTTCTTTAAATCGGGAATCGGTAAATCCGCCTCACTTGCGAAGGTTAATGACGGCAACATGGCTAATGCTAAAAACGTAATTATCCTTTTCATAAAATTTTAATTTTTTATGGTTAATTAATTTTTAAAGAGGGCTAAATTATAAAAAAATAATAAGACACGTGGTCGGACAATAATAAATTATTAAATTGCTTTATAAATAGGAATAGTTATTGCGGTATGTGTAAAAAAAGTGCTTTAATTTGTAATATATTGAAAATTATTTCTATATTAGTTTTTTAGTAAAGGAAGAAAAGTAGTTTTATGAATAAAATCAAGCTTGAAATAATAGGAATGTCTTACAGCCAGTCGCAGAGTGGGGCTTATGCTTTAATTATGGGTGAAACAAAAGGCAAACGCCGCTTACCTATTATTATTGGAGGTTTTGAGGCACAAGCGATTGCTATCGAACTGGAAAAAATGAAACCATCAAGGCCACTGACACACGATCTATTCAAAAATTTTGCAGATAGCTATAAAATAAAAATCCGAGAGGTAATAATAGATAAATTCCACGAAGGTGTTTTTTATGCTAAATTAATATGCTTACAGGATGGTGCAGAAACAGAAATAGATAGCCGGACTTCTGATGCCGTTGCACTTGCCATACGTTTTAAATGTCCTATATATACTTATGAAAAAATTATGGCTGAAGCTGGTGTAGTTATGGATGAGAAAACAAAGCCATCCTCCTCCAAAGTGACTTCAAAATATAAAAAGCCTTCAGGGAAACATAATGAACTAAAGGATTATTCAATTAATGAACTTTATGATCTTTTAAAAAAATCCGTGGATAAAGAAGAATATGAAAAGGCTTCTGTAATACGTGATGAAATTAAAAGAAGAAAAAGTAAGTACAAATAGTAATTCCTGTTTTGCATCATTTTATTTTTGCGTATATAAAAATAATCCTGGTCAAAATTATTTTCAATTATCTTATCTTTGGCGCGATTAATTAGCATCCGTTTAATGAGGAACAGATTTGTTTTTTTTATCATATGTACTTTATTATCAGTATCTGCATTAGGATATGGGAAGGAAGTATCACAAACAACCGACACTGCTAGGATAGATACCATATATCAGTTTGGAAGTGAAAAAGCAGACACCTTCTTAAAAGATCATTATGAAACAAATGGATTATCTTTTATTGAGGAATCAAAAGAATTAAGAGAAGCAGACCTGGGCTTTAGTTTCACTTCATTATACAGGGGAATAATAGGATTGATTACGGTTATTCTTCTGGCCTTTTTATTAAGCACTAACCGGAAAGCCATTTCGTGGCGACTGGTTATTATTGGATTATTAGTACAGATTTGTATTGCTATCTTGGTTTTAAAGATACCGCTTGCCCAACATATCATTGCATTAATAGGAAAAGTGTTTATCAAAGTTCTTGATTTTACAATGGCTGGTAGTGAGTTTGTTTTTGGCAATTTGGTAAATACTGATTCAATAGGGGTGATCTTTGCTTTTCAGATTTTGCCTGTTATACTTTTCTTTTCGGCGCTGACCAGTGTGTTATTTTACTACGGAGTTATTCAGAAAATTGTATACGTTCTTGCATGGCTTCTAACCAAAGCTTTGAAAATATCCGGAGCGGAAAGCTTATCTGCTACGGGCAATATTTTCCTGGGGCAAACTGAGTCGCCCTTATTAATTAAAGAGTATTTAAAGAAGATGAATCGTTCGGAAATTATGATGGTCATGGTTGGTGGTATGGCAACTATTGCGGGCAGTGTTATGGCCATTTATATCGGATTGCTTGGTGGTGATGATCCTGCAGAGAGAGCATTATTTGCAAAGCATCTGATCACTGCTTCGGTTATGGCTGCTCCGGGAGCAGTTGTTGCTGCCAAAATCCTAATTCCACAAACCGAACCTATTGATTCATCAATCAGAATAACAAAAGATAAAATAGGTACAAATATTCTGGAAGCAATAACTAATGGTACCGGACAGGGATTAAGACTTGCAGTGAATGTGGGTGCCATGCTCATAGTTTTTCTTGCCTTTATGGCAATGCTGAATTTTATACTGTTGAAAATAGGCGACTGGACCAGCTTAAATACATGGATAGTAGATGTTACAAATGGACAATATGATGAATTAAGCCTGCAATTTATTTTAGGATATATTTTTACTCCTGTTGCATGGGCAATAGGAGTTCCTGCCAAAGATATGACTTTGGTTGCACAGCTTTTCGGAGAAAAGATCATTTTAAATGAAATGATTGCATATATAAATATGAGAGAGCTGATTAATACAACAAGTTTCACTTACCAAAAATCCATTGTGATTGCCACATATGTATTATGCGGTTTTGCAAATTTCGGATCTATCGGAATTCAGTTGGGGGGAATCGGTGCCCTTGCACCGAATAAAAAGAAAGTACTTTCCCATCTGGGATTCAGGGCATTGATAGGAGGAGCTATTGCTTCATTATTATCAGCAACAGTTGTGGGGATGATTATTGGTTAACTGAGGCATTTCTTTTTTTAAATTATTATTAATTAGATGTTTAAGAATTGTTTATAAAAATAATCCATATCTGTACCTATTTCCTAAATTTATTATAATCTTTGAACTATGGTAAAATAAGATTTCGATTATGCGTCAATATCTCGATTTACTTGAACATGTGCTAAACAAAGGGAATGAAAGAAAAGACAGGACAGGAACAGGTACTATAGGAGTTTTTGGATATCAGATGCGTTTTGATCTGAATGAAGGATTTCCTGTACTTACAACCAAGAAATTACACCTGCGGTCTATTATCTACGAGCTGCTGTGGTTTCTTAAGGGAGATACTAACATTAAATACCTGAATGATAATAAGGTGTCCATATGGGATGAATGGGCGGATGAAAACGGCGACCTTGGTCATATTTACGGATATCAATGGAGATCATGGCCAACAACGGAAGGGGAAAAAGTTGATCAGATCTCTAATGTTATCAAATCAATAAAAAATGATCCAGTATCAAGAAGACATTTAGTATGTGCATGGAATGTTGGTGAGCTTCATAAAATGGCTTTACCACCCTGTCATATTCTATTTCAGTTTTATGTTGCTGAAGGCAGGCTCTCATGTCATTTATATCAACGCAGTGCGGATATTTTTCTGGGAGTTCCTTTTAATATTGCCTCCTATTCATTACTTACAATGATGATGGCACAGGTTACGGATCTGAAACCTGGTGATTTCGTACATTCATTCGGTGATGCACATATTTATTTAAACCATATTGAACAGGTAAAGCTGCAACTTACCCGAAAACCTTATCCCTTACCTGAAATGTATATCAATCCGAAAATAAAAAATTTGTTCGGTTTTGAATACGAGGACTTTGAATTAAAAGGATATAAATCACACCCACATATTAAAGGGAAAATTTCTGTTTAATTGAAGTGTTGAATAAATTGTAATTAAGAAATTAATTGTCAAATAAATGAAAAAAAAGATATCGATAATTGTAGCTGTCGCCAGGAACTGGGCTATTGGTAAAGATAATAAACTGCTATGGCATATTTCAAAGGATCTGAAAAGGTTTAAAAAGATAACAGAAGGACATCAGGTCATAATGGGTAAAAAAACCTTTGAATCATTACCAAATGCCCCGCTGCCAAACAGAACAAATATCGTTATCTCCGATAATGAAACCGATTGTTATGAAGGATGTAAAACAGTTTATTCCATTGAAGAAGCTATTGAATTATGTGATGAAAAAGAAGAAAGCTTTGTAATTGGTGGCGGATCAATATATCGTCAGTTCCTTCCGTATGCCAATAAACTTTATCTTACATTGGTTCATAAGGATTTTGAAGCAGATACTTTTTTCCCGGAAATTGATCTGAACAATTGGAATTTGATGGAAAAAGAAGATATTAATAATGACCCCCAGAATGATTTCAAATATTCATTTTTAATATTTGAAAGGAAATAAATATTTGATTTTTCGGTTTATTATCTATGACTTAAAAAATAGGTTGCGATGAAAAAGATTGTATACTTGCTTTCTGTATTATTCATTTTAAGTTTCTTTAGCTGCAAGAATGATAATGAATCATACGATTATGATCAGAACATTAGCGCAGCCAAAAACAGCATAATGACGATTGATATTTTTAATGATCTTTTCCGGATTTTACACCAGTCATTTTATGATACTATCCTGAAAAATAATGGTTATATGAAAATTTTTGGTGCAGACATGTCATATTATGAATTTCCTTCAGGCGATTCAATTAGCATAATAGTGAATTATCCCGACTGGGATTTTTTATGCCCTGATGGTTTATACAGAAGAGGAGATTGCATAGTTAGGGTATATACTCCTTTTTCAGATACAACCGGTGATGCATACATTTATTTTGAGGGTTTTGCAGTTGAGGATAATATACTCTCAGGTGATTTTACAATAAAACTGGAAGATGATCCTGCTAACGGTAATATTAATTATAAAGCTACTACCGGTGATATTTCAATATTGCGATATGAATCATCCGGTACTGTTAAATGGACTTACGAATGCACATTTGTCTGGACTACCGGTATGGATACACCACAAGACTTTACCGATGATAATTTTCTGGTTGAAGGAACAGCCACAGGAATTTCCACATACGATATTGATTTTAATATGAGTATTACTGATGGTATAGTCATGGATACCTCATGTATATGGTTTAAAGGAGGTAATATGGATATAATCACTCCCGATATTAAATGTAATTCGGGTTCGGTGTCTTTTGAATCGGATATATGCTCCGGTCTTTTTGAAATGAATTTCGACGGTATTATTTTTAAAGAGCAATTTTTATTTACATATCGTCCGCCACTGGAGTGATCATGTTTTTCTTTTCTTTTTCTTGGCCGCAGGAAACAATATGTTATTCAGAATTAGCCGGTATCCTGGCGAATTGGGATACAGCTCCAGTTTTGTTGGCGGATCGCCGATGAGATGACGATAATCCTCAGGATCATGTCCTCCGAGAAAAGTCCATGTTCCTTTTCCAAAATCTCCATGTATGTATCTGGCTTCGCCGGCAGCTTTATTCTCGCCCATAATCAATACATTTGATTTCAGGTATTTCTTATTAAATGCAGTTGTTTGTCCCATAAATCCTTTTATTACCATTGTATGATCCTGGCATAACATAGTGGGTACAGGATCCCATTTTGCTGAAAATTCAAACAGGGTGAAGAAGTCATTTGCTTCACGCAGTGATTTTGGACGTGTCTGGGTAACGTCAATAGAAGAAATTTCATACTCATAAGGATTCATGCTTATGGCAAAATCTTTAAAGGCAAAGCAATTAGAATAATCCAGCTTCTCCTGAGCATTGGGATCAGGGGGGTCGCCATCAAACATTACCTCACAAATATCAACATCGTCAGCGGCAAGGGCTACATCATAACTATCCGGTGCAGAGCACATGGCAAAGAGATAACCACCTCCAGCAGTGAACTCCCTGATCTTTTTAACAACATCAAGTTTAAGCTCAGATACTTTCGAATATCCCATCTTTCTTGCTATTTCTTCATTAACTCTTACATCTTCCTGATACCATGGGTAATCACGGTATCGTGCCCAGAATTTGCCGTATTGTCCTGTAAAATCTTCATGATGAAGATGAAGCCAGTCATATGTTGGTAAAACACCATTAAGCACTTCAATATCATAAACCACATCATAAGGTATCTCAGCATATGTCAGGGCAAGGGTGACGGCATCATCCCAGGGTTGCTTATTTTTTGGTGAGTATACAGCAATTCTTGGTGCTTTATGAAGCTTAACAGCATCCATATTTATTTCGGGATCGGCTATTTTCTGTAATATTGCCTCAGCCTGTACATCGGCAATAACTTCATAACTGACATCTCTCACAACACATTCATCTTCAAAAGCCTGGTTGTATGGGAGCAGGTAACTTCCTCCACGGTAATTCAATAACCAATTGATTTCAACATCATTTTGCAGAACCCAGTAGGCAATTCCATATGCCTTTAAATGATTGCTCTGTGAATTATCCATTGGAATTAATAAATGTGCACCGCGAAGGTGTATGGTAAAAAAAACTATAATAATCAATAATAAATTTCGGTATATTGTTATGTGCTTCATACTACATCAACGTCGGCATCGGTGTCTAATTGTTCGTAAACGGAGTTTTTACTCTTGAATTCAGGAACTATCTCCTTCATTTTTTTAACCAGTTTCACTTCGTTATTTCGTTTTGAGATATTCATTAGTGCATCAATATTTTTATTAACGGAATTAAAATCATATTTCTGAGTTTTGGCTATCAGTATCTGTGGATGATGTGTGGGAAGTGTGTTCTCTTTGTCATTAAGCAGCTCTTCGTAAAGCTTTTCACCCGGGCGCAGTCCGATATATTTTATCTGGATATCCTTTCCCAGTTCCAGTCCTGAAAGTTTTATCATTTTCTTTGCAAGGTCAATAATTTTGATTGCTTTTCCCATATCGAAAATATAAATTTCACCTCCCTTGCCCATAGCTCCGGCTTCCAGAACCAACTGGCATGCTTCAGGAATAGTCATAAAATATCTTGTTACTTCAGGATGGGTGATAGTGAGTGGACCGCCCTTTTCGATCTGTTCCCTGAATAAAGGAACTACCGAACCGTTAGAACCTAAAACATTGCCAAAACGGGTGGTTATAAACTTAGTATTGTTTTTCTGGTTAAGCGACTGGGAATATATCTCTGCTATCCTTTTAGACGCACCCATAACACTGGTGGGATTTACAGCTTTATCGGTTGAGATCATAATGAACTTCTCAATTTTGTTTTCAATAGAAAGGTCGGCAATTATCTTAGTTCCCAATACATTGGTGTATATTGCTTCGAGAGGATTGTTTTCCATTATGGGCACGTGCTTGTATGCTGCGGCATGATATACTATCTGCGGAGTAAATCTATTAAAGATATTTTTAATTCGTTGATGGTTGAAGATATCGGCTACCAAAAATTCATATTCGATATTGTTGAACTTTTCAATACATTCCAGTTCAAGATTGAAAAGCGAACTTTCCGATTGGTCTATCAATATCAGCTTACCCGGTGAAAAGCCTGATATTTGTCTTACCAGCTCGCTTCCTATTGATCCTGAGGCGCCTGTGATAAGTATCGTCTTTCCTTTGAGATCATGTTTTATTTTATTTTCTTCAAGTCGTATTACTTCCCGCTCAAGAAGGTCTTCAATATTTATTTTTCTGATCTGGTTAAAACTCAGCTCACCGTTTATCCACTTGATGATGGGAGGAACATTTAATACTTTTACATTGTGATATAAACAGATTTCTATGATCTTTTGTTTTTTCTCAGGATTCAGTTTTTGAACGGAAATTATTACCTGTTCGATATTTTTTTCTTTTAAGAGTGTATTGAGCTTACTGGTGGGATATATTTCGGTGCCCTCAATTTTTTTACCTGCCTTCAGTGGATCATCATCAATGAAAGCAGATACTTTAAGCTTCGATCCGACATCTCTTTCGAGTACTCTTTTTGTAAGCAGGCCTGCTTCACCCGCGCCAAAGATTACAACTTTGGTTCTGCTTCCGGAAGGATGGGTTAGCTCAAGGTAAGTTACCTTAACGATTATCCTTATTGCCGCCATACCAAGAGTGCTGGTAATAAATTCAATGATTATAATGGAAAAGGGAATGAAAAATATTTGATCAAACTGGTAATAAGTAAAAATGTTTGTCAGACCGAAGAATATACTTCCTGCCATCATCACAATAAATAATCGCACAATATCCTGAGTACTTGTATACCTTACAATACCAACATAAGTCTTGCCTATCAGAAAACTTATAAAGCGTATCAGAACAATATAACCAAGTACCTCAGGCATGGGCTTCAATTCCCATTCAGGTATTTCAAAATTAAAGCGCAGTAAGTATGCTATAACAACAGATATAGCTACTATAAACAGGTCAATCAATACTATCAACCAGCGAGGTGTGTTTTTTCTGGCCAGGTTAAAAACTTGAGTATTCATGCAATTATCAAAGATAATACAAAAATAGAATTTCTATATGATCTAATTTTAAACTTAATAATATATTATTCATTGTGTATTTTGTACATTTGCCTTCTTATTTTAATTATAAAAGAATATGTGATGAAAAGGACAGCATTAACAGATTATCATGAAAAGTTTGGTGCCAAAATGGCTCCTTTTGCAGGTTATTATATGCCAATACAATTTGAAGGTATAAATGCGGAACATATTAACGTTAGGAAGAAATTAGGTGTTTTTGATGTATCCCATATGGGAGAGATATGGATAAAAGGACCTAAAGCATTTGAACTTGTTCAACGCATTACCACAAATGATGCGGCAAAATTATTTGATGGTAAAGTTCAGTATAGTTGCATGCCAAACGGTAAGGGTGGTATTGTTGACGATCTGCTGGTTTACCGTATTGATGAGCATACTTATTTGCTGGTCGTCAATGCAGCAAATATCAATCAGGACTGGAACTGGGTGAAAGAACAAAACACCAAAGGAGCGGATATTTATAATGCTTCCGATGAAATTGCACTGCTGGCTGTTCAGGGCCCTCTGGCATTAAAGGCTATGCAAAAGCTGACAGATGAAAACATTGAGGATATGGAGTTTTACACTTTTAAAAAGCTGAATTTTGCGGGTGTTAACAACATGATTTTATCAACCACGGGTTATACCGGAGCCGGGGGATGCGAGATATATATGGCAAACGAAGATGCACCAAAGATATATGAGGCCGTATTGGAAGCAGGTAAGGAATTCGGGATTAAACCCATTGGCCTTGCTGCACGCGACACACTCAGGCTGGAAATGGGCTTTTGCCTGTATGGTAATGATATTGACCAGAATACTTCTCCGCTCGAAGCCGGATTAGGATGGATTACCAAATTTGTTGATGGTAACGATTTTATCGATCGTGATTATCTACGAAAACAAAAAGAAGATGGACTGACAAGAAGACTGCGTGGATTCGAAATGATAGATAAAGGCATTCCCCGCCAGCATTATGAAATATTTGATGAGGAAGGAAATAAAATTGGTGAAGTGACCTCGGGGACTATGTCTCCGATGATGAAGAAAGGTATAGGAATGGGATACGTTGATAAAGAACATTATAAATTTGGTAACGAAATTTATATTAAGATCAGAGAGAAACTTCTTAAAGCACAAATCGTTAAGTTGCCTATCTATAAAGGTTAATTGAATTTGCACTTCTGAAAGAGTAAAAGAAATTTTATTAATTGACAGGGAAAGGAGAAGACAAGATCAAAGAAAAATTTGAATATAAAATTGATCAGTTTGCTGATATTAAGATAATGCGTTACAGGCTACCGGGTTTTGACTCATTAACACTCTCTCAAAAAAAATTGATTTACTACCTGAGTGAGGCTGCCCATGCAGGAAGAGATATAATTTACGATCAGAATTATAAATATAATCTGGTGGTAAGAAAGACACTGGAAGAAATATACAAGAATTATCATGGTAACAGAAATTCGGATAATTTTAAGAAATTTGAGGTTTACCTGAAAAGGATTTGGTTTTCTAACGGAATTCATCATCATTATTCTAATGATAAAATAAATCCAGGATTTGATAAGCAATATTTTAATGAGTTGGTTTATAATTCCGAAGGAGCTGATCTCCCACTTAAAAAAGGACAAAAGACAGATGAATTTGTTAATTGGATATCAGTTATTATTTGTGATCCTGATGTTGCTCCAAGGAAAGTTGTGAATGATCCGGATAAAGATGTAGTAGCTGAATCAGCGGTTAATTTTTATGAAAATGTAAAAGCTACAGAAGTTACCGATTATTATGAGAGGCTAGAAAATCATTCGGATGAAACCACGCTTTTATATGGCCTTAATTCAAAACTTGTTAAAGAAAACAACAGTGTTTTTGAAAAGACATATAAACTCGACGGTTTATACGGGCAGACAATAGAAAAAATTATTTATTGGCTTGAAAAGGCCAGAACTGTGGCCGAAAATGAAAATCAGGAAAAAGCGCTTGAAAAGCTTATAAATTATTACAAGACAGGTGATCTTAGGGTATGGGATGAGTTTAATATATTATGGCTTAATGATGGTAATGCCGCTGTGGATTATGTTAATGGTTTTATTGAAACATATGATGATCCTCTCGACAGAAAAGCTACATGGGAATCAATAGTGGATTTCACAGATAAAGAGGCAACCAAACGTGCTCAAACAATCAGTAATAATGCTCAATGGTTCGAAGATCATTCTCCCGTTGATCCGAGGTTTAAGAAAAATAAAGTTAAAGGTGTAACAGCTAAAGTTATCACTGTAGCGCAACTGGGTGGTGCCTGCTATCCGGCAACACCTGTTGGTATTAATTTACCAAACTCGGATTGGATACGAAAAGAGCATGGCTCAAAATCGGTTACACTGAATAATATAACTTATGCCTATGATCAGGTTGCTCTTGGTAGCGGCTTCCTTGAGGAATTTGCTGCATCACAGGAAGAAATAGAAAGAGCAAGGAAATACGGTACTCTGGCGGGTAATGTTCATACTGATCTTCACGAGTGTTTGGGACATGGATCGGGACAGTTACTTTCAGGCACAGATCCAAAAGCCTTAAGATATTATGGATCGCCGCTTGAAGAAGCACGCGCCGACCTTTTTGCGCTTTACTATATAATGGATCAAAAAATGCTTGATCTAAAAGTATTACCAAACATTGATGCTTCCAAAGCCATGTATGACGGATATATAAGAAATGGCCTGATGACGCAACTTATCAGAATAGAACCTGGTAAAGATATTGAGCAAGCTCATATGCGAAACCGGCAGCTAATTGCAAAATGGTGTTATGAACAAGGTAAAAAACAGAATGTAATTGAAATATTCAGAAAGAAGAGTAAAACATATGTCAGGATTAATGATTATGCAAAACTTAAGAATTTGATAAAGAAGTTATTGATAGAAGTGCAGCGAATAAAATCGGAAGGGGATTATGATGCAGGCAAAGAGATAGTTGAGAAATATGCGGTTAAATTCAATCGTGAACTTCACAGGGAAGTGCTGAAAAGATACAGAAGATTAAATCTCGCACCTTACGGGGGATTTATTAATCCTAAGTTTATTCCCGTTTATGACGGAAACGAAATAATTGATGTGAAGTTCGAATATCCCGAAAGTTACACTAAACAAATGCTCCAATATTCAAAAAAATATTCCTTTTTGCCTGTTTAAATATATATATGATAAATTGATCCTGGATAAATTATATGGTTTGACACTATCCTATCTCAATGCTTTCAGGAATATCATAATTCCATTTTTTCATAGTAAACGACCATTCATCTTTCACCTTCTCAAGAGTGTCTTTTTTGATCTTATGTTTATTTTTTTTGTAGCCACTGGTGGCTTCAATATATCGTTCGAATGCCAGCTTTGCACTGTTAAATCCCGGTAAATCCAATTTATTATATATTTTTTCAATCTTTGCAAGGGGTTTCGATTCCAAATCTTCGAATCGTAATTCGATGAAGTTTTTCTCCGGGATTAATTTTTTATCATATAAAAATTGATGCATCAGATTTTTATAAACCTCAATAATATATTCCTGAAGTCTTTCTTCCGAAATGGAATGAAATTGCAGATGAGGCATCATAGTCGTATAAAACTTCATGGTTGAGAGAAAAACAAGTACAGGGTTCCTGTATATATGAATGAATTTTGCATTAGGGAACATTTCAAGAAGTAATTTTATTCTGGCGGTATTGGGAGGATTTTTTGATAAAAAAACGGGTTTCCCCGTATTCAGACATGCTTTTTTAATTAGTGTTTTGTAATCTCTTTTCCAGTTTTCGAGTTGCCCGGAATTGATATTTTTAAGGCTAATGAATTTGTCGTAAAATTCTAAGGTTTTTTTTGGAAAAAACCAGAAGTAATAAAAACTGGACGGATGTTTGCTTCCAAGTGTAAATTCTTCTTCCTGTGGGAAGTCGGGATTCAATCTCACATTATCGCCTTCACGTGTGGCAGGTATAAGTAAATCAGTAAAATTTTTGAAGATGAATTTACCCGGTTGAACAAAGATAGATTCTGGAAATACGCTTTGATAGGTTGAAACATAAGCCATTTGCTTATCCTGTGTTAATAAGGTATGCAACAGGGTAGTGCCGCTTCTCCAGTGACCTATAATAAAAACAGGATCTTGTTTTATGTCGAGCGATTTAATTTTTTTATTGGTAATTATTCTTTCATTTAAACGAAAAGGACTGTTTATTAAATTGATAAGTGTAATTACGGTAGCTCTTGGTATATATTTTAACTCTGTTTTGTAATGTCTTAATAAATAATACAGAACAGAAAGTGAATAACCAACTGCGGGAGGCATAAATATCCCGAACTTTTCTTTTATCTCTCGGTGCCTTAAAATCATCAGGTAAAAATAACCAAAGTTATTATTTCGTGAAAGAAATGGAATAACAAAGGTTTAAAATAATCCAACACCTACGGTGTTGTTTGTTCTTTTTAACATCATCAGCTTGTATATCATACCGATTAGAATAACACCCGGATTTATCCGGGTGCTATTTTTATGAAATTCCAATGCTGGCGAGGGTCTCGTCCGGGAATTTTATATCAAACCCCTCCACGCTTCTGTGATGATTATCCAATAATGTTTACTTAGAACAACTTTTCAACCTTTGAAAAGATTGTAACTTTTTTATGTGGGAGACAAAAAAGTAATATATTATTGAATGGATCTTCCCCACAAAGTAAGCTTCTATTATTGAAACAAATGAGATAGTGCTGATAAGGTAAAAACCTCCACTTAATTATTTTTACTAATTTTCATTGACAAACAAATACTTATATTATACCTTTATAAATTCTTTATATATTTTTTACAAATGTTTGAAATACCTGTAAACAAAAAAAATAATAACAACCAATACCAGGCAAAATGAAAACAAACATTTATTTTATTACAACAGTATTGATGTACTGTTTCAACCATACAGAAATATGCATCCATTTTATCCTTCAGTAGAACTCGATAATCAAAGCTATTTCAGACAATGTATTTTCGAAACCGATAATAATCACGAGTATTACTATCCACCTAATAAACACGTTGTAATGAAGGAAGTAAAGGGAATTGTTTTTAAGGCTTGTGATTTTAAAGGAAGTGACCCTGAAGACATGCATTATAAAGCTGACCAGCGTAGGGGATACGGTATTTATTCAGTGGGCAGTGCTTTTAGTACCGATTATCTTTGTACTGTTCAATATGAACCTTGTCCTGATACTTCAAGACTACGGTGTACCTTTAATAATCTTAATTATGGAATTTATGCACTTGAATGGAATACAACAAGTTATATTTCAGTAAGCAATACAAATTTCGTAAAAAATTATAGTTCTATTTACATATCGGGTACAAGCAATTCGTCTATTATACAATGTAGTTTTAATATAAAAAAACCAAAAAAAACTGATACAACATCTGGAATTTATCTTGATAACTGCACTGGTTATCAAATCGAAGAAAATACTTTTACTTCTTATTATAATCCTAATATGAGTAATGATGATACAACCACCCAAGTTGGTCTATATATCAAAAACTCCGGCACAGCCAACAATGAGATTTACAACAATTATTTCAACAATAATTATTATGCCACCATTGTGGAAGGGGTGAACCGGGGCGACACGACCGGACTTTGCATTAAATGCAATGATTACAGGTACAACATGAATGACATTTTTGTTGTGCCCGATACCTCATTGGGAGGCCTACCCCTCGAACAGGGCATTGCAGAATACCAGGGTTCGGCTACGGATACAACGACAACAGGCCCGGCGGGGAATACTTTTACCGTGTTTGAAGATGATCCTGATACCGTCAAAATCAAATATTTCAATTATCTAAATGATACAACCGAATACTTTAATTATCTGTACCATGATTATTCTATTGAGTACCCGCGTATATATCCAAAAAATGTAAATGATTCCACGGAACTGATCATTTTTCATTATATGAATTTGTTATACATTAAAGAAGAATCCTGTCCATCATCATTCAACGGTGGAAGCATTGAAGATTTGAAATACAGTATTGATTGTGAAGAAGAACGGATAGGACAACTTAAATCAAATTTGTATGAAAATGTGGATGGTGGTAGTACAAGTGAGTTACTGGATGATATTGATAATAGCAATCCTTCACAATCAAAAGCATTGCGGCAGCAATTAATTGAATACTCTCCTTATTTATCGGATACAGTGGTTTCCTTGTGCATTGAAAAGGAATCAGTTTTACCCAATCCTTTTCTCCGGGACATCATGAAGGCTAACCCTCACGCAGCCAGAAAAGAAAAGCACTTTAAACATATTGACAAGCGCAATATAAAAATGCCTGTATATATGAAAGAACAGATCAGGGAAGCCAAATACAGCCTGGATGCATTTGATTTGTTAAAATCGGAAAAACAATTGCGGGAAAACAAAAAAGATAAATATTTGAATGCGATCAATAGGTGTTATTTGTCCGATACTTCATTTAATAATACTGCCGACAGCATTATTTTGAGTATTAAAAACGAACTCTCCATGATGAGGAAATTACAAATTTCTTATGCCTATTTTTCACAAGGGGATACGCTCAATGCAAGAAACAGCATTAATTCCATTTCTTCCGAATTAAACCTTAATGCAACGGAGGATTCTATTGTTTCGGGTTTTTCAAAGCTCATGGATATTTTAATTGCACAAAAAGCGGATGAGATATCTAATCTCTCATTAGACAGTAATGAAATAGCTGAACTTCATGGAATTCGAACCGATAAGCTTCCCTTAATAAGTGTTTACGCTGAAAATTTACTTGCTGCAAATAAAAAATTGCTAAAAAAAGAAACGTATTATTTTCCTAGTTCAACCAATCATAAAAGTCGCGAAATTGCTTTTCCTGGAAACGAACCCGAAATACATAAAGAATATTTAAAACTTATACCTAATCCCACAAATTCAAGTGTATTGGTAGATTATGAAATTGATGACTTACCAGATTACAATCTTATATTAAGAGTATTTAATGTTAATGGGATTGAAATATATTCTGCTAAACTTAATTACCAAAAAGGACAACACCTGCTGAATGTAAATTCCTGGCAACCCGGGATATATATTGTTTCATTAAAAACGAATTCGTTTCCTTTAGTCAAAAAACTTATTAAAATAAATTAGTCTTATGATAAGAAATTGCAGCATTTTAGCCACTACATTATTTTTTATAACCTTAAGCATAAAATCCCAAACCTGGCCAAAGGTATATGGAAATAATATTGATGCAAGCTCTTGTAAAGTTATAGAGACATATGATAAAGGCTATTTAATAGCCGGAAATATTTACTTAAATGATTACTACCGCTACATATGGCTAATAAAAACTGATACAGACGGTGAAATACTCTGGGATAAAAAAATCGGGGAAGGAGCATACAGGTATTACATTGATGATATAAACCAGACCTATGATGGTGGATATATCATGATATTCAGGTGTAGCAAATATGATATTGACGAAGACCCTATCGTTATGAAGCTGGATGCCTGTGCAAATATTGAATGGTGCAAAACCTTGCATTCGGATTCGTATAACCGGGGAGTAAAAGTGATACAGACACCTGATACGTGCTTTATTGCCTTAAGCATGTACCATAGCCCTGATCCTTATGAAAGGATATTTTTGTTTAAGCTTGATCAAACGGGTGAAGTACTATGGTCTCATTTATATGCACAACTTGATCCGGATATTTATAATGAAGAAGGTTTTGATTTAACACTGTTTCCTGATGATAATTCATACTTAATTACTGGTTCCTGTGAATACAGTGCCACAAATTCCACTAATGGATTTTGGATAAAAGTAGATAGGGATGGAAATGAGGTATATGATGTTATATGGAATGATTCGGTTTATGAATTAAATACAGCATATCAAACAATACAAAGAACAAATTATTATTTATCAGTTGGGTCCAAGATATTTAATCATCAATTCAACCCAACTGTTTATAAAATTTTAAATAATGGAATAAAAATAGATTTTTATACCATATTGAATAATGGATTAGGAGGTGCTGGATCAACTTTAAACTTTTTGCAGGATAGCCTTTTTGTTGTTGGGGGAAGATGGGAGGAGAAGGAACCTCCCTACCAGGGACATTGCGAATTGTTTTTAACCGACACAGCAGGAAATGTAATTTCCCAAAGAACTTTATACGATCAGCTCCTTTCACCACACAATACAGTGATAACTTATGATAATAAAGTTTTAGTAATGTGTAGTTTCTATGATGGTAATTTCTGGGACATATACCTGTTCAAACTTAACCAGGATTTAGAGGATGATACGCTTTACAACGTACAATTGAACTACGATACACTTTGCCCGGACAGCATTGTTTCTGATACCTTAACAATAGATTGCGGGATTTGGGTGGATATGGAAGAACCCTTTACCACAGCAGAAGGAAGCCATTTAAAAATATACCCCAACCCGGCAAATGAAAAAATAACTGTAGAATTGCCGGAATACACAGTCAGCAAACAACAAACCGGGAACTTTGAAGTAAGCAAAGTACACTATGGTTTGCAAGGTGATTCAGACTTAATTATTTATGATATATTTGGCCGCAAAATAAAAAGCTTGCATCTTACAAAAAACCAAACCCAAACGGAAATAGATGTAAGCCGCTGGAAAAGCGGGGTATATTTAATAGAACTAAAAAGCGGGGGAAAGTTGTTGGATAAAGGGAAGTTTGTTGTAAATTA
>CAZJYD010000041.1:0-29464 GCA_964550205.1 uncultured Bacteroidales bacterium
TTGTTTTTAATTGTTATTAACAATTTATTGTGGGTTTTTAGACAGTCTGACGGTTTGCGTGTATGAAACGTTTGGCATTTCGAAGCGATTTCCTATCAAGTTACAACTACTGATGATACGAGCTATATCGCTTGATAAACCACTGATTGCCAAATGTTTTATACACGTTGTTACCATTTGTTATTATTTCAATTCGTTAATTTCTTGTTCTGTTAAGCCTGTTGATCTTATTATTACCTCAATATCAACCCCATTTTGTAATAGATTTTTAGCAACTTCAATCTTTCCTTTCTTCTCTCCTTTTTCAAAAGCTGTATTCTGAATGTTAAAAATATCTCGATAAGCATTTACACTTTCTTCATATCTCTTGTATTCTTCCGGTTTTAATCTTGCAATTTCTGCAACTTCGAAAAGTCTTAAGAATATTTTCTCCTTTAACTCAACTGGTATCCTGTCAAGTTTTGGTAGGTTTTTCAGGACAAACATCCATTTGTCAAAGTGGGTTTCTAATTCTTTCTCGGTCTTCTCAAACTTTGGCATTTCAAGATAAATGTAATTTAATTTATCGTAAAATACCTTGTTAGTATCTATTTCAGTCAATTTAACATCGTGGCGATATTTATTCGGTTCACTTTCTTCAAACACGAAGTCTAAAATGCCTATGGTATAAACAGCTTTTAATTCAAAATCCCAAAACCTGTCTTTGTTTCTTGCTTGTTCCTGAATCGGAAAGGTAGAATAATAAATTGTTCTGTCTTTGAAAAACTTCTGCTCGGCTTTTTGCATTTCCACAATAAACTGCTCACCTTTTTCATTGGTACAATAAATGTCAAAAATCGCTCGCCTGTCTCCAACCGATATTGGCAGTTTTTCGTTAGGTAGATATGATAGTTCCGTAATTGTTCCTTCTTTTTCTTTTAGTAGTTCATTCAAAAAGTCCAATAATAAATCCTTGTTTGGTTCTTCTCCAAAAAGTCTTTTAAAACCGTAATCGGTAAATGGATTTATATATTTTTCTTTAAATTCTGTCATATTATAAAATTTCAATCAATAACAAAGTTACAACTTTTTTCTAATTCGCAAATTTTTTCTCTCATAATAAATGGTAACGGTTGGCAATAAGAAACGTAGGGCAGTTCGAAGCACAGACCTGTTAAGTTGCCAAGCCGTTTATTTAATGTTATATCGTTCAAATTTAGCGCTTTCTGCCCTATGTTTTTTATTGCATGTTGGCGTTTCGTTGTTTATTCTGTATGGCCATTTTGTTTTTATGATATAGTATTTTTATTAATACCCAAGAATATATAAATGAGTCTGCTGCAATTTCAATTCCATGTATAAAAACTAATTCAAATGGCATGACAATCGCTAAATATATATCATATGCGAATACCATGACAAAATGAGCAATACCTAAAGAAATTATCAATTTGGTTTTTGTTGAAGTCCAGTTAATAATGACAGGAATTGTTATGGCTAAAAATAGTATGCTGCGTATTAGTTGTATTCCTATAATCGTTCCTGGGTCAGGAAGTTGTAAGCCGCCCACAAGTTTTGAATAATAATTTGTCACGAAAGGGGATGCAATGATTCCAAAGATGAAGTAAATAATTGGAAATGAAATAATAGCTAATAGGATTTTCTTAAGCCAGATTTTTTTCGACCATGTTTTAAAATATGACATTAGTCTTTTATAAAATGGTTGCGGTAGTTTTTTCGCGTCTGTGATAATGGTTATAATGATGGCGTATAAAATCATTGGAAGCAAAAGTAAAATGATACTAATATGGTACGATTCAACATCTGAGTAGATGGCACTTTCAATAGTAACACCTAAAGAAAATCCGAAAAGAATAAAAACTAAAGATATTAGAATTCGTTCCATTTTTGAGCCACCAATACCTTTGAATAGATAATACCATCCACTTGCTAAAAGCATACTTCCAGATAATAAATAATAGATTGCTGTATTTTCATCAGCTTGTTGCGGAAAGCGTGGTATATAAACATTGAGTTTTAATAGAAGAATTCTACTAACCACAAGTCCGCTTGTTAGGACAATGGTCAACAGTAATATTTTTCCTATGTCTTTTAAAATATTCATAATAATTTCTTTATTTTCTATTTTTTGATGCAGGTTGCTCTACAATGAACGCCAACTACTGTATATACGGAATCTTCTACTTATATTTACTATACTCAGATTGAAAGTTCCACATACATTTCCAAATAATGGGTGTAAGTAGAACTTATTATTTCTTGTTTCAAATAATGTCATCTATTGGATTTTTAAAATTCTTAAATGAGTTTTTTGAAACATGGGTATAAATCTCTGTGGTTTTTGAACTCCCATGTCCCAACCATTCCTGAATATATCGTAAATCTGTTCCTTGTTCAAGATGATGTGTCGCAAAACTGTGTCGTAACATATGAGGATAAACCTTCTTCTTAATTCCTGCTCTTTTGGCAATTTTATCAACTAATTTTACAATGCTGCTTCCAGTATATTGTAGGTTTTTTTGTCCGTTAAAAAGATACATTTTGGGTTTGTATTCTTTAAAATATACTCTCAAAAGTAGGATTAATTTTTCAGATAATTGAACATATCTGTCCTTTTTTCCTTTTGCACCCCTAATCTTTATGAGCATTCGTTTTGAGTCAAGATCATTTATCAGTAGGTTCACAACCTCACCTCGCCTTACCCCGCAGGAATAGATCAGGGCAATAATTGCCTTATGTTTCAGGTTTTTTGCAGCATCAATGATTTTTTTTACTTCCTCTTTACTCAATACATCAGGTAATTTTTTTTCTTTTCTTGGCCGCTCAATATTATAATACTGCTTTTCACGGCCCAACACTTTTTCATAATAAAATTTAATCGCATTTATCCTCTGGTTCTGCTGACTGGCAGAAATATTACGTTTTCTGATCAAATTCAGAATATACTGATTTATTTCTTCAGTTGTAACTCTTTCGAGGTTTCGCCCATTGAATGTTCTTGCATAATCGCTGAAGTAATTGGTATAGGTTGCCTTGGTGCTTTCACTGTATCTTTTTTGTTCCAGCAAATCTCTGTATCCCCTTTGTATTTCAATTCCAAATATACCAATAAAAATTAATTATATAAAATAATTAAATCTTTTTTACATTTTTATTAAAAATAATGAAGGGTGGCCTACTCCACCACAATCTTCTGCGAGCCCGTATAAGCATCACATCTCACATCTACCAGGTAAACACCTTTCTGCTGGTTCGAGATATCGATCTGCTTTTCATAATGACCGGAGATATCCGATAATTCTTCACTGAATAAAACCCGTCCTGTCATGTCGCGGATTATAATATTCAGGTCTTCGCATCCTTCAGAATCAATTATCAAATCAAACTTACCCGTATTGGGATTAGGTCTGATTGTAACTTTCGGATTGGCGCCGGTAAATTCAGCTATTCCCGTACACGGGTCAACTGTCAGGGTTAATTCGTCCGTAGCAGTGTAATCGCACGGGGATATGGGATATGAAGAAAGACTGAGTTCAACCGAGCCGCTTTGTATATCATCCGAACCGGGTGTATATATAGGATCAATGATAGTGTCATTTGAAAATGTACCATCGCCGCTTGTCTCCCATTTTAAAGAAGAATAGTATTCTGCAGAACCGTTTAATTGGTATGACTTATTAACACATACGGTATCATCATCACCGGCATTACAGATGGCTTTTCTTTCAATAGTAAGCACCATATCATCAAAAGCCGTATCCGAACATGGCGATACGGGATGTGCCTGCAGCTCCAGTTCAACCGATCCGTTTTCTACATCTTCAGTACCCGGGGTGTAAACAGCATCAAGTAATGCCGCATCATCAAAAGTGCCGTCACCGTCAGTAGTCCATAAGGTGGAAGCATAGTTCTCTGCCGAGCCGTCTAACTGATATGGTTCATTCTCACAATTAATATCATTGTTACCCGCATCGGCTTCGGGCAGTTTTTCAATGTTCAGCACCATGGTGTGGGATGAATCGGTTGAGCATGGTTTAATTGAATATGCCTTTAATGTAAGATCTGCATAACCTGTTTCAATATCATCATCTCCGGGGGTGTATATTGGGTCTATTTTTGTTGTATCGTCAAAAGATCCGTCACCTGAGGTAGACCATAATATGGAATCAGCATGCAAGGTATCCCCTTCCAACTGGTAAGGATCGTTTTCGCAGGTTGTTGTATCATCACCTGCATAAGCCTCGGGTAAATTAACTATTTTAAGGTAAACGGTATCTTTTGCAGAATCAACCTTCGGAGGTATGGCATATGCTGTTAATATAAGATCAACATAGCCACTGTCTATATCATCATTTCCTGTATAATAAACAGGATCAAGTATTGTTGAGTCGTCAAAATGACCGTTCCCGCTTGATGTCCATAATAAAGAGTCATAGTAAGTAGCGGCACCGTTAAGCTGATAAGCTGTATCTGTTTCGCAGATAGATGAATCCTGTCCTGCCGTGGCTGTTGGCATAGGAGGAGTCATCCTGAACGAAGCTATTCTTGTCTTCCAGGGTGCATAACCCGAGGTCTGCAGATATTCCTGGGTATACCAGAAAGTGATACTATCGGAAGGATCAACAGCCATCATACTGTAGTCTCCCCAACGGCAGGCATATCCCCATTGTGAGCCTGTACCATCGATAATTGTTTCTTCATCGAATGTCATTTTTCCTGCCGAATCGGTTTTCAGTCTTCCGGTATATCTGATTGTCGGGTAACAGGTATCGGATGAAACGGAGTAACCAAGAGCCATATGACCATAATAATCCATGGCAATACTGCCCATCCACCTGTGATCTGCGTCGGGTGAGTATGTTCCTTCCTGGTGTATTTCCCAGCCTCTGTCTTCCTTTCTTAATTCATACCATCTTATGCCGGCACGGCCGTTTCCGTCAACATCAACCGTGTGGTTGGTAACCATACTTTCGTGAGATCCAAAATTCCTGTATTGCAGGCGGTACATCAACCTGTCGGAGAGCGATTCCAGCCGCTGGCTCACATCGGGCTGGTCAATGCATCTTTCCCTGTATGCATCGCACAGATCAGAATCGAAAGCGGCAGGATTCAGTATTTCGATTTCCTCAAATGTTGAATTATCGGGATCACTCCAGTCTACGTCAAATTCCCAGATACGCAATTGATCTTTGGGATAGCCCCAGCTATCATCGTTGTAATACACAAAATAATTTGGACTATCTTCCGGTGGCTCCGTTCCGTCAAGGTCGGATGGAAGCATGCTTGATGGATCACTGCCCATTGGAAGGTCAAAAAGCACCATTCTGGCATTGGTATCTCCTACCAGCATAGAATCCCTTTCGAAGGCGGCGGCTGCAACCCTGAAATAGGAACCGAAGATATTAAACGAAGCATAGTAAGCATCGGGCCATACAGCCAATTTTGGATAATCGTTGAAATCAGGAAATTCAAAGGCATATTGATAATAGCTGCCTGTAGGGTCGGATGTTTCCGATACAGCTACCAGTTCCCAATAGGTTCCGTTCGATGTATTTATTGCAAACTGGCTGGCTATCCACCTGTCGGCCATCTCATCATAAAGAACTATGGGATCGCCGTCGTTTGTGCCTGTCCATGGTCCGATAAAATCATTCCACAACGTGCTGTTATCAACAGGACCATACAACAAAGTACCTTCTTTATCATAAATGGCAAATGATAAATTTATCATCTGAAAATAATGGTTCGGGCCAACATCACCTTCGGTATCGGGCGGATATACGCCATTAACATTATCTACACCGTCAAAATTTTCCAGGGGCGGATCAGGATTTCTTGAAGCCCTTGTTTTTTGATGTAAAGGATCGCCACCCTGCGGTAATGCATCCGCCTTCCTTTGCCTTGCCTTGGGATTTTCTTCATTCCTGATAACATCATCTTTCCACGACCTGTCGCGCTCACCAGGAGGGATTTGCTTCATTTCCCTGAGCGGAGGAGTTTTTCTGAAATATTTTGCTTCCTGTACAATAGGTTTAAGCTTTTGATTCTGTGCATAGGATATTCCTGAGATCACAAAAATCAAAAACAACAAGCTGATTAAATTTATGGTTCTTTTCATGATATTTATTTTTTTACAAAGGTATTTCTTTTGATACTACTGTTAATTAACGAATTATTAATTTTTTAACTTTCTTATCAAATGATGATTTAACAATAAAATAATAAATACCTTCAGATGCATTTTCCATATTTATTTCACCCATGTAAACACCTGATAAGGAAGTTATTTTATCATCATAGACTTTCCTGCCCGACTGTGAATATATCTGTATACTTAACTGGTTATTTTTCTCAGCATATATCTCATAGGTAAATGTACCGGTATTGGGATTAGGAATTATTTTTATTTCTCCTATTGCGGTTTCCTTTTTAATTATGTTAGTACATTCATCAATAACAACATGAACGCTGTCCGTTGTATCCATACCCTCCTCAAAACCTTTTGCTGTTAATGTTAATGTAAACTCCATGCTGTCCATATCATCGTCACCTATAATATAAACCGCATCCAGCTGATCGTCATTAATAAAGGTGCCATCACCCAATGTATTCCATTGCAGCGATTTATAGTATTCAGCCGTGGCATTTGGAAAAAAATACGGGAACACACAAATTGTTGTATCAGCACCCGCGTACACTTCGGGTGGTTTAATAGGTGTAAAATCAAATGACACTATCCATGTACCCCAATTCACAGATTTCTTGTATTCCTGGGTAAACCAGAATGTTGAGTCGTCGGAAGGGTCAACCGACATACAGCTATAATCGCCCCAACGGCTAATTCCACTTTGAGAGCCTTGTCCCTCAACAACTTCTACTTCATCATAATTCATTTCTCCTAATGGTGCATCTGAAGAACGCCCG
The DNA here is from genome assembly GCA_964550205.1 of uncultured Bacteroidales bacterium. Lineage (GTDB taxonomy): Bacteria > Bacteroidota > Bacteroidia > Bacteroidales > JAIOZK01 > JAIOZK01. The sequence goes on from CAZJYD010000041.1 coordinate 6,925, forward strand.
GTATATCTTATTGATGGGTAAATCTCCGAGCTTGAAACCGAATAACCCAGAGCTATCTGACCTTTTCCGTTCATTGCTATACTTCCCATCCAGCGTCCATGATAATCGGGTGAATAAGTTCCTTCCTGATAGATACTCCAGGTACCATCCTCCTTTCTCAATTCATACCAGCGCACTGCTGCCCTCCCGGAAAATCGTATTGTATGGTTTGTAAGCAAAGTTTCATATGTATCAAAATTTCTGTATTGCAATCTGTACATAAGCATACTGGCAAGATCATCAAGTCTTGTTCCGGTATTTGGTTGGGGTATACCATCAACATTAGAGCTAAAAGGTGTCGGGGTAAGTGAAGTTTCCAGTTCGAAAGTTGAATTAGCAGGAGTATCCCAGTCAACGGAAACAGAATAAAGATTTATTTGCTGAGCACCATGATCAATATCCATCACATAATTGGGAGAATCTTCCGGAGGTTCCTGTCCGTCGAGGTCAGCAGGTAATACACCAAACATATTGCCATACTCACCAAAATATACCATTTGTGCTGTGGAATCTCCTTCCAGCATTTTATTCCTTTCAAAAACTGCGAATGCAGCTCCCAGGAAACCGCCATAGAACATATGATAGCTTGAATAATAACCATCGGGCCAAACGCCAAATTTAGGATAGTCGTTAAAATAATCCATCTGAAATGCGTAACGATAATATTCCCCTGTCGGGTCTCCTGTTTGTGAAACAGCAACCAGCTCCCAATAGGTTCCGTTGCTAGTGTGAATAGCAAATTGTGTTGCTATCCACCTGTCTGCCTGTTCATCATATAATACCACAGGATCACCGTCATTTGTGCCTGTCCAGGGGCCAATAAATCCCTGCCACAGGGTGCTGTTATCTGCAGGGCCATATATTTTTTCTCCTTCTTTGGTATAAATAGCAAATGAAAGGTTTATCATCTGAAAGTAATGATCTGTACCAACATCGCCCTCGGTATCAGGAGGATAAACACTGTTAACATTTCCAACGCCTTCAAAGCTGCTTATAGGCCCTCTTGTGGGTACATTACCAAAATAGTCTTGTGCACCGGGAGGATCTATTGGTACTCCATCCGTTTTATCAAAATCCATTTCCATGGATTCGTTCTTAATAATACCGTCTTTCCAGCTTCTGTCGCGCTCGCCGGGTTCTATCAATTTCATTTCCCGCAATGGCGGTGTTTTATCAAAATATTTTGCCTTCACAACCTTTTTAGGATAATATTTAACATCCTGAGGTATTACATCATCAGCTATCAGAATAAAAGAAAAGATAGCGGTAAAAACAATAAATCGTTTCATAGTGTTATTTTTTATTAATAATTATATCCTGATTTTATTCAACTTTAAACATAAAGGTCTTTTTAAATCTGTCTCTTAACCTGTAAATAATTATATAATACGGAACCAGCAGACCGAGAGATATCAATGCAGAAAATCCTTCCCTGCCGGTTACTGTAATTAATATTATAAGAGCTGCCAGAACAATAATAAAAGGTATGAGGTAACCAAGTATAACAGCTTTTGGACCCAATGATTTTTCCATAGTAACCAGCACCTCATCGCCAGTGCTATATTGTTTATCTTTATTTTTTTTTACTTCTATGATTTTCTCCTCCATATCAGCAATCGAGCACATACCCTTAATATGACAATGGGCACAGGCTGATTTGCTTAATACTTTAACCAGCATTGTATCCCTTTGAACTTCCTTAACAATACCCGGATGTGTTATTTTATCAGCCTGATTGCTCATTATTTATACTTTAATAATTGATTTTTCTTATCAATGCAGGAAAAATTTTGGCAATAGTATCAATAATTTAATAAACAGCAATAAAGAGGATCATTTGTTCAGATCAGGCTTAACCGACCTGACATAATCAATTCTCTGTTGTTCGTCAACCGCATAGATTGTTAGCTTTCCATCTTCATCCACACTAATGGATATTTTATATTTAATATTTTTTGATGAGGCATCATAATTCATATATGCTATTCCCTTTATTTCTTTTTTTGCTGAAGGATACTTTTCTGCCATTGCAATTGCTTCCGCGTAGTTTTTGCTTAACGGAATATTTGCCTTTTCCGCTATATTTTTTGCTTGTTGCATTGCCTGCTGGTATTCACCAATGTAAACCAATTTAATAGAATTATACCCTTCATCATTCACAGATGTTTGTCTTGAATAATCAGAATCTATAATCAATCCTTTGGGTTCTGTTAATTCCAAATCTATAGCCCATTGCGGCAATGTTGTGGCAGGATGTAAATTCGACCGCCTGGCAATTTCACGCTGGTATGTTTTATTCACCTGTTCAGCGATCTTATTTGCCTCTTCCCTGGTAAGTTCACCAGATTCAACTTTTCTTTCAAGCTCTTCATGCTTTTTATTAAGCAGGTCTACCAAATCCATAGTACGGTCAATCTCCTTTAACGATTCGGAAAAAGAATCCATCTGTTCTTTAAACTGGTTGTCATCTTTTTTATCATCAGACGAACGGCAGGCAACAAAGAACGAAATTAATAGTATGCACAGTAGTATTGTTTTGCTTATTTTCATTAGAAATTTTCTTTAATGACAAAAATACAAAAATGAATTATTCATCAACACACGCATTTTCTAAAAATCTTATTTTTGTATAAAACTAATTAATACTGAATATTTCAATGAAGATGATCTATACATATAGTATCCTGATAATCACCTTATTTATTAACACACATACAACATCCGCCCAGGACAGATCAGTTTTGACGGATAAAATTGCTAAATTCATTATTAAGTCAAACACCGACTCACTTGTCTGTTATCTAAATAAAACTGTTAAACTTAATATACTTCATAATAGAAACACTTACAGTAAAGGAGAAGCAAAATATATTCTGGATGATTTTTTTAACAAATATCCACCATCTGATTTCATTATCAAGCACAAAGGTCAATCGAAAGACGGCTCTGTTTATGCCATAGGAACATATAAATCGGGGGAGGGCAAATTCAGGTCATATTACCTTCTGAAAGAAGAAAAAAATAACTTTTTAATTCACATTTTACAATTTGAGAAATATTAACTGCACTAATTAATTATTTTATTCAATGACAATTGATGAGATCATATCAAATGCATTCAATGAAGATCTGGGAGATGGCGATCATACCACTCTTGCCACCATACCAGCCAATATAAAGGGAAAAGCCAGGCTGGTTATTAAAGAAAAAGGTATTATAGCAGGTGTTAAAATAGCCGAAAAAGTATTTAAACAAGCAGACAAAAAAATACAATTCCGTGAACTTATAAATGATGGCAACGAAGTAAAAGAAGGTGATATTGTATTTACTGTAAGTGGCTTTGTCAGATCCATATTGATTTCCGAACGGCTTGCACTGAATTTCATGCAACGAATGAGTGGTATTGCCACACACACGAATGCCGCATGTAAAAAGCTGAAAGGATTAAAAACCAAAATACTCGATACCAGGAAAACCACACCTAACTTCAGACTTTTCGAGAAAATGGCAGTCAGGACAGGTGGTGGGGAGAACCACAGAATGGGTTTGTATGATATGATAATGATAAAAGATAACCACGTTGATTTTGCCGGAGGAATTACTCAAGCTATTAAATCTGTTAATACTTATCTGCAAGAAAACAATAAGAAACTTAAAATAGAGATTGAGGTAAGGAATTTTAAGGAGCTTGAGCAGGTACTCAGCTATGGTAATGTTGACATGATAATGTTAGATAATTTCTCTTCCGGTGATCTGGAGAAAGCTGTTAAAATGGTTAACGGCAAATATGAAACCGAGGCGTCAGGTAATATTAATCTGGATAATATTCGTGAATATGCATTATCAGGAGTGGATTATATTTCGATGGGTGCACTAACTCATCAAATAAAAAGTCTTGATATGAGCCTGAAATCCTTTAAATAAATTCATCCGATTGAAGATATTTATACACATAAAACCATCACTGCGTTTTATAAAAAATCAAATAATCGCACTATCCAAAAGGATAGTTCTTCCCGGATTTGAAGGAATTCCATTGTATGAGGTTATATCGTTTTTTGTAAAAGGATTAAGAAGAAGCTCATTGATATCCAGAGCCAATGCTTTATCATTTTCTATTTTGCTGTCGATCTTTCCCGGCATTTTATTCCTCTTTACATTAATTCCCTATATTCCGATTGAAGACCTTCAGGAAACCATCATGAATACAATAGAAAATGCAATCCCTTATCATACATACAAAACCGTTGAGAAAACTATTTACGGAATAATCAGTCACCATCACGGAGGATTACTTTCTTTTGGGTTTTTTGTATCAATTTATTTTTCCACTAATGCAATGATGGGGATGATGAAAGCTTTTAACCGCACCTCACATACCATAGAAACACGGTCGAATTTCAAACTAAGATTGATCTCTTTTTTGCTGATAGTTATAGTAACGATCATCATAATTATTTCATCAGCTTTGCTTATTTCATCAGATCTGTTTCTGACTTCAATGCAAAATCACGAAATAATAGGAACCGATTTTGCCAAGTTTCTAATAAATGCAGGAAAGTGGATTATAACACTGTTTATGATATTCATTGCTATTTCAACTATTTATTATATGGCACCTGCATCGAGGAAGCATTTCAGGTTTATATCTGCCGGTTCTACACTGGCTACCCTCCTGTCCTTTCTTTTTGTGCTGGGATTTAATTTTTACATCGACCATTTTGCCCAATACAACAAACTCTATGGTTCAATAGGCACTTTGATCGTTTTAATGCTTTGGATAAATCTTAATGCTATTGTATTGCTTATCGGCTTTGAGCTTAATGCAAGTATTGTGGTTGCGAGCAGAAGGAAAGGCAAAACACTGAAATCAGATAATTAATTTATTAATATTGCATTTCAACATTATAAAATGAAAATACTTAAAAAACAAATATTTATCACAGGTCCACCGCGAAGCGGTACTACATGGATAGCAAATGTTTTATCCTCATCAGGCAATACGGATTATATTCATGAGCCTGATAATGAAAAAAATAATTTTTTAGCCTTCCTATATAAGATCAATCTTCCAAGGTTCCCTTACATAAGAGAAAATGAGGATAACAAAGAATATAAAAAACTATTTCAAAAAGCACTTCTTGGCAACTTTATAAAAAGTGGAACTTATTATAACCAATTTCTTTTAAAAATAAACAGGTTAAACAAAGATCGAATTGAGGCAATGCTGAACAATAATAAACATCAAAATAAAATACTATTAAAAACATCCATAGAATTAATTACAATAAAAGATCTGCTAACAATAAACAATAAAAAACAAAAGATTATTAAATCAGTACATGCATTATTAAGCATACCATTTATTATGAGAAATTTCGATATATTACCGCTTTTCATTGTCAGGCACCCCTTATCAGTTATAAGTAGTTATATCAAACTGCAAATACATGACGCCAACCGGAGCATATATAAAAATCAAAAGATAAAAGAAGATTTTTTACTACCTTATCAAAAGCAAATAAATGAAATGAAAACCAATCTTGAATTGAATGCTTTACAAATAAGTATTTTTCATCATATCATCTCCAAATACATCAAAAGATATAATTATAATTTTGTTAAGCATGAAGATATGTGCTTGAATCCGCTGGATAAATTCAAAATGCTTTTCAAAAAAACTGGAATACAATGGTCAATCAGCACTGAAAATTTTATAAAAAAGCACAATCAAAGTGGTGTAAGTGGTTATGATATTTATAGAAGTACCAGGAAATTAGCTGATAATAAAAAATTACAATTTAGTAAAGATGAGATTAATCAGATACGAAAAGGCTATTCAATACTTCCGAATGATTTTGGATACTTATTTTAATTCATGTCATATATGAAAAATAAAAAAATAAAAAAAAGAATATTTATTGTAGGAATAGCAAGATCAGGAACAACCTTGCTTCAGAGCATGTTAGGCTCCCACCCTGATGTATTTACACTTCCGGAAACACATTTTTGGGACCGATCTATGGCCAAACAAAAAACACTAAGGTTATTACAGATCATCAATAAAAAAGACATCAACTTTGTAAAAAAGTACTTCTCTAAAATAGATTTTAATAAAAATAATAAGTGGCCATCTTTAATATATTCCAAAAAACGCTGGACTAAATTTTTGATTACTCAGATCGACAAATTATCTTTAGCTCATAGTAAGAATATATGGGTAGAAAAAACGCCATTAAATCTTTATTACATTGATTTAATAACTTCAGTATATCCCGAAACATATTTCATTCACACTATCCGCAGAGGAATTGATAATATTGCATCTCTCTATGAAGCCAGTAAAGAAAACCCGGAATATTTCGCTCAATCTACAATTGATAAATGTATAAACAGATACGACAAAGAAATTAATATTTCCAGAAAATATTTGAAAAATACAAACCATTATTTTGTTTTATATGATAAACTTGTAGAAAACCCTGAGGAAGTTCTAAAAAGAGTATGTGGATTTCTTAATATTGACTATAAGAAAGAAATGTTGGAATACTCTAAAACCGCTCGCAAGATAATTACACCTGAGGAATCATGGAAAAGCAAAAATATCAGTGAAATTAATAAGTCTGAAAAGAAAAACAAAGTGCTCACAAAAGAGCAAATCTCATACATTAATTCAAGGTTAAAAAAAATTAATTTAGCTGATTTTGAGCAATGACATATGAACAGAAAAATTGCAATAATAGAAATTGACTATCATGCTGAAGTATTAAAAAATACATGCAGAATTTTTTCCAATACTAATTTCAGTGTAATCATAATTACTAAAGAGAAAATAGCAAAGAGAGTGAAAACAGAAGATTTCACAACTCGTTTTACATGGTTGATCATTAAGTCAGGTGAATCAATAAGCCGCTTTATGAAAAACAATATACTCGTAATAAACAAATGCGATTTAATAATCTTTAATACACTGGCTTCTCACTTCAAATTATTTTCATCCATAGATTATAAACCAATAACATTACTACGAATACACAACGCAAATTCTTACCTTATACCCGGTAAAAGTTTTAAACCCCAATTAACTCCATATTTTATATGGAAGGACGTATCACATATTTTAAGAAAAAAAATCGGTGAATTGGATTGGTTTTTCCGTAAAAGATTTCTAAGCAAAATGGATTATTTATCTTTCCCTTACGAGAATATTCAGGAGTATGTTGTGAATGAGGGAATGATAAAACATCATAAAATAGCGCCTTTATTACCTTTTACGACATATAATCCATCGTTTCAAAAGACAAAAGAAACCAAGGAAATATATATTACTGTTCCCGGAAGACTGGACCAAAAAAGAAGAGACTATCACCCGTTGATTAATGCTTTTAACAATATTAAACATAAGTTAAATCAAACTGTCGTACTTTCATTACTTGGCAGACCAAAGGATTATTATGGAATACAGATTATTAACAAAAGCAAAAGAATAGAAACAAATAATCTTAGAATTAAATGTTTTAAAAAATTTGTACCATTTGAAGTATTTGATTCACTGTTAAAAAAAACTGACTTCCTTATCTTACCTTTAATAATTGATACAAGATACACCATTTATAAAGAAAAGTACGGATATACAAAAATTTCCGGCAGTATTAATGATCTGATTCACTACGGAAAACCAGCAATTATAACTCGTAAATACCCATTAAATCCACATATCAGATATATTTCAGAACAATATGATAATCAAGATGAACTCGAAGAACTAATTCTGGATTGGGTCAATAACAGAATATTTGAAAAATACAATAAAAAGATAAATCAATCATTATCATTCTATTCAATAGAAAATATTTCAGATTATTATTCGGATGTTTTAAATAACCTTATTGAAAACGAAAATGACAATAATTAAGCTGTGGGAATAATTCAAAAGCAAGCAATCCGGGGTACAATCTATTTATATTTAGGTGTTATTGTAGGATTCATTACTACTGTATTATTATATCCCCGTATTTTTAGTACCGCTGAAATCGGGCTAATAAGACTGCTTGTAGCCTATTCTGCAATTTTTTCTCAGTTTGCATCATTAGGCTTTCCCAGAGTAACTACCATGCTATTCACATATTTCAGAGATTATAAGAACAAGCACCATGGATTTTTATTTATTGCGTTAATGGTTACTTTAATTGGCCTTATAATTTCATTAATACTTGTTTTTTCCCTGAAATCATTCATATTGGGCAAAGGTGATGATAAATCAATGTTGTTTTCCGATTATTACTATTATATTATTCCTTTGATAGTTTTTTCCTTATTTTTCGTATTATTCGATACTTATTATAAAGTTCTTTATAATTCGGTTCAGGGTATTTTTTTAAAGGAGTTTCTTCAAAGAATTTTTATTTTAACCGCCTCCATCCTATTTTTATTTGGTTACCTTGATTTTAGTGAATTTTTAATTATTTTCCTGGTTTCATTTTTCTTACCCACATTTATTCTGTTGCTTTTACTTTTAAAGGATAAGCAATTCTTTCTAAAACCTGATTTCGGTTTTTTAACAAAAGATTTTACAAAGAGAATGATTAATGTTGGTATTTTCGGCATTCTCACCAGTTTCTCAAGTATTCTTGTTTTAAATATCGATAGTATTATGATCAATGCCTTAATTGATATTGAGAATACCGGTATTTATGCCATTACTTTCTACTTCGGTTCAGTTATATTAATACCTTCACGGGCATTGCGTAAAATTTCATCCGTTATTATTGCTGATTCCTGGAAAAATGATGATATTAACACTATCAATACTATTTATTACAAAAGTTGTTTAAACCAGGTCATAATTGCCAGTTTACTGTTCATTGGAATATGGGGTAACATACATAATATATTTAATGATAATTTATTACCAAAAGCATATGAATCCGGGAAATATGTAATTTTCTTTATATCATTGGCCAGTTTGTTTCAAATGGGAGGAGGTATGAGTAATATGATTTTATTTACTTCCAAACATTACAGAGTTCATACTTATTTTATGATATTACTTATCATTTTATTAATTGTTACCAACCTGATTTTGATCCCTGTTATAGGTATTACAGGAGCAGCTCTTGCTTCTGCTGTTTCATTTCTTTTGTTTAATGCAATAAAATTTATTTATCTGAGGCAGAAATTTTCCTTTACGCCTTATGACTATAAAACAGTGCTGGTATTGGTAGTTGCTGCAGCTGTATATGGTATCAGCCTGTTAATACCACATTTCGAAAACTATATTGTTGACATTATTATCCGGAGCGTGATAATTGCAATAATATACCTGACTGTTATAGTATTAATGAAATTATCAGACGAAATAACGGCTAATTTCAATGAAATAATGCATAAGTTTGGAATTAATATCAGAATATGAAAAACATAAATATATGTATAATAGGTGCTGGTTCTATTGGCACAGCATTAGGAAATGCACTTGTTCAAAATAGAAATCTGAAAGTAACTCTTTTATCTATTGAAAAAGATACTGTTAAGAATATCAATACAGAAAATATCAATAAGAAGTATTTCCCGAATATATTACTGAATAAAAAATTAAAAGCCACAACGGAAATCAACATACTTAATAACTCAGAAATAATTTTTCTGGCAATACCCTCTTCTCAGGTTATAAGATATCTTTATGAGATTCAGGAAGAAATCAATCATGAAGCCATTCTGGTTAATCTGGCAAAAGGATTTGGAAACGAACATAAGACTATTGTTGAAAGCATTAAGGAAATTCTTCCCAATCCTGCATGTAGTTTAAAAGGGCCAACCTTTGCAAGGGAAATTATTGAAAATGCTCCATCCTCTTTCACGTTTGCTTCCAAGGATAAAACCCTCTTTAAAATCTTCACAGACCTTACAGCAGGAACAAATCTGTATCTTGATTTCTCAACTGATGTATTAGGTGTTGAACTTACAAGTATCCTCAAGAATATTTACGCGATAGTGATCGGCATTATCGACGCTAAATTCAATTCTCCAAACCTTAGGTTTTTCATGCTTACAAAAACATTTAAAGAATTAAGGAATATTTTAAAACAATTCAACGGAAAAGATGAAACCCTTTTTAAATATTGTGGTTTTGGCGATTTCACCTTAACCGCTCTTAATGACCTTAGCAGGAACCGCACTCTTGGTTTGTTTACGGGTAAAGGATTTTATACCAAAGAAATACAAGACAAGGTATTACTGGAAGGTATAATTGCCACAAAGGTTTTCTGTGAAGAGATCGCGAAAAAAAATAATCTTCAAGATCATTATATAATAAATGAACTATATAAAGTATTTTATAAAGAAGCGGATATCTCAGAGTTTATTAACAGGATAATTGCTTCTAAATAACTTATTCCTATTAATAAAAATATATATTTTATAATTATTATATCTTTACTATCTTGTTTTAAAATACTAATCTAAAAATAATGATTTCAAATTCTGACAATATACTGGTACTTGCACCGCACACAGATGATGGCGAACTTGGTTGTGGAGGCACAATTTCAAAATATATTGAAGAAGGGAAAAATGTATTTTATGCAGCCTTTTCCACTGCCAGAGAATCTCTTCCAAAGGGTATGCCTGATGACACTCTCAAAAATGAGGTTCTTGAAGCAACTAAAAGACTTGGGATTCCGGAAAAAAATCTTATTATTTTCAGTTTCCAGGTAAGAAAGCTTAATTATGAAAGACAGAATGTTCTGGAAGAACTTGTAAAAATGAAAAAGGAACTTATGCCGGGATTGGTATTTATGCCATCACCAAATGATCTTCATCAGGATCATCATACTATTGCAGAAGAAGGAATGAGGGCTTTTAAAGAAACAAGTATTCTGGCTTATGAGCTACCCTGGAATAATATCAGCTTTAATACACAAGCTTTTGTTAAGCTGGAAAAATATCACATAGAAAAAAAAGTATTCGCACTTGATGCATATAAATCGCAAAAAAAACGTTTTTACTTAAATAAAGAATTTATTTTTAGCTGGGCAAGAACCAGGGGAGTACAGATTAAATCAAGCTTTGCTGAGACATTTGAAGTAATTCGCTGGATCATATAAATTTAAAAATAATGACAGGTACAAGTTTACATGATCTTAACCGACAAAGGAAAAAGAAATATTATAAAGATGAGAAACAGGAAAATTATCTTCTTGAAATTAATAAAGTATTACAGAAAAAAGAAATCACTGAGTACCTTGACCTGAATGAAGAAAATCCGACTATTTTTGTTATCGGGCTTCCCCGCTCAGGAACCACATTAATGACACAACTCATTGCTTATTCTTTTGACATTGGATACATCAATAATTTTATGGCGCGTTTCTGGCTGTCACCTGTTACCGGAATAAATCTTTCAAAAATTATTTACGATAATAACACGGAAACCACATTCGAATCAGAATATGCTGCTACTCAAAACATTGCCGATATACATGAATTTGGTTATTTCTGGCGCTATTGGTTAAAAAAAGATAATATTTCAAATATTATCCGATCAAAAGAAAAAGAAAAAGAGATTAACTGGCAAGGGCTTAAAAAAACTATACTTAATATCCATCATGCTTTTGGTAAAGGATGGATATGTAAAAATATTTTTGGAGCCTATCATATAAAGAAATTCCTGGATGTTTTTCATAAGTCATTTTTCGTATACATTGAAAGGGATTTGCTGGATGTAGCAATATCCATTATGGATGCACGCAGGAGATTTTACGATGATCCCTCCATCTGGTGGAGTACCATTCCATATGAATATCCTGAAATAAAAGACCTTTCAGCTGAAGAGCAAATTGCTGCACAGGTTTTTTATTTACGAAAACTTTATAATCAGGAAATTAAAAATGCAGGTGAGGAAAGAATCATCAGGGTACATTATAATACTGTAACCACAAAACCACATGAAACAATTGAATCGATACAGGGCAGGGTAAAGAAGGTTTCCGGCATTGATATAGTTAAAAAGCCCGGTATTCCTAATAAATTTTCCATACGAAACTATAATCACAGGAAAAAGGAAAAGGAAATGTTTGCCAAACTCATAAAACAATTCCAGTAATACACTATGGAACAAAAAAATACAGTTGCCATTCATCAACCGAATTTCATACCCTGGCTTGGGTATTTTCATAAGATTGCGCATAGTGATGTGTTTGTATTTTTAGACGATGTGGAATATACTAAAAACAGTTTTATTAACAGAAACAGGATAAAAACACCACGGGGGTCCCAATGGTTAACAATTCCTGTAGTTTATTCAGGACGATCAAAGCAAAAAATATGTGAAACGCAGATATTTAATCCAAAAAAATCAATAAAGAAAATCCTTTCCATGCTTGAAATGAATTATAAAAAAGCACAATATTTTCAGGAATATTTTCATCCCTTTAAAAATATTATCAGCAAGGAATTTGAAACTTTAGCAGAACTAAATATAGAAATTAATAAATGGATATGTGATATCCTGAATTTAAACACAGAAGTACAAATTTCCTCAGATTTAAGCATCGAAACAGATGATGCCACAGAAAGATTGATAAGCATTTGCGAATATTTTAATGCCTCATCATATTTATCTGGCTTTGGAGGATCTAACTATCAGGAAAAAGAACAATTTGCTGCAGTAAAAATTGAATTAATTACCTCAAGTTTTATACAAAAGGAATATGATCAACTTTGGGGTGATTATATTCCAAACCTGTCAGTAATAGATGCATTATTCAATATTGGAAAAGAAGTCAGAAACTTAGTTTTCTAAAGATCGTTTTAATAAATCATGGCTTTCTTGCAGACAATTGGTGATCCTTATATAAATTCTATCATCACTTGGATTGGGTAAATAATATTGTAGTATAGCTAATTAAAATAAAAATGAAAAACATGGATTTCATGTCTCTGCGGTTTTGGAATAAATATATATGATTTTTTAACATAAAAAGAAATTAGTCAAGTTCATTCATTTCGGATGAAATTTTCCCTGTGAGAGCTTTCCTGGAATAATTTAAATAATTATTGCTACGATGATCAAGGTTATAATGATTCTTCCATTTTTTTATTAGTTCAGATAAATATTCCTTCATCCCATTAAAATCATCATAGTCAATAACTTTACCTGCTTCGCATTCATTAAGGATTTCAGCAACATTGCCATCTGTTGGTCCAATGCAAATAATGGGTTTTCGCGAGCCGAGGTAATCGAATATTTTACCGGAAACAATCCCTTTGTTTTTTTCCGTTCTTCGGATGATTGAAAAGCAGGCTGTACTATTCATCATATATTTCACAGCTTCATTATGAACAACATAGGAAATCCTTTCAAAGTTATTATTCAGTCCATTTTCTGAAAAAAGATTCTCAACGCTGTCATCAATATTTCCGATAAATCGAAATCTTATATTAACATCCGTGTATTTGGAGACAACTTCCCGAAGGGCTCTTACAAATGTATTCATCTTTTCATTATCATTTGAAAGGGAACCAGTATATGTAACAAGGAATTTATTATTAGGTGGGTTAGACGGCATATCGAAATCTTCCTCATCGAATCCATTGTGCAACACCAGAATTTTTTCAGGACAGATTTTTTCTGATTTGACCCCGATCAGATCCTTCAATGCCTGACTCACTATTGTAAGAAGATGACAATCTTCAATTACCTTTCGTTCAAGCCTTTTGTCAATCAATTTAGCTAAACCAGTATGATAAAAAGCATCATAATAAAATATATCCGTCCAGGGGTCCCTGAAGTCGGCAATCCAGTTAACGCCTGTACTGTCCTTTATTTCCAAGCCTGCGAGATGAACCGAATGTGGCGGACCTGTTGTGATGATGGTATCAATATTGTACTCATTGATGATGCGTATACCTTCCCTGATAGCATAGTGTTTCCAGCCAACCCTTGAGTCGGGTAAAAAAAAATTACCCCTGATAAACCTGGATACTTTTTGCAGAAAAGAAGGATTTGTTTCACTATCAAAACTGGAATGCGGATAATTTCCTTTTCCGATTCGTTTACGGTATAATTCAAAAGCCTCGCAAGTATCTGTTTTAAATACCTCTAATCCCTCAGGAATTTCATTTTCCAAAGATCTATCGATCACAGGATAAGAAGCCCTTTCAGGTTTTACTGTCAGGACAAAAGGTTTATAACCAAATTCAGGAAAATATTTAACGAACTTCAGCCATCTCTGCACACCGGAACCTCCACTGGGAGGCCAATAATAAGTTATAACAAGCACTTTTTTCATCTGGTCACTGCTTTATCTCATTTCTTATTACATAATATGTACCTGCTAATATTAAGATAATTAAAAATATTGAACTGAAAAGAGATACTTTTCTTCCTGTATAATAAATTTGTGGTTCGAATTTAAAAACAATATTATGCTCACCGGCAGGTATTATCATAGCTCTAAGGACGTAATTTACTCTGAAATGAGGACTAAGTTTACCATCAACATATGCATTCCATCCATCTTTATAATATATTTCTGAAAAGACTGTTAATTGGTCTTTACTTGAAATAAATTTGTATGTTAGCTCATTGGGTTTATAATTAGTCAACCTAATTCGTGCAAGGCTGTCCATACCTTTAGTATAATTTCCTATATATTTCGAATAATCATTATCAATAATAGCAGTTTGATCCGGTTTAAATGATTGTAATGCCATTATCTCCTGATCAGCGTTGTCAACAATTTTATAATTATTCACAAACCATGCATTTCCCAAGGCATACTTATTAAGGAAGGGAGGTTGAGCCGGATCTATAATTATGTATTTTGTATTTAACATATTTAAAATATGGCTGTTTTTTAATACATTATTTATCTTACCATAATTAGGATCTGTTTTAAGAACTTGTGTCAACTCAGATATTTCAGGCTGAATACCATAATCAATAAATTCTTGATATCTTCTTAGCTTGGCACCATGATAGCCACCCACAGACTTATGGAAATAAGAAGTGCTTGCGTCATTAAAAGTGCTAACTGTAAGATTCAATACCCTGAAATCCAGGTCCGGGTCTTTAATGATCTCCTGATCAGCAATTGATGCCTGATATGGTGTTGTCATTCTTGATTTTCTGACAAAATTATCACTGTTAAGATAACGGTAGGTGATGGTTGCCATATCAACCAGTATCAAAAAAATAAATGCCGGAATTAAAATTCGCTTTCCTATTTTATTAATTGAATAAAGCCAAAGCACGGCAGCAGCTATTAATATATAAAGAAAACTCCGTATTGCATCTGATTTAAATATCGCTATACGTGCTGATTCCAGGTTATCAATAAACTTGTTAATTTGAGCGGCATTGGCTGTTCTTTTATATTCGTTAAATTGAGATACTTCCTGCTGACTGAGAAAATCAAAGAACAGATTAGGAAACAGATAAAAAATAAGCGATAATCCTCCCGTTATACCAAATGCAATATAAAATTGTTTCCTTTTTTCCTTAATTATATCCGGATTTTTAATTATTTCATTTAAAGCAAGAAAAGCGAGGATTGGTATACATAACTCAGCTATTACCAATGTCATTGACACTGCACGGAATTTATTATAGCCGGGAATATAATCAAGAAAGAAATCTGTAAACGGCATGAAATTTTTACCCCAGCTTAGCAATATTGATAATATCACAGCTACGAGCAATATCCATTTGAAGCGTTTTTTTATAATTAATAATCCAAGAACAAACAGAAAAATAACTATGGCGCCAACGTAAACAGGTCCTGATGTAAAAGGTTGATCGCCCCAATACTGGTTTTGCCCGGCTACAGCTTTACGAAACTGTCTATCTACTTTATCAAGGGCTTTTTTATTATTTGCAAGTGCATCTGTTGCACCACCTTTAGTATTGGGAATCATCAATGAAAAGGTTTCAGATACACCATAGCTCCATGCTGTAGCATAATCTTTATCTAATCCGGATGTTTGGTTTTCCTGATTTATTGTAAGTTCTGATTTACCCCTGATGGTTTTTTTGCCATGTTCATATGTTATCCATAAGTATGAAAAATGGGTTAAGCCAGCAAAGACTGCTGCCAATAATAATATTCCCGTAGCTTTAAAAAAATGAATTAATTGTTTTTCGCGTATGGAATGATAAAATTCAAATATTCCTAAGATAATCACAACCATTAACAAATAATATGTTATCTGTGGATGGTTAGACCTTATTTCCAGAGCTAGAAAAAAAGCAGTTAGTATACCTCCCAGTATATACTTTCGCCTGTATGTAAGTATTATGCCCGCCAGTACAGGAGCCATGTAACCTATTGCATGTGCTTTTGAATTATGGCCAGCCTCAATGACTATGAAAAAATAAGAAGAAAAAGCAAAAGCAATAGCTCCTGCAATAGCTAACCACGGGTTGACCCTTAGTACGAGCATTAATATAAAAAACCCCAATAAGTAAAGAAAAACATAACCAGCTGGTCTTGGTAATCCCAGCATAAGAACTTTATCAATATACCTGAACAGATTAGTTTCATGTCTTACCGATATTTGAAATGCCGGCATACCACCAAACATTGAATTTGTCCAAAGAGGTTCTTCGCCTGTTTTTTCACGATAATCCACTATTTCCTTGGACATTCCTTTAAAGCGCATAATATCTTCCTGCTTAAGCTTTTTTCCTTGTAATAATGGATTAAAATAAATAAGCGTAATCAGTACGAAAATTAAAATGGCTGCTACATAAGGGATGTAATCCCTGAAAGAAGTTTTTTTCATTAATCTGGTTTATTTGGTTTGATTTTTTATAAATAACAAAGTTAATCTTCTATTTCTTCGTAATCAACATAATCTCCCAAATCATTATCTTTTTTCTGTTTATCTTTATCAGGAACATAATCTATGTTTATTTCGCCTTTCTTTTTTTTATTTTCTTTGTTTCCATAATATTTTTCATGAGTTTTTCTTATATGCCTGCGAAGCAAATAAGGGAAAAGATATTTAATTATTAAATAAAACAAGTAATAAATAACAACAATCGCAAGTATAATCTTCAAGAATGTCATATGTGATAAAACGTGATAAAACTCTTACTATTTTACATAAAAAAAGAAGGTATTTTAATAAACACCTTCTTCTACGAAAATAATAAAAAATATTTAATTAATTTATTTAGCCCGAAACACTAATTCTTTTTCTTAGTTTTGCTCTTCTTCTGTTAATTACTTTTCTTCCATTCACAGAAGCCATCCTTTTTCTGAAACCGTGTTTATTTTTCTTTTTTCTGTTCGATGGTTGATATGTTCTTTTTGTCATTTTTCCTGATTTAAAAATGCAAATTTAGACTTTATTTTTGTATCAGCAAATAAAATAAATCCCATTTTATTGTTTTACCGGAATATTTCTTAGAGTTTCAAGTAAAAGATCCCAGAATTTCTGAACAGTGGCAATATTAACCATTTCATTCGGAGAATGAGGGTTTCTTATTGTTGGGCCAAACGATATCATATCCCAATCAGGATATTTATCTCCCAGAATACCACATTCCAATCCTGCATGAATTACCTTTACAGCAGGCACTTCGCCAAATAGCTTTTCGTAATTCTTTTTCATTTCCTTAAGTATCGGAGAGTTTACATTGGGTTTCCATCCCGGGTAATTTCCCGAAAACTCAGTATTACCCCCGTGTTTTTTGAAAATGTCATATATCTTTTGTGCAATATCTTCTTTATCTTTATCAACTGCTCCTCTTTGTAATGTTGTAACCTCAATTGTATCCCCAACTGATTTAACAATTCCCATATTTGTGGAGGTCTCAACTACTTCCGGCATATCTTTATTATATGCAATAACTCCATTAGGACATTCATCAACAGCATTCAGTATATTTCCCTGACTCTCTTTATCAATAACAAATTCAGGCATTTCAACAGATTCAATATTTACTTTAAGATCAGGATCTGCCTCTTTAAATGCTGGTTTAATATCACGCTCATAATTTTCAACCAAACTTTCAAATCCTTCTTTGCTATCTCCTTTAACTACGACAATGGCAAAAGCTTCCCGTGGAATGGCATTACGCAGCCCTCCTCCGTCAATTTCAGTAATCCTGAGATCACATTTTTCACTTGCTTCCATTAATAGTTTATTAAGTATCTTATTCGCATTACCTCTTCCCAAATGTATATCAAGCCCTGAATGCCCGCCTTTTAAACCAATTACATTTATTTTATATGGAACGTAATTATCTGGTATCTCAGTTTTACTATATGGAAATTTTGCTATCGTATCAACACCACCTGCACATCCAATAAATAACTCTCCCTCATCCTCAGAATCCATATTTATCAATATGTCTCCTTTCAGAATACCTGCTTTCAATCCATGTGCCCCGGTCATTCCTGTTTCTTCATCTGCCGTTAATAATGCTTCCAATGCAGGGTGCGGAATATCATCAGATTCAAGTATTGCCAAAGCGGCTGCAACACCTATTCCGTTATCCGAACCAAGCGTTGTTCCTTTTGCTTTTACCCAATTATCATCAATAAATGGTTCTATAGGATCTGTTTCAAAATCATGTTGTTTATCGCTGTTTTTTTGTGGTACCATATCAAGATGCCCTTGCAGAATAATAGCCTTTCTATTCTCCATACCTTTCGTGGCCTTCTTTCTTATAATTATATTACCTATTTCGTCTTTAAATGTTTCCAATCCCAACCGTTCACCAAATTCAACTGCGTACTCCTGAATTTTATCTTCATGTTTGGAAGGCCTGGGCACTTGACACATTTCCTCAAAAATACGCCATAGTGCCTTGGGTTCTAATTCTCCTAATACATTACTCATACCATTATGTTTTATTTATTTTACAATTATTAATACATTTTACTAATTCAAGGATTAAAGATTACTATTTATTCAATATTGGCACGTTCCTGAGCTTCTATATCACGCGGACTTTCCGAACCTGATGGTAACTCAAGACCATAGCCCTGTTTCTTATCCGAACGTTTAAGGAAAAATGCAAGTACCATGGCTATCACACCTAAACCTACTAACATTAAAATTGGTGTAGTATAATTAAACGGTGGGATTTCATGAGTTACAAACTGCATCTCTTGAAGTTTTTCACTTATCTGCAAATTATTCAATCCCTGAGCTTCGAGATTTTGTCTTGCCGATTCTATCTTAGCAACAACTTCGGGATTTGCTTTATCCAGTGTCCATCCGATTCCTTTAAAGAAGGCATTAAGACCCCAGTTCTGAATTGTAAACATAGTTGCATATGCTGTGCCCAACCGGTTCTCCGCAACAATCTTTGAAACTGAAGGCCACATTGCAGCCGGAACAAGAGAGAATGCAATACCAAGTGATAAAAGTCCCAGATAACCTAGTACTACATTATCGAATACCGACAGGGTTAAATGTGCAAATATCAAAAGGAAAGATCCAAGTATCATTAATGAGGCTGCTTTCCCCTTACTATCAACAATTTTGCCGAAGATAGGTGTGAAAAGAATGGAACCCAGGGGTATCAGGCTTGCCGTTTTGGGACCATTCCTAAGCCAAACCGCAAGAGTATCAGATAATACATATATAAATCCAATAAATAATAATAAGATCACAACCAGTGAAATAACCCTCCCTTGCTTGTTTTTAAACCTGGCAGGTACTAAAGTTACGGCAAGTGCAAAAATGAATAAACCTATATAAACCGAAGCATTTCCTAATGAAGTACTACCAAAAAGCACAACATCCGCACCTTCAGGAAGTGCATTACTAAAGTTAAATTTATTAATTAATAAGTCGGGTGCATATTGCATAAACGGAAATACTGCCGAATAGAAAGTAACACAAAGCAATGCGATCAAGATAAATGACTTGTTAGTAATAAGCTTTACCAGGTCTGATAATTTAAAAGGTTCCTCATCGGGAAGATCGGCGCTTCCTTTCATCTGCCTGTCTACCTTAATATCAAAAATGATATAGATCAGGAACATTATCAGACCTATACCAATAAGTGTTGCAGCAAAATTAACTGCCGGACTTACAACACCGCCACCTATATCAATTGAAAGTGCCTGTCCGAGTGTTGATCCCAATCGGCCAAATCCCATATTTATAGCCATAGCTAAAGCCAGCTCGTAACCCTTAAACCATTTCACGATAGTCCTCATTGCAATCACACAAACAACCTCCAGGCCCGAACCAAATAATAAACGTCCTATCATCATAGTCCACATCTGGGAGTTCAAATCATCTGAAAATACACCTGCTGCTCCCAGGGCAGTTAGGGCAGCACCAATAGTGGCAAGAGAACCAAATACCAAACCCGTGCGTCTAATCCCCCAGTTATCAAGGATAATACCACCTATAATGATCATACCAAAAACATTAGCCCATGTAGTCCATTGTATTAATGTACCAAACTGGCTGCTGGTAATACCCAATTCAGTGATCATTATTGGTTTGATACCTGAAAAGAAATCCTGAAACCAATAGGTGCCGAATGTTAATCCACTAATTAAAACTAAAACTAACCATCTTAGTGCAGCTGAATCTTTTAAGGTCTTTTTTACTTTCTCCATGATTTTTATTTATTATTATATTTTTTCTATAAAACTTGAAGTCGGCTAATGTATTAAAAATTATCAAGAAATAACCAAATTGTAATCAAAAGCTTTAGTAAAAATTGATCATATTTTGTAAATGTGAACAATCTTTTTGCTCCTGAAAAATTCTTCTTGATAAAAATCACTAATCTCGAATATCTTATAACTAACTGTTAATTTTTTTATTTCATTTTTAAAATCACCTCCTTTTAAGTAAAGAATTCCATTAATTAAATCATTGCGACTTTTCTTACTAACATTTTTGCTTATCCAACTATAATAAACAGGTAATTCCTTAACTGCCCGACTAACAATAAATTCATATTTGTCTTCCAGATCTTCCAGCCTTGAATTAATAACATCAACATTTACGAGATTGATATCGCTGCAGATTGATCTAACTGCCCGAATCTTTTTACCAATTGAATCGACCAAACAAAAGTGTGATTGGGGAAACATTATTGAAAGAGGAATACCAGGTAATCCACCTCCTGTGCCAGCATCTAATATCCTGGTGTTGGGTTTAAATTGAATTACCCTGGCAATACTTAATGAATGTAAAATATGCCTTTCGTAAAAGTTAGCTATATCTTTTCTTGATATCAGATTGATCTTAGAATTCCATGCTTTAAACAAATCGAAGTATGTCCGTAATTTTTCTTTCTGATCCGCATCTAATTCAGGAAAATATTTTAATACAATATCCATTAACTGTAAGTTAATATTACTATAATGCAAAATAATAAAAACATTTTTAATAACATTCCGTTGTGAATAAATTGGGTATTTAATATCTAACACAAAACAAACTAAAGATAATTTTGTTAAAGGAATATTATATTCATCATGTATCCATTATGAATAAAACCATTCTTCTTAATTGCATTTTATTATTTGTTCTTACCATTTATACTCATGCGCAACGCATGTCCAGATCGGATTATATTAAAAAGTATAAACATATTGCCATAAATAATATGATCGAACACAAGATTCCTGCAAGCATTACACTTGCCCAGGGTATTTTGGAATCCGGCAGCGGTAATAGTAAACTTGCACGAAGAGCAAATAATCACTTTGGTATTAAGTGCCATAAAGACTGGAATGGTAGAAGTTTCCGCTATGATGATGATGAAAGACGTGAATGCTTCAGAAAATATAAAAACCCTGAAGAATCTTTCAAGGATCATTCATTATTTCTATCAAAACGAGAAAGATACGCAGAACTTTTCAAACTTGAAATTACCGATTATAAAGCCTGGGCAAAAGGACTTAAAAAAGCAGGCTATGCTACAAATCCAAAATATCCCAAATTACTCATTAAAATAATTGAAGAAAATAAGCTTGACTCATACGATCTTCAGGCAATTGCAATGATGAAAGGCAAAAGGCCGGTAGTAAAATCAAAAAAATTCTATATTGTTTCAAGAGATGATTTTAAGCATGTTGAAATTGCTGGCAATAATCGCAAGATATACGAAAACAATAAAAGAAAATTTATTATTGCACGTAATGGAGATAGTTTTAGAAGTCTTGCTGATGAATTTAATATCTATTCATGGCAAATATACAAATACAATGACCTGGATAAGGATGATAAGATAAGAGAAGGACAAATGTTGTATCTTGAGAGAAAAAAAGGAAAGGGCTCAAAAAAATATCACTTTGTTGAAGAAAATGAAAGTATGTATACAATATCTCAGCGATTCGGGATCAGGCTTAAACGCCTTTACCGACGTAATGACATGGAAGAAGGAACAGAACCTGCTATTGGTGAACGACTAAGACTAAGATAGAAATCCCCGTAAATAAATGGTTTGTTAAATAACTGTAATAATGCTATCAGCATGTAACATGAAACATACCAATAACCTTTTTGTTTT
>CAZJYD010000042.1:0-28601 GCA_964550205.1 uncultured Bacteroidales bacterium
GAGGAGACTTTTTATTAGTAGTACAATCCTAAGTTTTATTAAAATCTATTTCTTTCATAAAAAACATTAAGTGTTTTTTGGTAAATCACAGAGCTTTTAAATCTGCTCTATTTGTGACCAGGGCGAGAAGTTGACGAGCGCTCTCCCTTCCCCCGATTTGGGGTTAGGGGATGAACAGGGTTAGTATCCGAACACTCAAAACCTATTTAGGATTTATGGTTTGGATTATAATTTTATTTATTGAGAATTGAGAAGAATTTCATAGCTTAAATTTTTATTAAAAATACTGATACAAGGGAGAAAAATCTCAAAATCAAATCTGAAATATTTATTCGTTATCGGTGTTCAGAAATAAAAAGAAATTCTCAAATATCAGAATAAAAGCATCTGCAATTAATTTATCATTCTCACGGTAAAGCTTGCATAATTTTAGATACCTTTGTAATCGCAATTAGGTATCATTAATTAATCTTGAATAAACTGATTCGGCATGAAAAATATATGTTTATTTCTTGCTGTTGGAATAATTATTACTTTGGCAATTTCATCATGTAACGACGATATACAGGACGAAACATATGACTATAGCCTGGTAAATCCTTCTCTGGAAGAACTGCAGGATTTTTATGATAATGGTTACAAAGTTGTTGAAGGCAATATTGAGCTGGATAATATCCAGGGTTTAAAAAACCTTACTACACTCGGAAACCTTACTGAAGTAAAAGGCTCATTTTTTATAACAAATAATAACGAACTAAAATCATTTAACGGATTAAATAATCTCAATAAAATTGGCGGAGAATTAAAAATCATCGGAAATACTGCACTTACGAACATCGAAGATATTGTAAACCTTAAAACTATAGGTAATCATATAACTATTGAAAATAATAATAATTTAAACAGCCTTGAAGGTTTAAATAAACTGCAGCTTATTGGTGGTGATTTCTTCATTAAAAACAATAATAATCTTTCAAGTCTTGAAGGACTGACAAAACTGGAAAATTTTGATGGTGATCTGCAAATAATGAACAATAGTAATCTTACCAGCCTTTATGGTTTGCAAAACCTTCAAACCATTGGTGGCTATTTATCAATTGATAATAATAAGTTTTCAAATTTAGAAGGGCTGAACAACTTGCTTATTATTGGAGCAGATCTCAATATTATTAATAATGCAAATCTTATAAGCCTGCAGGGCTTGGATAAACTGCAATCCATTGTCGGTTATCTTAAAATTGAAGGAAGTGATAAAATTCAAAACCTTCAAGGCCTGGATAAATTACAAAGCATCGAAGGTGGTATTATAATTAAATTTTGTGATCAGCTCGTTAATCTTGTTGGTTTACAAATCCAGCAAACATTCACAGGTAATATAACTATTGAAAACAACAATAATCTCACAAGTCTTAAAGGTATAAGTAATCTAAATTCAATTGAGGGGGGACTAATAATCAGATATTGTGATCAACTCACAAGCTTCGAAGGGCTGCAAAATCTAACTTCCATAAGCGAGCACTTAAGTATTTACGAGTGTAAAAACCTGGTAGATTTCGAATACCTCAGCGCTTTAAAAACTATTGGCGGGGATTTATCAATTGGAAATAACAATAAGCTGGAAAACTTTCAGGGATTCTCATCTCTTGAATCTATAGGAGGTTATTTATCGATAGGTAATAATAACATTCTTGTAAACCTTGAAGGATTAAATGCATTACGAACAATTGACGGGAATTTATTAATCAGCAATAATAATGGTCTCGAAAGCCTTGAAGGAATTAATGACCTTCAATCGATTGTCGGCGATTTAAAAGTTGAGAATAATACTAATTTATCTGATCTTTGCGGTCTTACGAATGTACTGACAATAAGCGGTGTCGGAGGCATAGTAGTAATTTCAGGAAATTTATATAATCCTTCAGTGGCAGATATTATCGCTGGTAATTGTAAGATATAAGTTTTTTTTTATATATTTGCATTGTTTTAGAAATAGGTGTAGTGAATTTGAGGGGGCATTAGTCCCCTCTTTTATTAGGCAATAAATTTATGATCGAAAAGAAACACATAGAACAAATTGTTAGCAGCTACCTCAAAGGTACTGATAAGTTTGTTGTTGATGTGATGGTTAAGCCCACTAATAAGATATTTGTATTTGTTGACAGCGATTCAAAACTAACAATTGACGATTGTGCTGACATCAGCAGGCACATAGAATCAAAGCTTGACAGGAATTACGAAGATTTTGAGCTTAATGTTTCATCTGCAGGAGTTGATCATCCTTTTAAATCACTCAGGCAATACAAGAAACATCTTGGCAAACAAATACAGGTAATTTTAAAAAGTGGAATTAAAAAACAGGGAATTCTTGAGAATTATGATAAAAAGCAAATTATCATTCAAATCCCATCCAGGAAAAAGGGTAAACCATTATCTGTTAAATCAGAGATCATTACGTTTGATGATATAAAAGCAACAAAGGGAGTTATTACTTTTAATTAATACAGAAACGAAGATGGAGCATATTAATTTAGTTGAGACATTTTCAGAGTTTAAAGAATTCAAGAATATCAATCGTGAAACCTTGATGCGTATTATCGAGGATATTTTCAGACACATGCTTACTAAAAAGTATGGTTCTGATGAGAATTTCGATATAATTGTTAATATTGATAAAGGAGATCTTGAAATATGGCGTAACAGGGAAATTGTTGAAGACGGTGCCGTTGAAGATGAAAACACACAAATAGAACTATCACAGGCAATTAAAATTGAGCCTGATTTTGAAGTAGGAGAGGAAGCTTCGGAAGAAATAAAATTAGCTGATTTTGGCAGAAGAGAAATTTTGTCAATAAGACAGAATTTAATTTCCAAAATTCAGGAATATGAAAAAGATACAATATATCAAAAATATAAAGACAGTATAGGAGAAATAGTAACCGGTGAAGTTTATCAGGTATGGAAAAAAGAAATACTTGTTGTGGATGATGAATATATCGAACTTATTTTACCCAAATCGGAGCAGATCCCAACTGATTTTTACAGGAAGGGAGATACTATCAGGGCGGTTGTATCAAAAGTTGAAATGAAAAACAACATACCATACATAATCCTTTCAAGGACTTCACCAGTATTCCTTGAAAGGTTGTTCGAGGCGGAAGTTCCTGAAGTTTATGACGGATTAATCACCATCAAGAAAATAGTGAGAGTCCCTGGTGAGCGGGCCAAGATTTCTGTTGAATCATATGATGACAGAATTGATCCAGTTGGTGCCTGTGTAGGAATGAAAGGTTCAAGAATACACGGCATAGTCAGGGAGCTGAAAAATGAAAACATTGATGTTATTAATTATACGAATAATCCACAACTGTATATTCAAAGAGCACTTAGTCCTGCAAAAATTTCATCAATAGAAATTGACGAAGAAAATAATAAAGCAGAAGTGTTTCTAAAACCCGAACAAGTATCGCTGGCAATTGGTAAGGGGGGTTACAACATAAAACTTGCAGGCAAACTAACTGGATATGAAATTGATGTTTACAGAGAAACAGATAGTGATAATGAAGATGTGGATTTACAGGAATTCTCAGATGAAATTGATCAATGGATCATTGATGATTTAAAATCAATTGGTTGTGATACGGCAAAAAGCGTTTTGGATCTTACTATTGACGAACTTGTCAACAGAACTGATCTGGAAAAGGAAACGATTAAGGAAGTTATGCGTATACTAAAGGCAGAATTTGAATAAATATGTTTATTTTAAAGTTTTTTAAAACTATACAAAATTTTGTATAAATATATATGTCAGAAAATTTAAAAGGAACGAGACTAATCAAGGCAGCCAAGGAGTTTAATGTAGGAATTACTACATTGGTAGACTTTTTGTATAAAAAGGGTTATGAAATTGAAAGCAAGCCCAATACTAAGATATCACCAGAGGTATATGAGATATTGGTTGATGAATTTCAAAATGAAAAAAGTGTTAAGGAAGAATCACAAAAGATTGGATTAGATTACCATAATCATGAAACCATTACAATAGAGGACAAGGAAAGCAAAAAAGAAGAAGTTGAAGAAGCCGATATTGAAGAAGACACTGAAGATTTATTTATAAAGAATGTTCCTGTTGACTTTGAAAGTAAAAGTATAAGTAAAACGGGGCAGGCTGAAGAAGAATTGGAAAAGAAAGACGAAAAAAAGAAAGAAGAGAAAAAAACAGAGAAAGAAGCTGAAGAAATTGAATCCGTCGAAAGAGAAAAAGAAGAAGCAACAACAAAAACAGACAAAATCAAAGAAGAAGATACTGATGTAAGGGTACTTGGTAAAATAGACCTGGATTCAATGAATATGAAAACCCGCCCTGCAAAGAAAGCTAAGAAAGAAATAAAAGAAAAAAAGAAAACTGAAAAAGGAGATTCTACTGGCAATAAAAAAACTGAAGAAAAAGAAATTTCTGAAAAGAAAAAAGAAACTAAAAAACAAATACCTGAAAAACCTGAGCCAAAAGAAGAAAAAGAGCAAGAAACAAAAGAAAGAGAAGTAAAGGCAAAAGAAGAAAAAAGTAAGAAAGATGACTTTTTACCTACAAAAGTTAAAAAATTAAGCGGGCCCAAGATCGTTGATAAAATAGATCTTCCCGAAGCCGCCAAAACAAAAAAGAAAACTGAAAGAAAAGAATTTAAAGAACCTCCGAAAGAAGAAAAAGACAAAGAGAAAAAACCAGTTGCTTCCTCCAAGGATGAAAAAATAATCCCTAAAAAGAAAAAGAGAAAACGCATATCAAAAAAGCCCGGGGAACAATTTGAAAAGAAAGAAAAAGAAAATTTCCAAAAATTTAAAAAGAAAAAAAGAAAAAGAGAAGCCAAGCCCGAAGTAAGCGAAGAAGAGATTGAAAAACAAATAAAGGAAACACTTTCAAAATTGAGTCCTGCGGGTAAATCAAAAGCTGCAAAATACCGCAGGAAAAAAAGAGCCACTATGTCAGAAGCTCGTGAAGCAAAGATTAAAAAGCAAGAGGAAGAAAAGAAAATTCTTAAAGTAACCGAATTCGTAACAGCAAACGAATTGGCCACGATGATGGATGTTCCTGTAAATGATATAATCTCTACCTGTATGACGCTCGGCCTTTTTGTTTCTATTAATCAGCGTCTTGATGCTGAAACCTTAACTATAGTTGCTGAGGAGTTCGGATATAAGGTTGAGTTTGTAAGTGCAGAAGTTCAGGAAGCAATTGATGAAAAAGAAGGTAAGGAAGAATCTGAAAACCTTACTGAGCGTGCTCCTATTGTAACAGTTATGGGACATGTGGATCATGGAAAAACAAAATTGCTTGACTATGTCCGTAAGTCTAATGTTGTAGCAGGCGAAGCAGGTGGCATAACTCAACATATCGGTGCTTATGAAGTAACCCTTGACACTGACAAAAGAATAGTTTTTCTTGATACTCCTGGCCATGAGGCTTTCACCGCCATGCGAGCCAGAGGGGCAAAAGTAACTGATGTTGCAATCATTGTGATTGCTGCTGATGACAGTATCATGCCGCAAACAAAAGAAGCAATAAACCATGCACAGGCCGCAGGAGTACCTATCGTTTTTGCATTAAATAAAATCGATAAACCGAATGCTGATACTGAAAAAATCAAGGAGCAATTATCTAAGATGAACATGCTTGTTGAAGACTGGGGTGGAAAATTCCAAAGTCAGGAAATATCGGCAAAATCAGGAAAGAACGTTGATCAATTACTTGAAAAAGTATTACTCGAGTCGGAACTTCTCGAGCTTAAAGGTAATCCCGACAAACAAGCAAAAGGTACGGTAATTGAGTCTTCCCTTGATAAAGGCAGAGGATATATTGCGAAAATGCTTGTTCAGGACGGAACAATGAAAGTTGGAGATATGGTACTGGCAGGAGCTCATTGTGGTAAAGTCAAGGCAATGTATAATGAAAGGAATCAAACTATTGAATATGCTGGTCCGTCAACACCAATATTATTACTGGGATTAAATGGAGCACCACAAGCAGGTGATGGATTTAACGTAATGAAAGACGAAAGGGAAGCCAAGGAAATTGCCAACAAAAGACTGCAACTAAAGAGAGAACAAGGTATTCGTACACAAAAACATATTACTCTTGATGAAATAGGAAGAAGAATTGCAATAGGTGACTTCAAGGAACTTAACGTGATTGTAAAAGGAGATGTTGATGGTTCCGTGGAAGCATTATCAGATTCCTTGCTCAAGTTATCCACTGAAGAAGTTCAGGTCAATGTCATTCATAAATCTGTTGGTGCAATAACTGAATCAGATGTGTTACTTGCTTCTGCTTCCAATGCTATTATCATCGGATTCCAGGTAAGGCCTACACCCGGAGCAAGAAAACTGTCGGAATCCGAGCAAATTGATATCAGGCTTTATTCAATAATCTATCAGGCTACCGAGGAATTAAAATCAGCTATCGAAGGTATGCTGACCCCCGAAATAAAAGAAAAAGTAACCTGCAATGCCGAAGTGCGTAATACTTTTAAAATATCAAAAGTTGGCACTATAGCAGGGTGCATGGTACTGGACGGAAAAATTACAAGAAATACCAATATAAGAGTTATCAGGGACGGGATTGTTATTTATACTGGTAAGCTCGGATCGCTTAAAAGGTTCAAAGATGATGTTAAAGAAGTACAGACAGGTTATGAATGCGGCCTTAATATAGAAAATTTTAATGATATTAAAGTTGGTGATATTATTGAAGGCTATGAAGAAATCGAGGTAAAAAGAAAATTATAGTTTTTACAAAACTCTCCCCCAAAAAAATATTTAATATCATTCTACCTTATAATTGTTTGTTTTCTGTCTGCTCCGATAGAAATGATCTTAACAGGTATACCAACATTCTTTTCAACAAAACTTACATAGTTTGCCAATTCATCAGGGATACTTTCAATTTTTGTAATATCATTTATTTTTCTGTTCCACCCTTTCAACTCATATAAAACAGGCTCAAAATTATTCTCCTTAATATTGAATGGTAGTTGTGTTGTTATTTCATCTTCGATTTTATAGTCAGTACATATCTTTAGTTTTTCAAAAGGACTTAATACATCCGCTTTTGTCATGAACAACTCATCCACACCATTAAGCATTATTGAATACTTTAAAGCAGGTATATCAAGCCATCCGCAACGCCTGGGCCTCCCTGTGGTAGAACCATATTCCTGACCTTCATCTCTCAATTTATCCCCTGTATTACCTTTTAATTCTGTTGGAAAAGGCCCGCTTCCTACCCTTGTACAATAAGATTTGAACACCCCGAATACCTTACCTATTTTTTTAGGAGAAACACCCAAGCCTGAACAAACGCCTGCGGTTATAGTATTTGAGGAAGTAACATAAGGATAGGAACCAAAATCAATATCAAGCAAAGTACCCTGAGCACCTTCAGCCAATATTGATTTACCTTCGTTAATTGCCTGATTAATATAGTATTCACTATCTATTATCTTCTGTTCTTTAAAACATTCTATGCCATCAAACCACTTTTTTTCATATTCATCAAAGTGCAAGTCATCAAATAAGAA
The DNA here is from genome assembly GCA_964550205.1 of uncultured Bacteroidales bacterium. GTDB lineage: Bacteria > Bacteroidota > Bacteroidia > Bacteroidales > JAIOZK01 > JAIOZK01. The sequence continues at coordinate 7,572 of CAZJYD010000042.1, forward strand.
CTCGTTGTAATTTAGATCATAAAAATTAATGATCTGAAAATGTTTTTCTTTTAAGGCATCGTACTTTTTATTAAAATCATCAAAGAATATGTCACCCACTCTTATTCCGTTTCTTCCAATTTTGTCTGAGTAAGTCGGTCCAATACCTTTTAGTGTAGAGCCAATTTTTGCTTTTCCTTTAGCTTTCTCATATACGGCATCCAGTAAACGGTGGGACGGTAATATCAAATGAGCCTTCCTGGAAATTAAAAGATTATTAGCATTAATTTTTTTGGATTTAAGTGTATCCAGTTCCTTTTTCAAAATAAATGCATCAAGAATAACTCCATTACCTATAACATTAATTGTAGATTCATCAAAGATACCGGAAGGAATTGTGTGAAGGATGAATTTGTTACCATCAAATTCAATTGTATGTCCTGCATTTGGTCCACCCTGAAAACGAGTAACGATATCATACTGGGGGTTCAGAACATCCACTATTTTACCTTTTCCCTCATCACCCCATTGAAGGCCTAATAAAACATCTAATTTCATATGCTCTGGTTAAGAAAATTATGCTTTGCTTTTTTCTGTTTTTTCAATACTTTCCTCAACATCATCCAGACACCTTCCATAAAAAGTCAGTGAATGATGTGTTATTTCCACATTCAGGAGTTTCTCAACCGATTCCTTTATTTCCTGCACCCGTGGATCACAAAATTCAAATACTTTCCCTGTGTCAACGCAAATAAAATGATCATGTTGTTTGTATTTAAATGATCGTTCAAATTGGGCACAATTATTTCCAAATTGGTGCTTTGTAACCAGATTACAATCAAGTAACAATTCAATAGTATTGTATAATGTAGCACGAGAAACCCTGTATTTGTTGTTTTTCATTCTTATATAAAGGGTTTCTATATCAAAATGCCCTGGTGTTGTGTAAATCTCTTTTAAGATTGTGTATCTCTCAGGTGTTTTTCTGTGGCCCTTTCTTTCAAGGTATTCAGTAAAAATTTCCATAACCTTTTCGAAAGTATCTTTGTTATTTTCCTTCATTTTGTAACCTAATTATTTTCAGGGCATAAATTTAATGAAATTTTCTTTATTAATATTTGGAATAAATAAAAATAAATTAAATTATTAAATATAAGGCTGATCATCAAATCATTATAGATTAAACTGATGACTCAGAAAGTCGTTTAACTCTTGATACTTTTTTTATTGGTTTGAATTTCTTAAGATTAAGTATCAATTCATTCAGGACCTGCAGATCAGGAACATAAACAAGGATAATACCCTCTATAAGGCCTTCGGAGCTCTCGAGGTGAAATGATCTTATATTAAGTTTATGCTTTTTTGATATCAGATTAGTGATCTCATTAATAAATCCTATTTGATCAATTGCAGAAATCTTTATTCCGGCCAAAAATGAAATTGTTTCCTTTCTTCTCCATTTTGTTTTAATCATCCGACCTGCATGTTTAGACATCAGCTCAATTGCTCTGGAACAATTAGTGTGGTGAATTTCAATAGGTTTGTTTTTAAAAACAAATCCTACCACATCATCCCCGGGTATAGGATTACAGCAAGAAGAAATAACATAATCTATCTTTGTTATGTCACCATCAAGTATAAGGCTTTCGGGTTGTTCATGAACTTTTTGCCTGATACTCTCAGAAAGCGTTTTGTTACCTTTTCCAAAAGGTCTGCGTATATATCTGAACCATCCCTTATCTTCATTATGAAGTGCATTTTTTATCTCTTTTATACCGATGGTGCTTTGTGAAACTCCGTAATATAAATCAATTGAGCTGGTAACATCTATTTTTTTCTGAAGTTTCTGAATATTTCCTCCGCTAAACTCAATATTAAGTTGGTTAAAAATCTTATTTAGTTTTTCTTTACCCTGTTGCTTAAATGTTTTCCTGTAATCTTTCAATGCATCTTTTATCCTGGATTTAGCTCTGGCTGTTACCACAAAATCAAACCATTCCTCTTTCGGCACCTGTTTCTTTGAAGTAATAATTTCAACCTGATCACCACTTTTGAGCCTAAAATTTAATGGTACAAGTTTATAATTAGCTTTTGCTCCTATACTTTCGTTTCCAATCTGGGTATGTATATTATAAGCAAAATCAAGAGCTGTTGAACCCTTAGGTAAGCTAAGCATCTGTCCTTTAGGTGTAAAAACATATATCTCATCCGAAAAAAGATTCATCTTAAATGAGCTAACAAAATCCAGTGCGCTGTTCTCCTCAGTCTTCAATGCCTCACGTATTTTATTAAGCCACTCATCCATGCTGCTTTCACTATGATTTTTTGTCTTATTCTTAAGGAAAACAACATATCCTTTTTCTGCAATTCCCTGCATCCTTTCAGAACGTATCTGTATGTCTACCCATCTACCTGTTTTACTCATAACCGTGGCATGCAAGGCCTCATAACCATTGACTTTGGGTATGGATATCCAATCACGAAGTTTCTCGATATTCGGCTTGTAGTGATCGGTAATAATAGAGTATACACGCCAGCAATCAACTTTTTCATTATTATCAGCAGAATCTATTATAAATTGAACAGAAAATCTGTCATGTACTTCTTCAAATGGTATTTCTTCCGATTTCATTTTTCTCCATATAGATGAAACCGATTTATTTTCAATCTTAATTCTATAACTTATATTCTGTTCTTTTAAATCCTTTTTTACAGGGATCATGAAATTCCTCACAAAAGCAGGATTGCTTTTTTCGTTATCCTTAATTTTTTCGAATATAGTTTCAAAAATATCTGGTTCGGTGTATTTCAGCGACAGGTCTTCCAATTCATTTTTTATAGAATACAAACCAAGTCTCATTGCCAAAGGTGTATATAAATAATGTGTTTCAGAAGCAATTTTCAATTGTTTCTGCCTTGGTAAAACATCAAGTGTTCTCATATTATGCAGGCGGTCAGCAAGCTTGATCAGTATCACCCTCATATCATCGGAAATGGTAAGAAGCATCTTTTTGAAATTCTCTGCCTGAAGTGATGAAGTATTATAGTCAAATATTTCTTCTATCTTGGTTAACCCGTCTACTATCTTAGCTATCTTCTCACCAAACTGAGTTTTTATATCATTATGTGTATAATCGGTATCTTCAACAACATCATGTAATAAGGCACAAGCAATAGAAGTTGTTCCCAATCCTATTTCTCCTGCAACTACACGTGCCACTTCCAGAGGATGATAAATATATGGCTCACCGGTTTGTCTGCGCATATCCTTATGTGCATCCACTGCAAGATTAAATGCTTTTCTGACCAACCTTGTATCTTTTGCTGTTCTACCTGTATTCCATACCCTGAGCAGATTACGGTATCGCTTTAATATTTCCTTTTTTTCGTGCTCTTCTTTATTCACCTTTTAAAACTCCTCTGACGATCTTAGTTAAACAAAATTAAATATTTTCCCCTTAAGAGAAAATTTAATGAAAATATTACAGTTATCCTATATAGTAAATATCGATCCCTTTTATTTTAGTAACTTTGAAAAAATGATGCCAAAGTATACCGGATTCAAGAAAAATTATAAAAAGTAATTATATCAAGTACCATCAAAAAACAAGATATTTAATTGTTTTGACAAATGAAAAGAATTCCGATCATAACTTTGTTTCTTTTATTATGTAATCTGACAGTCTTCTCAACACATCAAAGATCTGCCGAAATAATATACCGTCATATTAGCGGACTTACCTATGAGATCAAAATTATAACCTACACAAGAAATAATATTGCAAATGATTCTAGAACCTATTTACCAATTGAATGGGGTGATGGGAAATTTGAAAACCTGCCACGAGTGCTGAAATTACAAATTACAACTCTTCCTTATGATGTAGTATATAATGAATATGTTGGCAGACATACTTATCCCGGGGTGGGAACTTATGTTCTTGCCATGGAAGACCCAAACCGAAATTATGGTGTTCTTAACATCCCCAATTCCGTAAATGTACCAATATATGTTGAATCTGAATTGATCATTAATCCATTTACAGGTGGAAATAATTCTGTAGAGTTGTTAAACGAACCTATCGATTATGGGTGTGTAAACAGAAAATTTATTCATAATCCGGGAGCTTATGATAGGGACGGCGATAGTCTTTCATATAAGCTGATTGATTGCCGCGGAGCATTTGGTGAAGTTATACCGGGATATGTTTTACCTAATGAGGTTAATCCCGATCCTAAAAATACTTTTACTATTAATGAGATAACGGGAGATGTGGTTTGGGATATTCCCAATTTACAGGGAGAATTTAATATAGCAATTTTTATAGAGGAGTGGAGAAATGGAGTTAAAGTAGGATCAGTTGTCAGGGATATGCAAATAATAATTATTGCCTGTGATGAACATCTGCCTGTATTTGATCCGATTCAGGATACTTGTGTTGAAGCCGGCGACACACTGAGCTTCGATGTAAGAGCTACAAGTCAGGATGGTGATTTAGTGACTATTACAGCAAACGGAGGACCTTTTGAATTTCAAGACAATCCGGCATTCATAGAACCTGATCCGGGCTCAGGTGATTCGGTAGCAACAACAACTTTTTATTGGGAAACCAATTGCACTCACGTAAGGAAAGCGGCTTACCGGGTTTATTTCAAAGCAGTTGATGACGGTTATCCCATAAGTCTTGCAGATTATTATACTATGCACATAACCGTTAATGCACCTGCACCTGAGAACCTTAATGCACAGGCATTGGGCAATGCAATCACTCTTAACTGGGATAAAAGCATTTGTGATAAAGCTGCCGGATATAAAATATACAGACGTAACGGTTATTATGGATTTATCCATGGATACTGTGAAACGGGAGTACCGGCGTATACAGGTTATCAACAAATTCATGAAATAATTGGTGTTAACAATACCACATTCAAAGATGATAATAATGGAAACGGTTTAATTCATGGAATTAACTATTGTTATATGGTTACCGCTTACTTTAATGATGGAGGTGAAAGTTACGCATCTCTTGAGGCATGTGCATCCTTAAAAAGAGACTTGCCAGTTATTACAAATGTTAGTAACGACAGTTCCAATAACCTCGAAGGTAATGTCTATCTCGCATGGTCAAAACCTGTTGATCTGGATACCATTGAAAATCCCGGCCCCTATCAGTATAAAATATACAGGGCAGAAACCCTTTCGGGTAGTTTTACTCAAATAGGAACAAATTATGGCTTAAACGATACCATATATTTCGATAACGAAATAAATTTAAATAGCGTTGATTTTCCATACAAATACAGGATAGGTCTATTTAGTGAAACAATAGGTGATATAGGAGCGTCAGCAGATGCTTCTTCAATTTTTATGGATTTATACGAAACAGATGAAGAAATACAAGTAAGCTGGAATATTGATGTACCATGGACAAATGACACCATGGTTGTGTACAGGAAAGATCCGGGAAGCACCTACTATGAGTCAATCGGATTAACTACAAATAACAAATATTCTGATAAAGGATTGATAAACGGCAAGGAATATTGGTATTATGTTAAAAGTATTGGTAGTTATTCCACTCCGGGAATTTTTCATCCTTTAATTAATTATTCCCAAAAGGATTATGCTATACCAATAGATAATGTGCCACCCTGTCCCCCTGTATTATCAGCAACTACTGATTGTGACAACATCGCAAATACGTTAATATGGTATAATCCAAATGACACTTGTGATAAAGATATTGAAAAATATTTGGTGTATTTTGCCACGCCACCAGGAATTAATCTTATACTAATTGATTCAACATTTAGCTTAACATATATCCATAATGATATTTTGTCGGTTATAGGTTGTTATGGAGTTAAAGCGGTTGATTCTGTGGGTAATATCAGCGAATTTAGTAATATAGTTTGTATTGACACTCTTTGCGGAGGGTTCAGACTTCCGAATGCATTTATCCCCAATGATGATGGCCGTAATGATTATTTCAGGGCTTTCCCCGGTTCAATGGCTTCAGTTCAAAAAATCAACCTGATTATATTCGACAGGAATGGATCTGTTGTATACCAAACCAATGATAAGTTCTTCAAATGGAACGGTACCGACTATAAAAATGGCAAACCCTGTCCCGAAGCAGTTTATTTTTATGTATGCGATATTTTTGAGATAAGACTCGAAGGTATCACTAAGCGTACTTTAAAAGGTTCTGTAACACTATTCAGGTAACCGGAAAATCATTTAAAAAATCAATCAAATTGCATAATCATAGTAATTAAGTCTACTACACGATTCGAATAGCCCCATTCATTATCATACCAACTAAGTGTTTTAAGATATTTACCTCCTAAAACCCTGGTAAATTCTGCATCGAAAATTGAAGAATATGAATTACCTACTATATCGGAAGAAACAAATTTCTCTTCAGAATAGAATAAGATATCCTTCATTATTTCCTCTTCGGATGCTTCCCTGACAGCATTATTAACATCCTCTTTTGTAATATGTTTTTTAACCTCCACACAAAGGTCAACCACTGAACCGTCAGGTACAGGCACACGGCAAGCCATACCATCCAGTTTTCCTTTTAGTTCAGGAATGACTACTCCAACTATTTTGGCAGCTCCTGTTGTTGTGGGAATGATATTTTCTGCTGCTGCCCTTCCTCTTCTCCAATCCTTATGGGGAACATCAGCTAATCTTTGATCATTTGTATATGCATGTGTTGTGGTCATTAATCCTTCTACAATACCAAAATTATCATACAGTACTTTTGCCACCGGTGCAAGGCAGTTTGTTGTACAGCTTGCATTGGAAATTATTTTGTGCTCAGGTTTTAAATCATAGTTATTTACACCCATTACTATGGTACTATCTATTTCATCCTTTGCCGGAACTGTAAGAACAACCCTTTTAGCACCTGCTTTCAAGTGTGGTTCGATAGTTTCCCTTGTTCTGAATATACCAGTAGATTCAACAACCAGATCAACTTCCAGTTCTTTCCAGGGTAATTCTGCAGGATCCTTAATACTTAACATTTTAACTTCTTCGTTGGGCGTCATCAACACATCATCTTTAACATATATATCCTGTCCGAATTCAGTCATTACAGTATCATACTTCAACAAATAAGCCAGCACATTATTATCAAACAAATCATTAATAGCAACAACATCAATATCCTTGCGGTAATTCATAATTCTGAATACTGACCTGCCTATTCTTCCGAAACCGTTTATTGCAACTTTCATCACTTACCTCCTTTCTCAGATAGTTTTTTATAATCACTAATTATATCTATTATTCTCGAAGCCATAGCTAACGCGGCATGATACCAGGCGAGTGTTTTTATCATCCTGCTTGCTGATTTAATAGCAGCTATCTTATCATATACCACTGATTGCTTTTTTCCTATTATATCCGATGAAACAACAGGATCTCCGGCAACCTGAATAATTTCTGGTATTTTTTGTGCTTCCTTCTCAACAGCTTCTAAAACATCATCCAAACCAACATTACCATTTTTTAAAATGGTTGTAAGATCGAGTAATGATCCATTTGGAACAGGTACATTAATAGCAAAGCCCTCTATTTTATCTTTGAATTCAGGCAAAACGTGTCCTATCCATTCTATAATAGGGGTTTCTATTGGGATGATGTTTTCTGCTGCCGACCGGCTCTTTCGGTAGTCACTGCCGGCTTTATCGCGCAAAGGCTGTTCCGAAGTATATGAATGTACTGTGCTAAGCATGGCAGCATCTACTCCAAAATTTTTGTCCAATATACCTAGCATTATAGCTGTAGCATTTATTGTAGCAGACCCCGGTGATATTAATCTGTCGCTTTCCGAAATTGTATCTTCATTAACTCCTTTAATAACTATTCTGTCTATTTCATCAATAGGCAATGATGAAAGAATCACCCGTTTTGCTCCTGAGTCAATATGCTTTTGCATATCTGACTTTTTCCGGTATTTCCAGGTACCGTCGACAACAAAATCTACATTGAAAATGTCCCATGGCACATCACCAGGGGCAACACCATGCAGCATCCTTGCCCTTCCATTTTCAGAAACAAGGAAATTTCCATCCAATTCAACATTAACTTTGCCTTTGGCCTCGGCTTCGACAAGGTAATGGAAAATCTCATTTTTACCGATCTCGCTTATAGCTACAATTTCAATATCCTTTCTTTTCAAACACAACCGGTAAATATGCCTTGGTATCTCACCAAATCCCATTAATCCAATTCTCATTCTTTCCATAATCAATAAATTTTTTATATGCTCATTCAAATATATAAAATTTTAAATTGTTAATCTGTTAATTAAGTGTTAATTTTTTAATAAACAATCATTTAATTCATCACAAATACATAAAAATTATTGCAAATTTATCTTATTTTTGCACCCTTATGAACAAAATCAGAAATTTCTGCATAATAGCACATATCGATCATGGTAAAAGTACCCTGGCAGACAGGTTGCTTCAACTAACAGCAACACTCGATGAAAGAAATTTCAAAGACCAGGTCCTTGATAGTATGGATTTGGAACGAGAGCGTGGGATTACAATTAAAAGCCATGCCATACAGATGCAATTTGTTTCTGAAGGAGAGAAATATACTCTCAATCTTATAGATACACCCGGTCATGTTGATTTTTCTTATGAGGTATCCCGTTCTATTGTTGCCTGCGAGGGTGCTCTGCTTGTTATTGATGCCTCACAAGGCATTCAGGCACAAACCATTTCCAACCTTTATATGGCTATTGATAATGACCTTGAAATAATACCCGTGCTGAACAAGATAGATCTCGAAAATGCCATGCCCGAGGAAATTAAAGATCAAATTGAAGACCTGATAGGATGTGAACGTGATGAAATTATTGAAGTTAGCGCTAAGACCGGTTTTGGTGTCGACAAAATTATTGATGCAATAATAAATAAAATACCACCTCCAAAAGGAGAACCTGAAAAGCCACTTCAAGCGCTTATTTTTGATTCGGTGTTTAATTCTTACCGTGGTATAATTGCTTATTTTAGAATATTTAATGGTCAAATACATAAAGATGATTATGTTAAGTTTGTCAATACAGGAAAAAAATATAACGCAGACGAAATAGGTGTTCTTAAGCTTGGTTATGAGCCCAAAGAACAACTCAGCGCCGGAAACGTCGGTTATATAATTTCCGGAATCAAAAGCTCCAAAGAGGTAAAAGTCGGAGATACCATAACCCATGTTGACAATCCATGTGATAAAGCTATTGCAGGATTTGAAGATGTTAAACCTATGGTATTTGCAGGTATTTACCCCGTTGATGCTGATGATTATGAAGACCTGCGGTCTTCACTTGAGAAATTACAGCTCAATGACGCATCGCTCACTTTTATCCCCGAATCCTCAGCTGCATTGGGATTTGGATTTCGATGCGGTTTTTTAGGACTTCTCCATATGGAGATTATACAGGAACGCCTCGACAGGGAATACGACATGAATGTTATTACAACTGTTCCTAATGTTTCTTATCATATTATCAAAAAAGACGGGCAAACAGTTAAGGTTCATAATCCATCAGGCTTACCCGACCAAAAATTTATAGATTATATAGAAGAACCATACATAATTGCTCATATCATCTCCAAAGCCGAATTTACCGGCCCCATTATGAACCTGTGCATTGATAAAAGAGGAATTCTTAAAAACCAGGTTTATATTACGGGTAACCGCGTTGAAATAACTTTTGAAATCCCACTTGCAGAAATAGTTTTCGACTTTTACGACAAATTAAAAAGTATCTCAAGAGGATACGCTTCATTCGATTACTATCAATCAAGCTATAAAAAAGCCGACTTGGTCAAACTTGATATCCTGATAAATGGTGAGTCGGTTGATGCTCTTTCAACTTTAATACATAAAGCTAACTCATTCACTTTTGGTAAAAGAATGTGTCTGAAATTAAAAGAACTCATACCACGTCAACAATATGAAGTTGCCATACAAGCCGCAATAGGTTCTAAAATTATTGCAAGGGAAACAGTTAAAGCATTGAGAAAAGACGTAACAGCAAAATGCTACGGAGGTGATATCACAAGAAAAAGAAAGCTAATCGAAAAACAAAAAAAAGGCAAAAAACGTATGAGGCAAGTAGGCAATATAGAAATCCCTCAACAAGCATTTCTGGCTGTTCTAAAACTTGACTAACTATAAAAATTATTGAAAATACCACCTTACTTTAGTTAATTAATATTCCTTTATTATTTTGTAATTTAGTTGTAACAATTATTGTTGTTTATACGTCGCAATATAAACCGGGAATTAAATAAGCTGAATGACAACTTCGGAGTACAATCAGTGTCTGGAAGAATATGCAGACGGTGTTTTCCGCTTTACACTTAAAAATATTAAAAACAATGAAAAAGCGGAAGACATCGTACAGGATACATTTATGAAAATGTGGGATAAAGTGTCTTCTATATCTTTCGGAAAAGCAAAATCTTACATTTTTACAACAGCATACCATACACTGATAGACTATATAAGGAAAGAAAAACATATTATTGATCTTGAAAATACTCCTGAGAACATTGTTACGGAGAATAATTCATACAGCGATTTAAACGAGGTACTGAATGAAGCGGTAAAAAAACTGCCGTATATTCAACGATCTGTAATATTGTTGAGAGATTACGAAGGTTATTCATATAAAGAAATAGGTGAAATAACCGATCTCAATGAATCACAAGTAAAAGTTTATATATACCGGGCACGTAAATTTTTAAAGAGCTATATAGGAAGTCTTGATAAAGTGATATAACGAACATGAAAGGAACTATGAATATTAACAAAAATAACTACGAAAAATACTTTATTGACTATTTCGACGGAAACCTGAGGAAGGACGACAAAGAAGAATTATTACATTTTCTAAAAAATAATCCTGACCTGCTCGAAGAATTTGAAGAATTTGAAAATATTAAGCTTAAACCAAACAAAAATATTTCTTTCCGGAAAAAAGAAATCCTTAAAAAAATTGAGATAGTTCCGGCAGGAAAAATAAATGAAAATAATTTCAACGATTATTTTATTGCTTTTTATGAGAATGAATTAACAACAAAAGAAAAAGATATATTAAATCAATTTCTTAGCAAGAATCCTGGTTTGAAAAAAGATTTTGATATATACTCTAAAACATTTCTAAAACCGGATAAGGATATAATTTACGAAAACAAGCATAAGCTTAAGCAGTATCCATTTAAGCTCCGAAAAAAAATATTATATGCTATATCAATTGCTGCATCCGTTTTATTAATACTAGGCCTCTCCTATATTTTTTCAGATATTTCTTTTTTTAATTCCGGCAAGCATGAAATTGCCAATGTAATTAGCATGCAAAACATTAAAACAAATCATATTATTGTAAATTCGGAATCCGATAAATTAACATCCATCACTGTCCGGCAAGAGAATCAGGAAATTATAAAAACAATCCAAATGACCCCGGAAGAAAAAAGTAAAGTCTTTAAATTAACACCTCTTGAATCTCCCGATTTATTTGATTATCTGGGTCTTCAAGATAATGAACAATTGTTTTTAACTCCCAGGTTTGAAAATTACAGGCAAACAATTCTACAAACCATTAATAACGATGATAATCTCTATACTGATAATATATATGAAGAAGCAGAAGATAAATCACTAATGGGTAGAATTATTAAAAACACATTTAATAAAGTAAAATCCGTTTTTCAAAGAAATATACCTGAACAAGAAAACCTGCCCTTTGACAATATATCTTTCTGGAAAATTGCACAAACCGGAGTTAAAGGTTATAACTTTTTTACGGATAAAGAGGTTGTACTTGAGAGAACAGTTGATGATCAGGGTAGAACAAAAAGCTTTTCAATATTAAGTGATAATATACAATTTAGTCAGAGAACAAAAAAATAATCCTGTAACTTTTGATTATCATCATCCGTCACATTACAAAATCTGAATAAATAATAAAAAAATAATAAACTATGAAAACAAGAAAAATTGTATTAGCAGGATTTTTATTAACAGTATTCATTATGTTTACCACGGCTATCTCGAATGCGCAATTAAAAGGCAATGGCAATATTACAAAAGAAGCAAGAGAGCTTGAACCATTTAATAAAATTGAGTTAAGTAGTGTATTTCATGCTTTCATTAAGCAAAATGCTAAACAATACGTATATATTGAAACTGATGAGAATATTCTGGGAAAAATTCATACAAAAGTTAAGGATAACAAACTGATTATTAGTAATAAAAGTGTTATGCCAACTGAGTTGAATGTGTACATTGATATACCGGAATTGGAAGAGATAACAATTTCGGGTGCAGCAAAAATTGAAAATAAAGGCTTATTTACAACAGATTTTCTAAAAATTAAAGCTAGTGGAGCATCAGAAACGAAAATGGAAATCAACGTAAAAGAATTAAAATCTGATGTAAGTGGTGCCGCTGAATTAACATTAACAGGTGAAGCAATTAACCATAATATTGAAGTAAGCGGAGCAGGAAATATTTATGCTGAGGGATTAAAAACAAAAAAAGTTAGTATTGATGCCAGTGGAGCAGGAAATGCAAATGTAGATGCAACTGAAGAACTTACAATTGTTACCTCAGGAGTAGCAGAAGTAAGATATAAAGATGAACCACCTGTATTCAATGCTGAAGACGAAGTTATCAGGATTGAAAGAGAAGATGAAGACTTTGTTTATGGGAATGATCCTGACAAAGTTAACATTAAAGCTTTGGGCATGGATATTGAAGTAATTGAAGACGATGATTCAACAAATATTGTTATTGGAAGACATAATATTTCAGTTGATGATGAAGGTAACGTAAAGCACAAAAGATGTAAATGTAAAAAATTTAATGGTCATTGGGCAGGTTTTGATCTTGGAGTTAATGGTTATCTAACCCCTAATCATGACATGAATTTTAAAAAAGAAGATGAATATCTTGACCTGAAAATGCATAAATCAATTAAAATAGGATTGAATTTTTTTGAACAAAACCTGAGCTTGTCAAAAAATCAAAAATGGGGTTTGGTAACCGGTTTAGGTTGGGAGATCAATAACTACCGTTTTTATGATGATGTTTATATATTACCTGATACTACAAAAATGATGGGTTTTTATGTAAAAGATTTATCCCAAAGTAAAAGTAAAATGGTCATCAATTATCTTGAAGTACCTTTACTTTTTGAATTCCAGACAAACAGGTACAGAAAAACTAACAGTTTTCATCTTACTGCAGGAATGGTATTTGGTTTAAGGATCATATCTCATACAAAGCGATATGTTAACGATCTGAACAAAGAATTCCTTCTTGTTGATCCTGGTAAGGGAGAAACCGTACTCACGGGTAGATCATCAGGTGTTAATAAACCAAAAAAATGGGATGATTTTCATCTTAATCCCTTTAAAGCAGATGCCACAGTCCGTATCGGCTGGGGTTGGATTAACCTGTTCGGCACCTATTCTATAACAACATTATTCAGAGAAGGCAAAGGCCCAGAATTATATCCCTTTTCTGCAGGACTTACATTAATAGGTTGGTAAAAAACCCAGATACAGATTAGGATAAAGTAAAGAACTACATATTCGCGATATTTTAAACAAAGGATCTATCGCATATCAACAGATGGATCCTTTGTTTTTTTATTGTTTTCAATAATTTTATTAATTTTACATTTCTTTTTGAATCATAGTATGTTAACACTAAATTATTACTAATATGTCAGGTCATAATAAATGGTCAACTATTAAAAGAAGAAAAGGAGCCCAGGATGCCAAACGTTCAAAGATATTTTCGAAGTTAATAAAGGATATTACAATAGCAGTTAAGGAAGGTGGCCCCGACCCTGAAGCCAATCCTCAGCTAAGGCTAGCCATATCAAATGCTAAAGGGGCCAGTATGCCTAAAGATAATATTGAAAGAGCTATTAATAAAGGTAAAGATAAGAATGCGTCCAATTATGAGCATCTGACTTACGAAGGATATCTTTCTAATGGTATTGGTGTGTATATTGAATGTACTAGTGATAATCCTCAGCGCACAGTAAGTAATATAAGATCAATATTTAACAAACACGGTGGAAATCTTGGCAAGAAAGGATCAATAAGTTTTCTTTTTGAACGGAAAGGAATATTTACAATACCAACAAATAATATCAGTGATATTGAAGAATTTGAGCTGGAAATGATAGATGCAGGAGCAGAAGACATAGAGGAAGATGAAGGATTTATTACGGTTACAACACAAATGGAAGACTTTGGCAATATGCAGAAAAAGCTGGAAAAAATGAACGTAGAAACTGAAAATGCAGAACTTCAGCGAATACCTGCTGATACCGTGGAGCTTGATAAGGAAGAAGCAAAAAAGATACTAAGAATAATAGAGCAATTTGAAGAAGATGATGACGTGCAAAACGTTTATCATAATCTTGAGATCACAGATACAATGATGGCCGAATTATAGGTGAAGAAAAGATCGTTTAGGCTAAGTATTACAGAAAAAGTTTCTATAAAAAGAACTACATATTACTAATAATTTCATATGTATCCCTCGCAATTACGAGTTCTTCGTTAGTAGGTACAATAAGAGCTTTCACTTTAGAATCATTAATTGTTATTATTTCTTCTTTAGATCTGACGGATTTATTTTTTTCCTTGTCAAACTTTAAACCAATAAACTCAAAACCTTTAAGAATTTCTTCACGTGATTCGGGTGAGTTCTCACCGATACCCCCCGTAAATACAATTATATCAACACCTTTCAGGGCAGCGGCATATGCACCAATATATTTTTTAACCCTGTAATGAAACATATCCAGAGCAAGTTTTGCATGCTCATTATTATTGTTGGCAGCATCTTCAATATCGCGCATATCAGAAGACACTCCTGATATTCCCTGAAGACCACTGCGTTTATTGATCAAAATACTTGCAGTATTAACCGATAATGTTTCTTTATCCATTATATATAAAAGGACTCCAAGATCCATATCTCCAGTTCGTGTTCCCATTATAAGTCCTTCAACCGGAGTAAATCCCATTGATGTATCTATTGATTTGCCTTTATCAATAGCAGCTAAGGAAGAACCATTACCAAGATGGCATGTTATAATCTTTTGTTTCTCATAATCAAGGTTCAATATTTCGCATGCCCTCTGAGATACATACCGGTGACTCGTACCATGAAAACCATATTTTCTTATACTATACTTTTCATATAAAGAATATGGTATAGCGTACATATAAGAGTATGATGGCATACTTTGATGAAAAGCCGTATCGAATACTCCAGCCTGAACAACATCAGGAAGTAATGATTTTATGGCATATATACCTTCAAGATTAGGCGGATTATGAAGAGGTGCAAGATCAATACATGACTTCATTTTTTCAATAACTTCATCAGTTATCAATATACTTGAATTGAATCTTTCTCCCCCGTGTACAACCCTGTGTCCAACTGCATCAATTTCATCAAGCGATTTAAGGCTTCCATGCTGTTCACTGGTTATTAATCCTAAAACATATTCAATTCCTGTTTTATGATCGAGTATCTCTCCTTCTAATTTTATCTCATCTCCATCATTTTTTTTATTTTCAAGAAAAGAATCATTCAATCCTATCTTCTGCACAATTCCTTCTGCAAGCACTTCCTCATTATTCATATCAAACAACTTATATTTAATAGAGGAACTACCGCAGTTTAAAACCAATATTTTCATTTTATTTTAATTTAATTTTTATTTATAACGGGCCTTCGACGCTGTCAGGTGCTTTGCACCCTGACAGGTTGGGTTAGGTTCTTCCCAAAGAATAAATACTACCGGATTTACTCACTTTTTTACCATCTCCATACTTATAAAATCCTTCCCCGTCTCTTTCTCCATACAAACCGGCTCTCACAAGTCTTTTAATAATTGGCGATGCTTTATATTTCTTTTCCCCGTATTCTGTATAAAGGCCTTCCATCCATTTTAAAAGTTTATCAAGACCAATTTTATCAGCTATGGTAAAAGGACCTAACTGCATACCGAAGCCCAATTGCATGCATTGATCAATTTCCTGAACAGTGCTTACCCCTTCCATCAGTAAATCACAAGCCTCGTTTATCATAGGTACTATAATACGGGTACTGATGTTACCCGGCGTACCGTTAATATTAATAACTTGCTTATCAAGCATTTTGGCAAATGTTAATACAAGCTGATAGGCTTCTTCGGATGTCTTCCAGCTTTTGTTAACCTCAATAATCTTATTCGTAAAAACAGGACAAAGGAAATGCATACCAATCGCCCTTTCTGGTTTCTCAAGAACAACCGACAGATCATCAATAACTCTTGTAGATGCGTTGGAAGCAATAACAGCATCTTTAGAAACCACAGCTTCAATTTTTTCAAATATCTCTCGTCGCAACTCTAGGTTGTCGGTGAGTTTTCTAGTCTTTACCGCTTCTATAACTATCTTACATTCTTTAAGGACTTCATAGCCCAAATAACCTTTAATCCTTGATATTATAGCCTTCTTTTCACTTTCGGTCATACCCCAACGATCAATCAAATAATCCAACTGCTTTTCAATGGATTTAAATATCCTTTCAATACGCTCATCTGTCACATCGACAAATAAAACATCTATCCCCTTAGAGCTCGCTGTAATAGCAATTTCCTGCCCCATTGCTCCACAACCTATTATTCCAAGCTTGATCGCTTGTTTTTCCTTTTTTGTAATTTTTCCCAGACGGTAATCTTCAAGTTTTTCTTTTGCCATAATTAATTTATTTAATGAATTAATTATCTGTTTGTTAGCGTTAACAGATTATCACTTGTTGCAATTTCAAAATTAATATATTTTAAGGACTTATTTAGGTTCACTCCTGGGACTGAGAGAATGCTTTCTTTCAAAGATGTAAAAACCATCTTTCTGATCATAAATTCTCCATCTCCCGGAACTTAGCAATTCGGTAAGATGATCTTGAAAGAATTTTTCATTTAATGGATCGGGATTTTCTTTACTTGATAAAACAACGTAATCCGAATTCAATACTTCAGGAAACACATATATTGTATCCCTTAATGATAAATGAGGAATAAAAGGTTTTTGTGCACTTACAATTGATTCTTCAGGAATTTTCTTTAGTAATTCTTTTATTTTTTTTACATCATAATCTTTTTTATAATGTGATATTTTGAAAAAGTGCAGCTTTTCATTTTCAGGATAAATATTTCTAAACAAGAACCAGGTTGTTACACTCATAGTCAGAATTATAGTAACAAAAGCAATTATGATACGTTGTTTTGATTGCCAGAGATCTTTCAAATAACTAAATACTCCTATTGCAATTACAGGAGCAAAACCAATAGTGTAAAGCCCGTCAGCGCCCCATAATACACTATTATCGCTGAGAAGCTTATGAAAATAAACCGGAATGATCATCAGAATATATTGTGGTCTGAGAAAGAGGAGTATCCCACCTGACAGCAAAACATAAATGTGTATTGAAATTTTCACATAATCCGTCCCTGCAACATTCATATGATTGAATAAAAGCATTTTGAATACTAAAACCGGATGGGCTATAATATAACCTATGCTTTCGATAAAACCTCCCCCGACGGCTGAATATTCAAATTGTTCAGGTTTACCTGTTTTTGAAAAATAGGGCATTGCTATTTCAGTAATAATCAAATAATAAGCAAATGCAATAAGACTGTATTCTATCAGATAAATAACTACTTTCTTATCTTTCAAATAATTAAAAATCAAACCAAGGCAAATAAAGGATACATAAAGACTAGTGTTCTCATTTGATATGAGCATCACTAAAAACAAAATTGTACATGTTTTATATTTTTCCTTATGGAGAAAATAAAAAAACCATGGTACTATCATCGCAGCCACAGCAAAACTGTTATATTCATGAAGCAGGGATGAAAAGACGCCGAAGAAAAGATAAAACTGAAGTGAGGCTGCAAGTGATAATCTGCGTGAAGCACCGGTTGCAAGGATGTATTTAAATATTCCAAAACCTCCAAGCAATATTGCAATTATCTGAACAATTAACAAAGTATATGAACCAACGAGCAATGATAGTGGGGAAAGAATTATCAAATAAAGATCAAAGTCATCTGCTAGTATATTCTCTGCTGTTTGTTTAATCAGATCACCCTTATGCCATTGAAGATGAATATAATCGTACATGGCATTATTATAAAACCCCAGGTCTTCTGCTGAGGTACGAAAATTATAATGATTAACTATAAGAATTGCTGAATATAAGGCACCAAACAAAAGAATCAAAAACAGAATTCCGCTATATGATTTAATGAAATTCTTCAAATGACCAACTTTAATTATAGCAAAATTTTAAAATTAAAGTATTATAATGCAGTTAAAGAGAAGTGTGATAATATTTTATAAACAAACAAATGTTTACAATTCGCGATCTGTAAACACATATGTTATTATGTTTGCTCCCATTTTCAGTGCTTTCAGGCGTGTTTCCTCAGAATCATTATGTACCGTCTGATCTTCCCATCCGTCTCCAAGATCACTCTCATAAGAATAAAAGCAGACCAAGCGTCCTTTATATATCAACCCGAATCCTTGTGGAGGCTTGTTATCATGTTTATGTATCTTGGGTAATCCATCGGGGAAATCATATTTTTGATAATATACAGGATGGTCAACCGGCAATTCAATAAATTCAAGTTCGGGAAAAACTTTTTTCATCTGGGGGCGAATATACTTATCCAAACCATAATTATCATCAATATGTAAAAATCCTCCTGCTATCAGGTAATTTCTTAGGTTTTGAGCTTCTTCATGCGAAAAGATAACATTACCGTGTCCCGTCATATGAACAAAGGGATAATTAAATATTTCCTTGGTTCCAACTTCTATTGTGACAGGATCGGGATCAATATTCATATTAAGATTTTTATTACAAAATTGTATTAGATTTGGCAATGAGGTTGGATTAGCATACCAGTCACCACCTCCGCTGTATTTCAATAATGCGATCTGATAACTTGATTGAGCATTGCTATAAAATACTATGCTAATAAATAACAGTACTATAATATTTCTTATTTTACATGTCATAATTATCCGTTATTGATTAAATTAACGATATAGCATGCAGCTATTGCAGCCGTTTCAACACGTAAACGACTTTTGCCTAAACTTATTGGAACAAAGTTAGTTTCTTTCGCCCTGTTTAATTCATCCCTGCTAAAATCACCTTCCGGACCAATTAATATGGTAACATTTTTATCAGGTTCAACATGATCTTTTAAATGTGCATTCTCTGTATCGTCGATATAACCAATGAACTTTTGTACGGCAATATCTTTTCTAATGAATCCATTAAATTCTTCAGCTTCGTTTATTATTGGCATATAAGCTTTAAGTGACTGTTTCATAGCTGCTACAGCAATTTTTTCTAGCCTTTCTGTTTTCACTGTCTTTCTTTCGGAATTTTCGCAAATTACCGGAGTTACTTCATCCACTCCAATTTCAACAGCTTTCTCTATAAACCATTCGAAACGGCTAATATTTTTTGTAGGAGCAACAGCCATGTGCAGATAATATGGTCTTTTGTCAAATACTTTTTCTTTCTCAACAATTTTTACAGCACATCTTTGAGTATTTGCATCAGTAATTTCGGATTTATAAATATATCCCCTTCCATCAGTGATATTCACATGATCTCCTTCTTTTAACCTCAACACTTTAACACAATGACGGGATTCTTCCGCATTCAAAAAATTCAGATCATCTTTGATTTCCTTAAGGTAAAATAAAAACATTTCTTCAATAATAATGATTAATAAAGCCATATAAAAAAAGCCACCCTAACTAATAATGAGGTGGCTCTGGAGCTATCAATACATTCTTCTATTCAACAATATAGTTCCAATCATATTTATCCTCCAATTCGCCTTCCTGAATTCCTCTTAAAGTAATATAAAGTTTAGTTGATATTGGTCCTGCTACACCATCCTTACAATACTCATATACTTTTTTACTGTCCCTGTCAACAATTCTGCCTATGGGTGAAATAACCGCTGCGGTACCACAAGCTCCAACTTCCTTAAAAGTTTCAAGTTCTTCTATTGGGATACTTCTTTTTTCTATGGTCATACCTATATCTTTGGCAAGAACCTGAAGGCTCATATTTGTAATGGAAGGAAGAATTGATTTTGATTCGGGAGTAACATAAGTATCATTCTTTATTCCAAAGAAATTAGCCGGGCCTGCTTCATCGATATATTTTTTTTCTTTTGCTTCGAGGAAAAGTACAGAAGCAAATCCTTCCTTTTTTGCTCTAATACCAGGTCTCAAGCTAGCCGCATAATTACCTCCAACTTTAATTGAGCCAGTTCCCAGGGGCGCAGCCCTGTCGTAATCCCTGACTATCTCAATAGAAACAGGATTGAATCCTTCTTTAAAATAAGGACCGACCGGCCCGACAAATACCATAAACATATACTCTTCAGCGGGTTTTACCCCGATCTGAGGACCTGTTCCTATTAACAAAGGCCGTATATATAAAGATGCTCCCGTTCCGTAAGGCGGCACATATTTTTCATTAAGTCTTATTGCCGTTGTAATTGCTTCATGAAATAAATCATCGGGAACTTCTGCCATAACAATACCCTGAGCAGAACGCCTTATTCGCTTTGCATTTTCTTCCCATCTGAATATCCTTATCTTACCGTCTTTGCCCCTGAATGCTTTCATCCCTTCAAAAGCTTCCTGCCCATAGTGAAGGCAAGTTGCCGCCATATGTATGTTAATGTATTCTGAGGACGTAATTTCGAGCCTTCCCCATTGACTATTCCTCCAGTAGCACCTTATATTATAATCAGTTTTGAAATAACCGAAAGGTAATTTCCTCCATTCAATATTTTCCATAAGCTTTGATATTTAATTTAATGCAATATTTATGATACTGCTAAAGTAAATATTTTTTTTGAATTTCTATTTGAAAATGATTCTAAA
>CAZJYD010000043.1:0-27654 GCA_964550205.1 uncultured Bacteroidales bacterium
GTTGATTATCAAAATCAGTTTGTATTTTTATCAGTTACAACTGTCGAAGAAAAGTCTAATGCTTTTTCGTAAATAGTTATGACGCGTTTTGCAATAGTTTTGGTGTCTAGGCCAAGTTCAATTATTCGTTGTCTCCCATTCGTTTTTCCCTCTTTTCTAGCAAAATCTAATGCCTTTTTAATATTTTCTGCAACATTTTCTGCTTTTAAACTAGTGATAAAATGTCCGGGGACACCGTCGAATAGCCATTTTATATCGCCTACATCGGTGGCAACCACCGGGCAGTTGCAGGCCATGGCTTCTTTAATAATGTTAGGGGAACCTTCCCAAAGTGAAGTGAGCAGAAGAATATCTGTTTTTAAAATTTCTTCAAGTATTTTTTCATGTGAAGTATTATAGACTATTTTTAATTTTAATTTATTATTTAATAGATTCATTGCTTCTTTTGCAAGAGGGTAGTTCTTAGATTTTCTGCAGGGATCTGCAGCAAAGAGGATAGTTTTTGTCTTTGTTTTTTCTTGTAGGTCTTTAGTTTTAATCTTTATCTCTTTTTCTAGGGCATTAATTTTACTTATGTCAACTCCATTCGGGATAACTAAGTTATCTCTTAAGCAAATGTTTTTTTTCATTGATTTACTTTTTACAATGGTCCTGAACCAGAAAAACCGACTAAAAAATTTAACCAGCAAATGGTTGATACCTTTAATCTGGGTGTCACTGCCCATTAATGAGACGATTAGGGGTATAGATCGATTGAAAAAAAGTGCAAACGTAGCGGTAAAAGCAGAGAGTGAATAGTGAGCGTGGATTATGTCATATTTGCTTTTACTGATTTCATTTGCTAATTTTCTGATATTCCTGAAATACCCTAAAAATCCTTTCCCTTTCACCAAAAAATAGTCAATTTTTACACCCTGTTTTTTTAGGGATTCACCTTGGTTATATACTACAGCTCCCGGTTTGTTGGAGACATTATTTTTATTTCCACTAGATACAAAGAGAATATTCATGAATGGTTTTTATGAAGGAAATTATATATTATAGTTTATTTTGATTTATCCATAGATTTAGAGAGTGGATGTTTTGGAATATTTCATGATTCATACTGTTATAATCAATGGAGTTTTTAAAAAAATAAACTGAATTTAACTGTTGATTTGCAAAAATTTTATTTATACCTTCCTTTAAGCAATAAGGATCTTGAACAGCATTAATTTGCTTATATTTTGTTTTTTTTGCCAGGAATCCTTTAATTAATCCATTCCAGGACAAAAAATTTGTTATAGGAAATCCCCTGTCTGTTGGATAAGACGCAATTTGTTTGTTTTTCTTTACCATAAGATGAGCATAAAGTTTTATGAGTTTTTGTCGTCTAAAAAAATTTTGATCAGCAAATTTATAATGACCACCAAAAAATGGTGTTTTTGATATAGCAGAGACGAAATTAACATCAATAAAGGGCATTAAGTTATATACAAAAGAGGAGTAGGAGGCGGCTTCTATTCCGAAATACTTACGTTCTGAATTTGTTAATAAATATCGATAAAATCTTATAGCCTTGGGTTCTCTAGAATGACCTACAATGTCTGATCTTAAAATGTTATCAATAAATTCCTCCTCTTTGGATAACTGTTTGATAATTTTATTTGATGATATAAATTCTCTGTAAATATCTTTAGCAGCGGTCTTTATATCATCTTTCTGAATGAGTTTAAAAATATTTATATTATAAGCAGGAGTTGGTGAAGTAACTATTTTCAATAGGTTGCTAGCACAATTCCCGGAAAGAAAGTGATTGGTTTCTTCTCCCATTTTTGCTGCTCCAAATAAATAATGCGCTCTAGACAATGACCGAAGACCGTCTGAATATTCTATCGAATGCATAGCCCATCTCTCAAAATCTTCAATAAAATCCTCGTCCAGGTATACAGGGAAATAAATAAAACCAAAAGTTTCGCAAAGACTTTGTGGGATGGTAATATCTTTAAATCCCTTTCTTCCGAAAGAAAAAAAATTAAGCTTATTCTCCTTTTCTTCTTCTGCTAAAAACGTAAGCAACAATCTACCATCCCAACCACCAGTCAGAGCAGAAAATACATTTGGAATTCTGGCTGTCATTTTTGAGACAACTTCTGAAAAAGTACTATCAATAAGATCAATAGAGTCCTTTTCTTTTAATCTCTTATTTTCAAACAAATGATCCGTATTCCAATATCTTCTTTTATGAATGCCTGAACCACTTATTGTTGATATGATAGTGCCGGCTTCCAGCATATATACATTTTTGAGAAAAGAATTATTACCGATCGGATAATTAAACAACACGTAATCAAGTAATGAAAGAGGATTAATTTCAGTATTAAACCCTTTTAGTTTTATAAAAGATTGAAGCCTGGAAGAAAATATAAGTGTGTTGTTTTGTATGGTATAGAACAATGGCAACATGCCAAAATGGCTATTTAAAACAATGACTTTTGGGGAGGTATCATCATAAATAACAACCACAAAGTCACCCGATAAAAAATCAGTTAATTCCTCGCCCTTTTCAAGATATAAATACAACAAGTAAAACTCTTCATTTTGATTTGAGTTTAATGAGTATTTCCTGGACAATTCAACTATCACATCTTTCTTTAGAAAAACATTTCCATTTATAAATAAGTGAATTCCATATTTTTTTTCAGAGTAATATTTGGGTGACACTTGTTTATCATCAATAGCAAATATGCCTATATGAACTACCGTGTTTTTGGATAATATTTTATGTTCGTTGGATTTATTTATCCACAAGGGTTCTATGAATGAAGAGAAATTCTCTTTGTATTGTAAATTCTCTTTATTGAAATCTATAATTCCTGCAACTCCTGACATTATCTTAATATTTTATTTTGATTAATATGCTCCGAAATTATTTTCATAGTTCCTATCCATAAATCGCCTTTGGCTTTCAACTGATCCGCATATTCAAGAAATGACGGAAACACATGTTCTAAAATATAGGGATTTAATGAAGGATGAAACCACAGATGAACAATGGTCCCAGTTTGAATCGCCTTATCAAGATATTTTTTCAGCCTGTTTACATAATATTCAGGTGTCCACTGGTAATTCAGATTGTATTCCAGGCCACCGGAAGATGGTGTTACAAGTAAGCCATGTTTATCCCGAAAAGGATATGCCAGGTCATAATCTATATTTTGCCTGTAAATTTGTATCCCATATTTTTTCAATGTTTCAATATTCCCCCATGTTCCTCCCGGGAAAACCATCGATTTAAGGTCTGCTCCATAAGGATTTGCAGCATCAATGCAGGCTTTCATTTCGTCTTCGGCTACTCCTGGCGGACAATTTTTATACGAAAAATCTATATGGGAAAAAGTATGTGAACCAATTTCATGTTCTACCTTTGAATCGATTATCATCTGAATCAGATCCGGTGCATACCATTCCGGCGCTTCTTTGTAACTTGAATGTGGATCGTGGTAATACCAGTCGCCTGCTGTAAATTTCCAGTGATCATTAAAATGGGGAATCCGGCGCATCCAGTCATGGTCAGCATTATTGCATTGTTCCAGGAAGAGGTGACCAACTGTGGCAAAAGTGATTGGTATGTTGTATTTCTCCAGAATACGGATAATTTCAGGAAAGTTCTCCCGCTCAATTTTTCCTTTATGAAGATAATTTT
Organism: uncultured Bacteroidales bacterium; assembly: GCA_964550205.1. Taxonomy (GTDB): domain Bacteria; phylum Bacteroidota; class Bacteroidia; order Bacteroidales; family JAIOZK01; genus JAIOZK01. The sequence continues at coordinate 3,686 of CAZJYD010000043.1, forward strand.
CACCGGTTTTTGTATAGCGCCATGCCCATGCCATCTCAAAATCAGCTGAGATGATCAGGCCCCCTTTTTCTCCGTTTGGAAATTTTTTAGCCGGATCAATCGAGTCAGGCTTAACGGATGGCTTATTGGTTAGTTTAAAAACCAGCTTTGAAAGTTGTCCCTTGTGCCTTTCTGACAATAGATTTCTTATCTTGCTGTATATCTTTTTCATTCATTCTTTTGTTTTATCGATGAGCAATTTAAATTTTCCTGTTTTGCTATGCTCAATATGATCTACAAATTTTATTTCATAGTTAATTTTATCACTTAAATATTCTTCCAGGGCATTATCAATAATCTGTCTGTCTTTTGTTGTGAATTCTGTTGTTTTCACAAAGTTTATCTGAATCAGGTTGGCTGCAATTTTTACAATTTGATATTGATTAATTCCTTTTATTTTTTTCAACAGCATGCTTCCGAAAAAACTGGGAACCGATAATGTGCCACCATCTTTTAACTGGATAATATCCGATTGCCGGCCGGTGACACTTTTTAATCTTGAAAACCCAATACTGCAATTCGCATTATCTTCATAAGGAACCCCTATATCATCGTTTTGATAACGAATAAGTGGGAACGCGTAATTATCAAGATCGGTGGTTATTAATTCCCGGGAACCTTCTTTATCAACAATATCTCCAAATTCCACATAAACGTGTGGATCAATATTATGATAGGCCCCGCATTCATTACATTCGTAAGCAATACCATTAATTTCACTACAACCATAGGTATCATAGACAAGGGCAATTGTGTCTTCAATTGTTTTTCGTTGAAATTCCTGTAGGTTTTCTGCTGTCGTAAGAACGTATTTTATTTTGCTTTTTAATTTTAGGTTATTGTTTTTTAAGTAATCAGCAAAAAGAAAAATGGCGTTGGTATAGCCATCAATAAAGTCATAGTTGTGTTTATTTATAAGTTCAAAAAGTTCATGAAAATTTTTTCCGTCTGTTAGTTTATAGGCAGGGAATTTATGATGACCGAGGAATTTTGCTTTTAATTTTGATGATAGGCGTTTCCATTCATTGTTTACTGTTGAAGGGTTCCCCCATATATGCAGTCCTTTCATCTTCATTTTCCATCCGGATAGGGTCCATCCTAAAAGATGGGCTGCCTGGCCAGCGCTATTGGCAATGTTGTCCTTATAATAGAAAACCGGTAATCCGGTTGAACCACTGGATGCTCCTTTTGACAGTTTTTTTAAATCAAAATTAGAGGCTATTATCTCTTTCCAGTGATTTTGCAGATCATACCGTGTTAATGGTGGTACTTTTTCAATATCAGAAATTTCATTGAAATCATTAGTAGAAAAACCATTTTCATGAAATCTTTTTCTATAAAAGGGAACGTTTTGCTCAGCGTGCAATAACAATTTTTTAAGTTTATTAAATTGAATGGCTCTTATTTCTTCCCGGGATAAATTCTTTTGCTTTTCAAATTCATTTAAAAATTTAAGGGTTTTTCGTCCCTTTGCTATATCAAATAACAGTAAAGTAAATTTATTCATAGAATATTGCTGATTATCTTATAATAATCCTCCATCATTCTTGATATGGCAAAGTGTTTTTTTATGGCATTAAGAGAATGTTCTCCTAATTTTTTACACTTCTCTTTGTTTTCAAGGCACCAGGAAAGCTGTTTTTGAAGTTCTTCAGCATTTTGATACTCAAAAAGAAAGCCATTGTTTTTTGTTACGATTTCCGGCGTCCCTCCTGTATTTGATGAAATAATGGGTAACCCGGCAGCCATGGCCTCCAGTATGGCATTGGAGCAACCTTCGCCTTTAGAAGAGTGAACGAAAACATCGCTGATTTTTAAATAATCCGATACATTTTCCACATTGCCCACAATGCGGATGTTATTTTTCAAATCATATTTTTGTATGGTTGCTTCTATTTCACTACGCATGGGCCCATCACCCAGGATTAAATAATAAAAGTCCTGCCCGGCTTCATTTATATGTTTTAACGTTTTCAGTACGGTAAAATAATCTTTGTACGGAACCAGGTTCGCTACAGAAATCAGAACGGGGGTATGATCCGGAACTCCGGCTAATTCCTTTCTTGTTTTATCACTATCCGGCAAGGGTTTTAGAAACTTCTCATCTACTCCATTGTATAATACATAACCCCTGCGAAGGTTGTTGGCTTTTAGTCCGGCACGGGAGTTGGCCAACACATGCTGGCTTAAATGCAATACCAGGGTCCTGAAATAATTTGAAAATTTTTTAGAGCGGATTCCATGTCTTATTGAGCCATTGATAAATTGAAGCTTATGAAAAGGCTTTAGCAATAAAATACTTACCGATTCACCGTTACCCCACGTTAACACTATATCGGGCTGTTCCTTTTTTAGGATTTGATTCAGCTCCAGCAAACGCTTCCATTTTCCTTTGGATTTTACCTGTAAGGAAACATTTGTCAAGCCATATTCATCAAAGTAAGACTGTTCCCGCTTGTTGAAATACACAACACGGGATGGATATTGTTCCCGGTTTGTATTCGCTACAATGGTGGCAAGCTGGCGTTCGCGTCCGCCGCGGGTGAGGGAGGAGATGAGGTGGAGGATTTTGATTGAATAATTGTCTTTATTTTTTGAGAAATTCATATATTATTTTGCCATAATTTCTGTAGTCGAAATGCTCTATTGCAGTTTTTTTGCCTTTTCTCCCTATTAAGTTTAGATGATCTTTATTATAATAATAAATACTTGAAATTTTGGCTTCTAATTTTGTTTGATCTATATGTGATTTTGTTTCTAAAATAAAAGCATTTTCCCCATCCTTTAAAAAGAGACAGTTATCACTTACATTTGAGGTTAATACCGGCACTGCTGTTAACAAATAATCCCCCAGCTTAGTGGAAAACCCATATAATGTTTGAAGATTTTTAGGACGTACAAGGTAAAGGAGATCATACTTCAGGGATTCATTTATAACATTTTTTTGCGGGATATTTCCATAATAAAAGATGGTTTTACTATCTATATAATGGTCGAGTATTTCTTTTTTTGAGCTTTTTATGGAGCCATATAAATGTAATTCAAGTGAGTGATCAGCTGACAGCTTTTTAATGGCTGATATAAGTGAAAATACCCCGTCTTTATTTTCCCCAATCCAACCAAAATAACCTATCGTAAATCGTTTATTATGCCTATTATTTTCATGTTTAGTAATATTATCTTTATCAATTAAAATAGGAATTCTAAGAATATTTTTATTAAATTTTTTATATAATCTTTCAAAGCGTTTGGATATAGCCATTATTCCTGTAAAAAATATTGCTAAAGAATCAGTTATAAAACCCGAAATAATTCTTAATAGCTTGAATGGATAATGAATTAAAAAATTTATATATGAATTATGGTAAGGTTCAATATTTAAAGCAATGGCTGTTCTTAATTCATTCCTTTCAATAAAAATTTTTTCCCTTTTCCATAATTTTAAATAAAGCAATGATATTAAAACAACAGCTAAATTAGCGTTATATAAAAAGAAGGTTCGAGTTTTATCATTATTTATTTTTACTAATTCATAAGTTTTTTTGATAAATTTCATGTGTCTTCTAAAGTGGAAATCTTCGAAAGTTGATTTATAATTTAATTTTTTCCCTATAATAAAGTATGTGTTATTTCCAATTTTGTTTTTATAGAAATTACCACTATAATCATATTTAGATGATACCAATAAAATTTCAGTTTGTTCTGCAGCTAAAGCTTTTGAATAATTCATTATCCGGCTCCAGCCTGCACCAGAAGGTTTTTCAAAATCAAAATCTGTTAATATTAAAAGAGTCTCGCTTGTTATTTTGCTATTCCCCACCATTTATTACTAACAGATGCTAAACTGATAATAGTTTTTAGAACCCTCCAGGAAGTATTATCTATTTTATATTCAATAGGAGGATTTATTACATGATTTTGTTTGAATTCTTTAATAACTAATTCAATTGAGTTGAGGATCATTTTTCTAGTGAATCCAGTAAGTATTATATTACCTGTTTCCATGGCTTCCGGTCTTTCCATAGATTGACGCAGTGTAACAGCCGGAAATGATAAAATGGCAGCCTCTTCACTGATAGTGCCGGAGTCGGATACAACACACATTGCATTCATCTGAAGATGAACATAATCCAAAAATCCGAATGGAGACATAAAATGAATCAAATCATTATACTGTACATTCTTGCTAGAATCCAATCTCTTCCTTGTTCTTGGGTGAGTAGTAACTATGACAGGTATTTTATATAGATCTGAAATTAGATTTAGAATTGAAGTTAACTTTTCTAATTGATTTTTATTATCAACATTCTCTTCACGATGAATCGATATCAGAAAATATCCATTCTTTTTTAGGTTGAAATTTTGTAAAATCTGTGAGGCTCGTATCTTTTCCAAGTTATGATCAATGACCTCTTTCATTGGTGAACCCGTAAGATATATCCTATTATGTGGTAAACCTTCTGAAATTAAATGCCTTCTTGCATGTTCCGTGTAGACTAAATTGATATCGGCTATATGATCTATAATCCTTCTGTTTACTTCTTCCGGTACATTAAAATCAAAACAGCGATTCCCGGCTTCCATGTGAAATATGGGGATATGCATTCGTTTTGCCATGTATGCCGATAAACAGGAATTGGTATCCCCCAAAACCAACAAAGCATCAGGTTTTTCTTCAAGCAAAATTTTTTCAGATTTACGGATTATATCACCAACAGAAGATCCCAGGGAAGTAGTATCAATTTCAAGAAAATGATCCGGCTTCCTTAATTCAAGTTCCTCAAAGAATATCTGATTCAGTTCATAATCATAATTCTGCCCTGTATGTACCAGGATATGATCGGTGTAATCATCAAGCAATGGTATGATCCTGGACAAACGAATGATCTCCGGCCGGGTACCAACCACTGTCATAACTTTTAATGCGGATGACCTTTTCATTTTGAAATAATTGGTTTAAAGGGGAAATTTAATATTAATTGCGTATTTATACATCCTCATAATAAGTATCCGGATCATCAGGATCATAAAACTCATTGATCCAGAATAGGGTATACAGATCTTTTTTGCCGATATTCGTAATGTTGTGGGTATACCAGATTGGCATGTCTACAAATGACGGTTCTTTGCCGTATAATCGAAACTCAAGCTTTTCTTTACTTCCTATTCGGCGTATTTGTATTAGAGCTTCTCCTTTTATGACGATAAACCGTTCAATTTTCCTTGTATGAAAATGATTCCCTCTGGCTATACCTGGTCTGGTGGTTGAAAATGAAAACTGACCACCTATTTTTGTTTTAACGATTTCAACAAATGATCCTCTCTTATCGGAATGTAGTTTTAGTTGAACCGGGTTATGATCCTTATGATCAATGTAGCAACGAAATGTATTGAATAGATTTGTATAGAATTTGTTATTTAATTCTGGAATTATTCCATTTTCAAAGTATTCTTTTTTAAAGACTTTAAGTGTTTCAAGTACTTTGCTTACTTGAATTTTCTCAGATGGGTTTATTCGGAATTCAGTTAAATTCTTTTTACTTCGTATTGCACTGATAATTTCATTTACAGCGTCTGCCACATAAAGAAGGGGTACTGTTTTATCTGTCTCTATTTTAGGTTCTTCATTGTGTGTGAGCTGGTGGCTAAACGTGGCAATAAATGAGTTATGATAGGGATCCCCGAAGGGCCCGAATATATTTGTGAAAACAAAGCCTGTAAATAATGCATTGCTCTTATTGGCCCATTTTGCCAATAATTCCCTGCCCTCTTTTTTTGATTTTCCATAAAGATTATCAACATCTTCCTGTATTGAAGAAGTGAAAATAACATGCGGAATCGATCTTGTTTCCTCAAGGACCCGGATCAGTTTTTTTACTAATTCAATATTGGTGTTATATATGTATTTAGGATCGTGATGTCTGTTTACTGCGGCAAGATGAACAATGACATCACACTTTGTAACAAATGATTTCAGTTCATTCGTATTTTCAAAAAAAGAATCTTCAAAAGGAATTCTTTGAAATTCATCTGGAAACAGTTCCAAATTATTGTATAGGTGAGTTCCGATAAACCCTGATTGCCCCGTTATACCTACTTTTAACATATAGTAAAACTATAATTCAAATTCATTAATGGGGTTTAAGGCTCATAGCTTTCCTCGACCTTTTCTCCCAAAACATCCTTCCTTATTATTTTAAGCTTAAGAAGAAGTTTCTTGGTTTCTTCAACATTCAATCGCTTGGTATTGTGAGAAGTATATTCCTCGAATTCTGCAATATTGGATTGGCCTTCTGAAAAGTACTTACTATAATTCAAATCTCTGCTATCAGCTGGTATCCTATAATAATCTCGTAAATCTTCAGCTTTTGCCATTTCCTCACGATTAATGAGAGATTCAAAAACCTTTTCCCCGTGCCTTGTACCTATGATTTCAATTTTATTTTTCTTATCATATAATTCCAATAAAGCTTTTGTAAGTGTTTCAATGGTAGCTGCCGGTGCTTTCTGAACAAAAATATCACCTTGTTCTGCATTTTCGAAAGCGTATTGTACCAATTCAACGGATTCTTCCAGGGTCATCATAAAACGGGTCATTTCAGAATTGGTTATAGTAATTGGATTTCCTGATTTTATTTGTTCAATAAATAGCGGGATAACAGACCCCCTGGAGGCCATAACATTCCCATATCGGGTACCACATAAGGTAGTAATTTCAGGATCAATATTCCTGGATTTCGCTATCATAACTTTTTCAGCCAGTGCTTTGGTCATACCCATTGCATTAATGGGATATACGGCTTTATCCGTACTCAGTATAACAACCTTTTTAACTTTATTATGAATGGCAACATCCAAGACATTACTGGTCCCGATAATATTGGTCTGAACAGCTTCCATTGGGAAGAATTCGCATGAAGGTACTTGTTTCAAAGCTGCTGCGTGAAATACCAAATCAACACCATTCATTGCCTGGTTAACACTCTGGAGATTTCTTGTATCCCCGATATAGAATTTAATCTTTGGATTTTGGTAAAAACGCCGCATGTCATCTTGTTTTTTTTCGTCACGGCTGAGTATACGAATTCCATGAACTTCTTCAGAAAGGGCAAATTGTCTTACAACTGCATTACCGAAAGAGCCGGTGCCACCGGTGATGAGAAGTATTTTATTATGATTCCTCATTTTGTATTAATTATTCTGTGATAAGAAATGATTAAATTATTAACAATTTTTTCTTTGTTATGCCTTTTTAATGCCCTTGCACGGGCATTTTGCCCTAATTCTATGGCAAATTGTGAATTGTTTTTTAGCTCTATTATGGCTCCGGCCAGACTCCATGGGTCGCCATCCTGAATTAAAAGACCCTCCTTTTTATTTGTTAATAAACTCCCCGTTCCACCTGTGAAAGTGGCAATTACTGGTATTCCTAGCATCATTGCTTCACAAACACTATTTGGAGAATTATCTATATGCGAAGGATGAACAAAAATGCTTGAAGCCATTAATTCATTGATAAGTTCAGACACATTTTTCTTACCTATTAGTTCAATATTTAGTTTGGTGAAATCTATCTTATATTTTTTATTAATTATTTTGGATATCTGTTCAGAACATGTTATACCTGCTATCTTCCATCTAAAATTAATATTGTGTTCTTTTAGTATACTTGTCGTTTCTACTATGGTTTCCAGTCCTTTGTATATACTTGGGCCAATTGTGGAAAAAAGAGATAAAGGGGATATATTATTTTGATTCCACTTGTTTTGATAAAAGGGTTCTCTCAACATTTCTTCTCCCTGTTCATATTTAGCATTGGGCGCCATTATTGAGGCGACTCTTTTATCCCATTCGGTTCGGCCTATTAAGTGGTTTATATGTTTTAATATTTCTGCTTCTCTTTTGGCCATATTTTTGAATAACCGGTATTTCGTTTTTAAAGATTTACCTAGCAGTTTCTCTTTGATAGGAATTCCTTTATTTATTTGATGGCTTCCTATACCCGAAAAATATTTATGTTCATATACGGTAAGAATTCCTTGTAAGGAAATAACTATTGGGATATTTGTGTGTTTTGCAATAAATCCAAATGGGTTTTCAGTGCCATGGATATGGATAATATCAGGCTTTGCCTTTTCAATAATATCTATATATTTTTTTATATCTTCTTCATAAATAACCCTTGTTGAAAATCGTGAAAGGTATTTGTTTATTTTATATTTTTTTTGATGTGCAGATAAAATTGGATAATACCAGGTACTACCATATTTAAAAGGTTCTTTGGCTTTTCCATGAAAAAAAGCCACATGTAACTTTACATCATTATTTTGCTGTAATGCGAAATCTAATGATGCCATCCATCCTCCTCCAACGACATTTTTATTTAGATAGTGAGAAGCATTTGCTGGTGTATTAGTAAACCAGAGTATTTTCATAATTATTTCTTGTAACCGTAGATATTAATTAGATTGTCAAATCCATTAATATTCGTTCTTTCACATAAAGGACTTTTTAATCTTGAATGTCCTTGTTCTAAATAATATCTAAAAGAATTGTTTTTTAGGATGGATAAAATAAAATCAAGATTTTGTTCTTGACCAATAATGGAATGGTATTCAATAAAAATATTTTCAACATACTGTAATTTATTCTTAATATCCTTTATAACTTCTACTTCAGAGCCCTCTATGTCTATTTTTAATAAGTCTATTTTTGAGGTTAAAAAATCTTTAAGTCTTACTGAACTAACCTTAATTGTTTTTGCTTTATCAGAACAATTAACAATCCTTCCTCCCGCAGAACCTTCAGGTAAAAAGCTTACTTCCGAATTACTATTTATCCATACGGCCTTTTGATATATTTTTACATTTTTTAAATTAAATGTTTCAGTATTTCTTCTTAAGGTTTTAAATATCTCAGGGTCCGCCTCAAAAGCTATAATTTGTGCTTTGGGATATTTGAGTTTGAAATATAATACGCTAAGACCAATATTTGCACCACAATCAATTATAATCGGGGATTCAGTGGTGTGATTAAATGCATATGCTTCTTTCTTAAAAATTTCATTGTACTGACCCAAAAAAGATTTATTATCAATTATTTCAAAATTTCCTCCTAATAATTTTTTTGTGTAGATTTTTTTAAAACGTCTTAGATTACTGATTTTTATAATTTCTCTTTGCTCAGAATTAAAGTATGATTTTATTTCTTTCAAAAATTTTTTTGAAATACGATTCATTTATTTTAGAATTTGTCCTATGCTTATTTATACCAATGGTTTAAATCGCGGTCGATCAACTTTTCAAGTTTTCTTATATCTTCTTTATAATCAGCTAACAGTTTTCTTTTCAAACTATTATCTATTATCGGTTTATAAGAATTTATTTCCGTAATTTTCTTTTTCAGTAATCTTCGTAACTTTTTTGGTAAAAAAAACTTAACAGTTTTATTTAATAAATTATTTTTCTTTATAAATGTATCTAATTTAGTATTTTGTATTAAATATGAAGTTTTATGTTTTTCATTAAAATTTGGTTCATAACTATCAGAAATATTTAAAAATTTTAATATTTCTTTATATGTTTTTTTTGGACTATTTTTCCAGTCTTCATAAAGAAATACTTTAATTTGGTTTTCAGGAAATAGACTATAGTATCTTTTTAATTGTTCATAGTAGAACCCTGCCTTTTTATACTGAAAACTCCACCACCAGTTTTCCTTAGTTCTCTTGGATTCTAATTCTAAAGCTTCCTGAAAATTATCAGTGGTTTCAAGATTAGCTCTTACAGCTTGTATAAAGTTTGAAAAAGCGCGTTCGGCAGGATTTCTCAAAATAACAATAATTTTAACGGATGGAAGGCATTCATAAATTGAATTTGGGGTGTTTTTATCAAATAAATAAATAGGAGAGGCTTCACCTACTGCTTGATATCCTGCTGCTTCTGAAAATAGAGATATATAATCCTCATAGTTATAAACAAATTGATTTCGGTAGCTTTCTTGTATAGTATCGTGTTTAAATTTATAGTCAGGTTGTTTAAGGGTAAAATAGTTTGGCTCTTTAATTTCAGGCATAAAAACATCAGGATGCTCTTTAAGAAATGCATATAATGCGGTGGTTCCGGATTTTGCAGCTCCAATGATTAAAAAGTTAGGTTTAATTTTTGTCTTTACTTGTTCCATATACCTGTAGCCTCACCAGTTATTAATTTTTTAAATTGAATAATCCTTAGGATTGTTGTAAAAAAGACACTAATAAAAGTTGCGCATAAAACTCCGACAACACCAAAGCTTAAGTATTTTGCAAAAAATATTGATAAAGGAATATTTATTAACATATTGGCCGTGGCCGTATATAATGATAATTTCATTTTACCTATACCGTTGATAAAGTGAGTGAAAACAGAACCAAGCACTTGTACTCCAATAAAAATTGCCCATGAAAGAGAAAGGATAAATGGGATAGTAACTTTATTTCCTAACCATAATTGATAAAATTTATCTGATAATAAAAGCATAATGAGCAATATAGAAAGTATTATTCCCCAAAATTTTATTAATTTTTTTATAGAATTTTTTATCCATTCAATTTCTCCTTTTGAATAAGCTTCTGTTACAGCAGACCAAAAGGGTGTGATTATAATGGTTGTTCCCATAAGTACAAGTCCAAAATATCGATGAGCAATTTGATAGGGTGTTACTTCAGAGGGTGAAAAAAGGTGAGAGATAATTATATTATCTGTAGTATATAAAACTACAATTGCTAACTGAATAATAAAGAACTTACCCCCAAGATTTAATAAATATTTAACAAGAGTAGAATCAAAGTAACTGTAACTCGGAGCTATTGCCCTATAGGAAGAATGAAAAAAAAAGAGAGAAAACAAAAAGAGCATTATTACCGGAGCTATGCTGTAAGACATACCCAGATTGAGTAAAGAGCCTTTGGTTGTTTTTATTAACAGAAAAATAATTAATAAATTTAAGAGTTTTCCCGAGGTTTCTACTAAGTCTTTTAGTGCTGGTTTTTGATCTGCAAGTAGAATATTGCCGATTAGTCTAAGAACCAGGCGCATGGAAAAAAAACCAAAGACAATAAAAGTAAGGGTTTTTAGCTCATCCTTGGGTATTTCAGGTGCATTTAGCAGTTTTGACCAATCTAAGAATTGGTTAGCAGTTGCAAATAAAAGAAAAAATCCTACTGCAATAGCTGCTATTGTAAAGTAGCCTGTTGAAACAATTTTTTTTGCTAAGGTTTTATTATTTTGGGCCATGGCTTCTGCAAACTTATTTCTCAAACCATGGCCAAGTCCAACATCCATAAAGCCAAACAACATAACCACTGAATTAATGGTCAGCCATATACCATATCTTGTGGGATCTAAATATTCAATAGCCAAAGGAACAATTATCAATCCTGATCCAATATTGATCCCTTTTAGAAAGAATGAAGCAAGGATGTTTTTTTTTGCCCTTACAGTCCGCTCATGGCCTTTATTTAAAAATATATGAACCTTGTTTATCATTTAAATAAAATGGTTGGATATAATCTGTATCCTGTAAATGGTCTAATTCGGCCTAGGTTTGAGATAATAAATCTATAATAAATGCTTGGTATTTTAATCACATTAAGGCACTTTCGAACCCCTAGGAATTAAACACTAATAGTTGTGCCTTATATAATGCTGACGTTAATTGTATTAGGATTTTTAATTCTTATTGAGGTAAAATTAGATTGCAGTTTTATTATATATCTGCAGGAACTCTAATCTCTATGGGGTTAGTTCCCCGAAGCTCTGCTTCGAGAAGAAGTATTAATTTTGTTAATACCTCGTGGCTCTGCCGCGAGGTAGTTTATCTAAAAATTTATCAGTATAATATTTATCAAAGACTAATGCGAAGATTAGTCCGTAGAAGAAAATTGAAGATTGACTCATCGTTGTAAAAGACCAAAGAAAAGTTAAAAATGCAAAAAATGAACCCCAATAACCAGTTATTTTTGCTGTTTTATAAAGTCTTTTAAAAAGTAGAAACCAGAAACCAAATAGGAAAAAGCAGCCAAAAATTCCAAAAGAAACTAAATGAGAAAGATAACCAATATGAATATGAGAACTGCCGACCTTAGCTGAAGCATCTAAAATCTCTTCTGTCATTCCTCCTGTTCCAAATATAGGTGCTTCCGGGAAAAAGAGAGCGAAGGTCTCAATAGCATGGTATCTTGTTGTTTCAAAAATATTCTCTTCAGCAAATAACCTGGTTTCACCCCAATCCTTAAAGTCGTAGCCGAGGTAAGTCAAAGAATAAGTAAAAGCGATTATACTAATGGTGATCACTGTGGTATATTTTACAAAGCTTTTTATTTTTACCCTACTTTGCAATAAAACCTGAAGGGTTAGGATTAAAAATCCCACTATAATATATCTTCCATTTGAGAGTAAGGCCACAATACCACCCATAATTAAGAACAATATATATTTATTATCTCCTTCATATAATTGCTTGCCAATTAAAACTGACAAAAGAGGGATAAAAGCCAAACCTAACGCATTAGGATCAATATAGCCATAAATAGAGGACCTTCGATGCAAATAGAGATTATTTGCAAATCTATATTCTTCAGGGTTTTTTGTTAAAGCTGCGTTCCAAAATGTCTCGTCAAAAACCTGTATAACAGACACAATTAACGAAATTACGACTGTTACTTTAAGGATAAAAATTGAATATCGAATGATCTTCTCATTGAAGTTTGTGTTATAGACGATAATTAGAATGAAAAAAGTAGCGGTATAGGGATTTCTTAAAAATTGTATTAGAAACGTTCGTTCCTCTTGAAGACCTGTGATAATAGGCCAAACTGAAAAATAGATTGAGAAGAGTAAAATTAAGTAAGAAAAATTCGGAACTTTGTATTTTAGGAAAACTAAAGCAAAACCAAAAAGTGTTGCAAAATGTCGAAAATATCCAGGAGCTCCTATTCTGAAATCATGATATACTGTATAATAACTAAAGAATGGAATAAACAGCATTAGGAAGAGATATGCATAAGTTACCTTAGTTAACGCACGCATACAAAACTAATAATTAATATATTTTAGGCTCACAATAAACAATGGGAGAATACTATTAAAATTATCTGGGGAAGAAGAGATCATGTTCTTGATGGGTCGAGGGGAATATTTTTTTGAATATATCTGCAGGCCCATGTTGAGTAATGTAAAAAATGAAATTCATTTCTTGAAATAAAAAAATCATCAACAGCTTTTTTGCAGCCGGCATACTTATTTGGGAGTTCTTATTTGTCAAGGCTAACAAAATATTAATTTTTAAGTAATAGAATTTTAATCTCATTATCACTCATTTTTTTATAGTATTTGAAGAAGATATAAAAAACACCTAAGATACAATATGTAAAAAGAAAGGGCTGTATTGGCAACATTCTTCGACTTTCTGATGCTATTACAAAAAAGACTGATAAATAGGTAATTAACACGATATTAATAAAAAACATCTGTCTGAAAAATTTTATAATCCCAATCAAAGACAGTAGACTGAATATAGCGATGATCGTAAGAAGAAAAAGTCCAATTAACGGTCTATTATTTAGATAAGCCTTTGCGAATGTCGGTGGAGAGATGTTTTTCGCATGATGGGCAAGCTTTATCAATTTCCTTTTTGAAAAAATTGGTTCATTAATCTGGTTGTTTATTGAATCTCTTTTTGCCGAAATTGTTCCATCCCAGTATAATCTAAATCTTTCAGCTTCGCTCACATTATCTACGAGATCTTTTTTGAAAATAGAATTAGCTTCCCCTTTGCCAATTAATCCGTAATATTCTGCAGTAGAAAGTGATGCATTATAGCTTAAATATTCGGATGTCAAGCTTGACCCAAATGATTTAAGAATTCTAATATCGGGGAAATTACTATATGATCTATAAAGCCATGGTGAGGCCGTGATTATCATCATTGCTATTATAACCACACTTGGTTTGATGGATTCATAAAAATTTTTTTTATAAATCAAAATGAAGACTGGAATTGAAATAGCGAAAACTAAATTTGGATAGAAAATCAAATTAAGTATTCCCCAAGAAAAGCCGGTTAATATCAAATAGAAATTGGAATCCTTTTTAAAATATTGTAAAAGACTGTAGCACATAGCAAGTGCGAAAAAGGATTGTAATGTTTCTCTTAATAAGTGAGTGGTATACCAGGCATAATGGAAATGAATACAAAAAGATAGAGCAATTATTAGCGCAAACTTTAGCTTAATCACTCCGGTTAGAATAAGAAACAATAAAACACAAGATAATGCGTCGACAATTGCCTGTAAATATTTGGCAACTATTATTTCAGGCACTCTATTTAAAATTTTAAAGTCATCATCAAACACTAAAGTACCTGTTTCGTGACCTAATAATTTAGTAATATTAAAAGCTAGAGATAGAAATACTGGATACCCGGGTTCTCTGAAAAAGTATTTTTCACCGTGCATTACGTATCCATTACCTTCTGATAAGTTGTAGGCTAGATGATAGTAACCGGTTCCATCAGGAGCTATATACTCTGTGTTGACGGAATTAATTAGAATTACTCTGAAAATTAAAGCGATTATAAAGATATAAATGCAATACTTTGCTTTCGAATTATAAATAAGACTTTTTGTAAACCAAATTATATTATCAGGTTTTTTCAAGGTCTTTAATAATTTTTTGTCAAAAACAAGTATCTTGTTCAAATAGAACGCTAACAAACCCATTGGAATAATTAAGAAAAATCCACCCAGATACAGGCTTATTTGAAAGTGATTAAATAATGCTAGTATAGCTATACTGATTAAGTATGTGATAACATAGACTCCAATGAAATTCAATAATAACCGATTATTATGGTTTTTAAATACAATTATGCCAATTGTCTTGAAATTAAATAAAACGCCACAAATTGTACTGATTAATAGAGCTATAGAGTAATGTAAACCAATAAACAATAAAAGAGCGAATAAGCCATATCCAAAAGCAGTGTTTAAACCGCTAACAAGAAAAAAACGAATAATTTTATGTTTTAAGAGTGTAACGGTATATCTTTTAATTGCTGTGATCATTAATATTAATAGTTTCTTTAACTACTACAGTAGGTCCTTTACGAACCTGGGCATGAATAGCCCCAATGTATTCACCTAAGATACCGATAAAAAAGAGTGTTATTCCGAAGAACAAAAACATGCCAAGAATGAGCGTAGCAAGGCCGGGGGCAGCAGTTGTTTTGTCAAAAAATAATTTATTAACAATCCATAACACAAACTGGACCAATGCAAAGAGTATACTTAAAACAGAAATTAAAAACCCACCAATCGTCGCAATCCTTAATGGTATATTTGTAAACGACACCAATCCGTTGATCCCTAGGTCAATAATAGGGTATAAAGTACCTTTTGCTTTGCCTCTTATCCTCTTTTTATGTCTGTACTTGATACCAGTAGATTCAAATCCTGTTTGTGCAATAAGCCCTCTGACATAAGGGAAGTAATCATCATATTTTTTTAGATTATCAACTACTTTTTTATCAAGTAATTGAAAATCACCAACGTCATTTGGAATTTCAAATTCAGAAAGTGAACTCACCATGCGGTAATACTTTTTCCTCATGAATGTAAGTACTTTATTTTCTTCTCTGGATTCTCTAACGCCATAAACTATTTGATATCCGGTTTCCCACTTATTTATAAATGACGGTATAAGATCAGGTGGATCCTGTAAATCAGCTGCAATTGTATAAACAACAGCATCGCCATTACTATATAATAAGCAATTAAAGGATGATTTTGAGGCTCCAAAGTTGCGTGAGTTTACAATGACTTTAACCTTTTTATCGTTTGCTGCAATTTCTTTTAAAATCTTTAACCCATTATCGGTAGAAGCATTATCAGCAAAAATGTGCTCATAATTGTAGTCTTTCAATTTAGTTTGAAATACATTTTTTACAGCAAGGTGGCAATCCTTAATGTTCTGTTCCTCGTTGTATACAGGGGTGATAATACTGATTAATTTCATATAGTTTTTAGTTATGTCAATAACTCTGAGGTGTTGCCTTTATGAGTATTTTAAAAACGCTCATCAATCAAAAAAATCACGCTTTAATTGAATCCCGGAAAGCAATCTTAAATATTCTTGTGTCCCTGCAACAGAAAAGAATGTATTAGGAATTGCTATTCTTTTTATTTCTGGCCAATTCAGCAAACAGCCATCTTGTATCAATTCGTTAAGTGTTTCCAGAATGGCAGAGCCAAAGCCTCCATTTGCCTGGTGTTCTTCTATGGTAATAATTTTTTGATGCTTGCTGGCGATCCCCGAAACGGTTTCCTTATCTATAGGTTTGATGAAAGGAAAGCTATATACGGAACAATCCAACTTGTGGTGTTCTACAAAATCAATGACATGTTTCAACATAGCACCAGTAGATAACACAGCGATATTTCCCCCATCTTTTAATTTTAATACAGAGCCTGCCACTAAGTTCTTAATGGAACTGTTATGAACATCAGGCTCACCTGCTTTGCCCAAACGGATATAGCACGGCCCTTCATGCGAGGCGGTAAAAATTGTTACAGCCCGGGCCTCCGCAGGGTCGCCAGGAGAACAAACAACAAGGTTTGGAATAACGCGTAACATCCCAATTTCTTCGGTAGCATGGTGAGATGCGCCCAAGGGACCATAAGCAAATCCCCCTCCCACAGCTACGATTTTTACATTAAAATTATGATAGCAAATGTCATATCTTATTTGCTCCATACATCTTAATGTCGGGAAGTTTCCGATAGAATAGGTGTAAGCACAATACCCTTCCTTGGCTAAACCAGCCGCAACACCCGTCATGTTTTGTTCTGCAATACCAATATTAAGAAACCTGTCTGGAAATAACTCAGCAAAAGGTTCGACAACACTGAATCCTAAATCGCCTGTTAACAAAAAGATTTTTTTGTTGGTTTTTGCCTCTTCAATCAATTGATTTATGAAAGCTGTTCTCATAACATACTTAATTCATGAATGGCTTTGTCAAATTCAGACTGACTTGGTGATTTGTAGTGCCATAGTAGTTTATCTTCCATGAATGAAACACCCTTGCCTTTGATCGTATGGGCAATAATCACTTTAGGCTTTTCTGTATTATTCTTCAGGTTTTTAAAAGCTGTCAATAAGGCTTGATGATCGTGACCATCAACCTCAGCGACATCCCATCTAAATGCTTTGAATTTTTCATCCAATGGATACAGGTCAATAACTTCACTTACAGCACCCAAACTCTGGATTTTATTGTAATCGACGATAAGAACAAGGTTGTCTAGTTTCATTTGGGGTGCAAATAGTATCGACTCCCAGTTCGAACCTTCATCGAGCTCTCCATCACTGACAATGCAATAAGTCATCCAATCTTTCATTTTTCGCTTAGCTGCCAATGCCAGTCCACAACAAACTGGCAGTGCATGTCCCAGGCTGCCGGCAGACAGCTCTACGCCTGGGATATAATGACTTGTGTGCGACAACAACAAACTGCCGTTTTGCGCATACGTCAGAAGTTCATCGTGAGGAAAGAACCCCTTTAGCGCCAAAACAGCATAAAGACTAGTACATGAATGGCCCTTGCTCAAAACAAACCGGTCCCTTTCTTCCCAATCAGGATTGCTGGCATTAACTTTGAGTATTCCCGAATATAAAACAGCAAGAATATCTGCCATTGATAAAGCACCTCCAATATGTGAAGCTTTTGCTCTATATACCATTTCAACAGATAACCGCCTGATTTTTGCTGAAAGTTCTTTTATTTGATCAATTGTTTGACACATTGAGCTACATTTATTTACTCGTCAATATTTCTTTAATTGTTTGACAAACATATGAAATATCCTCTTCTGTTCTTTCATGACCACTTGGTAGGTTTACTCCATTGGTAGCAATATGCTTCGCAACCGGATTGTCATATTTTTTGAACATTCTGAATGAGCTCATCTGCGGGAAAGTTGGTCTTGTGTCTACGCTTTTTTCTTTTAACCGGGTCATAAGTTCGTCTCTCGACACACCAAAGTTTTTATCGAGGATGATAGAGCTCATCCAATAAATAGATTTTTCTGTTTCACTGTTTATTTTATTCATTTGCAGACCTTCAACATCTTTTAGGCCTTGGGTATACCATTCAAAAATCCCGACCTTT
This sequence comes from uncultured Bacteroidales bacterium, assembly GCA_964550205.1. Taxonomy (GTDB): domain Bacteria; phylum Bacteroidota; class Bacteroidia; order Bacteroidales; family JAIOZK01; genus JAIOZK01. Next base: position 21,932 of record CAZJYD010000043.1, read on the forward strand.
TTTTCAATTAATTCACCTATCCTTTCCAGTTGTGCCAGACCAAGTGCCGCCTGAATGTTAGACATTTTATACTTAAAGCCAATGTCGCTGATTTCGAAACCTGTTGACGCACGACCATGTTCTGCATAATGTCTAACAACATCAAAAAGTTTAGAATTATTGGTAACGAGCATACCTCCCTCACCTGTAACCATCAATTTTGCCCCCTGAAAACTAAATCCTGCGACATCACCAAAGTTACCGGTGCGTTTCCCGTCTATTTCAGCGCCAATGGCTGGTGCAGCATCCTCAATAACCTTTATGTTATGTCTTCTGGCAATATCAAGAATTGCTGTCATATTCGCAGGCTGACCATATAAATGCACCGGGATAATTGCCTTGGTGTTTTTTGTTATGCGTTTTTCTATGCTCGCCGGGTCTATACACCATGAATCAGGCAACACATCTGCAAATATTGGTGTTGCATCTACATAACGAACAACACTTGCTGTTGCAATCCATGAAATATCAGGAACAATAACTTCATCTCCTTTCCCAATTTTCAGGGCTACCAGCGCCAGATGTAAGGCTCCAGTACAGGAGGATGTGGTAAGCGCATGTTTGACACCTATATAATCGGCAAATGAGTTTTCAAATTTTTTAATATAATCGCCCCAGTGTTCGTTCCAACCGTTCCTTACGGCATCGTTCACATACTCAATTTCCTTTGAGGTAATTGAAGGACCGGCGGTTAAAATCATTTTTCTTTTCATAAAATAATCATTATAAATAAAATCTAAAATGAATGTCTTGCCGAATAATTTTAAAATTGCAAAGTTGATGTAGCCTTACAGAACCAATATTTTGAGTACTATAATCACTTGTAATAGAATTACATCCTTCGGTGAATATTGATTGAAAAGAATCAGAAAATAGAGTTTTACCTATTTTAGCTTTTTGATACGTTGGGTTAACAGCAGCATTCATTGTATGAGCAATTCTATTAGGCCAGTCAATAACGAACTGAATAAACCCCGCAACAATGCCATCAATACGAACTACATAGATACGATGACCGTTTTTGTTAAAATGAGATTTTACCCTGATTACATTTCTTTTTGCTGCAGTTTTTTCGTTTATTCTCGGATCAATAGAAAAAGAAGAATAATCTTTCACTAACTCTATGATTCTAAGTATTTCATTATATTCATTTTCATTCGCTATGTCAATATTGTAAGAAGTATCTTTAAAAATCGCTTTAAAATCAAATTCAGAACATTCTACAACATTATAAGTACTTACAAATTTAAATCCTAAATCTTCCAGCAGTCTTATTACCATAATATCTTCCTTGCCTCTAAATGTGCAAATTTTTATATCTTGCTTTACTAAATGTCTTTGTAAGTCTTTTAAATACATCACTTTCGCATTAGAGCTTGGTGATTCATTCAATCTTAATTCGCCAACTCGAAAACCAAAAACAGGTATTTCATACTCAGGTGTTTTTAGTTCAAAAAACCATTTTGACTTTTTAAAAACAGTCATAGTTGGTTTAATTTAATTTTAGATGAAAACCAAATTGGATTATATCATTCCCAATCATCAGAGATGACTTGATTTGGAGGCAAATTTTTATTAATTAGGAAATTGCGGAAATCTTTTATCATTTGAGGCGGCCCTGAAATAAAATAGGTACCCGCTACACCATTTTCGCTAAATATCTGATTGATATCCAACAATCCATTAATTTCCTCATAAAAATATGAAGGATTAGTATACTCAATTTGTTTTAATTCTGAATCATAAATGTTGTATGCTCTTTTACGGAAGCCAAGATAAATACGTGGGTTTTTATATTCCTGGAAGGAATAGTGATTAAACAAAGACAGAAAAGGTGTGATGCCCGTACCACCGGCAATAAAAACGGCGTTTTCTTTACTATGAGGCTGTGTAAATAAATCACCGTAAGGCATTTTTAGTGTAACTCTTTTGCCAACTATCAATTCATTTTTCATCCTAAGCGTAAATTTACCTTTTACAGCATAGGTAATTCTGATCAATTCCTCGGTCGGTGATGATTGCATGCTAAAGCATCGTGAATCTGGCCACTGAAAGGATGGATCAAATTCATCCAACGCAAGATGAAGAAACTGCCCCGGAACATATTTGAATGGCTTATCCAAAGAACGCATTTCAACAGTGTAAACATCATCCATAGTGCTTTTCACAGAAACAACTTCAGCAGTATACTTTTTAACAATAGCCATGCTTACTTAAATTGTGCCATAAAATTGTCAACAATTACCTCAGCATACTCAAGCATTTGCCGGGTAATTCCGGGATAGGTGCCCAAGAAGAAGGTATTATTCATAATATAATCTGTATTGTTAAGATTGTTTGCAATCCTCCAATCCTTTTTTATGAACCCCGGCTGCTTAGCCATATTTCCAGCAAAAAGATTCCGGGTTTCAATCAAGTGCTCATTGAGATGTTCAGTCAGCTTGTCACGTTTGAATGGAGCATTTTCTTTTACGGTTACTATAAAAGCAAACCATGAAGGATCAGATTTCTGTGTTGCCTCTGGTAAAATAAAAAAGTCAGCATGTTTAGTAAAAATCCTGTGCCATTCTTTGAAATTTTGTTTGCGTGTTTCAACAAAATGTTCCAGTTTGTCCATTTGTGCAGAACCTATTGCAGCCTGAATATCGGTCATTTTCAGATTATAACCAATTTCTGAATAGACATACTTGTGATCGTATCCGAAAGGTAAATCGCCAAATTGCTGGTTGAAGCGCTTACCACAAGTGTTATTCTCACCTCCCGCACAGTAACAATCACGCCCCCAATCACGAAAGGCTCTCACCAATTGGGCAAGCATAGGGTCGTTTGTGCAAATTGCACCTCCCTCGCCGGTAGTAATATGATGTGCCGGATAAAATGAGATGGTTGAAAGGTTACCAAAAGTACCGGTTTTTTTCCCGTCGTATTTGCTGCCAAAAGCATCGCAATTGTCTTCAATAACCCATAAATTATATTCTTCTGCAAGTTGCATAACAGCATCCAGGTTAAAAGGATTGCCTAATGTGTGCGCAATAAAGATACATCTGGTTTTCGTTGTAACTGCTTTGCGCATTATTTCAATATCAATATTATAGGTTGGAATATCAACATCAACAAACACCGGAATAAGCCCATACTGAATTATTGGAGTTACAGTGGCAGGAAATCCTGCTGCAACAGAAATTACTTCATCACCAGGGTTTAATCTTTTATCTCCAAGTTTTTCGGAAGTTAAGGCGGAAAAGGCAAGAAGATTTGCCGAAGACCCTGAGTTGGTTAGCAAAACATGTTCAACATCAAGGTAATCAGCAATTTTTTCAGCAAATTCTTCTGAGAACCTTCCTTCGGTAAGCCAAAAATCTAAAGATGCTTCAACAGCATTGATGATCTCCTGTTCGTCGAATACACGTCCCGCGTAATTGACGCGCGAAGTGCCTGAAATGAATGCTTGTCTTGTAAAGCGAGCCAGATAGTAGTCTTTGGTTTTTTGGATGATTTCTTTACGCAGCAGTTTATAATCACTCATATCAGGTCATGGTATTAAAAGTAGGAATAACATATTGAAGCAAATGAAAAAAATGTCAATGTTCGAAATAATCATCAATCTGTTTTTGACAAGCTTCCCGAACATCGCCTTTTGAAATCCAAATTTTATTCCATTCAACAATTGATTTCAACGCCTTTTCAATATCCCATCGCGGCTGCCAATTAAGTTTTGCTTTTGCTTTTGAGCAATCGAGCTTAAGGTAACTTGCCTCATGGGATTGTGGATTGGTATCCAAGCTATACGATGCCCCATTACCCCACATTTCGCAGATTGTCTTGGTAATCCATTCCACATTTTTAGCATCTTTGTCTTCCGGACCAAAATTCCAGCCCTCTGCAAATTCCGGACCGGCTGTCACGAGCTTTGCTGCCAGTGTCAGATAACCAGTTAGTGGCTCCAATACATGTTGCCAAGGTCTTATTGCGAATGGACTTCTGATTTTTAACTGTTCGCCCAGGCTAATGGCTCTCACAAAATCTGGTATCAAGCGGTTTGGGGCCCAATCGCCCCCGCCAATAACATTACCTGCACGGGCAGATGCAACAGCAACTCCATGTTTACTGTAGTCATCAGGATTAAAATAGGAGTTCCTAAAACAAGCTGTTACAAGTTCCGAACAAGCTTTGCTGTTTGAATAAGGATCAAAGCCTCCTACGGGGTCATTTTCCCGGTAGCCCCAAATCCAATCTTGATTTTCGTAGCATTTATCAGTAGTTACATTAACCACAGCCCTAATACCCGAAGTTTGCCTGATGGCCTCCAACAAGTTAATTGTTCCCATTATATTTGTTGAATAGGTGTTTACGGGTTGTTTAAAAGAATCCAACACCAATGCCTGAGCGGCCATGTGGATGACAATATCGGGTTTCGCCTGCGATAAGGCATTCTTAAGATTATCCAGATCCCGAATATCTCCTATGTTAGAAACAACAATGTCATCAATCTTTGCCTCTTTATATAGACTCGGATTTGTCGGAGGCAGCAGTGCATAACCATATACCTTTGCACCAAGCAAGTTCAGCAATATACATAACCAGGAACCTTTAAATCCTGTATGACCGGTTACGAAAACTGTTTTGTTCCGGTAAAAATTATCGAACGTGCTTAATCCCATTTTATCCATTCTGCTTTGTTGTTTTGTATTAATTGATCCAATTGCATTTTGTCTCTTAGCGTATCCATCGGCCTCCAAAACTTATTGTGCTTAAACGCGCGTAACTGATTATTTTTTGCAAGATTCTCTAAAGGAGTCCTTTCAAAAACAGTATCATCGGCATCGTCAATGTAATTGAATACTTCAGGCTGACAAACCATAAAGCCTCCATTTATCCAAGCCCCATCCTGTTTAGGTTTTTCTAAAAAGCTTACAATCTTATTCTCTATTATATCAATAGCCCCAAATCTTCCCTCAGGTTTTACTGCTGTCATGGTAACAGTTTTCCCATGGGATCGATGAAATTCGATTGATTGGTTGATGTCCACATCCGACACACCATCTCCATAGGTGAGCAGAAACGTTTCATCACCAATGTATTTATGTGCTTTTTTGATTCTTCCGCCAGTCATGGTATTCAGCCCGGTATCAATGAGTGTAACCGTCCATGGTTCAACATAGTTGTTATGCAATCGCATTTTGTTTTTGGCCAGGTCTATGGTGACATCGTTTTGATGCAGAAAATAATTGTTGAAATATTCTTTGATCATGTAGCCTTTGTAACCTAATAAAATGATGAATTCATCATGACCATAATATGAATAAATTTTCATTATATGCCACAATATGGGTTTGCCCCCAATTTGTATCATCGGCTTAGGCAACAATTCAGTTTCCTCAGAAATACGAGTACCGAATCCTCCAGCTAATATTACTACTTTCATATTTTATTTATGTTTTGTAATTAATTCTATCTTAGTACATGACAAAAAATTATCAACTATTTGAAAATCAGTAACATAGTGTTAATAACTTGGTGATAACTCATGTGTAAAAATATCACTTAAAACCCTGGTATTCAGTATATTAAGAGTATTATGGACACCAATACTCAAAAATACATGGACACCAGGGCTAAGACTAAAAACACCATTTTATTCGCAACATTATTACAAATATTCGGGGACAAAATGAATTTGGCCC
>CAZJYD010000044.1:0-27341 GCA_964550205.1 uncultured Bacteroidales bacterium
ACTAAATAATTTGCAAATATAAAAAGATAGTTTAACTGTAAAATGTAATTAACGGGTTAACAACGAATAAATAATTTTGAAATCATGTCTTTTTTCAATATCTATTGATGGTTAGAGATATGGTGATTGTTTAGTGATCCGATCAATACTTCTAATAAATCCATTTCTTCACATCATCCAGTTGCACCGCTGGTATATCCAGTTTCTTCTTTTTCCGCATTCCGTTCAGGTCGTTGAATAGTTTGTTGGGATTGGCATCTTTTATTGAATCAGTGGTTTTAAAACCAATTTCGCGGATTACCGGTATCCAGTCTTCGGGAATTCCTAAATTTTTAAACTCATCATCTGTTGATTCGGGAATTTTCTTTTCGGGTCTCATCTGTGGGAAGAATAGTACATCCTGAATGGAATTTGAATCAGTCATTATCATAGCCAAACGGTCTATTCCTATTCCAAGTCCGGCGGTTGGTGGCATGCCGTATTCAAGAGCGCGCAAAAAATCCTCATCCAGAACCATAGATTCCTTATCGCCTCTTTTTCCCAGTTCAAGTTGTTGCTCGAATCTTTCTCTCTGGTCAACAGGATCATTTAATTCGGAAAAAGCATTACATATTTCAGCGCCATTGCATATTGCTTCAAAACGTTCCGCAAGCCCTTCCTTGTCGCGATGTTTCTTGGCAAGCGGAGACATTTCAACGGGATAATCAGTAATGAAGGTGGGTTGGATCAGATTGGGTTCGCAGGCTTCACCAAAAATTTCGTCTATAAGCTTACCTTTTCCCATAGAGGGGTCAACATCCACACCGACTTTTTTGGCTAATTCTGAGAGCTCATTTTCGCTCATACGGTCAATTTTCTCACCGGTATGTTCTTCAATTATCTTAAACATTGTGTAACGTTTCCAGGGACGTTTGAAGTCGATCTCGTTTTCTCCTAACCTTATTTTTGTGGTGTTGTGAAGATCAATAACTATTTTTTCTATCATCTCTTCCACAATGTTCATCATCCATTCATAGTCCTTATAGGCTACATATAATTCCATTTGAGTAAATTCAGGATTATGATAGCGGTCCATACCTTCATTTCTGAAATCCTTCGATATTTCATAAACCCCATCATATCCTCCAACTATCAACCTTTTCAGATAAAGCTCATTGGCTATTCTAAGGTATAATGTTGTGTCAAGAGTATTATGATAGGTTTTGAATGGCCTGGCAGCAGCTCCGCCATAAAGTGGCTGAAGGACGGGAGTTTCAACTTCGAGGTATCCTTTTGCGTTGAGGAAGGCTCGTATTGAATTTATCACCTTTGTGCGTTGCTGAAAAGTTTTTTTAACTGCCGGATTAACTATCAGATCGAGGTAACGTTGCCTGTAGCGTTGCTCAGCATCAGTAAATGCGTCCCATGTTTTACCTTCCTTTTCCTTAACCACAGGCAAAGGTCTTAAAGCCTTGGCGAGTAATTTGTACTCTTTAACATGAATAGTAACTTCTCCCATCTTGGTTACAAAAACATATCCCTTTACACCAATAATATCTCCTATGTCAAGGTGCCGTTTAAAAACGATATTATACATTGTTTTATCATCCCCGTGACATATATCATCCCTCTTGAAATAAAGTTGTATCCTTTCTGTTGAATCCTGTATTTCTGCAAATGAGGCAGCCCCCATAATACGCCGGCTCATGATCCTTCCGGCGATGGAAACATCCTGATAAAGAGAGTTGTTTTTAGGGAAATTATTATGTATTTCTTTTGCAGTTGCATTTATTTCATACTTTTCAGGAGGGTAGGGATTAATACCCAGTTTTTCGAGTTCATGCAAAGATTGCCTTCTTATTTGTTCCTGCTCACTCAGTGCCATTTTATTTGTGGTTTATGTGAATTGTTGCAAAGATAGATAATAGTAAAATCATTTTGATACACTGTCGGGATATTATCATGTATTTGAATAATTTTGCATTATGAAAGATGCAAAAAAAAGAACAAGATCAAAGCCTGATTGGCTGAAGATAAAGATTCCTTCGGGTAAGCAATGTCATGATGTTAAAGAAATAGTAAGAAAAAACAAACTTCATACAATATGCACCTCGGGGTTATGCCCTAACATGAATGAATGCTGGAGCAGGGGAACAGCTACCTTGATGATATTAGGAAATGTTTGCACAAGGGCTTGCAAATTTTGTGCAGTAAATACAGGGAAACCTGATGATGTGGATTATGATGAAATTAGAAGAGTGGCTCATTCTGTTAAATTAATGAAATTGAACCATGTTGTTTTAACTTCGGTTGACAGGGATGACCTTGATGATTTTGGTTCGGGTATTTGGGCTGAAACAATAAAGGAAATAAAGAAATTAATGCCCAATACCACCATAGAAACACTTATTCCTGATTTTATGGGATATAAGGAATTTATTAATAAAGTGATTGAAACCAGACCCGGGGTGATTTCTCATAATCTTGAAACAGTGAGACGATTAACTCCCAAGATAAGAAGCAATTCAAATTACGAAAGAAGTCTTGAAGTGATAAGATATATATCCGGATCAGAGGCAAGACCCAAGTCGGGAATTATGGTTGGTATGGGAGAAACGGAAGACGAAGTATATGAAACTATGGATGATTTGCGTGATGCCGGTTGTATGATAATGACTATAGGGCAGTATTTGCAGCCGACAAAAAAACAATTACCTGTAGAGGAGTATATTACTCCCGATCAGTTTGCAAAATATAAAAAAGCAGGACTGGACAAAGGCTTCAAATATGTGGAAAGCGCTCCGCTGGTGAGGAGTTCTTATCATGCTGAGAGGCATGTTTTGTAAAAGTTGTACCCCCTCTTTGATTCTGAGGGTGTCTCAAAAGTCTTTGTGTTACTTCGTGAAATACTTGGTGTACTTTGTGGTTAATCTTAAATAATTGAACCACAAAGGATCACAAAGGACACACAAAGTTTCACTAAGTAATATTATCGAAAAAACCTCACAATTTTAAACTTTTGAGACACCCTCAGATGTTGAGCGTAGCGAGACAGAGGGGGTAAAGTTAAAGATTTTATTTTATGCATTATAAAGAAATTAAAAAGATAGCATCTAGATTAAGGAATAATCAAACTCCAGAGGAGAAGCTTCTTTGGATGCATTTGAGAAGAAGGAAATTAAAAGGAAGAAAATTCCTTCGCCAGCATCCAATCATCTATGAATCGGATAAGAAAGAACATTTTTTCTTTATTCCGGATTTTTACTGCGCAGAGGAAAAACTTGTCATAGAACTAGATGGAAAAATACATGATTTTCAAAAAGAACATGATTATAACCGTGATATGATTCTTAAGGAAAAAGGTTTGCGCACAATGAGAATCAAGAATGAGGAGTTAAAAAATATTAATGAAGTATTGATATTGATAAGTTCCAAATTTGTGTAATGTACCCCCTCTTTGATTCTCCCCCTGCGAGCAGGGGGAGATGTTGAGCGTAGCGAGACAGAGGGGGTAAACTAAAAATATCAAATGAACCAAAACAATATTATGCATACTTTCAAAAGAAAAGTCTTATTCAAAGACTTGGGATTGATAGATTATAAGCATGCATGGAATTACCAGGAAAATATTTTTAAGAGAATTCTTAAAGTAATAACTGAAAACTATAAGAGAACTGCTGAACAACAAATTTATACAGAAGACTACCTTTTCTTTTGTGAGCATCCGCATGTGTTTACACTTGGGAAAAGTGGTTCTGAATCAAATCTTCTAATAAAGAAAAACTTACTTGATAAATATAAAGTAGAATATTATAAAACAAACAGGGGGGGAGATATTACCTACCACGGACCGGGTCAGATAGTAGGTTATCCTGTGTTGGATCTTGATCATTTTGCAATAGGAATTAAGGATTATGTGAATAAGCTGGAGGAAATTGTAATACGAACACTCAAGCATTATGATATACATTCGGAGCGTTTAAATGATGCAACAGGCGTCTGGCTCGATCCGGATAATCAAAAAGAAGCAAGGAAAATTTGTGCTATTGGTGTAAAAACCAGCCGTTATGTTGCAATGCACGGATTTGCATTTAATGTAAATACCGATCTGTCTTACTATAATTTAATAAATCCTTGTGGTTTTACTGATAGGGGTATTACCTCAATGGAAAAGGAACTTGGGAAGAAACAGAATATTGATGATATAAAAGAAACTTTAAAAGAAAAATTTTCTGAGGTCCTAAATTGTGTTATAAATGATATGAATTAACTTAGTACTTCCCGCAATACGTGATGTGATTTGATATTCTTAAATCCGGGAAGATGGAGTTCATAATAAGTTATGAGCTTTGAAATAATCTCTTTCCTTATAGCACTGCTTATTGAGATATGCCCGTGTTCACCTAAAGGTATTTTGATAAGATTACTTAAGGTTTTGCTTAAAGGAAGATCAACAGAAATATTCCTATCTGATAAAGGATTTTGTTGAAATATTCCCTCCTGTAGATTAAAGTGCTGATTATACCCTGAATAATTATTTTGTGGAAAAAACCCCAGAAAGCGGGTAAGTTTAATCATAAAAGCAATGTGGAAGTTTACAGGATGTTCCGAATTGTCAAGGGTTTTAATTGAGTCAGAAATGAAATTAAAAAGTGACGGATTGGATTCTTCCTCTTTTATGGATTTTAATAGAATCTCATTAAGAAATATTAAGATGGAACTTTTAATTATATCCTGATGGATAGTCCTGAACTGATAATCACGTTTGACTTCTTTCAGATTCTGAAGATTTGATTTTTCCCTTTTATAAACAACAAGATCTAGTAATGATAAGTGATCGAAAAGAGCGGAACTGAATTTTGATTTTGCTTTGCGAACACCTCTTACGATGTATGACTGAAGTCCGAATTTTTCAGTATATATTTTGATAATTATACTGGTTTCGGAGTATTTGGTTTTGTTAAAGACTATGCCTCTTGTTTTATGAAGCATTTTGCTAGTTTATAACAAGAATTTTAGTAACAAGTGTTTGTGAACCATCATCATTACTCACAAAAACAAGATATACACCTGTATGTGCTCTTCTGCCCTGCAGGTTTTTACCATTCCATATGGCCTGTCCGCCAAGCGATCTGGTCTCATATATCAGGTTACCGCTAATATCGGTGATTTTAACATTAGCATCTTTAACAAGTCCCTTAATACCTATTGAACCTGTGTAGCCTTCCCTAACTGGATTAGGATAGGCATAGACATCCTCAAAAGTCGGTTCTGCCGGCGTTGACTTGCTTCTGAAAGAAATAATACCTAAAGATGTTCCAAAGAAAACTTCTCCGTTATCGTTTATTGCAATAGTGCTGATTAGGTTTGAAAATAAAGGGCTGTCTTCCTCGGTGAAATGATAGATCTCTTCCATACCGTCTTCCGAAAGCAGAAATACACCAGCATCATCAGTACCTATCCATTTATTGTTATCACCGTCAACAGTTATAGAGGTCACAAACTCATTTTCAAGCAGGATATCTCCCAGTCCCGAACCGTCATTTCTGGGGATAATTATGCGTTCTGCATCATAGTTGCCACCGGTAAATACATTTTCAGGGTTATAAATTACTGATATGCCGTTATCTGATCCTATCCATATTTCACCATCCTGATCTACTGCTATGCTGTATATTTTATTGCCGGGAATATTACCAGATCCTGAAGAGTTTGTAAGTCCTTTTACCTGGTCGTCTGAGGGATCATCTATTGTATTATTATCTTTGAAAACGATTATGTAATATGGATTTTCAATTGTTTTTCTTTTAATGATCCATTTTTGATCATAATTATCCACTATAAGCTCTCCTATATCAACTCCGGTAAGTGATGAACCGAGATTGAAAGCATGCCATTCTCCATTGTTGGTTCCGTCATTTATTCTGACGGATAAAATATCAGGTGCTCCTGAATTAGCTACCCACAGGTTACCGTAACTATCAAAATCCAGACCTGTTACGGCTATTGAACCAGCCGCCTGCCATAGTTGGAGTGAGCTGTTTTCATCATCATAAACATTAACAACTTGATAATTATCGAATTCAACAAGTGATGAATCATTTCGAAATGCACCTGCAAAGACATTGCCCGGGTCGTATGGATTTGAAGAAACTGTAATAAAATCATGTATTCCATAAATTTCAGGAGTACCATATCCCTCGTATTGTTCCCATTCTTCATCGTGAAATAAAAATAATCCTTTTGAATTATAAGCCGCGGACCATACAGAAGATTTACCACCCGGCGCCACCCAAATATCATCACCTGCATTATCCATGTCGTAAGCATCAATACTGGGAGGCCCGGATGGTTTTATGGATTCAGCAAATGTACCCCACTCGGTAATCTTTACTAGTCCGTTACGTTGATCGGCAGACCATATAACATCATTATCGATAAGTGCATCATTAGGATATTCATCCAAGTATCCGGAATAACCGGGTAAATGAGAAACATCAATACTGTATAGCAGGGATAATGAATTATCATAAATTAACAGCTTATTACTTTCGGATATTAAAAGCAAACCATCAGAACTATTAATGTTATTTGTACTTGTGATATTGTCAGTGTCAAAGTGTTTCCATAACTGACCATCGAATTTGAAAAGGGTGTCTTTGTTGGTTCCGGAGATTTTAATATTAGTAAGGATGTAATCTTCATAAGATGAAAGTATCCTGAATTCTGATTCGTAATGAGGTACAGCGGTTGATCTGCTCCATGCAGCGAAATTAGCCAGATTTGGATTGTCAACATCAGCTATGTATAGTCCTTCTTCGGTACCTGCGAAAATGGAAGTATCGTTAATTGTCAGATCATAAACCTCTATTTGATTCCCCTGAGGGCCAATATAATAAGTATCATGTACTTCTTCTTTTACAAGGTCGAGTACAACAATACCAAAACCACAGGATAGATAAGCCAGATCATTTTTAAAATAAATGTTATTGATGGTTTTTTTACCGAGAAGATTGGCGCGTTTAATATCAGGAATATTGGTAATATGATTGTTTTGTAACAGATCGATATTACCGTTTGTATATGCTATGAATAATATGTCAAGATTTTTATGGTAACTTATACAGCTAACCCCAAAATCAGATAGTCCGTTAATTTTATTCAATTTGTTAATACTGTTGTCTTCTTTATTATAATAAAACAAACAATAAGGTGTGGAACAATATATTTTATTATTGACTTTGGCTACTGTAATTCCTTCATTGTAGGGTAAATGATCACGCCATTGTCCTATTCCAATTCCTTGTGAAAATGCAAATGCAGAGATCATGGTAAATATGCTGGCAAACAAAACAGATAAAGGTGATTTCATTACATTAAAATCTTTTGGATTGATTAATATTGCTGTGAATCAATATAACTGATTATGGATGAAAATATTGTTTTTTACAAATACTTACCTTTACGTTTATGAATTATTCAATAAAAGATCAGAATTTATTGTTCTTTTCAGTTTCATTAACAGTTACTTTTTGGAAGTACAAAAACATTATGATGCATCAGAATACGAAAACATAAAGGAAGTAACAAAAAGCTTTATTGAAAAATACAGATATTACCGGGAAAATAAAAAAAACAAACCGGCAGAATTAATGATGAATGATATGAAGCTGAAAAGTAAAAATATTTTACTACACAGTAATTCATCAAGTATTCATGATGTTTTCAGGATATTAAAAGATAAGGAAATATTTCCAAAAATTTATCAAACTGTTTCAACACCAGCAGAAGAAGGTAAGATACAGGCAAAATTACTCAGTGATATGGGATTTGATGTTATACTGATATCGGAGAATGCAGTTGGTAATTTTGTCTACGATATAGACCTTGCTCTTATGGGAAGCGATGGAATATTCAATGATTTTTTTATTAATAAAGCCGGAACATATCCAATTTCTTTATTGTTTGAACAACATGGTAAATCTTTTTTTGTTTTGGCCGATTCGCGCAAAGTTATTAATCAGAATAAAATTCCTGCAGCATTATTGAAAAAACTAACTGACGAGTACGAGAAAGATCCCAATGAATTATGGGAAGCAGCTCCTGAAAGTATAAATATAAAGAATTATTATTTTGAAAAGACACCCAATAAACTTGTAACTTCATTCTATCTCGAATCAGGCAAATATTCTTCCGGAAATATTTTACAGTCAGTTTCTGATTTTGAATTATCAGTATTATTGAGAATCAATGAAACATAGCGAAAACAAATAACAAAATATTATTAATGTTACCAAGCCATCATCTTCGGTTATCAAAAATGATTCAATAGATTTGCATAAATGTATTTTAAAACAAGGGTTGTAAATATTGGCAATACTCCTATGGGAGGTGATTATCCGGTGAGGATACAATCTATGACTTCGACGGATACAATGGATACAGAGGCCACGGTTGACCAAACCATAAAGCTAATAGATGCCGGATGTGATTATGTAAGAATAGCTGCTCCATCGGTAAGGGCGGCTAAAAATTTAAATTCCATAAAGAAGCAAATAAGGCAAAGAGGCTATAATACACCACTGATAGCCGATATACACTATAATCCTGAAGTCGCAAAAATAGCTGCTGCTACTGTTGAAAAGATCAGGATAAATCCGGGTAATTTATTTGATAAAAGGGGAGTTACTGATTTTACAGGGGATAAGTACAAAGCGGAGCTAGAAAATATTAAACAACGAATTTTACCTTTACTTGATGTTTGCAGAAAAAACAGGACGGTAATAAGAATAGGAGTTAATCACGGATCACTTTCGGAGCGAATCCTGCAACTTTTTGGAAATACCATAAAGGGAATGGTTGAATCTGCCCTTGAATATATCAGGATTTGCCTAGAAGACAACTTCCATGATCTGGTTATTTCTTTAAAATCGAGTGATATAAAAATGATGATTGATGCAAACCGGTCACTCGTTGAAAGAATGCAGGAAGAAGATATGAATTATCCTCTTCATTTGGGTGTTACTGAAGCGGGTGATGCAGAGGACGGAAGAATAAAATCAGCTGCAGGAATAGGGACATTGCTGAAAGAAGGTATCGGAAATACCATTCGTGTTTCATTAACCGAAAATCCAATCAGGGAATTACCGGTGGCAAAAAAAATAATCAATTTTTCAAAACCGGAAAAAGATGATAAAGTTGAATATTGGAAAGTTAAAAATTACAGGGAGTATAATACTCCTTTTGTAATAAGTGATAATATAGATGGCAAAGCAGACTTAATTGTAAAAGAAGATGTTGCATTCGATACAAATGGTAATAAATATATTTTGGAGAAAGCTGAGGATTATGATCCTGAAAGTATTCTTATCTGTAAAAGAAGCTATGCTGGTATTGATAAAGAAAGTTTTATAGTGAAAGCTGCAATGGATTTCACATCTCCTTTACTTAAAAGAAATTGTCAGGGTATCTGGATCACATCTTCAGATAAACAAATTAAGGAAAGAGCTATCCAAACAGCATTTGATATTTTGCAGGTAACCGGGCTGAGAATATACAAAACGGAATATATTGCGTGTCCTTCATGCGGAAGGACTTTATTTGATATTAGCAAGGAATTACAAAAAGTTAAAAAAGCTACTTCGCATCTTAAAGGACTGAAAATAGCTGTTATGGGGTGCATAGTTAACGGTCCCGGAGAAATGGCAGGAGCTGACTATGGTTATGTTGGTTCGGGAAAGGAAAAGGTGACTTTGTATAAAGGGCAGGAAATAAAAAGAAAAAATGTTGATATAGAAAATGCAGTTGATGAGCTGCTCAGGCTCATAAAAGAGTATGGTGATTGGGTTGAAAAGGATTAATTATCCAGAGAAAAGAATTTTTTATTTACTATTATTTTAAGACTTTTTGGAATGACTTTAAAATGTAAAGGTGAATGTCCCAAAGATTCTCCATCAGTTTCCAGAAATATTGAATTTTCGGGTTTGGAAATAATGGAAATGTTTTTTCCTTTAAATAATTCAACTTCCGGTAAATTCGTAAAGGTACCGTCATAAAGGTTCTTGATATTTCTGATAACCCTAAGTCTGGTCGTTTTTTTAACCAGAGTAATATCAAATATTCCGTCGTCAGCAATAGCAAATGGCAATTGCTTCATTCCACCGCCATTATATTTACAAATGCCTATACTCATACTGAAGATATTTCCTGCAAAGGCATCTTTATCGTCGATATTTATTTTAAGATAGGTATTCTTATATTGAAATAAACCGGTGATCAGATTATAAAAATATGGTAAAGTACCGCCTTTACCTTTTTCTTTCATTAGATTGGTTTTTTGGGCTACTAATGCATCATAACCCATACCTGCAACATTGGCAAAATATCTTTTCTTTGTTTTGTTATCTAGTTGGTATTCAACGCATCCAATATCCTGAATAAATAATTTTGATTTTTTAAGTGTTTTAATAGCTTTTTTATATTTAAAAGGAATATGAAACATTCTACCCCAGTCGTTACCTGTTCCTACGGTTATCATACCGATTATTATATCGGATGTTTTATATTTATTTTGTTGAAATATTCCATTGACTACCTCATTCAGAGTACCATCTCCACCGACAACAATAAATTTATTAAATCCTTTTTCGATATTTGTTTTAGCAATTTCAACAGCATGAAGTCTTCTTTCTGTTTTGAAATGAATATAATCGAAACCATTCTTAATTAGTAGTTCTGAGATTTCAGGCCAGTCACGTTCCCCCTTGCGCCTTCCGGCATTGGGATTGATTATAACCAGCCACCTATTTTCATTTGTTGAATTCAAGAAATAACCTCCAGTAATTTATTCTTTACTTCTTCGGGTTTTATTTCACTGATACATTCGCAATTTATATTTTTTCTGCATTTGTTGCACTTTCTGTCTATGACCATATAATGGGCATTCTTACCTATTGGTGCCCATCGTCCTGGATGCATAGGTTTAATGGGAGGATAAATTCCTATTACTGTTTTTTTTAGTGCAGCAGCAATATGCAGAGGTCCGGTACTTGCTGCTATTAAACCATCAGATTCATTTATAAAGCTAATTAGCTCGTCAAGATTCATTTTACCTGTAAGATCAACTATTTCATCAGCATGTTTATTAAGAATAGATTCTTTTATTAAGTCTCCTTCTTCTTTTGTTCCTGTAATAAAAATTCTGTACCGGTCTTTCGGCAAAATACGGACAAGATTGCTGAAATTGTCTATTCCCCACTCCCTTGCGCTTCCCTTTGATTTGGGATGAAGGATGAGATTGAATTTGTTGTCAGAAAGAAGTTTTTTAAAATTCGCATTTAACGGTTTTACTTTATCCAGAAAGTAATAGTTTTGAATCTCATCTAATTCATAATTTTTCTTTGCTCCTAAAGGTTGTAGTAGCTTAATATTTAGCTGTACTTCGTGCAGATATGATCTTCGCCTGGAAAGAAAAATAAGTTTATTACAGGTTGTCCAGTGGTAAAGCCTGTTGGTAGTGCCGATTCTTAACGGTATATTGGATTGTTTTGCTAATTTGGCTATTTGTGCTTTTGGGAAAACATGGATTATAACATCCACACGAAGATTACGAATATAACTTATAGTTTCTTTTTTGCTTTTTGAAGACATTACATTCCAATCAATGAAATAATCAATTGCACTGCAACATTCAATAACAGGCCGGGTATATGGTTGTCCCAGAAAGTATATTTTACATTGTGGCATTAATATTTTTAAGATCACTGCTACCGGTAAGGTCAGAACAACATCTCCAATGTTGTCAGTCCTGCTTAAAATAATATTATAGCTTTTCATACTTTGCGGCTTTAGCTAATTTCATAAGCTTTTTATATTTTCTATAGTTGGCGAGGGCAGATAATCTGCATATCGTATATCCGGTTTTTCCGTCAAGAAAACCAAAATTAATTAAGTAATCTCTGACAAATTTTGCAACTGGTGATAAATAAAGCTTTAACAGGTTGCTTTTTTTACCGGTTTTGAAAAGAGCTTTAGAGGAAATATCAGTGAAATTCTCAATTTGCTTAAGATGATCATCAATCGAATAATACGAATAATGCAGAAGATCACCATTAAGATGAGAAACAGAAGACCCATCTTTCATGATAAGTTTGTCGTGTGGATTGATACCCCCCCATTTTGCTTTGTTTTTTTTAAAAAGCCTTATTTTTTTATCAGGATACCAGCCACTATGCTTAACCCATTTTCCGCAATAATTAGTTAAACGGTTCATTGAATACCCATCAGATATCCAGTTTTTTTTAACATTGGCTATTGAGTTTTTAAGTTCTTTTGAAAGCGCTTCATCAGCATCTATCGAAAGAACATAATTATATGAAGCGAACTTAAGAATAAAGTTTTTTTGCTCAATATATCCATCGAAACGGTTTTCTATGAATTTTATGTCATATTCCCTGCAAATATCTTTTGTTTTATCCTCAGAATAGGAATCTACAACTATTATTTCATCAGCGATGTCTCTTACAGATTCGAGGCAACGTCTGATATTTTTTTCTTCGTTATATGTTATTATGCAGACGGATAACTCATGCATGACTCAACATTGATTATCTTTTTTGAAACTTTGTAACAAAGTAAAAAAATTGTTTCATAGGTAATATATTTATTCATAGTAACGACTTGGTTTTTTAATATCAATTATCTCTTCCAGAATGATCGTGTAAGTATAATAAGTACCGTAAATAATTCTAATCGTCCTAGCAGCATTAAAAATGAAAGGAACAATTTTCCTCCGGCGGGTATTGCAGAATAATTACCTGAAGGTCCTACATCGCCTATACCCGGACCTATATTTCCGATAGTAGCAACTGAGGCTCCCACGGCTGATTTGAAGTCGAGGCCAAGAAAAGACATAACCAAAGTCCCGAAAGCAAATGTCATAATATAAATCAGGAAGAAAGCCATGACCTTGGAAATTATTTCCTGTGGTACCGCCTTGCCGTTAAGTCTCACAGGCAACATGGCACTGGGGTGGACTAGTCGTTTGAGCTCCATTCCGCTGTTTTTGAAAAGCAGTAATTGCCTCATAACCTTTACCCCACCTCCTGTTGAACCTGCACTACCGCCAATAAACATTAACAGGAATATTATCATCCATACAATACCCGGCCATAATGTGTAATCAGAGGTTATATAACCTGTTGTTGTGATAATTGAAACAACCTGAAATAGTGATTTTCTGAAAATGGACTCGAAATGTTCATCGGTCAATAAGACAAGTATTACTGTAACAGCAACACATGCAGCAAAGATAGTATAGATATATTTCCTGTATTCCTCATTCCTCCATATTTTTCTGAGTTTTCCATGCAATGCAAAATAATGAAGGGTAAAATTTGTACCTGCAAGTATCATGAAAACAATGATCGTGTATTGTATGAATGGTGAAAAATCTGCAATGCTGTTGTTATTTGGTGAAAATCCTCCAGTGGCAACTGTCCCGAATGTATGGCATAGTGCATTAAAAAGATCCATCCCTCCCAACATCAAAATTATTGTTTCTGCTATGGTCAGTATTAAATAAATAGCCCATAGTCTTTTAGCTGTCTGGGTTATTCTAGGGTGCAATTTACTGTGTTGTACGCCTGGCATTTCAGCGCTGAAAAGCTGCATACCACCTATACCCAGCACCGGTAAAATGGCTACAGAAAGAACGATGATACCCATGCCGCCTATCCAGTGTGTTAAGCTTCGCCAGAAAAGAATATCCTTTGGAAGGGATTCAATATCAGTAAGTATAGAGGCCCCGGTTGTAGTAAATCCTGACATGGTTTCGAAGAAGGCATTGATGAAATTGGGAATAGCCTCACTGAATAAATATGGTAAAGTTCCAAACAGAGATATTATGATCCAGGCAAATGAAACAATAATATAACCTTCTCTTTTTCCGATTTGTTGATTTTTAATCTTCCATGTTGAAATCATTGATATTATACCAACAGAAGAGGTGATCAAACCCGAATAAAGAAAAGATAAACAATCATTACCGCAGTAAATAATAGAAAACGGAATTACTGTGAACATGAATAATCCTTCTACTATCAGCAGGAATCCAATTACACGGGTAATCATTTTGATGTTAACTACTGACCATCTACGCATAATTATTGCTCGTTCTTACGGCTGCTAATTTAAGAAAATAGAGATAACAATTATTTTTTGATTTGATATTCTTATCTGAATAGCTTTTCAACCTTTTGTATTGCGGGAGGTAGAGAAAAAACAACCACATGATCGTCTTCCTTGATCTGCAGGTCTCCTGTGGCAATATAACTTTTATCCCCCCGTACTATTCCACCTATTAACGCTCCCTGTGGCACTTTTAATTTTAGTAATGGTTTCTTTGTAGATGGAGAACCTTCCTGGGCAACCAGCTCCATTACCTCAGCATCTATTCCGCTGAGGCATTTTATAGAGGTAACCTTGGCTTCCATGGTAAATCTTACAATGTAACTGGCAGTAGTAAGTTTTTTGTTTATTATAGTGTCTATGCCTATATTTTGCGAGATGTCAATATAATCTATATTTTCAACTAATGCGATAGTTTTCCTAACTCCATATTTTCTGGCGTGCAGGCATGTGAGGATGTTGGTTTCGGTATTGTCAGTTACGGCAATAAAAGCATCCATACTTCGGATATCCTCATCCTCGAGCAATGCAATATCCCGCGCATCTCCATTTACGATTAAGGTATCTTCAAGGTAGTCGGTTAGATAAATACACCTCTGCTTATCAATTTCAAATAATTTGATATTAATATTTTTCTCCAGTTGTTTTGCTGTTGTTCTTCCAACCCTTCCTCCCCCAACTATCATAATGTTTCTTATGTCAAACTTCTGTTTACCACTTAACTTAAGTAATTCCTCCATGCCCTCGGGTTTTGTGATAACGTAAGAGAGGTCGTTTTTAAGGAACTTATCATCCCCCCGTGGTATAATGGTTGTAGAGTTTCTGTGTATTGCAACAGCCCTGAAGTCAAGGTAAGGATATTCATGGGCTATTTCATTAAGAGTTTTATTTACAACAGGAGCATCATTTTCCAGCTTAATAAGAAAAAGAGAAAGTTTACCTCCTGAAAAGTTAAAAATTTCTGTTGCAGCAGTCTGATTTAATAAATCAGTGATTTCCTGTGCAGCAATAGCTTCGGGGCATACAAGATAATCTATACCTAATTCCTGGTATAATTTACTGTTTTCATCAGTTAAATTATCCATACTGCTAACACGTGCAATTGTCTTTTTGGCACCAAGTTTCTTACCCAGGATAGCAGTAATGATATTGATCTGCTCGTTATGTACTACTGATATTAACAGATCAGCACGCTTAATGTTGGCATTCTTCAAAACAGAAATATCTGTTGAATCACCCGTAATGGTCATGAGGTCGGTATGGGATTCAACCATTTTTAATAGTTCTTCATGAGGATCGACTATTGTGATATTATGATTTTCGCTTGCCAGATCCTTGGCCAGATGTAAACCTACTTCTCCGTCACCAGCAATGATTATATTCATTTTTCAGTACTGATTTTAATAAATTATAGTTGAAATCAAATAGTATTTCAACGCTGTAAATGTATAATAATTTTACTAAATATTTATTGTAATGATTTGTTTATGAAACAGGTTGTGATTTGATGTTTTAAGGTAAAATGATCAGATCGGTATCTTCGGTTATTTTATCTATTTTATTTCCGAAATTCTCCCTGTTTTTTACAAGACCTTCGGTTATGATATTTAATTGAATAATAGTTACTTATAGATCTTGCATAGTATCTCTGCAGCCTTTTTAAGTGTTTCTTCTTTCTTCGCAAAACAAACCTCAACATTTTCAGATCAACCGGTTGTGAATAAAACGGTGATAAAGGTATTGAAGCAATACCATATTCTTTGATAAGTTTTGCTGCAAAACTCATATCGTCTTCGTTTGATATCTTACTATAATCGAGTACTTGAAAATAGGTGCCAAAAGAAGGTATAATTTCAAATCTTGAATTTAATAGCATGTTTTCGAAATAATTATATACTTTTTTGGATATTTGTTCACGAAGTATTGGAATTCCTGTCATCGGGGCATATTGATTATAACCCTTCTTCATATAATGATTTACCAACTTTATTAGTTCTTGTGAGACTTCGAAGACGGAAAATCCCTGACTTAAATTTAAGGCTTCATATTCTGTAGCCAGTTTGGTCATCACGACAAAATTAGAATATTTTATTGAAGGAAATCAAATAAAAAATTTCATTAATAATTGTAATTTTGGGATGAAAATTAGTTAATCAAAATATAAAATCATGAAAACCATAGATGATTACAATTTTAAAGGAAAAAGAGCACTTATAAGAGTTGATTTTAATGTACCTCTTGATAAAGAACTAAATGTAACTGATACTACCAGAATTGATGCAGCTGTTCCTACAATAAAAAAGATACTCGGGGATAATGGTTCAGCAGTTTTGATGTCTCATCTAGGCAGACCAAAAGAAGGTCCCGAGGATAAGTATTCGCTCAGGCATGTTGTTGAATGCTTGTCGGATAAATTGAATAATGATGTTGAATTTGCTGAAGATTGTGTTGGTGATAAAGCGAAGAAACAAGCAAAGGAATTAAATCCTGGTGAGGTTCTTCTTCTTGAGAACCTGCGTTTTCATGAAGAAGAAAAAAATGGAGATGAAGGATTTTCAAAAAAATTATCCGGGCTTGGCGATATTTATGTTAATGATGCTTTTGGTACTGCTCATCGTGCCCATGCATCAACAGCAATTATAGCAAAATATTTCCCTGATAAAAAATGTTTCGGGTATCTTATGGAAAAGGAGATAAAAAACCTGGATAAATTACTTGAAAATCCCGAAAAACCCTTCACAGCAATTTTAGGTGGTGCTAAAGTATCAGGGAAAATTGAAGTAATTAAAAACTTGCTCGATAAGATAGATAATCTTATTATTGGAGGAGGGATGATGTTTACTTTCATAAAAGCACTGGGAGGTAATATTGGAAAATCGCTTGTTGAAGATGATTTGATTGATACTACTGATGTAATTTTGGAAAAGGCAAGAGGAATGGGTATAAATATTTATATACCTAAAGATGCTATTGCTGCTGATAAGTTTGAAAGTGATGCTGAAAAGAAAAGTGTAAGTTCATATAAAATACCTGAGGATTGGATGGGCTTGGACATAGGCGAAGAATCATGTAAATTGTTTTCTGAAGTTATAGGTAAATCAAAAACCATTCTATGGAATGGTCCTATGGGTGTATTTGAGCTTGCAGGTTTTGAAAAAGGTACAGAATGCATAGCCAAAGCAATTGTTAAAGCTACTGAGGAAGGAGCTTATTCACTGTTGGGAGGTGGTGATTCTGTTGCTGCAATAAATAAAATTGGCCTGGCAGATAAGGTAAGCTTTGTATCGACGGGTGGAGGTGCTATGCTGGAATATATTGAAGGGAAAAAACTTCCTGGTATAAAGGCTATAGAGGAATAACTACTGAATAAGGATTGCTTATGAATTATTAAATTTATTCTTTGTAAACCAATTCATCCTTAATTGATTTAGAATATTTATCAAGCTTTTCGATATTTAGTTTTGGAATGATATAGGGAGCAAAAGAAGCAATAGGATCATATAATGCTGAATTTTTTTTGGTTTTGGGCGTGAGCAGGTTCTGGTCTTCATCAAAAATATTAATTATATAAAACAACACACTTAGTATAAAAGCAGCTTTAATTATTCCGAAGAACAAGCCTGCAATACGATTAACAAAACCAAGCATAAGAACATTTACAAATTTCTCTATAAGCTTGCCAATAAGATAAACAACAAAAACTACTATTATAAAAGTTATGATAAAAGCAATGATATTAATATATTTTTCCTGCAGGTTAATATTATCGCTAAGTAAATCACCTATCAGATATGAAAAATTAATAGCTGCATAGATTCCGAGAATAAGTGCAGCTAATGAAGCAAGCTCTATAATAAAACCTTTTTTATAACCGCTGTATGCAGCCCAGATTAACGGTATGATTATGATAATATCAAGAAAATTCATCGTGACGTTTTAATCTTTTGGTAAGTTCGGTTGCAAAAACAAAATTATTTAATACCTCATTATCTGAGTTTAGGATTTCATCTTTATTACCCTGCCAGCTTAGTTTGCCCTGATAAAGAAAAGCAATGTGTTCTCCTATATTGAGAACGGAGTTCATATCATGTGTGTTCACGATAGTAGTCATTTGAAATTCCTCAGTTAACTGGCTGATGAGATCATCTATTACACCGGCGGTTTTGGGATCCAGGCCGGAATTGGGTTCATCACAGAATAAATATTCAGGATTTAGTGAGATCGCCCTCGCTATTGCGACTCGTTTTTTCATTCCCCCGCTTAATTCCGAAGGGCTTAGCTTGTTTACATTTTCAAGATTAACATGTTGCAAACAAAAATTTACCCTTTCAAGTTTTTCTTCATAAGATTTATTAGTAAACATGTTAAGCGGGAACATAACATTTTCCTCAACTGTTAATGAATCAAATAAAGCACCTCCCTGGAAAAGCATACCCAGATCCTTACGAATTTCCTTTTTTTGCTTGAAAGTCATAGTTGATATATTTCTTCCGTCATATTCAACTCTACCTTCATCAACAGATAATAATCCTACCAAACATTTCATAAGTACGGTTTTACCTGATCCGCTTTGACCGATAATGAGATTAGTACGACCCTTTTCAAATTTTATTGAAATGTTTTTAAGAACTTTATTCTTTCCAAAGGATTTCGATATGTTATTAGCCTCTATCATGCTAGTAATAAATGAGTTAGTATCAGGTTAAATATTATTATTAATATGCTGCTGAATACAACAGCTTTTGTACTTGCAGTACCAACCTCCAAGGATCCACCTTTTACGTAATATCCCATATAGCCGGAAACAGATGCTATAATAAATGCAAAAACAACAGTTTTTATCAGTGCATAAAAAACAGTAAAACTTTCAAACCAATATTGCAAACCTTCAATATAACTTTGAGGGGTGACCAGTCCGGTTAATACAGAAACCAACCATCCACCAAGCAGAGCAATACAGATACTGATAATGATCAAAACCGGATTAATGATCATTGAAGCTGCTATTTTCGGAAGAATAAGAAAGTTTGCCGGGTTAACACCCATGATTTTTAAAGCATCAATTTGTTCACTTACACGCATTGTCCCTATTTCGGATGCAATTCGGGAACCAACCTTTCCGGCAAGGATAAGACTGATAATTGTTGGTGAGAATTCAAGTATTACTGATTGCCTCGTTGTAAAACCCACCATAGTCATGGGAATTAATGGACTGTCGATATTGTAAGCTGTTTGTATTGCTACCACTGCTCCCATGAATACGGAAATAATAGCAACAATACCGACAGAATCAACTCCCAGATTTTTAAACTCACGAAAAAGGTGGTTCCAGAAAACCTTATTCTTATCGGGCTTTTTAAAAGCCTCTATAATTAGTAAAAGATATTTGCCGATATGATAAAACATTTTTTTAAATATTGACTTGCTAATTTAAATATAATTTAGCAATCAAAAGTAAATTTGTTGTTCGGTTAATTTTTATAAACAAATTAAAACAAAAGATAAGCAATTATGTAACAGATGTATTCGTTGTATTTGTAAATACAAAATATGTATTATCAAAAAATTCTTTTAAAAATAATTTCCTTGTTAATATTAGTTGTATTATTTTCAGCCTGTGCAACTAAACGCTCTCCTTATAAACGTAATAAAAGAAGAAATGACTGTAATTGTTCAAGCTGGAGTTATAATAAATCAATATTAAGTGACTCTCTTAAGCTAACCAATGAAAGATTATAAAGATATACTGTTAAAATATCTTCCAACCGGATCTGTTGATAGGATTATGGATTTGTTGTTGCTTTACAAAGTTAATTTAAGAATCACAAAATCGCGGAATACTAAATGTGGCGATTACAAACCACCTGTCGATTCGGATATACATAAGATATCAGTAAATCATGATTTAAATAAATATGCTTTTCTTATTACTCTTATTCATGAACTGGCTCATCTTGTTGTTTGGATGAAATATGGAAACAGGGCAAAGCCTCATGGCAGGGAATGGAAATATTCTTTCAGAATGTTGATGGATTCTATTATTAAGGATAATATATTTCCCGATGATATTACTGCGGCACTTAATAATTATTTGAAAAATGCAAAAGCTTCTAGCAGCTCGGATTTAGGATTAACAAAAATCCTGAAAAACTATGATGATAAAAAATACATGACTTTGGAAAATTTACCAAACGGTGCTGTTTTTAAGATAAAAAACGGAAAGACTTTTAAAAAGTTGCAGAAAATGCGTAAACGCTATCGTTGCTTATGTTTGAATAATAAAAAAATGTATTTTGTTAATCCTATGGTAGAAGTTATACCGGTGAATGAATAAAGTATTATATTTT
Source organism: uncultured Bacteroidales bacterium (assembly GCA_964550205.1). Taxonomy (GTDB): domain Bacteria; phylum Bacteroidota; class Bacteroidia; order Bacteroidales; family JAIOZK01; genus JAIOZK01. The sequence goes on from CAZJYD010000044.1 coordinate 20,514, forward strand.
GATTTTCTATCTTTGTTATTAGATAAAATTTAAATAATTGGAAAAAAATGAAAAATCGTTATTGCATTATTATGGCAGGCGGTATCGGAGCTCGTTTCTGGCCAATGAGCAGAACATCTCATCCCAAACAATTTATCGATATCCTTGGAACTGGTAAAACTTTAATACAACAGACCTTTAATCGTTTTCTTAATATTTGTCCTAAAGAAAATATTTACATTGTTACTAATGAGATGTATAAAGACCTTGTCATGGATCAGCTCACGGGGATAAATGAAAAACAGGTTCTTTGTGAACCGGCCAGAAGAAATACAGCTCCTTGTATTGCATATGCCAGCTATAAAATAATGGATGAAAATAAAGATGCAGTGATGGTAGTAGCCCCCTCTGATCATATTATTATAAAAGAAAATGTTTTTAAAAAAACTATTAACTCCGCTCTTGAAGCAGCATCGGCTAATGAATGGTTGTTAACCCTTGGCATTAAACCATCAAGGCCTGATACCGGCTACGGATATATACAATTTAATGATGAGATCACTTATAATAGAAACAAACAAATAAAAAAAGTAAAAACATTTACTGAAAAGCCAAATCTGGAATTGGCCAAATCATTTCTTCAAAGCGGGGATTTTCTTTGGAACTCAGGAATTTTTATTTGGTCATTAAAAAGTATAATGAATGCTTTTAAAAAGCATTTATCCGAAGTTGATAATATTTTTAAAGAGGGAATAGGAAAATATAATACGGCAAAGGAAGAAAAATTCATAAAAGAAGCCTACGCCGTATGTAAAAATATTTCAATAGATTATGGTGTTATGGAAAAGGCTGAAAATGTTTATGTGCTTGTTTCGGATTTTGGATGGTCAGACCTTGGAACGTGGGGATCCTTATTTGATATAATGAAAAAAAATGAAGATGGTAATGCTATAATAGGAGATAACGTTTTAACATATAATACAGAAAATAATATCGTAAACGTGCCAAAAAACAAATTAGTTGTATTGCAGGGTCTGAAAGATTATATTGTTATAGAAGATGAAGGTGTATTGCTTGTTTGCCGTAAAGAAGATGAACAAACAATAAGACAAATAGTAAATGATGTTAAAGTAAATAAAGGAGAAAAATATGTATAAAAGATAAATAAATGAAAATGAAAAAAGTCTATCTTGAAATCATTGCAGCTTTATTATTAATTTGCATACTATCAATTAGCTGCGAAGAAACAAATCCGGTTAATAATGATGAAGATGAAGAAAATTTACAACTAAAGAATAAATTTAATATAGGTATAAACTGTCCTGCATCATTATGTCTGTCTGTTGATGATAATTTTCTTACAATTGGTAACCAGAGCGGAAGACTCTATAAGCTTACTCCCCTGGGGGAAGTATTGTCTTCAAAAGATTTGGGATGCCATGATGCTGAAGGTTTGACACAAATAAGATCTGATTCGACACTTTGGGTAGTTGAAGAACAATTAAAGCAAGTGTTCAAATATAACTACAAGGGAAATGTTCTTGATACTTTTGATATTCCGGTTGAATTGGATGATCCTGAGTATGGACCTGAGGGAATTACTTATAATCCTTTCACCAAAAGATTCTATATAGTTAACGAGCGTAATCCCTGCTTGCTATTGGAGTTAAACAAGAATATGGAATTAATAAACCAATGTGAATTGGATTTTACATTTGATTGTACAGATGTTTTTTTTGATACTGAAAGCAGATCATTATGGATGTTAAGCGAGGAATCAAATAAATTATTCAAATGCAGTACTTCCGGCAAACTTGATAAAACATACAAGTATGATGGGAATGAAATGGATGGGATTGTTGTTTTACATGATGAGTATATTGTATATATGGTAAGTGCTACCAGAAAAATAATGTATGAATATTCGTATGAATGAGAAAAGCTTCGGTAGATTATGCCAAAGGAAATAGAAAGAAAGTTTTTAATAAGGTCGGATGATTTTAAATCGGATTTTCTGAGTAAGAAAAATATTAAACAGGGATTTTTAAGTTTGGAAAAAGAAAGAATTGTGAGGGTGAGAATATCAGAAGATAAAGCCCAGCTTACCATTAAAGGTGAAAACATTGGTCCGGTACGTAGGGAATATGAGTATAATATTCCTGTTAGTGATGCTAATGAATTATTGAAATATTTATGTGTTAATGGTATTATTGAAAAATACCGTTATGAACTTGATTATAAAGGAATGATATGGTATGTTGATGAATTTATTGGTAATAATAAAGGGCTTGTTATTGCTGAAATTGAGTTTGAAGAAACAGATCAGTTTTTTGAAAAACCACCATGGATTGGTAAAGAAGTTACCGGAGAGGTTAAATATTATAATGCTATGTTAATTAAGAATCCGTATTCCAACTGGCAGGATTAACATAAGCTGAAACTCTTGATGATCTTAATCACTATTAATTATTTAATACTTTTGCAATAACTATTTAAAAGTATAACTCATTTAGCATGGATATAATTACGCCAAAAGATTTTTTGAGTGCGAATAAATACCTTAAATACATTGGAGGAGAGAGAGCTGCCAAGTACTTAATGAAAATTACAAAACTCCAGAGATTCAATGATAAATACATGGATGCGGCAGACTTAACAGGACATGAATTTGTAGATTATGCTATAAAAGAACTGGGCTTTACATATGAGATACCAGAAGAAGATTTGCAGAATATTCCGAAAGAAGGAGCTTTCATTTCTATTCATAACCATCCGTTTGGTGGGCTGGATGGCTTACTCCTGATGAAGATAGTACCTGAAATCAGACCTGATTTTAAAATCCTTGTAAATTTTCTACTGACAAAACTAGGACCTATTAAAGATTATTTTCTTGCCGTAAATCCTTTTGAAACATATAATGATGTAAAATCCAGCTTGTCAGGATTACGTGAGGCATACAGGCATCTGCAAAAAGGTGCTCCCCTGAGTGTTTATCCGGCAGGCGAAGTGGCAACTTACCGCCTCGATAAAAAATGTATCACTGATCGTGAATGGCAATATTCGGTTATAAAATTTATTAAGAAAGCAAAAGTACCGGTTGTACCTATTTATTTTGAAGGACATAATAACAGGTTATTTCATTGGCTTGGTTTTGTGCATCCGCTTCTGAGAACAGTAAAGCTCCCGTCAGAACTTTTTAATAAGGAAGGAACCGTTGTTAAGATGAGAATTGGTAAACCCATACCTGTGGAAGATCAGGATTTATTTAGTGATATAAATGAATATGGGCGTTATCTTCGTTCAAAAACATATGGGTTAGGTATCTCATTTAAAAACAATAATAACAAATATCCCGATCGAACTGATTATGCTGAAAAAATTATTGATCCTGTCCCTGCACATAAAGTTGAGGAAGAAATCGAAAACATAAAAGAAGAGTATTTACTTTTCAGGATACAGGATAATCTGGTGTTTTCCGTACCATCGCCAAATATACCAAATACAATGAAAGAAATTGGAAGGTTGCGCGAATGTACTTATCGTGATGTTGCAGAAGGCACAAATAAAAGCATAGATATTGATGAGTTTGATGAATATTATGAGCAATTATTTATATGGGATGAAAAAGAAAAGAAGATTGTTGGAGGATACAGAGTTGGAAAAGGTAAAGATATACTTGCCACATATGGTATCAGAGGATTCTATGTAAATACATTATTCAGATTAAATTATCAAATGTTGCCTGTTTTACGGGAGACCATTGAGCTGGGAAGGTCTTTTGTTGTTAAGGAGTACCAGCGGAAAACAATTTCTCTTTTTATGCTGTGGAAAGGAATTCTTTATTATTTATTAAAACATCCTGAATACAGGTATTTGCTAGGTATTGTTAGTATGAGCAATGCAATGTCTGATTTCGCTAAAACAATGCTAATTAATTTTATAAAAGCTAATTACTTTAATTATGAGCTTGCTGAATTTATTAAGCCACGCAGAGAATTTAAATTAAAAACAGATAAAACAATAGATAAAGAAATATTTATCAAGGCTACGAAAAACAATGTTGGTAAATTCGAACGCTATGTGCAGGACGTTGATCCAGAATTCAGAATACCTATACTTTTAAAAAAATACCTGAACCTGAATGCTGAAATTCTTGGTTTTAACATAGATCCCAAATTCAATTACAGCCTTGATGGTTTAATGATACTTGATTTATTAGATCTGCCAATTTCTACCATCGAATCATTATCGAAAGAATTAGATGATAAATCTATTCTCGAAAGATTTAAAAAATAAATTAATTAAGCTTTATAGAAAATGAAGAATAAATTATTTTGTACTGCAGGATTGTTTTTAGTTGTTTTTTTATTTTCATGTAAATTATCGGCTCAGCTACCTGATATTAAAGGCTGGCTTGATGATGATTATTATCTTGAAAAGAGAGTTAATGATGAAGGCAAAAAACAAATCTGGAAAGTAAAAGCCAAAACCGGAAAAAGTAAATTATACAAAAAACAAACCTACAGAAATGAGATTAATGAAAAATTACCTGAAGGATATTCATTTTTTGATATTGTTGACCATACCTGTAACTATGAAAAGAATATTATTAAAAAAGATAATGACTTGTATTATTTTTCACTTAAAGACAATGAATTTAAAAGATTAACTGATGATGCAGGTGAGGAAAATAATGCCACTTTTTCGCCGGATGGGACAAAAATAGCCTTTACAAAGGATCATGATCTATATGTGTTAAATATTGAAACCGGTCAAGAAAAAAGATTAACGCATGATGGGACTGATCTGATTAAAAATGGTTATTCATCATGGGTATACTGGGAGGAGATTCATGGTCGTGAAACAAATTACAAAACTTTCTGGTGGTCACCAGATGGTACTATGATTGCTTTTGAAAGATTTGATGACAGAACTGTTCCTGAATTTCCAATTTTCAATGCTGAGGGGATACATGGTGAACTAAGAATGCAGCGCTATCCAAAAGCAGGTGATCCGAATCCCGGCGTTAGGCTTGGCGTAATTCACCTCGACAAAGATGAAGTTACATGGATTGATGATAATGATGAAGAGGATGTGTATATTGCTTTTCCAATGTGGACAAATGATTCAAAAAAACTGATCTACCAGAAAATGAACCGTGATCAGAATTATATTGAAATACTTGCTGCTGATCCCGGTAACGGTGAAAAAAAAGAAATATATGATGAACAGCAGTCAACCTGGATTGACTTTTATACACCTGATGATCTGTATATTTTAAAGAATGGAAGTGGTTTTATTTTGAGGAGTGATAAAGACGGGTGGAGGAAGCTATATTTTTATGATATGGATGAAAATCTGCACAATAAATTAACAGATGTTGACTGGCGTGTTCAGAATATTGCCGGTGTTGATGAGGAAAAAGGCTGGGTCTATTTTGAAGGAACAGGTGAACAATCAACGGATAAACTTTTATTTAAAGTCAGAATTGATGGGGGCCAGTTAATTAGGTTAACTGATAAGCCAGGATATCATGAATTAGATATTTCCCCCGGATATTCTTATTTTATTGATGAGTACAGTAATACTATGAAACCTCCGGGGATGTTTGTTTATTCTAATGAAGGCATGCTGGTTAGAACAATTGCCGTGCAGGAGCCACTCGACCCTGACAGCACAAAAATTGGTAAGGTTGAATTATTTACAATAACTACGGAAGATGGGTTTGATCTTCCTGTCAAATGGATACTTCCCTGTGATTTTGATTCAACAAAAAAGTACGGTGTAGTATTTAGCATTTATGGTGGCCCTGATTATAAGGGGGTAAGCAATAAATATACGAGTCCGAGAGGTAACTTCTTCACAAAAAACGGTGTTATTACCATTGCAGTTGATCATCGTGCCTCGGGGCATTTTGGAAAGGAAGGATTAAATTATGTTTATCGTAATCTTGGAAACTGGGAATTGAAAGATTATATCAGTATGGTTAAATGGCTGAAAACATTACCCTTTATTGATTCTACAAAAATAGGAATAACAGGAGGCAGCTACGGTGGTTATTTGACCTGCCTGGCATTAACCAAGGGAGCAGATTACTTTACCCATGGCTTTGGTAGTTCATGTGGAACAGACTGGAGACTATATGACGACATATATACTGAAAGATACATGGATACACCTGAACAAAATCAACAGGGATATGATACCAGCGCAGTAGCGTATTATGCTGACAAACTAAAAGGTAAACTTTATATTGTTCATGGTGATATGGACGATAATGTACACTTACAGCATATGATTCAGCTGGCAGATAAGTTAACCACTCTTAATAAGGATTTCGAAATGATGATTTACCCGGGAGGTAAACATGGCTGGGGCCCACCGAAAGTATATCATACCTTTAGGGAAATGAAAGAGTTCTGGATAGATGGGTTTGAATTGGAACAAGCTGATAAGTAGGGATCTAATGGTAATTCGTAGTAATTTATAGTTTTCTACAATAATCGAAGCGCTCCGCGCTTCTTCCATTATATTTATCTGGATATGTAATCATGACAATTAAATAACATACATTAAATAATTGTAATGTTGAAAAATCAAACCACGGGGCGGTTTGATTAATGAAGCAAAGATGGCGAAAGGCAACATATGAAAAACTGCGGAGCTGTTTGATTATGGGTTTTATCGAATTGCTCCGTTCTTTTGTGATGATTATCCAACTATTTTTGATGATAACAGATTTTCCGTATTAATTCTGCAATCTATTCAGAAGCGGTGTTTCGACTCAGGCGAGATTGTTACTTTTTTGTGTGGGAGACAAAAAAGTAAAAAAAGATAATATCTTATTAA
>CAZJYD010000045.1:0-26728 GCA_964550205.1 uncultured Bacteroidales bacterium
TAGAACTAAAAAGCGGGGGAAAGTTGTTGGATAAAGGGAAGTTTGTTGTAAATTAGATAGAAAAAATGTTTGAAATAGCTGATAGGTTTAGTGAGCGGATGATTCGGAGTCATCCGGTCACTTGCATATTATAGGATTAAATGGTTCTCTATCTGTTTTAAACATACGATCACTGGCAATTAATTGTTTATCTTTGTTGAAAACTTCACAGTAATGGTGATAATTATTAAAAAGGGAACCGGACAAAAACGGCTTAATGAATTGCTGAAAAAGTTCAGGCGAACCAGGAGATTCAATGCCAATCGTTTTCTGGGAAAAGTTAAGTGGAATGAAGACGCCCTTGCTTACCAAAAAAGAGTAAGAAATGAATGGGATTAGGATTCTTTGCGATACAAATCCCTTGATTTACTTACTGGAATTTTAAGTTAATATGGACAAGTGAGAGATTCACGCATAGGTGAAAAACTTATTGTTTTAAGGTAATGACTCATGAATAGACTTGTTTGCATAATCACACTTTTAATAATTTCTCATAATTGCTATACACAATCATGGCCTCATATTTATGGCGATAATATTAATGCAAATCCAAGAAAAGTAATAGAAACATACGACAAAGGGATGCTTATTGCTTCAACTATTGATATTAACAACTATCATCGCTATATCTGGTTGATAAAAACCGATATTAATGGTGAGGTGCTTTGGGAAAAGAAGATAGGGGAAGGTGCATACCGTTATTACATAAATGACATCAATCAGACCTTTGATGGTGGCTTTATCATGACATTTCGTTGTAGTAAATATGATACTTATGAAGACCCTATTGTACTTAAACTGGATGCATGTGCAAATATAGAATGGTGTAAAGCACTTCATTCGGAATCTTTTAACCGGGGGGTTAGAATAATTCAAACACCAGATTCATGTTACCTTACACTTAGCATGTACCACAGCCCTGATCCTTATGAAAGGATATTTCTGTTCAAACTTGATCAAACGGGTGAGGTACTATGGTCTCATTTGTATGCTCAGCTTGAACCGGGAATATATAATGAGGAGGGTTTTGATTTAACACTGTTTCCTGATGATAGTTCATATTTAATTACTGGTTCCTGTGAATACAGTCCCACAAATTCCACTAATGGATTTTGGATCAAAGTAAATAGGGATGGAAATGAAGTATATGATGTTATATGGAATGATTCGGTTTATGAATTAAATACAGCATATCAAACAATACAAAGAACAAATTATTATTTATCAGTTGGATCCAAGATATATAATCATCAATTCAATCCAACTGTTTATAAAATTTTAAATAATGGAATAAAAATAAATTTTTATACCATATTGAATAATGGATTAGGGGGAGCTGGTTCAACTTTAAGCTTGTTGCAGGATACTCTTTTTGTTGTTGGAGGAAGATGGGAGGAGAAGGAACCTCCCTTCCAGGGCCATTGCGAATTGTTTTTAACCGATACTACAGGAAATGTAATTACTCAACGTACTTTATTTGATGACCTGCAATCACCACGTAATACAACAATAACTTTCGATAATAAGATATTGGTTATGTGTGGTTTTTATGAAGGTTCCAACTGGGACATATACCTCTACAAACTTAACCAGAATTTAGAGGATGATACACTTTACAATGTACAATTAAACTACGATACCCTTTGCCCGGATAGCATTGTTTCGGATACCCTTACCATAGACTGCGGGATATGGGTGGATATGGAAGAACCCTTCACCACAGCCGAAGGAAGCCACCTGAAAATTTACCCCAACCCGGCAAGTGGAAAGATAACTGTCGAGTTACCGGAATACACAGTCAGCAAACAACAAACCGGGAACTTTGCAGTAAGTAAAGTACATTATGGTTTGCAGGGACCTGCAGAACTGCTTGTGTTTGATATGTTTGGCCGTAAAATTAAAAGCCTGCATCTTTCCAAAAACCAAACCCAAACGGAAATAGAAGTAAGCCGCTGGAAAAGCGGGATATATTTGATGGAGCTAAGAAGCGGGGGTAAGGTATTGAATAAGGGGAAGTTTGTTGTAAATTAGATAGAAAAAATGTTATTAAGGCACATACAAGTACGACGAGGCCAGCGTGTATCAGTGATCGGTGATCAGTGTGTACTTTGTACTTGCCTGAATAAGGTTGACCTTTTTTTGAACATATAAGATTTGCATTAGTTTTAGCCAATGAGTAGTAAAGGCCGGAGACCTTTGATTATTAAATGTGCAACGTTCATTAATTAATAATCCAACACCTACAGAGTTGTTTTTTTCTTTTAACATCATCAGCTACAATAATCGAAGTGCTCCGCACTTCCCCAATGCTGGCGCGGACGTCTTGTCCGTGCCGTTTATATCAAACCGATACTTTGTTTGGTTTTTTGGGTAGTGTTGTTTACTATAATAATCGAAGCGTCCCGGACTTCTCCGAAGTTGCGTTTTCTGTTTGGTTGTATTTAATATAATTTCTATATCTCTTCCGTTTCAACTATCTTCGCCAATAAATCAGCATAAGGAATGCTTAAATATTTCCTTCCCTCATACTCAAGCTCGGTTCCTGAATATTGCTTGTAAAATACAATATCACCGACTGAAATTTCGGCATTTTCAATATTGCCTATTGCCAGTACTTTTGCCATCTGTGGTTTTTCCTTTGCTGTGTCGGGAATGATAATTCCACCTGATGTTTTCTGCTCTGCTTTATCTTCAGACATGTCGAGCAAAACATTCTGATTCAATGGTTGTAATTCTTTCATGATTATTAATATTTAATTAGTTATTAATTTTTAATGTTAAGCATTTTGTTAATTTTTGTTTTGTCGAATCCAATAATGAATTCACCATTAATCTCAGTTTGCGGAACACCCTGCTGCCCGCTTCTTCTTACAAGCTCTTCCGCCAGACCGGGATCTGTTGATATATCAATATCTGTATAGTTTATCCTGTTTTTTCTTAAATGATTTTTAAGTGTATTGCACCACGAACAACTGGGAGTTGAATATACGGTAACATTCTTTTGCGGTTTGCCTTCCTGTGAAGCGGAATAAAATAAATTGCTTTCAAACAATGAACGGTAATAATCAGAAGTACTGCAACCTTTAATAACTTTTTTGAATGTTTTACCCTCGAAAATAAGAAGTGATGGTACTGTGTTAATACCGTAATTATTATGAATGTCTTTTACTTTGGTTACATCAGCAGACAATATATTAAGGGCTTTAAATTCTTTTGCAGTTTCTGTAATATGATCATAGGCACATTCACTTAATTCTGAATTTTTCTTGTATAAAAGCAGGTAAGTCTTTTCTTCTTCTTTTAAATTATTGATAAGATCTTTATGTGATGATATTTCATTTATTGTCATTAGTCATTATTTTTTTTCGAGATACCTTTATCAACTTATATGCCATAAGTATTATAAGTAGTTTATTAGTCAGGTTATCTCCTGTATATAAGCTTAACAAAATATCTAATACGAGATATATTAATAATTATATTTAGAGCCCGATGTCGTTTTAACAGATATGACAATATTGCAGTACTGCTTTTATTTATTTTAGAAAAACTAATTTTGTAAAAATTATGTAGAGATAAGTGTTAATATTTAATAGGTGCTAGTGTAATGTTAAGTATAATGTGACGGTTATTTACCCCCTCTCATTGAGGGTGTCTCAAAAGTTTAAAATTGTGAGGTTTTTTCAATAATATTACTTAGTGAAACTTTGTGTGTCCTTTGTGATCCTTTGTGGTTCAATTATTTAAGATTAACCACAAAGTACACCAAGTATTTCACTAAGTAACACAAAGACTTTTGAGACACCCTCATGTCAAGCATAGCGAGACAGAGGGGGTAAAAAACCACACTCATAAATTTTTTCTTGACTTAATACTGGTATTGTAAAAAATTGATTGAATATATGATAAAGTTAAGATTATTGATATTTTTTTGGATAATAAGCATAACAACTGTCATGAGCCAGGAATTACCTGCTGTGAATGCTGATTTAAGAACGCCACTTGACATACCTTTAAGATTATCAGGGACATTCGGGGAATTAAGAACGGATCATTTTCATTCGGGTATAGACATTAAAACGAACGGAAAGGAAGGAGAGAAGATATATACCATTGAATCAGGATATGTTTCCAGGATCAAGGTATCGCCTGAAGGTTTTGGTAAAGCTTTGTATATAACACATCCGAATGGCCTGGTTTCTGTTTATGCTCATTTAAAGGATTTTACCGGGAACGTCTCAAAATATGTAAAAGGAAAACAATACGAGTACAAAAAATTTAGTGTTAACCTGTTCCCGGACAAGGCTGAATTTCCTGTTAAAAAAGGAGAGCTTATTGGCTATTCCGGAAATACAGGAGGTTCGAAGGGACCTCACCTGCATTTTGAAATAAGAAATGCAGAAACAGAAAAACCCCTGAATCCTTTACAATATGGATTTGAAGTAAAGGATTATATAAGACCTAAAATTGAATCACTTAAAGTCTATCCTTTAAATATATACAGCGAAGTAGATCATGACTGCCAGCCCAGAAAATATAAAACCGCCGGATGGGGCGAAAAATACCGCATTAAAAATTATGATACAATTTATGTATCAGGTGATATTTATTTCGGAATACTTACCTATGACCTGCTGAATAAGACAAATAATAAAAACGGTGTTTATTCGGTAGAAATGTACCTGGATTCTGCTCTTGTTTTTTCCAGTGAAATGAATGAGTTTGCATTTGCTGAAACCCGCTATATTAACAGCCTGATTGATTATGAAGAATTCATTGAAAACAAGAAACGTTATGTCCGCACTCTTGTTGATCCCAATAATAAGCTTACCATTTATAAGAAAGTGAAAAATAACGGAATTATTAGTTTTAGCGATACAGGTAATCATCACCTGACTATTATTGTAAAGGACTTTTATGGAAACACTTCAAAATTGAGTGCTGTGCTCAAAAGCTATAGAATGGATTTATCAATTATACCTGCTGAAGTTTCGGAAGGCATTTATTTTGATTGTATGCAGGCCAATTCATTCGAAAATGGGAATTTTATACTGAATGCTCCGGCAGGATCATTTTATAATTCTTTTCGGTTTATTTATGATGAACTTCCGAAAACCGATTCGATCAATTCCAAAATACATATTATTCATAAAGAAACTATTCCGGTTCATAGTTGGATAGAGATTGCAATAAAAGCTGATAGCGTAAAGGAAAATTATCAGGACAAACTTTTAATAGTAAAGATTAACGAAGAAGATGATCATAATGCTGAAGGAGGTAAATATGAAAACGGATTCGTAAAAACCCTTATAAGATCTTTTGGTAAATATGCTGTTATGATGGATACTGTGCCTCCGGAAATAGAACCATTGAATATTCATGATAATAAAAACATTTCAGGAGATAAACTATTAAAGATCAAAGTATCGGATAATCTATCGGGAATTGATAAATATGAGGCCTGCATGAATGAAGAATGGATATTAATGGAATATGATCCTAAAAACGATATGCTTATTTATTATATTGATGATAGGATTGAAAAGGGTTGGAATAATTTCAAACTGGAAGTCAGTGATGAACGCAATAACAAAGCGGTTTATAAAGCTAAGTTGAAATATTGATTTATTTATTTCCTGATAAATAATCATTTTTAATGTGGAAATAATATAATATTCTATAATCGAAAGGAAACAATTCATGATGCCCTGTTTTTTAGTTACTGACATCCATGGTAAAATTGATCGTTATAAAAAACTATTCAATGAAATTGAAAAGGAGAAACCTTCCGTAGTATTCTTTGGAGGTGATCTTTTACCTCATGGATATCAGATCAAATCGGGGGTTAAAAATTTTATAGATGGTTTTTTACTTAAGAACTTTTTAAAACTGAAAAAAACTCTTGAGAAGGATTATCCCGTCATGATGCTGATATTGGGAAACGATGATCCCAGGATAAATGAACGGTCTTTTATTGAAATTGAAAACATGACCTGTATATGGCACTATATACATAATAAAAAGATAGTTATTAACGATCATTCTTTTTATGGATATGCTATGGTTCCGCCAACTCCTTTCAGATTGAAGGATTGGGAAAAATATGATGTAACTAAAAATGTTGAACCCGGTTGTATTGATCCTTGTGCAGGTTTCAGGTCTGTTGACATGAATGACAGTACTGAATCTTCATCAATAAAGGAAGACCTGGAAGAGCTTGCTGGTAATGATGATATGTCGAAATCAATTTTTTTATTTCATTCCCCACCTTATAAATCAAATCTCGACAGGGCAGCACTCGACGGTTGTAAGGTTGACAATCTGCCACTGGATGTACATGTTGGTAGTGTTGCTATTTCAGAATTTATTGAAAAATATCAACCCCTGATAAGCCTTCACGGGCATATACATGAGTCGACAAGATTAACAGGAGAATGGAAGGAAAGAATTGGCAGAACAATTTGTTTTAATGCATCACATGATGGACCCGAACTGTCAATTGTGAAATTTGATTTAACGGAACCTGAAAACTGTAAACGGATTTTACTTTGAATCAAAGCTGAACCATTCGTCATCCATATATTTTCTTCTTGAGGCGCAACGGTCAATTACCACATTAAAGGTTACTTTGTTATTTTTTATTTTATATTTATAAATACCTTCAATACCTGCACATACGTTACTCGATGGATGGTTTAGAAAGATTATATGTTTTTTTTCAATTTTAAAATGACCATAAATTCTTTTACGGTGTTCAACGGATGGAATATCTATAGAAAAATTGCCCTGTGGTTTTAAGGATAGCATGGCGCCATTTGTTTCGTTTACCCAATCATTACAAGTTAATTGGTTTATTATAAGCTCCGTAGTATCATTTGAAATACCGGGTTTCTTTAGTATTTTTTGTTTAAACCAACTTTCCCACTGGGGATAAGTAAAATAACCGACAGCTATTAATGCAAGAATAGCTATTATCCAAAGAAATGATTTTGACGATTTATTTTTTGCAGACATTTTTTTATTTTAAGAAATTAAAAATAAAGTTACAATTTTTTATTTAATTTGTAATGGTAAAAATACACATCCTTACTTTTAACTAATACACAAAAGATGGAAGAAACTATCTTGATATTGGATTTTGGTTCGCAGTACACTCAGTTGATTGCGAGAAGGATCAGGGAGCTGAATGTATATTGTGAGATTCATCCGTACAATAAAATACCTGAGATAGCCGAAGAAATAAAGGGAGTGATCTTGTCGGGCAGTCCGTTCTCAGTAAAGGATAAAAGATCTCCTAAACCTGAGCTTTCAGCTATAAGAGGAAAGTTACCTGTGTTAGGTGTTTGCTACGGTGCTCAGTTAATTGTTGAATATGATAATGGAGTGGTTTTACCATCTTCGATAAGAGAATACGGAAGAGCTAACCTTTCATGGATCAATTATGAGAATCCATTGATGAAGGGCGTTTCCACTGGCAGCCAGGTGTGGATGTCTCATGGGGATACTATCTTGAAAGTTCCGGAGAATTATGAAAATATAACTTCAACTAAGGAAGTTAAATTAGCAGGATATAGCATAAAAGATGAAAAAACTTACGGCATACAATTTCATCCGGAAGTTTATCATTCTGTTGAAGGTAAAATACTTCTTAAAAATTTCCTTGTTGATATATGTAAATGCTCACAATCATGGACGCCTGTATCGTTTATTGAATCATCCGTTCATGAATTGAGAGAAAAAATAAAAGACGATAAAGTTGTATTGGGATTATCCGGTGGTGTTGATTCCTCGGTTACGGCAATGCTATTGAACGAAGCCATTGGCAGTAATTTGCATTGCATATTTGTGGATAACGGATTATTGAGAAAGAACGAATTTGAAACAGTAATGGAGAAATGCAAAGCACTTGGCCTTAATGTAAAAGGGGTGGATGCAAAAGATAAGTTTCTCGACAAATTGAAAGGAGTGACAGATCCTGAAAAGAAAAGAAAGATAATAGGCGGAAAGTTTATTGAAGTATTTGATGAAGAAGCTCATAAAATAAAAGATGTAAAATGGCTGGCACAGGGCACGATCTATCCTGATGTGATAGAATCCGTTTCGGTAAAAGGACCATCTGCCACTATAAAATCCCACCACAATGTAGGAGGCCTTCCCGAAATAATGAATCTAAAAGTGGTCGAACCACTTAAATCCTTGTTTAAAGATGAAGTAAGGAAGATAGGAAAGGCACTTGCTATGCCCTCTGAAATTATCAGCTGTCATCCTTTTCCGGGGCCTGGTCTTGGAATCCGCATTCTTGGTGAGATAACCAGGGAGAAAGTCAGAATATTACAGGAGGTTGATCATCTTTATATTACAGGATTAAAGGAGTGGAATTTATATGATAAGATATGGCAGGCCGGAACGGTTTTATTGCCTGTGCAATCAGTAGGTGTGATGGGTGATGAGAGAACTTATGAAAATGTTGTTGCATTGAGAGCGGTTGGTTCAACAGACGGTATGACAGCCGACTGGTCTCAATTGCCTTATGATTTCCTTTCTGAAATTTCAAACAAAATAATTAATAAGGTCAAGGGAGTTAACAGGGTGGTTTTCGATATTAGTTCCAAGCCACCGGCAACAATAGAATGGGAATAAGCAATTAATATTTTACGTTTTCGTTTTTAATCCTGTACATGAAAAAATAAATAAAAATCAATATATAGTGAAAAAGCTTCAAATATTGTTTTTTATAGCCTGCATCATAATGACGGGATCATTATATGCACAGATATCCGTACCGGTGAAAAAATCGAATGAAATTCGTGAAGTAGATGGTAATAGCTACTATATCCATGAAGTTAAAAAAGGACAGACATTATATTCAATATCCAAAGCATATGAGATATCTATTGACGAAATAGTTTTTGAAAATCCCGGTGCTGATAAAGAGCTTCAGATAGATCAAATCTTAAAGATACCTTTGATCAGCCGTGAAGAAAAAGTTTTGGAATCACTAAGGGATGATAATTATGATTTCTTTTACCATGTTTCACGAGAAGGAGAAACATTTAAAGAGATAGGAAAAATCTATGAAATAAGTGAGAATAATATTCGTAAGGTCAACACTGATCTGAAAGAACCTTTAAAAGCAGGGGAGTATGTAAAAATACCAGTTTCAGGCAAAACTATGGTTTCCAAACAGGAATCAAAACCTGACAAAGACTCCGGGTCAGACGAAAGTCCTAAATCAAAAAAATACTTTAATCACGTTGTTAAAAAGAAAGAAACCTTATACAGAATATCACAATTATATAATGTATCCATAAACGACCTGAAGAAACTAAATCCCGGCCTTACTGAGGATCTGGACATTGGTCAGTTAATTAGAATTCCTGATAAAAGCACTGCTTCACATGAAGAAGAAACGGCTGAAGAAAAAGAAAAGAAAAAATTTGCCGAACACGAAGTTAAACGGGGAGAAAATTTGTACAGAATTGCTTTAAGGTATAAAATAAGCATTGATACACTTAAGAGATATAATCCTGGCTTGTCTGAGCATTTGATTATAGGACAGATAATTATGATACCCGCCGACACGGTAAAAAAAAATTACATACTACACAAAGTAGAGCAGAGAAAAGATAAGTTACGTAAGATTGCAAAAAAATACGATCTGGATTATTACGAATTACGTGAGGCCAATCCCCAAAAAGGAAACCGTGTTTACAGAAACCAGTTGATTCGTATACCTGTTGTCTATCCTGACACAACAATGATTGCATTTGATACACTTTATGATGAAATTCCTGAAAAAATAGAAGAGGTGGATCGTGATACAATAGATCTGATAAAAATTTTGGATAAGAACATAAAGGAAACCTATGATGTGGCTTTAATGCTTCCTCTCTATCTTAATGAGTTCGACAGTTTATTAGTTAGGGAGATTTCAAATACTGAAGATATAATAAATAAAAATCCTTTCAGGTTCATACAATTTTATGAAGGATTCCTTATTGCTGCTGATAGCCTGGAGCAAAAAGGATTAAAGCTGAAAATACATACCTATGATGTTAATCAGAATATTTCTAATACTATTCGTGTTTTGCAAGAACCAGAGTTAAGCAAAGCAGATTTGATCATCGGTCCGTTTTATAGTAAAAGTTTTGAGTTAGCAGCGAATTTTGCTAAATTATACGACATTAATATTGTTAATCCATTAACCAGGAGAGAGGAAATACTCCATAGGAATCCATATGTATTTAAGGTTCAGCCTTCTACTCAGAAACAAATAGAACAGGTTGCTGAATTGGTTCTGACGCATTTTCCTTATTCAAAAATAATTCTGGTAAGGGATAACAGGTATCAGAATTCACTCGCCGTTGAACGATTTCGTGAAATTTTTGAAGATTCAATTGTACCTGCTGTACCTATCCCTAATTATGTTCTTAATAATATTTTGGAAGAAAAGATAGATATTGAATCAAAAAGAATTCAGGAAAATGATGAAGAAAAGGAGCTTATTGCTTCTTTTCAGGTTGAGGAACAGTTGATCTTCAAGGAACAAGTCAATGAATTCCTGGAAGATACTACAATGTTCAGAAATTATATATCCGAAGTAGTTTATACTTCCGACAGTATACAGGGTATTTTAAATAATGCTTCCGTTGTTCGTGATAATGTTATTATCACAATATCTGATGATAAAGTTTTTATAATTGATTTTCTTACAAAACTGAATGTTTTGCGCGATACATTTAGTATCAATGTATTAGGTATACCAGAGTGGGCTGACTATAGTGATTTTGCTCCTCAATTATTCCAGAATTTAAATGTTCATTTGTTTTCATCCAAGTATATTGATTATAAAGATAAAGACATTATTGATTACATCGAAAAATTCAGATTGAAATATCATACCGAACCTGATAAATATGCATTCGATGGATTTGATATCGGATACTTCTTTTTAAATGCACTGATGAAGTTTGGAAATGACTTTCCCAGATATTTAAATTATCATGAACCCCGTCTTCTTCAATCAAGATATGTTTTCAGAAAAAGAACACAGGAAGATGGTTATGAGAACATATATTGGAATATTTATAAATACGATAATTATAAGATGAAAACAATACCTAATTACTGGTTTTATAAAAATCGGTTAAAAGAAAAATATTTTGTAAATGACATGTTCAGGTTTTCGTATTAATATTTTTTTAGTATTGATTGGTTTGTTGGTTTTTGTTTCTTGCACAAAAACTAAAAAAGCCTATTATGATAACGGGCAATTAAAATATGAAATTCCTTATGATAATGAAGTGATAAACGGTACTGCAACCTGGTATTATCCAAATGGCAATAAAAAAATGGAAGCCAGTTATGTAAACGGAGTTCTTAACGGTACTTTAACCCGTTGGTATAGTAACGGTAATAAACAAAATGAAGAGCAGTATAGCAATGGCCTGAAAGATGGCAGGTCGATAACATTTAATGAGAAAGGAGTATTAATAAAAGAAGAAAATCATGTTAATGATACTCTTAATGGTAAGTTTACTAATTATTATGATAATGGAAAAGTACAGATAGAAGGCTATTATAACATGGGTAAATATCATGGTAAATGGACCTATCAAGATCTAAATGGTAACCTGGTTGGCATTGGTGAGTTTAATAATGGAACAGGCGTGCAGAAGGCATGGTATCCTAATGGAAATAAAAAAAGAGAAATTAATTATAAGAATAATAACAAAAACGGAAAGGAATTCTGGTGGAGCCCTGAAGGTGAATTGGAAAAAGTAATTACTTATGAGAACGGGGAAGCGATTTCGGAGAAGACTCTTTGATTTATAATTTATTTTCTGTATTAGCCTACTCAACAGTCTTTCTAAAAGGAGCGAAGCGACTGAGAAATCTCCGAACTTGCCGCTTGGCAAGGGCGGAAATCTATTAATTCTGCTCCTTCACAAACTTCTTTATTTACAGTTCCATAATCCATTATTATCATTAATAACAAGGCGAAGATTCCGTATAATAAATTCGAACAAAACCAATCTTGAACCTGACATCTTAAACAATAAACAATAATCAATAATAAATCACAAAGTAATTCTATACTTGATATTATAGCTTACCCCGAAGTTTAAATTTTTAGAACCATCGCCAAATCCGGGGATATTGTATGGTGTCATAAGTTTATAGTCAGGTTTTATTATTATAATTCTGCCGTACACTGCCCATCCGATATATAAATTATTAAAAAATGAAACATCCAGCCCGCCGCCCAGTTCAATCCAATGGGCAGTATTATTCGATTCAGGAACCATAATTTCCGAGCTGCCCCAGTAAGTGTTTTTAAATGAGATTGAATTTGCGCTCTGGTTGAAACCGGAATAGCAATAACGTAAACTTAAGTATCCAAAGTCTTTATCAGTCAGGTTTTTTGTTCTTAAAAAATTTTTATTTACACCTGCCTTAAAAAAATATCCATCCGATTTATACTTATAAAAATCTTTATCAATATCAACATTTTGAAGACCGGCTTCAATGCCCAAAAAATAATTTTTCTTTAATTGGATATCAAAATAACCTGAATAAACAGCTCTTACCGGTTCAATAAATTGCACTGCTATTCTGGAAATATCAATCCCTAGTCCAAAGCTGTTGAAAAGTTTCAGACTGTCCTGTCCTTTTAAAGACAACGGGATAACTATTAATAAACTAAAGATATATTTTAATACTTTCTTCACTATCAGGTTGAATGTTATAGTTTTTAATTATTAATGAATCCGCAGCATTATTTGTTATTTCGGTTGTATCAATATCATAAACCGGGGCAAAGCCACAGGCGTAAGAAACAAATATTATATCATGTTGGTATATTACATGTAAAGTATCTGAGATACTATCCATAATCAATACAAAAGAAACCTCAGTTGAATCAGGATTGAGAGGGAGTGCTATTTGTTGAATATTATTGTTGTGGCTGTATATTGAATCATCTTCATGACCGATACCATATACGGACAGATTATTCAGGGACGTATCTTGTTCTTCATCCTGCTCATATTTATAAAAACCTGCAACAAGTAATGACCTGACGCTCTGGTCACATACTTCATTTTCTTCGCACGCAAATAACAAGACTAAAAAAAGAGGTAGTATCAGTCTGAGTAATTTCATATTATCTGTATTATAATGCGAAATTAGTTAATTCCATAGAGAAAGATAATTAAAAGCTTTTGAAACTTTCATTTCAAGAAGTTTTAATTATTATTTCAGGCTTATAGCTTTTCCTCAACAATAAATGATACGGGCAGGTGATCGCTGAATCCTTCTTTATTAAAAGTACTCTTGCCTGAAGGTCGTCCAAACCTGACAGGGGTATTATATCTTCCCGAGGTCATGCCATCAAAAGTCTCAATCTTTATGCTGTCACGGTCTGCCTGAAATATTTCATCCTGGATAACCAATCCTTTGCTGATTAAAATCTGATCAAGCAATAGAGGTTCAGCATTATAAACATAAGTTCCGGTTCTTTTTCCCATTAACTTCCACGATAAATTAAATAAATAAGGATTTCTTCCGTAGCTGACTTTATACCTTGAATGAGTGCTTAAAGCGTAATCATGAAGTGACCTGTTGTGAGGTTCGTCATTAAAATCACCCATAACAATTACCGGTGCTTTATTGCCTTTTATCTCAGTTATTCTTTCAATCCAGTAACTTAATGTTTCAGCAACCATTATCCTGTATGGTTCTGTTTTGTATTGCCCCCCACTTCTTGAAGGCCAGTGGTTTCCGAGAAGAATGAGTTCGTTATTATTTTGTGTTTTTAATTGGATTTGAACGATATCACGGGTGGCATTCCTTTTCATGATCTCAAGGCTGAATATCTTACCAGTGGAACTGTATTTATTCGAATCATAAATGAATGCAACATCAATACCTCTTGCATCTTTTGTGTCTTTATGCAAAATCTTGTATGAACGTTTTGTCAGATCAATAGATTTAAGAAGAGATTTAACAACATTCTCATTTTCCACCTCGCAAATACCCATAATGTCAGGACCTGATCCGTTATTGATTTTTTTAATTACTGAACTGATGTTGGCGATCTTTTTACTCAGTATTTCCTGGTTCCATCCCTTTAATTCGTTTTTTAGCCTTTTTGCAAGCCACAATGGTCTTAACTGTGAATTCTCAATATCGAAAAGATTTTCAAGATTCCACCATATTATGTAATGTGTTGTGTTCATGTATTTTTTGGGATTTTTTGTTTAACAATTGTGTTATTTAATAAATAAATATGATTTTAGATATTATGAAATCCAACAGTTGTACACATTACTAAATTAATAAATTCATTTACCAAACTTATTTATATTTGTAACGAATTAAACAATAAATTAAAAGCAACAATTATGAAAGAGTTTAAATCAATAGATGATATTCTTGATTTTGCAATCAATTCGGAGCAGGAAGCAGTTGATTTCTATACACAGCTTGCTGACCAGTCGGAAAGGGAGGAGATGACAGAAATTTTTCAGCAGTTTGCAAAAGAAGAAATGGGGCATAAATCACGTTTAATGAATATAAAACAAACCGGTTCTTTTGAGGTTAAGGATACTGAGATTAAAGATTTGAAGATCAGTGATTACATACTGGATGTTGAACCCAAACCGAATATGTCATACCATGATGCACTGGTAGTTGCTATGAAAAAGGAAAAGGCAGCATTTAAATTATATTTGAATCTCGCGGATAGATCGCCGAACGAGGAAATGAAAAATCTTTTTCTTTCGCTTGCTCAGGAAGAATCCAAACATAAGCTGCGTTTCGAAATTGAATATGATGAGTATGTACTGCGTGAAAATTAGAATAAGTTTCCGGCATTTTATTTCCTTTTAAAATAGTATAAACTAAATAATAATTTAATTATTCGATTGTTTATTATTCTTAGGAACAATCTTTCCGGTTTGAAAAAGGAAGGAAATTATATAAACAAACGAAATGGAATTTGTTAATCCGGTTTTTTTATATGGACTGCTTGGGATTTCTATTCCGATTATAATCCATTTATTTAATTTCAGAAGATATCGGAAGGAATACTTTTCCAGCATTCATTTTCTGAAAGAAATTAAAATTCAAAAAAAGCGCAAGTCCAGACTTAAGCATTTGATCATATTATTACTTAGAATACTTGCAATAGCTTCATTGGTAATAGCTTTTGCTCAGCCATATATTCCGCTGACAGGGAATAAAATTAAATTTGAAGAGCACAGTGCGATATGTGTTTTTGTGGACAATTCTTTCAGCATGGAAGCAGAATCAACCGAAGGATTTCTAATTGATGAAGCAAAAAAGAAAGCCGAAAACATAGCAGGCAGTTATAAATCATCTGATGTATATCAATTCTTAAATAATGATTTTGAAGGGAAACATCATCGTTTTGTTACCCTCGATGATTTCAATCAATGGGTTAGTGAAACAAATCTGACACCTGCTGTCAGACCGGTTTCTGATATAATATCGCGTTTTAATGATCAACTGGCGGGTACGGAGGCGGTGAACAAAATCATTTATATTGTAAGTGATTTCCAGAAAAGCATTACCGATATTGATAATATTAATGCTGATACCAATGTATTGATTTATCTGGTGCCGGTTCTTTCGAATAATAGAAATAATTTGTTTATTGATTCATGTTGGTTTGAAACACCAATACTCCAGCCTGGTCATCAGGTCAAATTAAATGTAAGAATTAAAAATGCTTCCGACATTAATTACGAAAAGATCCCGTTGAAGCTTATTATTAATGGCAGTCAAAGGGCACTCACCAGCTTCGACATTAATCCTGGCGAAACCAAACTGTTATCATTGCCTTATACTATTTACAAATCAGGATTTCATCACGGCAGGATAACAATAACCGATTATCCGGTTATTTTTGATGATATATATTATCTGACATACAAAATCAGGGAACGAATAGACATTATGATTATCAATAAAAAGGAGGAAAGTAAATATTTGAATTTGCTGTTTAAAAATGATACGGCTTTTTCTATCACAAATGTTTTCGTCAATAATTTGGATTATTCTAAATTGAAGGACAATGACTTAATAATACTCAATCAGTTGTATGAAATATCATCCGGACTGGTCCAGTCTTTGATACAATTTATTGATAATGCTGGATCTCTGGTAGTATTTCCTGCTGATCACATAGATTATTCTTCATATAATATGTTTTTAAATAGTATGGGTGCTAATACTTATTTATCAAAAGTTAGTCAAAGGAATGAAGTTGATTATATAAACATTGCGCAGCAAGTATTTTCTGATGTATTTGAAGAGATGCCTGAAAATGTTGATCTTCCTGATGTATTCCGTTATTATAAATTAAGCAAAAAAACAAAAGTTGACAGGGATATTATTCTTGAAATGCAAAGTGGTGATGTTTTCTTCAGCCTGACTAATTATAAAGGGGGTAAGCTATATCTATCGGCTGTTGCTTTAGACGAAAAATTCAGTAATCTACCCAAACATGCCATATTTGTACCTTTATTATATAAGGTTGCATTATTAAGTGATAATGACAGACTACTGTCAGGATTCATTGGTGAAGATGAATCCATAGTTTTGAAAAACATTAATAATAATGCAGAAGAAATAATTAAACTCAAAAAAGTGGGGTCGGATTTTGAGATTATACCCGAGCAGCTTAATATTAAGAATAATCTTAGGCTATTGCCTCATAATCAAATTGATGAGGCCGGTAATTATTTGATAATAAAAAATGATGAAGAATTAAACAGTATATCCTATAACTACAACCGTAAAGAATCTCTATTGAAATGTTATGAAATTGACGAATTAAAAGATATTATTGAACAAAATGATTTATCTGGAGTACAGGTGCTGGATATTAAAGGAAAACCTGTTAGTGAGGTTATCAGGGATTTGAACAAAGGAGTATGTCTTTGGAAGTTATTTATTATTTTTGCACTTATCTTTCTTGCCGGTGAAATTCTAGTAATAAGATTTTGGAAAACATAATTGATAATATTTAATGGCTGATATAGAACGGAAAGACCAGGAAATAAATAGACGTTCTGAAGGGGATGGTGGGGTTCATCATGTGAATAAATTATCAGGGATGTACAAAGACTGGTTCCTGGACTATGCTTCGTACGTGATCCTGGAAAGAGCCGTTCCGGAAATCATTGACGGGCTGAAACCTGTTCATCGCAGGATACTGCATGCCATGAAAGAGCTGGACGATGGAAGGTTTAATAAAGTAGCTAATATTATAGGCCATACCATGAAATATCATCCCCATGGTGATGCCTCAATTGGAGATGCATTGATACAGCTTGGTCAGAAAAACCTTCTGGTTGATACACAGGGTAATTGGGGAAATATGCTTACAGGCGACAGTGCTGCTGCCCCTCGTTATATAGAAGCAAGATTGTCGAAATTTGCCCTGGAAGTTGTTTTTAATGCTAAAACAACTATGTGGAAAGTTTCATATGATGGCAGGAATAGAGAACCGGTATTCCTGCCGGTTAAATTTCCTTTGCTGTTAGCCCAGGGTGTGGAAGGTATTGCTGTTGGCCTTGCATCTAAAATACTTCCCCACAACTTTAATGAATTGATTGATGCCTCGATAAGATATCTCAAAGGAAAAAGTTTTGAGCTTTTCCCTGATTTCCCTACCGGTGGTATTTCAGATTTTTCAAAATATAATGACGGTAAGAAAGGGGGAAGGGTGAGGATTAGAGCAAAGATCACACAAAAAGATAAAAAAACCCTTGTAATATCTGAAATTCCCTATGGCACAACTACAACAAGTTTAATAGATTCAATTGTGGCAGCAAATGATAAGGGAAAAATAAAAATTAAAAAGATTGATGATAATACCGCACAAAATGTTGAGATACAGATTTACCTGGCTCAGAATGTGTCTCCCGATCAAACCATGGATGCCCTTTATGCTTTTACAAATTGCGAAATATCCATCTCACCGAATGCATGTGTTATAAAGGATGGAAAGCCTGCTTTTACCGGAGTTTCAGACATATTAAAAATTTCAACAGATACTACTGTAAATCTTCTGAGAAAAGAATTGGAGATCAGGTTGGCGGAACTCGAAGAAGCATGGCATTTTTCATCTCTCGAGAAAATATTTATCGAAGAAAGGATATACAGAAAGATCGAAAATTGTACAACCTGGGAATCAATACTTGAAACTATTGATAAAAACCTTAAACCATTTTATAAAAGATTTATGAGGGAAGTTACCAGGGATGATATAATCAAACTGACCGAGATAAGAATAAAACGTATTTCAAAATATGATTCTTTAAAAGCTGATGAAAAGATAAAAGAGATTGAAAACGAAATGAAGGAGGTACAGAATCACCTCGATCATATAATTGATTTCACTATTAATTATTTTAAACAGATCAAAAAGAAATACGGAAAAGAAAGGGAAAGAAAAACTGAAATAAGAAATTTCGATACTATTGAAGCCTCAACAGTGGCAGCGGCTACTCATAAACTCTATGTGAACCGGAAAGAGGGATTTGCCGGCACTAGCCTGAAACGTGATGATTATGTATGCGATTGTTCGGATATTGACGATATAATTGCTTTCAGGGAAGATGGTACTTTTATCGTAACTAAGGTTGCCCCCAAAACATTCGTTGGTAAAAATCTTTTTCACATAGCCCTTTTCAAGAGAAGTGACGACCGCACCATATATAATATGATTTATCGTGACGGATTAAAAGGTAGAAATTATGTTAAAAGATTCGCAGTTTTGGGAGTTACACGTGATAAGGAATATGATCTTACAAAAGGCACAAAAGGAACTAAAGTGCTTTATTTTACAGCAAATCCTAATGGAGAAGCAGAAATTGTAAAAGTTAATCTTAAACCAAAACCAAGATTAAAAAAACTTAATTTCGAATTTGATTTTAGCCTGCTTGATATAAAAGGCAGAAATGCAAGGGGAAATATTATAACAAGATATCCTGTAAAAAATATAATTAAAAAAGAAGAAGGCAGCTCTACACTGGGAGCGATTGAAATATGGGTTGATGAAACGGTGAAAAGGTTAAATACAGACCGGAACGGAGTGAAACTTGGTGATTTCAAAGGTGATGATAAGATTATTACAATAATGAAATCAGGATGTTTCAGAATAACAAATTATGATCTTACAACTCATTTTGATGATGATATGATACTCATCAGGAAACATGATGAGAACATAATATTTTCTGCTGTTTATTATGAAGGAGAATTGAAGAAGTATTATATTAAAAGGTTTAAAATAAGTTCTGATAATCCCGAATATAAGCGTATCGGTTTTATAGGTGAAAACAGCAAATCAGAATTGATTGCCTTAAGTTTGGATCACTCTCCGAGAATTAAGGTTGAATATAAAGTCAGAAAAGGAAAGAAAAGTCAGGAAGAAGAGATTATTAACATTGCTGAATTTATTGATGTTAAAAGTTATCGTGCCAAAGGTAAAAGGATAAGTAATAAACCGGTGAAAAAAATACAATTGATTGATCCTTTACCATGTGACGAATCAAAGGAAGAAGATATTAGTGAACCCAATGATAATAGGGTTGAAAAAAATAATCAGCAATCAATAAATAATAAAGAAGATAATAACACTGAAAATAACAATGATACTAAAACAGAAAACGGAAGCTGGCAGATGACATTGGATTTTTAAAATAAAAAATTGGATGCCCGTGAAGAAAAATATTTATCTGAAAAAAAGCTTAAGTATTTATTTTGTGCTATTAATTTTTTTAGCCTCATGCAGTCTGGAAAAAAAATTAGCCAGGCAATTTATTGAAGAAAGGAAAAATGTTGCAGTTCTGTTATTTACTCCTGATTATGTATTTAAAACAAACCTGAAAGAAGAAGAAATAGAAGATAAAGATCAATATACGGAAAAAGAACTTGATTCTGTTTTATTTGAAAACAGTAAATACCTCAAAGAATTATCCGATTCAATTGTTCTTGAAAGATATATCAATAATTATATTGACGGATTAAAGTATTACGGATTTAAGATTTATACAGATGAATTTATTGACTTATTTATGAAAGATACAAACCAGTCGTATGTTATCAACATAGCACAGATCGAACTGGAAGAATATATTCTTGAAATAGAAGAGGAAGCTTATTTCTTCGATAACAGATATACAACCGAATTTGAACTTAATGCAGTGAATTTTAATTCCTGGTTTGAGATTAATAAGTTAAACGATAGCAATGCACGCAAAGAAATTTTGTTTGCAACACATTATGTATCAGATGATCTTTATGGTGATTATACCCAATACTTGTTTACCGGGGGTGTAAAATTTGAATATACAATTGATTCGCTTAATATTGAGAAGATATATGATCTTGCTTCATACCTTGGTGCCCTTTATGCTGCTTATACTTTTGATTATATAATGAATAATTATATTAGCAATAATATGCCTGAAGATCAGCGCCTCCGCTATTATTTACATTATAACAGGCAAACCGATGGCTTTATTGATGCAGAAGATGAAAAGTTTGAAAGGCTTGAATAATTTGACATTTAGGTAATCAGTGACTGTCCATAAAGTATTATAGAGATTGATGTTAATAGATATCTTGCTTCGCTCGATATAACATTGTATTCTCTTTATTCAATACTGGGATTGTCATATAGAGTATTGATAAACAATTAAATATCAGCCCACGGATTTATCCGTGGGCAACAGAATAATCATATTTATGGGAACGGCTTTAGCCGTTTTTCTCGTTTTTAAAACGGTTAAAACCGTTCCGATATTTATCGGAAGGTGATAAGGGTCTTGGCTTCAATTAACCACAGTTGAAACTGTGGCTTGATATTTTTTGATTTGTATAGGAGACTCTTCCTTAATTTGAAAATTTCTAATATTTTATAACTCATGTTTTATGAGCCATGTTTTATGTTATTTTATTTTGAAAAGAAAATCAGATAATGAGGTCATCTGGAGAAACAAATCCCCATTGTGTCTCAAAAATGAAGTATGACAAAAATTCCAAATCACAATTTCCAAAAACCAAAACTTGTCCGACCACTGGCGGATAAGCACCAAGCTCAAAATTCAAAATTCCAAACGCATATCATCTGATTGTTTTATTAATTGATTATTGCTTATCTGTAAACATTTGTGAACAAACACTAATGAGCTTCGTTATATAGAAGAGGAGCTTTTATTTAATCAAACCAACATCGGTCTTATCAAATTTATTTCGTTAATTCTTTTACAGATAATTAATTATCCTGGTTATTGGCAAACCGATATTGACTGATAAGATATTTTTTATACATTTATATGTTTATTTAAAGAAGGCAATATTCTACTAATAATGTTCAAGAATAATGGATGTAAGCTGATTATATATTCTTTGCGGTGGTTTGTAGTACACCTTATCTTTTTATTATTCATGCTCGGATGTATGCAGGGATTTTCCCAGGTTATGGTGTCACCCACAGGCAAGCCTTCTTCTTTAGTGATATGCGAGGATGATAGTACTTTTTCCTTATTGGTAGCCAATACAACCGGTGGAACTATGGTAGGAGCAACACTGTTGCTTGATCTGCCAAGTAATTGCTGGTATGTGCCCAAATCAATAAGCGGTGCCACCGAATCGGATATATCTGATCTTAATCAGCCAACATTTGTACTTGATGATATAGAGAATAATACATCACTTACAGTGGAGTACAATGCAGAATTGATATGTGGCTATGATAATACTGAGAACTTTAATTATATTGTAACCTACAATTCTACCAAATATAAAGGCAGTGATTCTCCTCTTCAGAATTATTATTATGCCTCATTGGTGATTACCAATATAACCAATAGCTCCGTGTCAATTCCGGTAAATGATTCTGTTATACGTGAAATCACAATAGAGCAACAGGGTTTGAATGCTTCTGTTGATACCCTGATAATACTTGATGAACATACCACTGATATTGAGGTTTTATCTGTTGATAAAGGGACGTTGATATTGGATCCCGGGCCTGGTCCGGATCTCATAGACACTATTATAATTACGGGTTCTGATTTACCCGGTGGTAATGATCTGTTTGATTATGGTGAGTCGATAACTGTATCTGAAACAGTTAAATTAGTTGGATGCGATGATGGCGAGAGCACCATAAAAGCGGCATGGGGTTGCTATGATGAGATTTGTGATTATTATTCGGCTTTTCCCTCTGTTTCTCCAGCACCTGGTGTACCTGTAATAGATATTTCATTTACCCCCGACAGACTGGGATGGGGTTTTATTGATAATTCAGGATATCTGGAATATACAATTAGCAATAATGGCACCGGTGCAGGTACGGCTTTCGATCTGATTACACTGGCTGGATTTTCTCATAGTGGCGGAATCTATTACCCAACGGCCGATTGGCTTAATGAAATAGATTCTTTTTCTGTTAACGGATATTATCTTGAAGCAAAATATAATTATGCCTCCGGTGCAAGCAATGGCAGATATGCTTATTATACCGCGTTTTCTTTTACAACTGATCCTGATGGTGTAGGTATCGGACTTGAAGATGAAGATGGGGATGGCTATTATGACGACTTACCAATAGGACATTCGGTAACAGTGCGTGCTCATACATATTACGATTGGCCTGAAGCTCTGGTAAAAATTCCGACAGGTAATTCTTGTGGCAGGGGCTGGACAAATAATGCCTGGCAGGCATTCCGGTTTGGTTATGATTATACTGATCAGTGTTATGAGAAACCCGGTGCAACCTGGATAAGAAATAGCCATGTAACGATGTTCATGACTTATAATACCAATACTCTGCAGCATATAATTCCTCCGGATATTTATGAAGGTCAAACAGTTTGGATGGAGCAGGAAGTTGTTACCAGCACCCGTGTTGATGATGACGGCTGCCCGAACGATTCGGTGATATATAACTTAATATTACCTGGTGGTGTAGACATTGGCCCTAATGTAGCTACATTTAAAGGAGTTGACATGGGTGCTCCCCTGATTTCTGGTAACAATGTGACTTACTATCTTGACAAAAGCCAAGTATTGAGTGGAGGATGGTTCAGGGTTCCCATAGAATTGGATTGTGATGAATCGCATGAACCAACTGGTACTATACAAACCAATCTTAAATTCTGGTGTGATAAAACCGGTTTCCCCGGCCGTTTTTTTACATATTGGTGTTCCGAATCTCCTGTGTTTGGCATTCAATGTCCTGTAGGGAGTTGTACTTATCCCTCTATTAATGAATTTTCTGTTGAAAGAACAACAATGGGTTGGACGGATAACGAATTAAGCGAGCGTGTTGATCCCAGTACTCCCGGAATACGTCTTGACCACGCAATGGCTAGAGACTCAATTAAAATAGAAGCTTCAGGTAATTTAAACGGTGATATTGACAGTCTTTATTTTGTTGTTGAACATGAAAACCTACCAGGTGCATGGAGCGATAAACTTTTTTTTAATTATTTGCTTGATACTTTGTTCTTCCTTGATTTCGAAACAGGTGTTTGGGATACTTGCGTTAATTTGAATCCCGATATTACCAATGGCTCAACTTCTTCCCTTAAACTGAATATTGGCAAATTAACTGAACCCGGAGGCTGCCTGGAAGGAGTTAACTTTTCTAACATGGATTTAATGACTTATGTAGTTTATGGGCAGGTAAAAAATGTATCACGCACTAACTGGGAGATTGTTCCTGCATTTAGAGCAAGATTCTATACAACCAATAATGATTATTGCAATGACATGGGAATTACTTTCAGTGTTCTGGGAAGCAATTATAATTATTATTCCAGTACCTCAATATGGCCAACACCACTTGAAGGTTGCACTCTTTTTAATTTCTATAGCCGGATTTACAGATGGCTTGATGCATGCGGAGGTGTTATACCATTTCCCAATGAGGTACGTCCGTATCTTGTTTTGGATTCCATGACAATAACACTGTCTCAGGGATTTGAATATAATCCGGGTACTTCTTACCACAGATACTATTCCTCGGGCGGAACGATGCTATGGGAAGCAATTTCTGATCCCATAGTAAATATAGGACCTTCCGGAACAGAACTTATTTTTGTCCGCGATTCAACATGGAGTTACTCAGCCTACTATGATTGTAGCTATAATAGAGACCGGATTGATTTTAAAATATCACCTTCGTGTAAAGCTAATGACCCCGTTTCATATCAGGTGTATACTAAAGGAAGATACCAATTCTATGTTGATGGTAAAGGAATAAATCAAACAAGAACTGTAAACCAAAGTAAATCATATACACCTGCCGAAATCGAATTGACACCATTAATTGCAACTGCTGAAGGGCGCACGGATACAGTGTCATGGAAAGTCAGGCTTTGCAATATTACAGATATTGATGCCGAGAACAACTGGTTGGCATTTGAAAGCGAGTCTGAAGGAATTGATGTTGTCAAGCTAATTGATATTACTTCTCCGGCTAGCCCTGTAGATGTTCCTATTTCAGGATATGGCCCCGGAAAAACATGGGCTCAGTTAGGTTTGCTTGAAGAAGATAATTGCTATACATATTTGATAAAAGCATTATATTCAAGTTGTTCCTATGATTCTTTATTTGTAAGGCATTCTTTTAATTGTGCCGGGTATCCTGTTAATCCTGAACTTGGATATCCTCCATCAGCATATTCATGTGACGAGAATACTAACTATATTTATTTGGACCCAAAGGATGTAGAGCTTAATCTCAACATCACATCTCCGGTTAATCCTGTGAGTTTATGTGATACACTTACTTATAAAGCGGAGGTTACCAATAATCAATTATCATATGGATATAATCTTTCATTTACCGTCACTGTTCCACCGGGTGTTTCAATACTGTCTTCAACATCAGAACTTAAATATCCTTATACTACCGGCAGTTATGATACAATAAATGATCCTGTTAACAAACCGGCAGGTAGCAACCTGTGGGTCTATGATATTTCTTCCGATACTAATGCTATTTCATTTTTAAAAGGAGTAGATAGTGTCCCCAAGAATGGATATAAGATAAGGTTTAAGATAATAACCGACTGTGATATGATCTCAGGTAAATCAATGAAATTCACTGCAGCAGCATCAAATGCCTGTGGTGATGTAAAGGAAAGAAATTCATTTACTGATCCTGTTCTAATCGCGGGTTTGCCGACCAGTGTTAATCTTTATGTATTAAGTACTGAACATGATCCTTATCTGCCTACATGTAATGGTTCCTCAACTATCAAGGTTAAGATAATAAACCTCGGTCCTAATTCCGTTTCGAAGATAGAAAGACTAAGTGCATCAATTAATGATGCATATGATTATGTTCCAAATTCAATTGTTGATATACATAATGGACCATCAGGGATTGAAAAAAACCAGGTAATAGGAGGGATCAGATATTTACAATTTAACATTATGCCGAACCTTCCTGTAAACGATTCTATTGTTTTTACCTATGATCTGATAGATATTGATCCACGTAGTTTGGAGTGTGATACTATAACCATGGAGACCAGTGCTATGCTGGTAGCTTCTGTATATTGTCAAACCGCTCCCGGAGATACATGCACGATACAATCGATTACAACATCAATAAATTCTGACTTTTTTGTTAGGAAAGATAACGTTGATCTTTCCTCTTATAATGCTTATAGTTTACCTTCCGGAGATAGCGCAGAAATGGTTAATATTACGTATACTTTAAAAAATTCAGGTACACATGTATTCAACAGCGACAGCCTGGATGTGGTATTTGTTCATGATGCCAATGATAATCTGGAAGCAGATGAAACAGGTGATGATTCTCTTTATTACCAGCGTATTGATGTTGAAGATTTGCAGGCAGGGGATAGTATTACCAGCACAGCTGTTTTTAGTGCTAAAGCTAATAAAGTATGTGATATGCTTGCGGCTATTCGTTT
The DNA here is from genome assembly GCA_964550205.1 of uncultured Bacteroidales bacterium. Taxonomy (GTDB): domain Bacteria; phylum Bacteroidota; class Bacteroidia; order Bacteroidales; family JAIOZK01; genus JAIOZK01. Next base: position 26,034 of record CAZJYD010000045.1, read on the forward strand.
GAATGAAGATACCTGTATTTGCAGTGAAACGGTCCTTTCAATAAAAACAATAACATTACTTAATGCAGGACCTGATACCATGACTTGCATTAATCAATCTGTTCAGATAGGATCAGATTCTATTACCGGGCAAAGTTATGTATGGGTACCTTCTACTTATCTGGATTCTTCAACAATTTCCAATCCTGAGTTTTTATATACTGGCAATTTGGATGAACCAGACACATTTTCATATGTATTAATAACAAACAGACCCGGGGAATGTATGAGTCGTGATAGCCTTGAGATAATAGTCTATCCCGAAGCTTCTGCCAATGCCGGTTCTGATGAAATAATATGTGGTAACACATATCATGATTTTGCAGAATCCACAGTTAAACCCAGTGCGTCGAACTATGATTCACTAATATGGATGGGTGGAACCGGAACCTTCAGTAATCCAAACATAATCTGGCCAATATACTATCCCGGACAAGGAGAATTGGGTGATGTTGAAATTACACTTATCGCATTTAATAATAGTATGTGCGGAAATGATACATCCTCAATGATACTTACGCTTAAATCTTTTCCTTCAGCTGATTTCACAATAAGTCCCAATGATACGGTATGTGTGGATGATACTGTAACATTCAATGGTAGTGGCACCCCGGATATAGTAAGCTGGCAATGGTATTTTGGAGACGGCAGCACTG
>CAZJYD010000046.1:0-26595 GCA_964550205.1 uncultured Bacteroidales bacterium
CTGCTTGCAGGGGGAGATGTCGAGTGTAGCGAGACAGAGGGGGTAAATAACCGTCACATTATACTTGACATTACACTAGACCATTTAGTAGTTAAATATTTCCTCAAGTGTAAGCTCTTCAACTTTGCCCAGCTTTCTCATTTTGTTCTTGTCAACCATATTTTTATTGCCTATGATAAGATAGATGTATTTTCTGCCTTTAATGTAGTCATTGAAAAAGTTTTCAAACTCATCAATGGTTGCCGTTTCTACATAGTTGTATATATCTTTCCTGATATCATAGTCAATTCCACGGTCTTTGTTTCTCAGGTATGTCCAGAAAATATCATCCTTTGTAATTCTTTCTGTTTCAATTTTTGTCAGAATAGCTTCTTTAGCTGAATTAAACTGAAGGCTGGCTTCAGGCATTTCATTCATAAGCTTGTTCATTTCTTTAGTGGCTTCTCCAAGTTTATCTGCCTGTGTTGCAACGTATGTGTACACATAGTTTGATTTATCTTTTTCACCAGGGATGCTAAAAGCTGCAAAAGCTGAATAGGCTAATCCCCTTGCTTCTCTTATTTCCTGGAATACTATGGACGAAAGTCCGCTTCCGTAGTATTCTCCAAAAAGCCTTGAGGGTGGAATAAGTTCTTTGTCGAAAGCCCCATCCTTTGAAAGCATGATAATGTTAACCTGCACCATGTCGTAATCAACAAAGTAAACCTTATTCCTGTCAGTAGGCAGTTCTTCATATTCGAATTCAGGTGGGCATTCCTTTAGTTCATCCGATATAGGGTGATTATCAGAAATGATCGGTTTTGCTTTATCTAATGTTCTTGGACCATAATAGAATATTTGATGATCGTAAGCATAAATATCTTTAATAATATCTGTAAGATATTCGGGATTCATGCTTTCAAGTTCTTCTTTTGAGAAGATATTGGTGAAGGGGGATAATTTTCCGTATTTACCGTAATTGAACAAAGCCGACCATAGAATTCTACTTTTACTCAGCTTGGCATCAGCTCTTTTTTTAATTATGCCTTCAACATATTTATCGTAAACTTCCTGGTCCGGTTTTACATTGGCTAATAAATGCTCCAATAGTTTTATTCCTTCTTCAAGAGATTTATCGAGTCCTGATATGGTTACATAAGAGCGGTCGTTACCGGTGCTTACATTCATTCTTAAGCCTAATTTGAAAAATTCCTGTTTTAGTTCTGCAGGTGTATATTTATCTGTGCCGAGATATTGTAAGTAATTAACAGCAATTGGTAACTCTTTCATATGGTTTTTTCCCATATCAATGATGTAACTAAGAGAAAATAATTCATTGGTTTTATTCTTAATATAATCCAATGTAATATCCTTCAGATCGGCTTTATCAATACTTTCTTTAAAGTCAACAAAAACAGGTTTCAGCTTCTCAGGTTCTTCAGCCGTGAATTCCTTATAAAACTCTGATTGTTCTTCTCTGTTCAACGTAACTGGTGTAATTTGCGGTTTCTTAATTTTTACCGAGGTTGTATCCTTGCCGGTTTCCTTGTATACAACCACATAATTATCTTTATAATGTTCGTTGGCAAATTTTACAAGGTCCTCTTTGGTTATTTCTTCGAGTTCATCAATGAATTCAACTTTATCTTCCCAGTCAATCCTTTTAATAAAGGCATCCACATACTCAAACGCCCTGTAGTTACTTTCCTGCTGATAAAGTTCAGAAAGCCTCATATCATTGATCACCGCATCTATAAGCCAGTCATCAAATTCACCCTTTTTAATTTTTTCTATTTCTTCAATTAACATGCCTTTAACTTCCTCAAGTTTCTGATCCTGTCGTGGTGTTCCATAAAAGACATGAATACCGTAATCGGTAAAAAAACTAGTGTAAGAACCGGCATTCAGCACTTTTTGTTCCTGTACAAGATCTATGTCGATTAATCCAGCACTTCTGTTACTTAAAATATTGTCAATCAATGTAACATATTTTTCTTCTTCGGTGTTTGCACCGTCAAAACGGAATCCTAATCTGAGAAATTCTGCATCAGGACCGACAACCTTTTTAGTAATGGGCTCTTTAATTGGTTCTTCAACGGGAGATTCAAATTCAGGGATATCGTTATTAGGTTCGAAGTCACCGAAATATTTATCTATCAATTTAATAGTTTTATCAAAATCCATATCACCAGAAAGACAAAATGCCATATTATTCGGACGGTAATATTCATCATAATAATTCATGATATTTATCATTGAAGGATTTTTAAGGTGTTCCGGTTCACCAAGAACGGTTTGTGTTCCCAGAGGATGTTTCTTAAACAACCCGCTCATGAGCGCTCTGTTGGCTTTTCTGTAATCATTATCCTGTGACATATTGAATTCTTCGTACACGGTTTCCAGTTCAGTGTGGAATAGTCTTAATACCGGATCGCTGAACCTTTCCTTTTCAAGTTCCAGCCATCTTTCAAATTGATTTGAAGGAATGTTATTGAGGTAGACTGTAAATTCATTTGAAGTTCCTGCGTTGGTTCCTTTAGCACCCAGCTCACTCATCATTTTGTCATATTCATTTGCTACGGCGAATTCTGCCGCAATACCTGAAAGGCTGTCAATCTGGCTGTATATTTGTTTTTTCTTCTCAGTATCGGATTCATCGCGGTGTTTTTCATACAGGGCGGATATTTTTTCAATAATTACTTTTTCCTCTTCCCAATTATTAGTGCCGAATTCATCAGTACCTTTAAACATCATATGCTCAAAGTAATGTGCCAGACCCGTAGTTTCAGGTGGATCAAAAGTACCACCCGCCCTTACAGCTATCATAGTCTGAATACGTGGCTCGTCTTTATTGACGGTTAAATATACTTTTAGTCCATTGTCCAGCTTATAGATCCGTGTATCCAGCGGATCATTTGTAACGGTTTTATAAGTATAACCATTAGTGTCTTTGTGGGTTTCAGTTCTGTGCTTATCAGTTGAACATGAAATGATTAAACCGATAAACAATAGCGAGATCAGTAATTTAAAACTTTTCATTTTTATTTATTTTTATTGATAATGAATTGAACTTACACATTAAAGTTTTATTATCGCAGAAATATACTTATTAATTAATTAAGCTTATTTCAAATCAATCCGCTAATATAATTAATAAATGCAGACAATTTTAATATTCTTTAAAGCTCATTGAATAAAGTAATTATAAATTGAAGCAATTATACCGGCGTATATTTGAAAGTGATTTTACTAATTTTGTGCGAAACTTTGTAAAGTATTTATGAAATATTCAAAAGATGAACGTATAGTACTTACGCTTGATGCCGGAGGAACTAATTTTGATTTCTCTGCAATACAGGGAAATCGCGAAATAATAGAAACAATAAATATTCCTGTTAAAAACAATGAACTTGCAGATATTTTAAAAATAATTATTGATGGATTTAAAATTGCCAGGTCAAAAGTTAGATATAATCCTGTTGCCATAAGTTTTTGCTTTCCGGGTCCGGCAGATTATAAAAACGGAATAATTGGTGATCTTCAAAATTTGCCTGCTTTTCGCAATGGGGTTCCATTAAAACCTATGCTTGAGGAAATTTTTGACATTCCGGTCTTCATTAATAATGATGGGGATCTGTTTGCATACGGAGAAGCCATTGCAGGCCTTCTACCCGAAATTAATAAAAAGCTTGAGGAGGCAGGAAACAATAAAAGATACCGAAATCTTTTGGGTGTTACTTTTGGAACAGGATTTGGAGGGGGAATAGTTACTAATGGCGAATTATTTGTTGGGGATAATTCTGCAGGAGCTGAAATAAACAGGATGAGGAACTATATATACAAACAAACCAGTGCTGAAGATAGTATAAGCATACGGGCTATTAAACGATCATATTCTCAAGCAGCAGGATTAAGAACTGAAGAATGTCCTGATCCTAAAGAGATATATAATATTGGATCAGGCAAGAAAGAAGGTAATAAAGAAGCTGCGATAGAAGCATTTGAAGAATTTGCCCTGGCAGCGGGAGATATTTTGGCAAATGCAATTACTTTGGTCGACGGTCTTATTGTCATTGGTGGGGGACTTGCGGGAGCAAATCCTTTGTTTATTCAAAAAATGGTTGATAATATGAACCGGGAATATACTACTTTGGATAATGAAAAATTGCCAAGACTGGAAATAAAGGTATACAATATTGAGGATGATTACGAACTCAGTAAATTTATAACCGACACTTCAACAGAAATTGAAGTGCCTTATACAGGCAAAAAAGTAAATTATAATCCTGAAAAGAAAACAGGTGTTGGTATCTCCAGGTTAGGAACCTCCAAAGCGGTGGGAATTGGTGCTTATGCTTTTGCATTGAATGAACTTGACAGGTAGTTAGATTAATAAGTATAAATTACTAAAGAAATAGAAAAATTATGAAATTATATCCTATACTAACCGGAAATCTTAAGCTTGATGGCGGTGCTATGTTCGGAGTAGTACCAAAAGCATTATGGAATAAGGTTTATCCGGCAGACGAAAATAACCTTTGTAACTGGGCTATGCGTTGCTTGCTCATTGAGGATGAAGACAGGCTGATATTGATAGACAATGGAATTGGTGATAAGCAGGATGAAAAGTTCCTTAAGTATTATTATCTGAATGGTGATGATACTCTTGAGAAATCGTTGGCGAAGTATGGTTTCAAACCAACCGATATCACTGATATGATACTTACCCATCTCCATTTTGATCATTGCGGTGGTAGTATTAAATATGCAGATAACGGAAAAGAATACAAACTGGCTTTCCCCAATGCGACCTACTGGGCAAGCCGTCAGCAATATGAATGGGCTGTTGAACCAAACCGCCGCGAGAAAGCATCTTTTTTAAAAGAAAATATATTACCAATTGAACAAAGCGGTCATCTGAAATTAATTGAGAAAGAAGGACAAATTTTGCCGAAGATAACTGTAAAATTATTTAATGGACATACCGACGGTCAATTAATTCCTTATATAGACTATAATGGAAAGACTGTTGCTTTTATGGCTGATCTGTTACCTTCAACAGCGCATGTTCCAATGTCGTGGATTATGGCTTATGATGTACGTCCGCTTGAAACATTAAAAGATAAAGAAAGGTTTTACAAAGATGCTCTTGAAAATAATATCATACTCTTTTTCGAGCATGATCTTTATAATGAATGTTGTACCTTACATGAAACACAAAAAGGGGTGCGTGTTAAGGAAATATTTAAGCTGGCGGATATATAAGGCACATTAAATTTATTCATTCTATATTTTTCTTTTTTTCTTCTAATTTCACGATAGACATACCTATTGCATTAGGTCTGCATGGATGACGGGAAGCAAAAACACCATGGGAATCATCGTCTAGAAATGTTGGCCGGGAAAGCTTAATTTCTCCGGTCTTGTCGAAGATGTATAAAAGGATAATGTGAGAGAAAGTTTCAATTGTTTCCAAAGCTTTTTCATATTCCTTGAATACTTCAACCAAGCCTTTACCTTCAGGTTTAAAAGCTCCCTGAATAGGACATTCATCTTTTGTTTTGTAGGGTGAATATATTATTCCAATTTGTTTTATTTCAAATTTCATATAAATTAGCCTAAAACGAAATTTGTTAATATGGTAAAAGCTCCAACAATTATTTTAAGGCTTCTGCAAATGAAATTCTTCGCAAACTCACCACAACAGGCATTTTTTGTGTCCACCATGTATTTCCACCATCGAATGTATATAGTATATTCCCATCTTCATAAATACCTGTTGTAACTATCCATGCCCTCTTATTATCATAGGCAGTTACTCCCATATATTCAGCTGAGACTACACTATCTGAGGCATATTGTTGTACCCATTTTCCGTTAAGATCTGTGAGTTTATAGATTTGATTATTATCTGTAGCAACCCAGACAGTATTTTTGTTTACAACACATACGCCGTTATTGTGCATGGGTCCTGCGGGAGTTGGTTTGTTGATCCATGTTTTACCCCCGTTTAAGGTATAAACTGCCTGACCGGGGCCAACTGCCCATACTATATCTTTATTTAAAGCATGAACATCAATAAAGGTATTGGGCAGGTTTCCGGTATGCAGACTGTCTAAGCCCTGTCTTGTCCAACTATTGCCTCCGTCATCCGAATAAAGGATAACTCCAAGTGTGTCTCCTATCCCAACAGCCCATACATGATTCTCATCAGCAGCGCAGATCATTTCAAAAGGCAGATTGTAATTATTTCTCTGATTTTGACGTACCCATGTTTGGCCACCATCTGTTGTTTTCATTATCACTCCGCTGTCTCCGGCAACCCAGCAAATATTATTATTAACAGCAGTAATACCTTCGAAACCAATATCAGGTATTTCGCCGGGAGTACCCTGCCTGATCCATGTGTTTCCTCCGTCATCGGTTCGTAGTATAGTTCCGTAACCCTTACTTCGGCTGCCTGCGATCCAGACATTATTTTGATCTGTTACACATACATCTGCCAGAGTGGACTTGGGAATGGTTAATGAGTCACCCTGCCGTACCCAGGTTTGACCACCATTCTTTGTGTGTAATATGGTTCCAAAGCTATTATTGACACCACCCACAGTCCAGCCAAACCTTGCTGTGGATAATGTTCCCGGATCATCATCTTTACAACTATCCGTAATAAATATTAAGATCCCTGCTATTGAAATAATCAGAATGAATAAACTAAGATTTTTCATGGTTTTATGTATATTTATATTGTTTCAATGTGACGTTAAAATGCCTTATAAGGTTACATTGTTTTTGTTTTTGCTATTCTTTAAGTATAAACTTCCAGGCACAGAACCATTCTTCTGGGTGCGGGTCTGGAGGGCAGGCAATACATTCTGTTTTTATCCTTGAGTCTATTGATTCCGCAAAAGTTGAATATTCAACAAGTCCTCCTGATTTACAGGGATAATCATCCAGATTTTTTCTTTTTCTGGCGCTTTGAACACGGCAATCATTCATCCTGAATATAAAACTATCAGAACTGTCATTTTCTATGCTTTGCTTGTTAATTGCAGCATAAAGCCTGAAATTAAGTGCTCTGCGCAATCCATCTAATCCTGGTTTTTCTGGCAATTCCAAAAACCGTTTTATCGACCATGCTTCAAAAGGCGAAAATTGAGCCCATGCACTATCATTGCATCTTTTTGCATCATTCATTCCCTTTGTGAATTCGACAGCCTGAAACCATACACCGTCGTTGGCAAGCCAGTTCACGGCAACTGACTTTTTAAGCTCATTCAACTTTTCTTCGGGCATTGCCAATAATGGTTCGGGGATATCTTCATCCATTTCAAAGTTTAGTACCTTACCCAGCCTTTTCATCTGAATGCCATAACTTCTTTTAAGTGCTGAGTTCATTGTTTGTAAAGCTTTCTCTCTCCCAAATTGATGCTGTACCTCTCCAAACCAGATAGCATAATGCATGATTGTGCGGTGCCAGTAATCAATGATTAATCTAATGGTACTTTTCTTATCAAGGTCCTCCTGTGATATTAATTCTCCGTTCATAATAATAAATAAATTTAATTTGTGGGCGAAGTTAAGAAAATATGCAGAAAGTTTTAATAATTTACAATTTCGGATACTCTGCTGGCAGCAAGATGTAATAGATCAATATCAAGTCCTGTATTAATATTATTCTTATCACAGTACTTAACAAGATCTAGTGTATCAAGATTTTGTAAAAGCTCTTTTCCTGTCATGGGACATCCTCCCAGTCCTCCTGTGACTGAATCAAACCTCCTGCATCCAGCAATATATGCAGCATCTACTTTTTTGTACCAATCCGATTTGGAAGAATGTAAATGTAATCCGAATTCCGCATCCGGAAATTTGTTGTTTAGAGTTTTATAAACTTTTATGATTTTATCAGTAGTTGCTTCACCTGTAATATCAGATAAAGGGATCATTCTAATACCTGATCCATATATTTTTTCCACCCACTTTTCAACAATTTCAGTATTCCATTCATCGCCATAGGGATTACCAAATCCCATAGTAAGGTAAACGATCAATTCCTTGTTATTCCTGTCACATATGTTTTTAATTTCTTTAATAGTAATCATTCCTTCGTTTGGGCTGGAATTAATATTTTTCTTTAAAAATGTTGATGATATGGAAAAAGGAAAAGAAAGATAACTTACTTCTTCGAATTCAGCGGCTTTTTGGGCTCCTTTTTTATTTGCAACCAAAACCATGATCTCAGATGTTGTATTCTTAAGATCAATATTTCTTATAACTTCACCGGTATCTTTTAACTGGGGAATAGCTTTTTCGGAGACGAAACTGCCAACCTCAACAGTATCGAAACCAACCTTAAGTAACAAATTGATAAGGTTCACCTTCCTGGATGTAGAAATAAATTTATTTAATCCCTGGATTCCGTCACGGGGTGTTTCTATAATTTTAATGGTTGCCATTTAATTAGCATTATTAACAGTACGGATGTGATGCTTTGTTCTCTTGAACAGTATCTTGATAGCTTTGATAAAGGCTCAGGAATTTTATCTTCTTCCTGTTATTTCTTTTGGAATCCTGCCGTTTTTAATAGCTTCTGAGCGCAGCCGGCGGCCCAGTATTCTTTCCATCATTTTTCCTATGCCGAGAACCTTATCCACATCAACACCGGTATCTATGCCCATTTCATCCATCATAACAACCATATCTTCGGTGCAAACCAGTCCAACTTCTCCGGGGTCTTTGTAATAATATTTACCGGTTCCTGCAACGGGTACTCTGTCTACAAAATTTGCAGGTTGCCCGCCCGTGGCTCCCATGGTAGATTCGTAATTTGTCATGCCTGCCTGTAATGCAGCCAGAACATTAGCTAATCCCCATCCACGGCTTTCGTGGAAATGAGCAATATGTTTTTCTGGTTTCGGAATAGCATCAAGCAACATTGAAAAATATTTGTAAGCCCTGTCAGGAGAAGCAGATCCGTCGTGATCGGCATGCTCAACATCATCAGCCCCCATATCCAGCCATCTTTTAGTGAACTCAATTGCCTTTTTCATTTCGGTAGGTCCTTCAATAGGACATCCCCATATCGTGCTTACTGTTCCGTTTACTTTTATTCCTGCATCATGGCATTTAGGAATATATTCTTCACACATTTTAAAGTATTCCTCTATTGTAATACCCGAATTCACTTTTTGATGCGACTCGCTGGTTGAAACCATAACCAGTATCCTGTCAGGGCCATAACCTTCTTTTCTTGCCTGAATAGCCCTGTCAATGGCCCTTTCACGAATTGTAATGGCAGTTAGTGTTACATCATCCAGCATGTGCTTTACCTTTTTACTCTTATAGAGTTTTTGCATCAACTCGTCTGCATCTTTAAACTGGGGTAACCTTTTCGGGTTACCAAAATTAGTAGTTTCAATATGTTTAAATCCGGCTAAAATCAGTTGTTCCAAAACCCATAATTTTGCTTCCGTTGGAACAAATATCTCTTCATGTTGAAACCCGTCTCTTACGGTTATTTCTCCTATACGTACTTTCTTTGGATAGTTCATATGTTGATTGTTTAATTTAAATTAATTATAGATTATTACTGATCGAAATGGCGAATATAAATAAAAATTTAGAAATAAATATAAGATAATTTTTTAGTATAATTGCAAAACAAATATCCGGATGGAGATTAATATTTCCTATACGGTTAATGATTATTTGGAAATAAATAAAATAAAATATTAATTAAAATTCTATCATCGTGTTTAGAATAGAATCAAAGATAAATGTAAATTCTGATGAATTCAAAAAAAACAAAGAAGAATATCATAAATTGATTTCTAAATACAGGGAAATTCACAGAAAATTTACATCAGGTGGATCAGAAAGGGCCATTCAGAAACATAAAGAAAGGGGTAAACTGCTTGCTCACGAGCGTGTTGAAAAATTACTAGATCCTAATACACCATTTCTTGAATTATCGCCTTTGGCTGCTTATGATATCATGGATAATGAACATCCTTCAGCAGGAATAGTTACAGGCATAGGTATTATTCACAGGCGTGAAACTGTTATAATAGCTAATGATGCAACTGTTAAAGGTGGAACTTATATCAAGGAAACAATTAAGAAACACCTCAGGGCACAGGAAATAGCTATGGAAAATAATTTGCCTTGTGTTTATATGGTTGATTCCGGAGGTGTTTTCCTTCCCGAACAGGCAAATGTTTTTCCGGATAAGGATCATTTTGGAAGGTTTTTTTATAACCAGGCCAGGTTATCTGCTATGGGCATTCCACAGATTGCAATAGTAATGGGTTCATGTACTGCGGGTGGTGCATACGTACCTGCGATGAGTGATGAGACCATCATTGTAAAAAACCAAGGCACAATTTTCCTTGGAGGACCACCTCTGGTGAAGGCAGCTACCGGCGAAGTTGTAACTCCTGAAGAATTGGGAGGTGCTGAGGTGCATACTTCTATATCAGGAGTTGCAGATCATTTAGCTGAAAACGACATTCATTCGATACAGATATGCCGGAATATTTTCGAAAACCTTGATAAGAAGGAAAAACAGGTTCTTGATATGCAACCCATAGAAGAACCACAATATGACCCGGAAGAGCTTTATGGTATTGCACCTGTTGATCTGAAAAAACTGATTGATCCACGTGAAATCATTGCAAGAATGGTTGATGGTAGTAAATTTCATGAATTCAAAGAGAAATACGGTAAAACACTGGTTACAGGATTTGCTCATATAATGGGTTTTCCTGTGGGTATTCTTGCCAATAACGGAGTGCTCTTTTCAGAATCAGCAGTAAAAGGGACTCATTTTATTGAATTATGCTGCAACCGTAAAATACCTTTGGTCTTTCTGCAGAATATCACAGGTTTTATCGTTGGCAAGGATTATGAAAGAGGCGGTATAGCTAAAGATGGGGCTAAGATGGTTCATGCCGTTGCCAATGCTAATGTTCCAAAATTCACTGTAATATTCGGAGGATCTTTCGGAGCAGGTAATTATGGTATGGCCGGAAGGGCTTATAGTCCAAGGTTGCTTTTTATGTGGCCCAATGCGAAAATATCTGTTATGGGAGGTATGCAGGCTGCAGGGGTTCTTGCTACGGTTAAAGAAAATCAATACAAAGCTAAAGGAAAAGAAATGCCTGAAGAGGAAAGACAAGCGCTCAGAAAAAAAATTATTGAAAAATATGATTATGAAGGGTCAGCCTATTACAGCACTTCGAGATTATGGGATGATGGAATTCTTGATCCATTAGATACAAGAAAAGTACTTGCCCTTAGTATTACTACAGCACTGAACAAAAAAATCGAAGATCAAAAATTTGGTGTGTTTAGAATGTAATATCATAAAATTATACAAGTAATGAAAGATTATAGTAATATAGAATTTGAACTAAAAGATAATATAGGTACTATATGGCTAAACCGTCCTGATAAACGCAATGCCATGAATGCTGAAATGATCAGCGAAATTATAGATTGTTATAAGTCTGTGAATGATATGGATGATGTTCGCGTTGTTGTACTTCGAGGCAGAGGGAAATCATTTTGCGCCGGAGCTGATCTGAATTATATGAAGGGCATTGCGGAATTCGGTTATGAGGAAAACTATAATGACAGCCTGAAGCTTGCCGAATCCTTTAATGTTATATATACATGTAAGAAACCAACTATAGCATTGGTTCATGGCGCAGCTATTGGAGGAGCAAACGGATTACTGGCGGCTTGTGATTTTGTATACTGTGCTAATGATACAAAATTTGCTTTTGCAGAGGTTAAATTAGGAATTGCACCGGCAACGATTTCCCCCTACGTTGTGAAACGTATAGGAGAATATAATGCCCGTGACCTGATGTTGACAGGACGCAGATTTCTGGGCGATGAGGCTGAGAAAACAAGTTTGGCTAATGAATCAGTCCCTGCAGAGCAGCTTGATGAAAAAGCAAATGAAACAATAAAAATTCTTATGAGCAGCGGACCAAATGCAATTGCATCTTGTAAGAAGTTGATATATAACTTGTATAATGAATGGACTTTTGAGAATTCATTAAAGCATACTGCTGACCTGATTGCAAAATTGCGTGCTTCGGAAGAAGGGCAGGAAGGAATGGCATCATTCCTTGAAAAAAGAAAGCCCAATTGGTTAAAAGATAAATAATTACAAATACTGTTTTATTTATAACCTGAAGCAATAAAATTAATTAAATGATTAGTAAACATAAGAAAACTATATATGGCTAAACGACAAATAAAATTCAGTCTTATTTACCGTGATATGTGGCAATCTTCGGGAAAATACCAACCCAGGGTTGATCAATTAAAGAAGATTGCACCTGTAATAATTGATATCGGATGTTTCTCAAGAATAGAAACTAACGGAGGAGCATTTGAACAGGTAAATTTATTATACGGTGAAAATCCTAATAAATCAGTAAAGGAATGGACAAAGCCTTTTAACGAGGCTGGTGTTCAAACACATATGCTCGAAAGGGCTTTAAATGGAATACGCATGTTTCCCGTTCCCGCTGATGTAAGGAAATTAATGTACAAAGTAAAGAAAGCACAGGGAACTAATATTGCACGTTCATTTGATGGTTTGAATGATCATCGTAACCTGGAGCTTTCAATAAAATATGCCAAGGAGGCAGGCATGGTCTCCCAGGCTGCTTTGAGTATTACACACTCAAAAATCCACACTGTAAAATATTATATGGATATAGTGGATAAAGCCGTTGAATATGGCACTGACGAGATATGCCTGAAAGATATGGCAGGTGTGGGTCGCCCGGTGGAACTTGGTAAATTAGTTAAAGCAATAAAGGGAAAATATCCTCATATAATAGTGCAATACCATGGACATTCCGGCCCGGGCTTTTCGGTTGCTTCTATGCTTGAAGTTGCCAAAGCAGGTGCCGATTATCTTGATACGGCCATGGAACCACTGTCATGGGGGATGGTTCATCCTGATGTCATCACTATTAGGGAAATGCTTGATGATGACGGTTTTGATGTTCCTGAGATCAATATGGACGCCTATATGGAAGCCCGTGCCCTGACACAGAGTTTTATAGATGATTTCTTGGGGTATTTTATAAACCCACGTAATCGTTATATGTCTTCGCTGATGATTCAACCGGGTCTTCCCGGCGGTATGATGGGTAGCCTTATGGCTGACCTGAAAGGTGTTCACCAGGGCATTAATATGTCGTTGAAAGCATCAGGAAAAGAAGAACTTACAGAGGATGAACTGCTTGTAAAACTGTTTGACGAAGTTACCTATGTATGGCCAAAGCTGGGATATCCTCCCCTGGTTACTCCATTTAGTCAGTATGTTAAGAATGTTGCTCTTTTAAATATTATACAGATGGCTAAAGGCGAACCAAGGTATTCGATGATGGATGATAATACCTGGAATATGATCCTTGGTAAATCAGGGAAATTGCCCGGACCATTAGCACCTGAAATCGTTGAACTGGCCAAAAAGAAAGGATTGAAATTCTACACAGGAAATCCCCAGGATGCTTATCCTGATGTACTGGATAAATATCGGAAGGAAATGAAAGAGAATAACTGGGATGCAGGTGAGAATGAGGAAGAATTGTTTGAGTTCGCTATGCATGAAACTCAATACAGGGATTATAAATCCGGTCTCGCCAAGAAAAGATTCGAAGAGGAAATTGAAAAATTAAGATCGCAAGAAGAAAGTCCAAAACCTAAAATAAAAGAAACCGTGAATGAGAATAAATCACCCAACAGAAAAAATTACAGTAAAGAAAAGGTAGATTATCCTGTTGCCATGATAGGATTTCTGACTTATTCCTTAAATGCTAAGTTTCTTGAGGAAGAAAAACCAAGGGAAGAACAAGATGTTTGGACCAGAATTGGTTACTGGAGGAATATGATGAAGATTGATGTTACGTATAATAATAAAGAATATCATGTATACATCAACAGGGCAAGAAATAAGAAGTATGAATTTGAAATTGAGGGTAAGCAGTATGAGGCTGAGTTTAAATATGTTGATTTGGGAGAAATTGATTTCAAGATAGGAGATAAGACTTATTATGCAAAATTTTCAAAAGGAGACGAAGGAAAGACAAAAGTTACTATTAATGATCAGGATTTTGAAATTAAGAGAAATGATTTACTTGATTCTGACGTACTTGCCCACACCGGAGAAGAAAGTACATCGGAAGAAAGCCATAATATAATTGCTCCTATACCTGGACGCATTTTCAAAATAAATATAGAAGAGGGAGCTATTGTTAAAAAAGGTGATCTGTTGATGGTGATTGAAGCAATGAAGATGGAGAATAATATTGTGGCAAATAAAGATGCCACTATTAAGAGCATACTTGTATCTCCTGATGAAATGGTAGAAGCAGGAACTCCTTTAATGGAAATTGAATGATTATATTTTATTAAAAAAAGATAAATATGGATTTTGATTTAAGCGAAGATCAGATAATGATCCGTGAATCCGTAAGGGATTTTGCAGAAAGGGAGATAAGACCCAGAGCAAAGGAATTGGATGAAAAAGCCGAATTTTCTAATGAACTGACTAAGATGATGGGAGAGTTAGGGCTTTTTGGCATGTATCTCCCCGAAAAATATGGTGGGCAAGACATGGATTACCTTTCCTATATTATTGCTGTGGAAGAAATTGCCCGCATAGATGGTTCTCAGGCTGCTACACTTGCTGCTCACAATTCTCTGGGAATAGGCCCTCTATATTACTATGGTAATGAGGAACAGAAGATGAAATACCTGCCTAAACTTTGCACAGGAGAAGCGCTTTGGGGATTCGGTCTTACAGAGCCTGATGCAGGTTCCGATTCCAGAGGAACTAAAACAAAAGCAGAACTTCTGGGGGATGAATGGGTTATTAACGGTTCTAAAATATTTATCACCAATGGTTCGGCTGATATTTCTATCGGTTCTGTGGTTCAAGCTGTTACAGCAGAAAACGATGGTAAAAAAGAATTTACATGTATTATTGTGGAAAAAGGTACTCCCGGATTTAAGAGGGTCAGCATGCACGGAAAGATGATGTGGCGCAGTTCGGATACGGCTGAATTATATTTTGATGATTGCAAAGTGCCCAAAGAAAACCTTCTTGGTGAAATTGGCCAGGGATCAAAAATAATGCTAAGCACTCTCGACAGTGGTCGCTTATCTATTGCTGCAATGGGCCTTGGCTGTGCTCAGGGAGCTTATGACCTGGCAATTGAATATGCGAAGGAAAGAAAACAGTTTGGTAAACCCATAATCAAATTTCAGGTTAATGCTTTTAAACTTGCAGACATGGCCCTGAAAATAGAACTGGCACGTAATTTATTATATAAAGCATGCTGGTTGAAGGATAGCGGAAAAAAATTTGGTAAGGAAGCCGCAATGGCTAAATTGTATTGTTCAGAAATTGCTAAAGAAGTTGTTGACGAAGCTGTGCAATTGCATGGAGGTTATGGCTTAATGAAAGATTACGATATAGAAAGATTATACCGCGACCAGCGCTTACTGCAAATAGGTGAAGGTACTTCAGAAATTCAGCGGCTGGTAATATCAAGATATATTGGATGCTAAAGGAATGTTCAATTTCTCAATTGTTTATTGTTGAATACCTTCTATTATTAATAAGCAAAGTTACGACTGTAGAATAACTGATAAATTATTTAATGATAAAAGGAAGGTCATCAAGATTGCTTTTAAAAGCCAGCCAGTCGAGTATCTTCAGTGCAAACTCTTCATCCACTTCATTAATGTTCCAGTTAAAATATCTGTGAAAACGATCTCTGTCTTTGTATTCATTCTTTTTATCAACAAGCTCTTTATCGACAATAATTCTTTGTTTCAACATTGATTGCTCTTTTACCTCCAAACCAATCTGATCTATTTTACTGCTGACCGTAATGTATAATTTTCGTGAATGTTTAAAATGAGAAGGCTTAAATAATGTAAGTATTGCAAACTCTGCCAGTCTTTCCATTATCTTGCTTGGTAATTGTTTTTCGAATCTTCTGTTGCTTTTATAAGAGAACATATGATTCTCGAGTTTGTTGTTTTTATAAACTTTATCAATATGTCCGAAGGGTTGTTTTTTATCAACGGGCAGACTGTTGGCCCTGTCTATTAAGTCGTTCAGTTTATTGATAAAAGCATAATACTTAGCCTTGTTTTTCTTGAGATTTTTCTGAATTCTTAACTTTCGATCAAGGAAACCAGCGCTGCGGTTTTTACTTTCCTTTCCTTTTAATTCACTTTCGGCTGCTTCTAACCAATGTGGCATAATTGATTTAAAATTATTTATATTCAAAAACTTCTACTTCACCTTTAAGTACTCTCAGTCCGTTCAATGCCATGGCATCGAAATCGTTTTGACTGGGATATAATGCAATAGGTGCTATTTCTTTTACACGTCTTGAAACATTTGCGAGGAAACGTTCGCTGTTGAATATATTACCTGTAAGAAGGATAGCGTCAACTTTACCTTCCAATACTGTATACATTGCACCAATTTCCTTTGAGACTTGATAAGAAAGAGCGTTTGAAATAAAAAGGGTGGTTTTATCACCTGAAAGGACTTTCTTATCTATTTCCTCGAGATTACTTGTACCAAGATAAGCAGCATAGCCACCTTCTTTGGTAATCATTCTGTTTACTTCTTCTTCCGTATATTTACCACTAAAGCAAAGCTTGACAAGATCACCCATTGGTAGTGTACCGCTTCTTTGTATTCCGAAAGGCCCATCTCCATCAAAAGAGTTATTTACATCAATAACCTTTCCGCCTTTATGTGCACCTATTGAAATACCTGCAGTTCCTACATGAGCTACAATCAAATTTAGTTCTTCATAAGTTTTATTTATTGATTTGGCATATTTCCTGGCAAAATGCTTATGGCTCAAAGCATGGAAAACAGATCTGCGTTTAAATTCAGGATGACCTGTTACCTTTGCAATTTCATCCATTTCATCAACAACTACCGGATCAGCCATATATGCTTTTTTACCAAGCATTTTTGCAATATCATAGGCGATAACACCGCCAAGATTAGTTGCATGCACTCCCTGTATACCTGCCCTTAAATCTTCAAGCATTTTTTCATTGATTTCATAAATACCGGATTTAACAGGTTTAATTAACCCACTTCTGGCCATTACCAGTTCAATTATGCCTATGTTGATATCATTTTCTTTTAATACTTTTATGATAAGCTCTTTGCGATAATCAGCCTGATCCATCAATTCATCAAATTTCTCAAGTTCCGGGGCAGAATGTTTTATGTTCTTGAGAAAAGTAAGGTCTGTACTCCTGTATACCGAAATAAAAGTTGATTCTATTGCCGGATATACTACGAGAATTTTGGCTGATATCATATTCAATTCCGATTTGTATTTAAAAGTTGCAATTTACATATTTCTTCTGTATTGTCCGCCTACTTCAAATAAAGAATTTGTTATCTGACCGATTGAACAATACTTGGTTGTTTCAATAAGATTTTCAAAGATATTTTTATTTCCTATAGCATACTCTTTTAGTCTTTTGAGGTGTTCATCAGCTTCCTTTTCATAGGTTTTATGGAGTGTTTCCAATGTATCAAGTTGTCTTTCCTTTTCGTCTTTTGTAGCTCTGATTACTTCGCCGGGTATAATTGTGGGAGAACCCTTTGAGGATAAGAAAGTGTTTACTCCCATTATTGGAAGTTTGCCGGTATGTTTCATGGTTTCATAATACAGGGATTCTTCCTGGATTTTGCTTCTTTGATACATGGTTTCCATAGCACCCAGTACCCCGCCTCTTTCGGTTAACCTGTCAAATTCTGCCAATACAGCTTCCTCCACAAGTCTTGTTAGTTCCTCAATAATATATGAACCTTGTAATGGATTTTGATTCTTAGCCAAACCCAATTCATGATTAATAATCAACTGTATTGCCATAGCCCTTCTTACAGATTCTTCAGTAGGAGTAGTAATGGCTTCGTCGAAAGCATTAGTATGTAGAGAATTACAATTATCATAAATTGCGTATAATGCTTGCAGAGTTGTCCGGATATCATTAAAATCGATTTCCTGCGCGTGTAATGACCGTCCTGAGGTTTGAATATGATACTTTAGTTTTTGTGATCTTTCATTCGCTCCATATTTAAGTTTCATTGCTTTTGCCCAGATAAGTCTTGCAACACGACCTATTACTGAAAATTCAGGGTCTATTCCATTTGAAAAGAAATATGAAAGATTAGGGGCAAACTTATTAATATCCATGCCGCGGCTTAGATAGTATTCCACATAGGTGAAACCATTGGCCAACGTAAAAGCCAACTGTGTTATGGGATTGGCTCCGGCTTCTGCAATGTGATATCCTGAAATAGAAACGGAATAGAAATTCCTTACGTTATTAAGGTTGAAATATTGCTGAATATCACCCATCATTTTCAGGGCAAAATCCGTTGAGAAGATACAGGTGTTCTGAGCCTGATCTTCTTTAAGTATATCTGCCTGAACAGTACCGCGAACCTGGCTGATAGTATCGGCTTTTATTTTGTCATAAACCTCTTTGGGAAGTACCTGGTCTCCAGTAATTCCCAGTAACATTAATCCTAGTCCATTATGTCCTTGAGGCAGATCACCATGATAAACAGGTCGCCGGGTTCCTTTTTTTGTGTACAGGGAATCAATTTTTTTATTTACTTCTTCTTCCAGATTATTTTCTTTAATATATTTTTCGCATTGCTGATCGATTGCAGCATTCATGAAAAATCCTACCATAGTGGGAGCCGGACCATTGATAGTCATTGAGACAGATGTTTTTGGATCAGCCAGGTCAAATCCGGAATAAAGTCGCTTGGCATCATCAAGGCAGCAGATGGAAACACCCGAATTACCTATTTTGCCGTAAATATCAGGTCTGCGATCAGGATCAAAACCATACAGTGTAACCGAATCAAAGGCTGTGGATAATCGTCTGGCAGGCAGCCCATAGGAAAGGTAATGAAAACGTTTATTTGTTCTTTCGGGCCCGCCTTCTCCGGCAAACATGCGTGTGGGATCTTCCCCCTCACGTTTGAATGGAAATACACCTGCTGCGAAGGGAAATTCTCCGGGAACATTTTCTTTCAATACATAACGTAAAATCTCTCCCCAGTTCTTGCTTTTTGGAAGAATAACCTTCGGGATCTGAAGATGTGACAGTGACTCGTTATGTGTTTTTATCTTTAACTCCTTACCTCTTACTTTGAATTTGAAAAATTCCTTCTTATATGCATTTACTTTTTTATCCCATGTATCTATGATTTTTTTGTTATGAGGATCGAGATCAAGTTCAATTTTTTTGTATGTTTTTTCTAATTCTTTTATCAGATCAGGATTGTCGCTCTGTGAGCTAACCGATTTAATTGTTTCTTTAAAACCATAAAGACGTTCAGCTACATCGGCCTGCTTTTCAGCCC
This sequence comes from uncultured Bacteroidales bacterium, assembly GCA_964550205.1. Classification (GTDB taxonomy): domain Bacteria; phylum Bacteroidota; class Bacteroidia; order Bacteroidales; family JAIOZK01; genus JAIOZK01. The sequence continues at coordinate 19,445 of CAZJYD010000046.1, forward strand.
ACTTATTGTAATCTCTGATTGTTTCGGATATTTCAGAAAGGTATCTTGTCCTCTTGGGAGGAATGATATATATCTTTTCAGACATTGCATCAAGCGTATTCAATTTGGATTTGAAATCAAAGCCTGTTTTCTCCCTGATCTTATTAAGAATAATCTTATATAGTTTATTTACACCCGGGTCGTTAAACTGTGAAGCTACAGTGCCGTATACAGGCATATTTTCAAGGTCCTCATGCCAAAACAAATGATTACGCTGGTATTGTTTTTTTACATCGCGCAGAGCATCCTGCGCACCCCTTTTGTCGAATTTATTTAAAGCGATGACATCAGCAAAGTCAAGCATGTCAATTTTTTCGAGCTGTGTCGCAGCTCCGTATTCCGGCGTCATAACATATAATGAAAGATCACTGTGATCAATGATCTCGGTATCGGACTGACCTATACCTGAGGTTTCCAAAATAACCAGATCATAATCAGCAGCCTGAACTATTGTCTCGGCATCCTTAACATATTTTGACATAGTAAGATTTGATTGCCTGGTTGCCAGAGACCTCATATATACATGGGGTGTGTTTATGGAGTTCATCCTTATCCTGTCACCCAGTAATGCTCCGCCGGTTTTTCTTTTAGAAGGATCAACAGATATGATTGCAATATTAATGTCAGGTATGTCATCGAGAAATCTTCTTACTATTTCATCTATTAAAGATGACTTTCCTGATCCTCCTGTCCCTGTGATTCCCAATACAGGAGATTTATTATTTTTAGCTTTATTCCTCAGCTTGCCCAACAAGTCCTTAACATCGGAAGGATAATTTTCAACGGCAGATATCAGTTGTCCTATCAATTTTGGATCTTTATCCAGGGAGCCATTAAGACTAACTTTAATATTTTTACCTTTTGGAAAATCCGATTTTTCAAGAAGGTCATTGATCATGCCCTGTAATCCCATTTTACGTCCGTCATCGGGAGAATATATCCTGGCAATACCGTAATCATGAAGTTCTTTAACCTCTTCAGGAAGTATGACACCTCCACCTCCACCAAAAACTTTTATTGAACCTGAACCTCTTTTATGAAGCAAATCATACATGTATTTAAAGAACTCTATATGACCACCCTGGTAGGAAGTGATGGCAATTGATTGCACGTCCTCCTGAATGGCACATTCTACAATCTCCTGAACCGACCTGTTATGCCCTAAATGTATTACTTCAACTCCTGACCCTTGTATGATCCTGCGCATAATATTAATTGATGCATCATGGCCGTCAAATAAAGATGCCGCGGTTACAATACGAATATGATTCTTCGGTTTGTAGATATTCTCTGATGGTTCTTTCATAAAACGTACTAATTCAAATTAGCTTACAAAGATAATGAATGTTACAATAATATTTATTTATAACATTCGTAATTTAAGATTGTAATCGCAGACACATGTAATTTATCTTTATTCTAAGAAATATTCTTCATATAATTGTAAATTTTAATATATGCCTTAAAAGCCAAATATTTATGGAGATAAAACAAATAATATTCTTAGCTGCATTGATCATAACATTAGGTGTTTTTACCTTCACCATGTACAGGATTTTTAACTATTTTAAGTTTACAAAACCATTTCCTGTAAAAAATATCCCTAAACGAATCGGTATTATGTTACAGGTTGCTTTATTGCAAAGCAAAATCTTCAGGAGACCTGTAATAGGTTTACTGCATGCACTAGTGTTCTGGGGATTCTGTGTTATTCTGATAGGAAGCATAGAAATGGTGATTGACGGATTATTTGGTACTGAGAGGGTGCTTAAGGTTCTGGGAATTGTATATGATGTAATTATTGCTTCGGGAGATATCTTTGCTTTATTGGTTTTGATCTCGATAGTAGTTTTTCTTGTCAGAAGAATCTTTATGCATATTAAGAGGTTTTATGGTATTGAAATGAAACCTATTTCAAAAATAGATGCCAATATAGCACTTATTATTATTGGCATTCTGATGATCTCTCTTCTGGGAATGAACACCTTTTATATTTTATTTTTAAAAGCAGCCGGTAATGAGATTGCAGGAGTATTTCCGGTTAGCCAGGTTATTGCAGGATTTTTCGGTGAATTGCCTGTTGATAAACTACATACATGGCATGAAGTTAACTGGTGGGCTCACATATTGTGGATTTTTATTTTTGCGAATATATTGCCATATTCCAAGCATTTCCATGTATTTATGTCCGTACCCAATGTGTTTTTAAGCCGTTTAAAACCTTTGGGATATGTTGACAATATGCCTGAGATCACAAAAGAAGTTAAGATGATGATGGATCCCGAAACAGCTTATCAGGAACCGGCAGAAGCTGAAGAGGATACTCCCGCACGTTTTGGTGTAAAAGACTCAGATGATACTACCTGGAAAAATTATCTTGATTCATTGGCCTGCACCGAGTGCGGCAGGTGTACATCAGTTTGCCCGGCTAATATTACTGGTAAGAAATTATCACCCCGTAAGATAATGATGGATCTAAGGGCAAGGATGAAAGAAAAAGGACCGGGCCTTGTTAGAAAAGGTAAAGAATTTGATGATGGAAAGTCGTTGATAAAAAATTATATCTCGGAAGAGGAACTTTGGGCATGCACTACATGTAATGCCTGTGCGCAGGAATGCCCGATTAATATTAATCATCCTTCATTGATAATTGATTTAAGACGTTATCTTGTGATGGAAGAATCCGCAGGGCCGGGTGAATTGAATGCTATTTTTACAAATATTGAAAATAACGGTGCCCCATGGCAATTTTCACCGGAAGACAGAATGAAGTGGTCTGATAACCTTGAAAGAAATGTAGTTTAGTTTTTTATATGAAAATTAAGAAATAAAAATATGGATCTAAAAGATCGAAATAAAATAAAAATAGAAGTGCCAGTAATAGCTGATCTTTTTGCTCAGGGCAAAAAACCCGAGTGGCTTTTTTGGGTTGGTTCTGCAGGAGCCTTTGACGACAGATACAAAAAAGTGACCAGAGAATTTGTGAAGATATTGGATTATTATAAAATAGACTATGGAGTACTAGGTACTGAAGAGTCCGATAGCGGAGACATAGCCAGACGAAGTGGTAATGAAATGCTTTTTCAGATGCAGGCCATGACAAATATTGAAATTATGAATGGTTATGAGGTGGAGAAAATTCTTACATGCTGCCCACATGATTATAATACATTTATAAATGAATATCCTGAATTCGGAGGACATTATGAGATTTGGCACCATTCTCAGTTTTTGGCAAAATTGATCAGGGAAAAGCAGATAAAATTCAATGATATTTTTAAAGATAAAAGAATAACCTTTCACGATCCATGTTATCTTGGCCGTGCTAATGGAATATATAATGAACCGCGCGAAGTGCTCAATGCAATGAGCGGAAAAAAGATCGAAATGAAAAGAAATAAAAGTTTTGCTTTATGCTGCGGAGGAGGAGGCGGACAAATGTTTAAAGAGGCTGAGGAGGGAGATAAAGAAGTTTTTATTGAAAGGATAGAAGATGTAATTGAAGTAAATGCTGATATAGTTGCAACAGCCTGTCCGTTTTGTATGGTAATGATGACGGACGGCATTAAATACAAAAACAAAGAGGAACAGATTAAAAACTATGATATTGCCGAATTGGTTAGTATGAGTTTGGGATTGTGATTGAAGACGGTATGAGTTAAAAAAAAATTGAAAATGAAAAATAGAAAGCTACCATATTCGAAAACAAATTATTCAGCGATAGCCCCTGAACATTTTCGATCATCTGCATATCACCTATAAGGTAGCCTTTGGTGTAAGTGACTTCATAATTTTTCACAGGTTTGTTTTTTTAGGGATTCTTTGATGATCCTTACTTCTTCTATGCTGTCCAGGGTTTCCAGGTTGTTGCGTATAGGATGGTTGGAATCGTATAAACGCTTGAATTCGCTTTGGATGATGGAGAGTTTCTCTTCATCACTCATTTCCATAGAAATTGGTTGTAAATTTCCTGTTCGTGACATGATTTGTTTGTTTGCAGATTCAAATTCTTTTGTAAAGTAAAGCTCGAAGACAATTCCGTCTATGATTACCTCAAGGTAACTTGAAATTAGTCGTTTTTCATTTTGATAAAGACTATTTGTGTATTTGTACAAAATAGTTAATACCTCTTGAACTTTTTCATTAGTATCAATGATTGGCAATACCTTTAGATTTTCTAAAAGAATCCTTGGGAATTCTTTTTTTTCCTTGAATAGTTTATAATAAAGGTAATTTAATACTGAAGAATTTAGGAGGCATGATATGACATATATGTTGGTTTTTGTCGAATAAATATTATATACAGATTGTGTATCAATTAATCCATCCAAATCTACCGCTGTTTCTAAATTGTCACCTAATTGCCCAATAACGACTTTATTTCTTCTATAATTGTTAATATCCTTTTTAACATCTTCGATACGGATGTATCCAATTTCTCCATCTACTATGTATTTTTTGGCATTACCGCCTGTTATTAATCTAATTGTGTTTGGTTCAGGATGAGTCTGGACTATATCAGATTTTCTACCAATCTCTTCACCTCTCCACATTGTTGTTAGTGTGCCAAGTTTTTTGTTTCCGTCTTGTATTTTTTTGATAATAGTTTCATCATTTTTTGAAAGAAAAACGAACTTACAACTACCAGATAGATATAAGTCTTTTAGAGAAAGTGCATTCGATATGAAATGTGATTGAATCCAACTATCTAAAGTATTGGCTGTTACAAATGTAATTCTATCAACACTTTTCAATTTCGATGTAACATAGATAAAACTACTAACTGTAGCTGTATGAAAAGCATTATTAAAATGCAGAAACTTTTTAGGAAAGGAATGCCGGATAAAAAAATCTCTTGAACATTCGAAATTACTTCTTCCCATGTATGAGTCAGGTATTATAAAAGAATGGATTCCTCTATTATTATTAATTTGAAATGACTTTTCAATAAACAAAGAAAACAAGTCAAATTGTCCCAGTGCCGTTTCAAACAACTTTTTAAATATGTTTTTCAGGTTTGTTTCTAATTCCTTACTTGATACGTAGGGAGGGTTTCCAATAACAACATCAAATCCATCCTTTTTGTGCCATATTTCCGAAAAGAATAATCGGAAATCAAAATCGATTTTGTATCCAACAGATTCCTTGGTATTTTCTAAAAATCCATATAAGCTATTATTAATTTTCTTTCTAAGTTCGACTTTTTCTTTTTCATCTGTAGTTTCAAAAAATTTCTGTTTGTCCTTTTCTATCTTTTTAAGCCACCGTGGTTCATACCCTTTTGGCAATCCAATTAGTGAATTCCCGCAAACAATTTTATAATCCAGGTTTGGCAGGGCTTCAATACTTTCGTAATCTTCTTCATCCACAATCATGGATAGCCAAAGGCGTAAGCGGGCAATGTCAATGGCACTGGCGTCAATGTCAACACCATAAATGCTTTCCTGTATGGTATGGCGCTTCAGTTCGTAAGCTGTTATGTCTTTGTTTTGCAGGAAAGAATTCAGCACCAAACGGGCTGTTACAATTTCATTCATCAGGCCAACCGGGAAAGCGCCGGAGCCAATAGCGGGGTCGCAAATTTTAATACCGGCAAGGGCATTGTCCAACTCTTGGGCATGTTTTCGAATGCTTTCAGGAAGTTTGTATTTGTAAGCAGTGGTTTCTTTTCCTTTTTCAGTTACAGCCGTTTCGTGTTCCAGCACCAAATGCCCGTGCCTGATAAACTGTTCAATGTCTTCTTTGGGAACCCGGATGTCTCCTTTGTTTTCCAGTTCCATTTTAAGGGTACCTTTTTTATCTGTGCTGCCTCCAAACATATAAGTCTGGTCGGTATCGATGGCCTGGTAACTTTCAGTGTATTCATTGAGTGTATTATCGAGGTAATGGATCAGGCTTTCCTGGCACATATAATGAACGATCTCCCTGGGTGTATAATAGGCGCCTTTGCTTTTGCGCTCTGTAATTTCCAGCATGTTTTCAAAAACCTTACCCAACATTTCGGGGTCAACGGCTACTTCTTTTTCCAGGGGTTCGTCCTCACGTATGGTAAAATTATAGCGGTCGAAAACTTCCAGGATGCCGGTTCCTTTGTCACCGGCTTTGTTTTTTTGTTCATTGCGGAAGAGATCATTGGGGATTTGTATATCGGCCGTATCCCATTTGTATTCTGCTTCAAACAACCCGCCATTGAGAAAGGGGATTTTGCAAGACAGTTTTTTATAGTAATGTTTTATACCCTCGTCATTATGTTCTTTGGCCAGGGCTTCATAAAACAAAAAACGCAGGAAATCATTGAAATAGTTTTTGCCTTCTACCATGGCTTTTTCAAAGCGGTCTTGCAGAAACCGTTTTGAGCCTTGTCCCATTTTCCTCTCTTTGGGCACTCCCAGCCAACCTTTTTTTTGCAGGAAATACAGGAATACAATTTGTCCCAATAATTTTTTAACAAAACGCACAGGGTCCTGTCCATGCATTTGCAAGGCATCTGTGAATTCTTCGTTTTCCGTAAGCGTTAAGTAAAGTTCTTTATATTGTTTGTAAAACTCATCTGTTACGGTTTCTATGCTGAATGCAGATTCAATACTTCTATCTCCATCCTTTTCTTTTACAATCAAAGGTTTGCTATGGTCATCCTCAATCAGGGGCAGCAATTGTTTTTGTGCAGTATAGGTATGTTCGTGCTCACCTACCAGGTATGAAAAGCGTTTGGCCGGCACCAGGTCTTCCCTGATCTTTATTTTGCCTTCTTCATTCTTTTGGGATTCGTAATCAATTTTTACCAGTGAGAGGCGCCAATCGGCACCGTCATCTTCTTTGGAATAAAAAGCAACGAGGGCATATTGTTTTTCGAAGTTTTTCATATGGTGCACAACAAAATTTCGTAATGCTGTACGGGTTCTCTCAAGCTTGCTAACACTCTTTGCATGAACGATTAAAACATCCATCAATTCACCTTCAGGATCAATGTATTTCCCAATTCTTTTATAATGGGCGATATGCTTTCTGAATTTTTCGGGGATTCGGCTTCCACTAAATGGATTATTCTTTATTTCATAATCATTAAGTAGTTCCTTAATAAACCTTACAAATTGCTCTTCATCAAATCTTGA
>CAZJYD010000047.1:0-17774 GCA_964550205.1 uncultured Bacteroidales bacterium
TTGAATTGAGCACTTCATGAATAAATTCCTGTGCCTGCTTCTTTTCCATTAATCCATTAGTTTTTTAAGGGTGTCCGCACCGGGCAGTGCATCTTTGTATTGTTCGGGGATTTCACGGCTGGTTTTGTATGTAGCCACACCCATAGCCTTATTGAAATCCCTGAAACTATATTCTACAATTTTATTGTTTTTTTCTTTGCAAAGTATGATCCCGATTGAGGGGTTTTCGTGAGGCTGTTTAACCAGTTCATCAAGAGCTGACAGATAAAAATTCAATTTGCCAAGATACTCGGGTTTAAACTTCCCCGTTTTAAGCTCGAAGGCGACCATGCATTGTAACTTTCTGTTGTAAAACAGCAGGTCGATAAAATATTCCTGTTCCTCAACAATCAACCGATATTGATTGCCCATAAAGGCAAAGTCGTTTCCCAGCGTCAATATGAATTTTTTAATATTGCGTACAATCTCGTTTTCGATTAATCGCTCATCTTCTTCATCAGGATCTTCAATGTTGATAAAATCCAACAAGTATTCGTCTTTAAAAACCTGTATAGCTTTTTCCGATTCTTTTTGGGGCAGGATTTGCCGGAAGTTGCTCGGCATGGTTCCCTGTTTATGATAAAGATCGTTATTTATTTGGTGTTGCAAGGTTCTGAACGACCACAACTCTTGCTGTGTTTTGTTGATATAGAATATGGCTTCTTCAGCAGTGTCAGATTTAGAAGCAATCAAATAGTGGTGCGAAAAACTTACCGCATAAAAAGTTTCAAAAAAGTTTTCCGTGTTGTGCTCAGTGCGTTTTTTGATGGTTTTATCTAATTGGTTCGACAGTGTTGAACCAATTACAGAAATGTCTTTTGATAAAAGGTTCGACAGTGTTGAACCAATATTAAACTCCTGTATCCAGAAATCGGCAAACACCCTCATTTTCTTAAGGTTTCCGGCGGAGAAACCTTTTAATCCGGGAAGTTCCTTTTGCAATGCCTCCGAAATTTGGTCGAGGACCTTACTACCCCAGGTTTGTTTTTTTGCAGTTATACTTATTTTGTTGCCGATAAAAAAATACAGGGAGATCAGTTCTTTATTTACCAGCTTTGCAGCCTGATAGCGGCTTTGCAAAATTGCTTTCTTGAGTTCATAGATGATATGTTTATCAGGCATTTCCATTATTTAAGCAAATATCCCGAAAGAATTACTTCCCTTTTGAGTGATGAATTATCGTTCTGGTTCTCTTGAAAAGAAACCGATCTAATATGTTTCCTGAGTATTCCAAGCATTTTCAGGGGATTGTCTTCTTTTTCCATTTCCCGCTTAATTTTCTGAGCGATTTTTTTTGCCATCAATCCTTGTTGCAACATACTTTTTACCTGAAGGATAAAATCCTCGTCCGAATCGGTAAAACCCTTATATCGCCTGAAAGCAGGTTCTTTCATTCGCTTTTCGATATACTTAACGTTTGATGCACCGCCACTTCCGGTTTTATCTTCTTCTCCCTGGGTAGTATCCAGTTCAAAACATGCTTTGTTGGTGTTTAACATGTTAAAATACTTATCGGATGGTATATGCGCCCTTTTGGTTTCGGGAGAGCACTCCAACAATTCGACGGCATCAAAAAATGTTATTTCATCGGAATTGCCGCCGGCGTTCCTGTAAAACTTTTTGAGGTTGCCCAGTCTGAAAAATGTAATCAATTTGTCTTTTTCTAGCTCATTGACTTTTCTGCCGGAACGAGCCTTTTTAGGCAATTTCTTAATCCGTTCGAAAAGTTCGGGGTCCTTGTCCCTGATCTTCCTCATCGTTTCAAGATATTTGAGTTCCGAATCACCTTCCTCGTCTTCACCGGTATAAGCTTTTTTATTGTTCAAGGCGTCGAATAACTGTTGGCTGGTCACCTCCTCACCGTCAGAAAGATATTTAGCATCTTCTCCGAGAATGTCATGAAACATCTGGATTTTATTGGTTATATTTCTTTTAAGGCCCAATTGTTTGTCGGACTGTGTAGTTGGGAAGAAGTTAAAGATATATACATCGGGATGTTCAGTTCCAAGCCTGTTGATACGTCCGGCCCTTTGAAGAACCCTCGTTGGGTTCCATGGCAGATCGTAATTTATTAAAACATTGGATCGGTGTAAGTTTATGCCTTCCGAAAGAATATCAGTTGCAATTAAAAACCGAATATCCTTTGAGCGAGTTTCGGAGTTCGGATCGTAATTTTCAAGAATCATTTCTCTTGAAACAGTATGCTTGGAGGTGGTTTTTTTATCGGTATGCCTGCCTCCGAAACTGGAATAAAACATCACATTACCAGGAAACTGCTCAATCAGGTTTTCGTATAAATAATCACCTGTTTCCTTCGATTCCGTAAAAATGACCAGTTGAGGCTTTTTAAGTTTTGGATTCTTTTTGAGTTCATTGATGAACTTTTCCAATTTGGGATCATCATCAATATGCTTCCATAGTTTCCAAATTTCTTCAAGTATGTTCAGATCATGTTTCAGATCATTGATATAGGATTTTTTAAAATCTTTGGAGTCGTATTTCTGCGCCCTTTCCTCTTCAACGGCTTTTTCGAGCTTATCTAAATCATCGTTATCCAATAAATCATAAACATTCACCTTTTTGCTAATGTAGATTGTGCCATCCTCATACATCTGCTTGAAACGCTTATAGGATTTTATGAAGCGCTTAATACTTTGTTTAAAGGCAAAAAATGAACTTTCGAGGCGTTTAACCAAGATTCCTTTCATAAAGCCTCCGACATTCCGTTGTTGCTGCCTTTCAAATTCAGTAAGTCGTTTCTTTCCAGTATAATAAAGCAGAGGAATGTACCGGGCATATTTGAAATTAGCTAGTAATTGTATGGTTTCGTTAAAAACCTTTTCAATATTTCCTTCAAACTGGTAAATAATTTTTTCAGGGTTTTGCACTTCAGGGAAAACCAAACCCTGTTGTTTCATGTCTTTTGAAAAATAAGTTTTTACGTCATATCGTGTTCTTCTTACCATTACATGTTTGAGTACTTTGGATCTTATTTCATTAGATATTTCACGTATTGTTTTATTATAATCCTGTTTGAGCTTTAGATGTCGCTTTTGTTTTTGCTTTAATCCATTAAAGAATTTTTCAAGGTTAATAATTCCCGGGATAGTAGAGTTTTTAGGAACCTGAAATAATTTTATCTGGGTAAAGATATCATCAATAGTATTATTCAACGGTGTAGCAGTTACCAAAATTACTTTTTTGCCTCTGCATATATCTAGTAGATCCGCGTATGATTGTGTGTTTTCATTTCTGAAACGATGGGCTTCATCCACTACAACATAGTCCCAACGGTTCAAGCCTTTTCGGATAATGTGTTCTAATTTACCAAGTGATTCAACTTTTGCAGGAACTCTAAAATCCATCAAGCTTTTTTCCCAGTAATCTTTTAACATGGGTGGACATATCACAAGAATATTTCCTCTAACTTGCTGAAGAAGCTGTGCAGCAATGAATGTTTTGCCAAGTCCAACAACATCAGCTAAAAAAACACCATTGTATGTATGTAGCATTTTAAGTGCTTGCCTGACAGCCTGTTGCTGATATTCCAATTTCATAAAACCTTTGGGTAAAAATGCTTCGAAGTCTTCCTCAAGATTGATATCTTCCTGCAGGTATTCGTAAATAAGTTTTAAATATAGTTCATACGGCTTTATATTATTATTGAGCCAAGTTTTGTTTTGGGTTGCATCAACAAATTCATCTGAAATATCAACAGCATTCTTCCATAAGTTTTCAAATTGATCGAGTGCATAATCAACTTCCCACTGATTTTTTAATTGTACGTTGAATTCTCTTCCGGCAACTAATCCTGAATATGAGAAGTTACTTGAACCAGTTATTACAGAACCATATTCCTTATCATCGGGATGATATCTACTTATGTATACTTTTGCATGGATGTTTTTTGACGGATAAGCTTTTATTTCGAGTTTTTTACCATTACCATAATTTTTAATATCAGATTCTTTATCAGGACACTCTTGTTGAAGAAATTCAATGAACTTGTGTATGCCAATTTCAAGCCTTCTGTCATCTTCTTTTGCATTTTCGATTTCCTTGATAAGGTTCTTCTGGTATTCCTTCTTTGCACCGGCATGGGAATCAAAGTCCATTACAGTTTGATTTTTATATTCGTTAATAGTTTTATATGCTTTTTCATCAATTCCCAAACCGACAAGAATTCTGGCTTTGTCAACCCTTTCAATTGCTTCATAAAGTTGGTAAAATCCGCTTGATCTAAAATATCCTACAAGAACATCAAAATATTGCGTATCATGTAATGTTTTAACAAAACGATCTAAAAGTGTTGAATTTGGCTCATTAGTGAAGAAAGTATTATCAGTATGTCTTTCTTTAGCTTTCATAAATATAAATCATATAAATATTTAAATGAATATTATCTTTATTTTATTAAAATAAATAATGATTCAAGTTATTGTTGATTCACTTAGATAAATTACCGAATATTTTTTTATTTATGAATTATTCTTTAATTCCAAATTTAATAAATTGATTTTTATTTATGGACTTTTCTAATAAATTCTTCAACCTCCGGCACACCACCCTGGTATACCAAATAACCATTGTATGGTTCCCGCAGAGTGATCTCGTCATTAATAGGTTGAAGCATCATTTTTTTGACTTCATCAGGGTCATTTGTTTGTGCTAATACCCAGCTTAATTTTACCCATGCTACTTCCGGAAGCATATTACCCAGTGGTATTATGCCTTTTGCCATCATATCCCTTCCTGTGTCGTAAACGAACATGTGTACGTATCCCCAAATTGTTTGAAGGGTCATATACATATGAATGCCTTTAGCATGTGCTTTTTCGATAGCAGGATATAATTCCTTATTTACATGTCCTAATCCGGTACCTACAAAAATAATTCCGCGGTAACCATTTTCAATCAGAGAATCTATTGTATCTGGTTTCATTCCGGGATAATAATATAGCATAGTAACTTCATCACTGAAATAAGGATATATTTTAACATCCTTGCCATTTCGTCTTTTATTGTATCTTTTATGTATAGGTATTATTTCCTTTCTGTTAATCATAGCGATAGGTGTATCTCCTATAGTTCTGAAAGTAGATCGATATGAAGAATGCATCTTTCTAACCCGTGTGCCCTTGTGGAGTAATCCATATTCATCTGATGTAGGCCCGAACATACAAACCATAACTTCAGCGATATCTGAATGGCCTGCCGCTTTCATAGCATGCATGAGATTAAGCGCTGCATCGGAGCTTGGTCTGTCGGATGATCTCTGCGATCCAACAAGAACTATGGGGACAGGCAGATTCTGACACATAAAAGATAGTATACCGCCTGTATGATGCAATGTATCTGTGCCATGCCCGATTACTATTCCGTCTATTCCTTTTTTAATTTCCTGGCCAATGGCTTTTGCAAGGGCAATATATTGTTTTGGGCCCATGTTCTCACTGAAAACGGCAAAGACCTTCTCCGTGGTAAGGTTGCATATGTCGGCTAGTTCCGGTACTGCACCATAAAGTTCTCCGGGAGAAAAAGCAGGTATCACAGCACCTGTCCTGTAATCCAAACGTGATGCTATGGTACCACCCGTACCGAATAATTTTACTGAGGGCAAGCCCTTTGTGTATGGAAATTCTTTTTCGGGTATTTTGTAATTTGCTTTCTTATACCCGGTTTCCTTCATAGTAGTGATAGTATTAATATCAATGCCAACATTGTATCCTGTAGGTATTTTTAAAACAATGTGCTGATCGTCATCATTTTCAGATCTGGGTAAGACCGTTCCTACAAATCTACCGCGTGTTGTTTCAATTTCCGTTTGTCCCCAAACGCGCGTTTTGAATTTCTTTAAAACATTAAGTGCATCACCTTTATATCCCTGGAAAAAATCTTCACTCATCGCTTGCTGTTTTAGTATTCATTTCTCTGATTTTTTTGGCAAGTTCCCTTAGTTTAATATTTCCGACCGCCATAGGCTTGAGCTCTCCCATAACCCAATTAACTTTATTTTCTTTACTACTATTGATTTTAATCTTATCAAATTTTTCTTTCAGTGATGGTATCTGTGAAATAAATTGGGCTTTATCTATCTTTCTAAAGTCAATATATTTAAGAATAGAATCGAAATCCATGTCAGGGCGCCTGTAAATAATTGGCAGCATTCTTTTAATTAATTCATAATTAATTCCTTTTTCATGGAGAAACTTAAATAATTCAAAAATGATTTTATAGTTGAATCCTTTGCCCATGTTATAATGGCCTTCTATGAATTTAAGATATTGTCCAAAGAGAGTACCTGCAAAACTGGGATCTATATTTAATTCTTTTATTATTTTTTTCATTATTGGAAATAGGTTCTTGCTGAGAATGTAGTGATATGTGTCATCAGGAATTTTCCAGTCAATCATTTGCATGATCCTGTTGTGTACATCCTCGGGCAGCCTTTCACCAAGTTTTTTAATATATGAGGTTTCCAGTGGTATAGGGGCAGTATCTGTATCGGGATACATTCTGTCTGCTCCGGGAAGTACACGTTCGAAAATAGTTGTGCCGTCTTCAAATGATTTTCGTGTTTCATTAGGAACACCGTCGAATGCCATTTTACATCTTTCTTCTATTGTTTCCAGTGCGGTATGAATATCTTCATCCGGCCCCCAGAAAATGATTTGTGCATCATTTTCTCCGGCGTTTAGCTTTTTTTTGATATCGTCAAATATTTTTTTTCTAACAACAGGTTTCAGTTCCTCAGAATGGGTCATGTTAGGTTTTTCTATGCATGCAATAACCTTTAAGCGATCACTGATCTCATCGGCAAACATTTTGGTTGGTTGAGTGAAGTGCGATAGAAGACCTTTGAATTCAGGTAAGTTTACGGCTATTATTTTGTATTTTGATTGTTTTGCGTTTTCTATAGGTGTATAATTAAATGAATAACTATTTCCTAATGAAATATGTTTTATTTGCCATTTATTGGGGTTATCAATTCTTTTACCCAGTTCATCCCTGATTTGTAGCAAAGCCCATTGCCTGAAACATTCATTATGAGTTAACTCGGGTATCCATTTAGTATGTGCAACTCCTTTGATTTCAACCCTGGTACCGCCTCTGCAGCTTACATTTACATCCTGCCGCCCGGTACCAATGCCAGTTAAAACCTTTCCTGTACTTCTGTTTAAAAACCTTATATAATCACATGCTTCTCTAACTTCTTCCGGGTTTTTACAATCAGGATAAGTGACAGTTTCTATGAGAGGCATTCCTAATCTGTCTGTTTTAAAAACCCTTACATGGCCCACATCAGATATCTCACGGCATGAATCTTCTTCCAGGCTTAGCTGTATAAGCCTGACTTTTTTATTGCGTAGCTGTATTTCTCCTTCCACACCAATTATACCTGTTCGCTGGAAACCTGTCGGTATACTTCCGTCAAGATACTGTTTGCGTGTTATATGCACTTCTCCTACTATATTTAGTTTTGCCAGAAGGGATATTTCAATTGCAATTTTCAATGCTTCCCTGTTTAATAAAAAAGGTGGTGTGTCATCTACTTCATAAGTACAGGCATTATCGTTATTGATTCTGTATATTATCTCCTTTTTGGTTTTAAACTCCATAAGTGCAGTACCGTCATATTCTCCTAATTCGCTTAGCGTTGGCCTCATATGACGAACAAGCTCAGCATCATAATCATTATTATCGTTGTAAATACCTGAAGGACAACGACAAAAAAGTTTTCCTTTAGTTTTTAATTGTTGATGTACCTCAAGTCCTGACTTAAAACCTATCCTGTCGTATGTTTGCTGAGTGGATTCTTTTCTGTTTACGTATCCAACCTTGGCTCGTGTATTATTGTAATTAATTTTGGGATCAAACTGTTCCTCCCGTTTTACCAGACTTCTTTTCTGATCGTTCATTCCACTGTAAGATTCTTTCTGAAATTTTTATAAGGGATCAAAAGTAAGAAAATATGATGAATGGTTAGGATTTGATGATTGAAAAATTCTGTTTATTAATGGATAATATTTTTTATCAATTAATAATTTATCGTCCCTCAGCAGCTTAAGAAAAATTGTGCAGCTAAAAACCCCAATGTTCTGGAATAGGAACTTAATAAAGCTCAATAAAAAACCAGGGTATCAACTGATTTTACCAGTTTTTATGATACCCTGGTTTTTCTTTTTTGCTATGTATGTATTTGCCTGGACTTACCAGGTGCCGTGATCCTGAAGTACTCCCTTATCATAGGTCCACCATTCGCCATGACCGGTTGAATCCCATACAGCTTTGAAGGATAACAGATATTGGGTATCATGCCATTTCTTGACTTCCAATGAACCTGATCCATCCGGGTTAGCAATTACTTCTATTAGAACATCACCCGGTATTTCGAAAGTGCAGGTATAGACGCCATTTTCATCCATATCCCAGGTAACGATCATAATTGCCTCACCTGTTTCCGGGCTGTACAATTTAAATGATCCGGACTTTTCATCATGCGACTGCCAGGCTTCCATATAAACGAAATTATTAAGCTCTATACCATTCATTATTCCTGTAATGGTCAGAGTCCAGGAATATCCATCCGCTTCTTCAGTGATGGTAAGTGTTACTGTATAAGAATTTCCTCCATCCTCAACTGTCCATGTATAAGTCCATGGTCCGTCCATGGTAGATTTAAGAAAACCGGTACTTTTAGTAGGAGGTGTAAAACTACTTGTATAACCTGTAAAACTATTGGCCATTGTAACATAATTCACAGCCATTGAGGCATATGGATCGCTTGACTGTTCCATATAATCCGGAACATCAACGTTTTTTGCCTGAAATTCCGGTGCATCATTATCCTGATTACCATTGTCAGAATCATCATCTTTGGAACATGATAACATCATGCTTATTGCAAATGAGATCACAACGAGGAAAAATAATTTAATTAACTTCATTTTTTTATGATTTTAGGGTTAATAAACAATATAAAAATAATACTTTGAAATGGCTTTGAGCAACTGTTAAAAGAGTTATTGAATGAAGGCTGGTAAATCTATGACCAAATATGCATAATCCGTGATTATTTGATATTATTCATTAATCTAACTAGTGTTAAGTTAATAGTAAATTTGCAATTATCGTTTATTTTACCCCCTCTTTTTCTCCCCCTGCGAGCAGGGGGAGATGTAGAGTGTAGCGAGACAGAGGGGGTAAATAACCTCACATTATACTTGACATTACACTAGTCGAATCATTGAAGAAAATAAGACATAATTCATTATTAAAAATGAAACATCATCTGGGGATTATATTATATTTCCTGAACGTATCAGGTTTTCCAACAAACGTATTTGTTTTACCGGTGCAGGTATAGTATATCGTTGTTGATCTTTGATAAGTTCACATGTTCTGCTTTTCCGGTCGGCTTTGATCAGGTATTCGGTATTTATCAGGTAGGAGCGGCTTATTCGGAAAAACCCCCTGTTGTTTAGCATTTTTTCAACTTTGCTGATGTTTATTGTTACAACTTCCTTTCGTCCATCTGTGATCTGAATCTCAGTGTAATTTACATCGGCATTGCAAAAAATGATGTCCGAAGGATTTACATAAATATACCCTGACCGTGTATTAAAAAAGATCTTATCCTTTTTATTGATAAGATCCAACAAGGTGTTTATATTCTGCCCTGAAAGTTTATTTTGCTTTTCATGAACAAACCTTTGTACAGTTTCCTGAAGTTCAGCGAAATCAACCGGCTTTAAAAGGTAATCAAAAGCAGCTTTTTTCAAAGCATTTATTGCATATTCAACATAGGCAGTAACGAAAATTACATATGTGTCAATATTGCATTGCTTCATGCGGTCAATTACGTCAAAACCGTCTTTGCCGGGCATCTGAATGTCCAGGAATACTAAATCGGGCCTGTGTTGCAGTAATAGGTCTATTCCTTCATCACCATTTTTTGCTTTTCCCATTATTTCAACTATTTCCAGGCGTTGCAACAACCGTTCGAGGATATTCCTCGATTCTTCCTCATCATCTATGATAATAGCTCTGATCGTTTTATTGGTCATTTTCCGGTAATTTAATAATTAACGACTAATTGTAACTAAAACTTTTGTACCTGAGGGATTACCTTGCTTATCCCGCAGATTAATAATTTCCTGTTTAATATTGTATTTGAACATCTTATTATACATGGAAAATATCTGACGTACTATCTTAAGTCCCATTCCGGATGAATTCCTGCTAAGCTCTTTAGCTTTTTGCCAGCCTATACCATTATCCTCAACCGTAATTTGTAAACCATTATTAAACGGTTTGACAATAATCTCTAATTTTCCTTTTTCCTGTTGGTGTATTAATCCGTGTTTGATAGAGTTTTCAACATAGGTCTGAATTATCATTTTCGGTACTTCAATGTTCATATCTGTATCTTCTTCAACATGCAATTGAAAATCAAATTTATTTTTAAACCGGGCTTGTTGTATCTCAACATATTTTTTTACAAAATCAATCTCTTCATCAAGAGGCCTGGAAACTTTTGCACTATCCTGAAGTGTTTTCCTTATTAAATGAGCCAGTTTTGAAAAATGATCATATACTGTGTCGGGATCGCTTTTATATATAATAGAACTGATCATATTTATTGCATTGAAGGCAAAGTGAGGATCGATCTGGTTTTTAATAGTTTTAAGCTGCAATTCCATCTTCTCTTTTTCCTCAAGAACTTTTCTTTTATGTACAATTATAATCCTGCGAATGATCAGCAGTATAGTAAGCGCTACAAGAACAATAACGACCAGAATAAACCAGGTGGTTTTCCAAAAAGGTGGCAATATAGTGATTCCGATATGTGATTCATTTTCGCTCCATCGTCCTCCTTTATTGGTTCCCTTAACCTTGAATATATAACTGCCCGGTGAGAGGTTTGTGTAAGTTGCTTCGTTTCGATTTCCTACGAAATTCCAGTTATCCTCAAATCCTTCCATGAAATATGCATACTGTATCTCTGAAGGATTTCTGAAATCGAGCGATGCAAATGAGAATGAAAAAACCCGTTCGCGATGTGTAATAATGATGTTGTCGAGATATGAAATATCTCCCGGCAGATAATATTGTTTGTCTTCCAATATTACTTTGTCTTTTGTTGATCCTTCCGGCATGTTGTCAGGCAGTATCATGGTTTCTTTGTTAAAAATCCTGAACCCGGTTAACACCACGGAAGGGCTGAAGGTATCAGGCCTGATACTGTCAGGATTAAAGTAAGTCAAACCATTGGAACCACCGAAATAGATGGTGCCACTTTCCGATTGAAACCAGGCACCCTGGTTAAACTCATTTCCCTGAAGACCATCATGAACATCATAACATTTTATGAGTGGTTTAACAGGATCATTTATATATTCGTAGGGATCGGAAAGATGATCGAAAAGGCTAACATTCAACATTGCTATTCCTTTAAAAGTGCTCATCCAAATATTGCCGTTTTTATCTTCAGCCAATCCGAAAATAACATTGCCTGGTAAGCCTTGTTTTGTCGTTAAGTGAATAAATTCAATTTTCTTACCTGGTTCATTAACAATATTGAGCCCGCCCTGTGTGCCTGTCCATAAACGGTTTTTACTGTCGAACATTATTGTCCATACATTATTATTGGAAAGACTGGCAGCATTGCCTGTTTGGTTTTTATAACAGATAAAATTATCTGTTTCCTGTTCAAATTTGCATAAACCGCCTTCAAAAGTACCAATCCATAGAGTACCATTTTTATCTTTTGCAAGCGACAGGATAGTATTTGATGAAATGGAACGGTTATCTTCAGGATCGTGTCTGTAAACTTCAAACATACCTGTTGATTTATCATAACGGTTTAATCCGCCACCCCTGGTTCCTATCCAGATATCTCCGTTATCATCTTCAAGCAGTGTAAGTATCCTGTTGTTTGATAGTGTGTTTGGGTTTGATTCATATGTTTTGAAATTAGTGAATTCTTGTGTGAAAGGATTAAATACGTCGATGCCCTTTCCGTATGTTCCTATCCAGATCATACCATCCCTGTCTTCCAGCAAGGACCAGATAAAATCACTTGAAACACTGCTTTTACCATTTACATCTGATCTGTAATATTTAAAATTTGATGCATCTTGATTGAAACGGTTCAAACCTCCTCCATCCGTACCAACCCATAAGTCTCTGTTTCTGTCGACCAGTATAGTATTTACCCTTGGATTTGATAAATGTACGGGATTATCAGGATCAGCATCAAGCAGACCGAAATCAGTTTCTCTTGTAACAAATTTAAGCAAACCATTGTCTGTACCTGCCCATATTAAACCCGACCTGTCTTGCAGAATAGACCATGTATTTCCTATGCTTGAATTATCATACACCTCGACACTTGAGAGTTTATTGCTTTTACGGTCAAATATTGCTATACCTGTCCTTGTTCCTGCCCAAATCTGATTTTTTCCTACAGGCAAAACAGTCCAGATTGTCTGATCATCAAGGTTATCAATTGATTTTACTTGAATTAATGATCCGGAACTATTATTATATTTCCATATTTCAGAATTAGTTCCAAGAATAAAGTTATCAGAATGGTCATAACTTATTGACCAGATGATAAAGTTTTTAGTTCCGGAAGGTTTATTTTGTATGCGTATTTGTTTAATATTTTTATTGTTCCTATCATATACCGACAAGCCTCTGTTTGTACCTATAAGAATGATATTATTTCTGGAATACAGGCTTAGAACAATATTTGAAGGGATTGTTGAAGAATCATTTTCAGCGTGAGTGAATTTTTTAAAAGTACCGGAATCATTATTCAGAACATTGAGCCCTTTACTTGTACCCGTATAAATTGAGTTATTTTCATCTGCCGTGAGTGCCCAGATTTTATTATCGGAAATACTTCCCGGATCATCAGGATCATGCTTGAAGACGCGGAATTTACCGGTTTTTGGATTTAATCTGTTAAGGCCGCCGCTCATAGTACCTGCCCATATATTGCCTTTTTTGTCCTCACATAGTGAAAGTATATAATTATTTGAAAGACTGCTTGTATCGCCCGGGATATTCTGATAGATAACAAAATTGTTGCCGTCATAACGGTTTAATCCGTCCTGTGTACCTATCCAGAGAAATCCCCTGCTGTCCTGGATTATGCAATTTATGATGCTTTGCGACAAGCCATCGGTGGAGGTTAAACGTCCTTCATAAATGAATTCCTGAGCTGTGGTTTTGCTTTGAAAATTCAGAATAAGTATTTGAATACAAAACAACAGCAATAGTTTTTTATAATGTGCCGATTTATTTATTAAATAAGGCAAGATATACCTTTAATTGATTATAGGGCAAATTTATGATATTAATCTGAGAAGTTTAATAAATACGCTAATCCGGATTCCGTCATCATCTGATATTACTTCAAGCTTTTACCTATCTCGTAAGCATCGCCAACTATTTTTTCTAATTTACAGTATTTTCTCACTCCTGAAAAGTATATTAAAGGTTCTATTGCTGTAATATCAATTGAGCCCGGTTTTGCATCACCATGCATTTTGTCGCTATCTACATGTATTTCCAAAATTTCGCCAATGAAATGATTAGTCAGGCCAACCATTCTTGCTTCAACCAGTCTGCATTCTACGTTGATAGGACATTCATTTATTATCGGGGATTCAATATTTTTGGAGGGCATTTTGGTTAATCCGGTTTTATCGAATTTATTGATTTCCCTTCCGGAAGTAATCCCACAGTAATCTGTTTGTTTCATGTTGTTAACCGTAGCAATATTGACCGTAAAGTTTTTATTCTTCTTGATCAGTCCACCGGAAAAGCCTCTTGTTCCGACCGAAATACCCAGTGTAGGTGGTTTGCTGGTTAACATACTTACCCATGCAATGGTAACAATATTTGCTTTTTTCATATTTCCTGTAACTACAAGAGTTGTGGGTGACGGGAATGGTATACGTTGAGGTCCAAGTGTTGTTTTCATAAGTTAGCTTTTTTTGATTTGCTTAATGCTCAAAATTAAAAATTAATTAATATTTATTTTGTTATGTTCCGTTAATTTATAAATTAGCATAACCAAAATCAAATAAATTATGAAAATATCAGGTAGTTACAAGTGGTTAATAATAGCTGTATTAGCTATTTTTATTTTAAGTTCCTGTGCACCGGGAAATGAAAAATTCGATCTTGACCCTGCCGGATTCTGGGCGGGTTTATGGCATGGTTTTATTTCGTTGGTTACATTTATAATTAGCCTTTTTAATACAAAGGTGAATATTTATGAAGTAGCCAATAACGGATGGCCATACAATCTTGGATTTATTCTGGGAATCGCTATATTTTATGGTGGCTCTTCAAAGGGTACGTGCAGGAGGTAAATCAGGATTTAGCTTTTTCCTTTTTTATTTTCTTCTCGTAATAAACTGAAATTGCCGGTATAGCAACAGGTAATATCAGATACACGAATCCGGCAAAAATAGAAGCCGGAAGCGGTATTAACCATACAAACAGAGCTGATAAAAATCCTGTTGCTGCAATGGTTAACCAGATTACAATATCACATTTGGGAATACATAATTCTAAGTACAATAAATGAAAAAAATAAATTCTTTAAAAAATATTTCACATTCAATAAAATCACAACCTTATATAGCTGCATCAATTGTAATTGTTCTTTTCTTTATTCCCGCATGTTTGATTACTTTTCAGGCTGCATCACCTTATTGCCGGGCAGATGACTGGAGGTTAGTTACTTTATACTTAGAACCTTTATACTCCGGAAATTTAGGAATTAAAAACCTATGGTCTGATCCTGTGCATCCCATGCCGGTGTACGCATTACTTTACATTACGAGTGCTAAACTTTTCAACCTGCAAATTCACTACATTGCATGGTTTAGTATTTTCTTTCAATTATTACTGGGGTATTTAATTATTATTACGGTCATAAAATCGTTTAAAGACAAATTAAAAAAACATATTCTTTTATTAATACCGGTTATCGGACTTTGTACTTATATTTTCAGCTTTGTGGGCATGCAAACATATTTATGGCCAATAATGACTGCTTGTTTTGTTGGGCTTTTTATTGTATTGCTAATTGGATATACAGCAGATAATTATTGTATAAATAATAAGGACCAGAGAAATAAGTTAAAAGGTTACCTTACTATTGGAGTGGTAATAATTTTATCTATACTATTTTTCAGCGACTGGGCAATAATTTTTTGTTTGGGACTTGTAGCTGTAATGGCGATCATAATAATTTTTGATAAAGAAAACAGAAAACAAAGACTTATACTAAGCTTTGTTATCATAATTTCTGCTGTAATAGGTTTTGCCATCCTTGAATATTTCCTGATAGAAAATCCCAGAAATCTTCAAACCAACTCCCCCGGATTATATTCTTTGTTTATAAAACATTTTTTCCTTTCATTTAAAGCAATTGGTGTTGCAGTATTTTCAGGGGTGATCGATTATAATTGGTTTACCAAACAACTACAACTCAGCGAAAACACTTTCCTTTTTCTTTCGATTGTATTTATGTTGTTATATCTGGGAGTTTTGATTTTGTATTTTATTAAAGAACATTACAAAAGATCTTTATTACCTCCTGTAATGATGCTTTTTACATTAATTTATATTCTGACTGTATTATATTTCAGATACAATCCGGTAGATGATGGTCAGTTCTGTACTGCAATTCCAAGATATGTTATTTTTTACCAGATCGGCATCATAGGATTTTTCTGGAGCGTATATTTACTGATAATGCTACCTGGCAGAAATAAAAAACCAGGGAAAACCAGAATTACAGTTGCTTCTTTACTCACTGTTTTATTAATTATCGGTTGGGTTGTTAATTTCCGGAAAATAAATAAAACAGCAAAGTATCTTGAGTCTAAATATCCTGAGGTAAGCCAGGATATCAGGAGTAAACTTTATGATACTGCAATAACGGTTCCCTGGAGCAATCAACCAGGTCGTGATATCAGCAGACAGTTAGAATTTTTATATTTACATAAACTGAATATTTTTGCCCCAAATTATCCTTATTCTGAAAATAAAAGTGAGGACATTCAAAATATAAAGATAAAAGAGAATTAACTGGCTTTACTTCCGGCAACAAACAAAGATGTTCCTGTTGGAGGCTTATTAAACAACCATAATTCAAATTTCATTAATATTAAAAAAAACTTGTTGATTATTGAATGAAGTGGCTTGAATCCAATAGAAGTCGATTTTCCATTGACAAATAAAAGAACAAATTTCCGGATAAATAGAACGGGCATCAAAAAAAATCCCCAGTACTGGATATGTTCTATACTGACATTATTATTCTTAAGTAAAGCCCTCAGTTGTTTTTTGCCATATCTTCTTACATGACCCATATCGATATCGTATTTGCCGTAAAGATAATTATGTGCCGGAACATTAATAAGTATGATACCATCATTTCGTAAGTGTTTCAAAGCATTTGAAATGAACTCATGATCTTTATTTATATGTTCTATTACATCAAGAAGAAGAATTACATCATATTTCTCCAGCATCGATGGTTTGCATTCCAGTATGTTGTATATATATTGATTTCCTTTTATTTCAGGTGTTTTTTTTAGTGCTTTTTTATTCAGGTCACATCCATCTATTTTAAGATTTAGTTGCAATTCAAACAATTGCATATTAATTCCATTTCCGCAACCGATTTCAAGTATGTTGATTTTTTTATTGGCAGGAAAATCAGACAAATACTTTTTAATAATATTGAATCTCCATATCATCCAGAAATGATCTTTATCAGTAATGTCATACCAGTCTTGCGACATTGAAACCTCAGAGGGTTCGGATAAGTAAATAATTTTATTTTTTTCCAATATTGATCCGTTATTTGAGAATTTAAGTTTAAAAATTACTTTGAATAAACTTTACAGTCTTTTATTCTTTTTTGAACAATGAAGAGAGGTCTGTTTTTTACCTGGAAAAAAATTCTGATTATGTAACTACCTATCAGTCCGATTGACAAAAGCTGTAAGCCCCCGAATAATATAATTGTAAACAATAATGCGGTGAATCCCTGTGGTGTTGTACCGAATGCAAATTTCTGTATCAGAGTGTAAATGAAATAACCCAAAGATGCCAAAATTGTTATTATACCAATAGTAAAAACAAATTTCAATGGGAATTCGCTAAAGTTAAATAACCCGGTGAATGCCAGAGAAAATAGTTTTCTTAAAGTCACTCTCGGTTTTCCGGAATAACGTTTATCTCTTTCAACCCCAATTCCGATTTGATTAAAGCCTATCCAGCTTCTCATCCCTCTTAGAAAACGGCTTTCCTCTGGCATTGAATTTAATTGATCAATAGCTCTTCTGCTGATTAATGAAAAATCACCCGTATCAACAGGGATACTGATATTGGATGTATTTTTTAGAAAGCGGTAAAACAATTTGTAACAAGTTCGTTTTAACCAGTATTCTTTCCTTCCTTTTCTTATTGCATATACAACATCATATCCTTTTTTCAAATAAGTATAGAAATCCTCAAGTACTTCGGGAGGATCTTGCAAATCACCATCAATAATCAATGCTGCTTCTGTCGCATTAACATATTTCATGCCGGCTGTAATCGCAAGTTGTTGGCCAAAATTTCTTGAAAGAAATACAGCCTGGTAGTGTTTGTCTTTAAGAGACAATGTTTCCATTAATTGTGGAGTTTGGTCTGTA
>CAZJYD010000047.1:17874-26459 GCA_964550205.1 uncultured Bacteroidales bacterium
TCTGTATTTCCATAATCAAAAAATCATCCCTTTTGCTATCTTAAATATTTACTTTTTGAAAAAATTCTTCAATCTTTCATCAACAAGTAATTCCCGGGCCTGGATCTTCAAATGTATTTCTTTACTGTTTACTGTTGATGACTGAAAATATTTATATAATTCATTATTTTTATAATCCGAATATAGTTTGCGCCAGCAATCGCCAAGATCTTTCTTTAGTTCTTGGTTCCTTTCATAAGCTGCACCACCAAGTTTTATTTTATTCTCAAACTGTTTATAGCTTCTTAACGGAAAATGCAAGATTTCAATCTTTTTGGTAACAATCCTTTTAAGATTTTTCGGTTTTGCCAGATCATGATTACCCTGTTTAACCACAACATCATCAAAAGCACGATGGCAAACCTTTCCGCCCACGGGTATTCCCAATGCATTCAGGCTATTACTTTTTTTATAGATCATCTTCTCATAAAATTTTCTTTCTAAATGAGATAATGCAACAAAATCATTTCGTTTAACTTCCACAATAGAAACATTTTCATCAATCCCACTTAATTCATTTTTCAAATTTCCCTTTGTAGGAAACCAAAATTCATCAGCATCTGCATTGATCACCCAGTCTGCCTTATGTTTCACAGCAGCAATCTTGGCCATCCGAGTTACCCATTTCCATTGCGAATAATCGTCATCGGGTTCATCAATATAGTCAAGTACTCCTTGCTTTTCGAATTCTCTTAAAATATCTGTAGTTCCATCCACCGAGCGGTTATCTGTGGCGATAACATGATCTACTCCTTTGTTTAGGTGAAAAAGGATATTTTCTTTGATAATGTCTTCCTCATCCCTGACCAGCAATGTCAAAATAAGCTTTGGTGGCTTTCGTCTTTTTGAGAATTGAAATTTCAAATGAATTAACCTCTTTTGATTTATATCTTTTTTACAACTGCATAAGGTAAAACAACTTTACACCGGGTTGATTTTGATACGCTTTAATTTTTGCCAAACTAACCTGATGTTTTCGCTTTTAAAGATATTAAACCTTACGGAAATACTTTACCAGAATTTCAATAATTTTATCCGAAGCATGACCATCACCATATAAATCATTTGAACGGGACAACTTTGTCCTCTCCTCTTTATTATCAATTAACCTCAAAGCAGCATTTTTGATCTTTTCACAATTTGTTCCAACCAGCTTAGCAATTCCAGCTTGGACAGATTCTGGCCGGTCGGAATAGTTCCTTGCTACCAACACTGGTTTTCCCAGCATTGCTGCTTCTTCCTGAATTCCCCCGGAGTCGGTTATAATAAAGCTACACAAGTTTATCATATTTATAAATAAAACATATGATAAAGGTGGAATCAAAAAGATGTTTCTTTTATCATGCAACAACTCCTGAACACGTGGCTTTATATTCGGATTGGGGTGAACCGAAAAAACGATAACAACATCTCTGTTCACAGATATCGTTATCAGGGCTTTGCAAAAGCTTTCTATGCCATATAAGATATTTTCCCTCCTGTGCATTGTAACCAAAATCATATGCTTTTCGGATTTTTTTACAAAATCGAGAACATTTGATTCATTATCCTTCAGAGAGCTTTGGTCCAATGTTGTTTCCGAACAACAATCGAGATTTAGTATGTACATTAATGCATCAACGCCAGTATTTCCGGTAACATAAATCCTTGATTGATGTATATTTTCATTTAATAAATTTTGTTTTGCCAATAGCGTTGGGGCAAAATGAATATCAGCCAATCTACTGATCATCTGCCGGTTTATTTCTTCAGGATAGGGTTCATTTTTCATGTACGTTCTCAAACCTGCCTCAATATGAGCAATTTTCACTTGTGCATAAAACCCTGCTAAAGCAGCTATAAATGCCGTATTAGTATCGCCCTGAACCAGAATAAGGTCAGGCTCTGTATTTTCAATAATCGGTTTTACTTTACCCAGAATCTTTGCTGAAACATCAAAACTATCCTGATCATGCATCATGATATCAAGATCATAGTCTGGCTTAATGGCAAATACCTTCATTGCATCCTCAAGCAATTCTTTATGTTGGGAAGTTATACAAACCGAACATGCAAAAAGCTTGTTACTTTTTAGTAATAAAATCACAGGGGCCATTTTGATCACTTCCGGTCTGGTTCCCATGACACACAGTATTTTCATACAATTTCTTTTGTTCACAGGGTTATTTCTTTAATGATATGTTATGATTTCCCAAAGGAAGATACATTTCAACAGAATCGGGCAATTCAATATGAAGTTGCAGTGATGGGTCCGGAATTTTTGCTCTGATTTGTAATAAATCATTATCAATTCGTACTGAAAAAGAAGTGTTCAGTCGCTTTCTCCACCAGGCGGCAAAATCGCTGTAGGTAGTTATCCATATATCCGGCAGCATTTTTAATTTTGAAAGTATGAAATTATAGACTTTAGGTAATTTGTCAATTTCCCTGTAAGGATGGCCATATAACATAATGGGTTCACATTGAGCATATTTTTCATTGATAATATTTTCAAAATAATTCAACATCTCTCTGTGTGTAAACTTTGAGCGCCATAATAAGCCTATGCATACCGGATGAACCGGTATCTGCAAAACCCTTGAAACCCGCTTACCGAAAACAGGGAAAAATGGCAAATCATCATAATCTATTGCAAATTCGGAGGAGAAGGTAAACCTGAGTTTCTCCATCACCCTGTTTAAGGAAGGATTCCATTTTCCATAGGGAGCAACAAAACCGGAGACATTTATTCCTGCTTCTTCCATAAGATATTTTCCCTTGACGATGTTTTTCATGTTTTTCTGGTAATCATCGTAGGTTTGGTGCTCGTGGCAATGCAATTGAACATCATGACCTCTTTCTTTAATTGCAGAAATATGCGGCAGGTAGGATTGCTGTGATTTTACATGAATGAATAGCGTTAACGGAATATTGTGCAATTCGGCAATATTCACAACCCGATCGAAATCTTCCTGATTACTTTCATCACAATCGATCCTGAAGGTGGCAACCGTCCGGTAACCTTTGGGATAATAGGCCAAATGAATATATGGCAAATTTTCGCTGAACAATCTTGTTTTCAGGGCATTTATTACGGCCTTGCGCAATAAAGCCTTATTTGTTCGTGCAATTATCTCCTGTGGGTGCTTGTTCCCGATGCCAGGTAGTGGCGTTAATTTTGAACCATAATCTGCAAATGATTTAACAGGTATTTCCCTTAGAATGTCATTGGCATATCTATGATAAAATGACGGACATCCCTCTTGTCGGAGGATTTCTCTGATGATCCTCTGTTGTGATAATGATTTGAACAGCATTAGAATTCAATCTGGTTTTTTGATAGATTCCTGACGCCTGCATTGATCAAGGCTCTATACAACCGTTTCCTCCAATTTACAAGGGAGAAGGCCTTGCTAACAGTTTCGTATCCTTTTAAGGCCAACTCTTTGGCTTTTTCCACATCGTTTAATAAATGGGTGCTCGCCTGCTTGATTTCCATGCTTGTGGGCTTAATGAGTAGCCCATTAAAATCGGGAAGCACAATATTGCCAAGCCCGCCAATATTTGAAGCAATTACCACACAACCTGAGGCCATAGCTTCGAGACATGATAGGGAAGTTCCTTCCGAATAGGTAGAGGGAATCACAGCAATATGCGCCCGGTTTAGATGCTTGGACATCTCTTCATGGGGGATCCCGCTGATGACAACCTGTCCGGTATTTCTGAATTTATTCCGCAAAAGATTTTCTGCCGGACCTGCACCTGCAATAAGCACATTTATTTTGGGATGGCTGTTCAGAAGATGCTCAATAGCATTTGCAAAGGGATGTACGCCGCGTCTGCTGACAAACCGCCTCGCGAATATGATGTTGATCTTCCTGGGTTGATCCCACTTATCCTGCCATTTGTCCTTTTCCTGTGCGATTGCAAAATTTGGAATGTAGCTGATTTTATTCTCATCAAAATGATGACCCATTGTTATCCGCGCATAATTAATGAAATTGGTATCCACGGCAATTGTCAATATTGATTTTCTGAACATCTTCAAGTCGTGTCGGCTGAGCTTTTTTCGGATTCTTTCCCATTTCAGATGCTGTAAAATGTTCGACCTGCGATTGGTATAATCCCAATGAATGCCATGCTGAATGAATATCTGGCCAGGCACGAAATATTTTTCGCCAACAAATGAAGTGGCGTACACAATCCGTTTAATCTGCCGTTTTTTGATTTCCCGGTGGCTTGCTTTGCTCATCCTGTGCGCATCCATCTCCCCGGTGCCAACAACAGTTGAACCATTGTTGTTAATTTCAAAAGGACGAACCGAACTTTGAAAAATTAGCGGCGTGTATCCCATATCAATCAGCAAGCGTGAAAATTCACCAATCCAGGTTTCCACACCTCCGATGTTATTCTGTGTATGATTTTCCGGGTTCAAATATTTATTGGTGATAATGGCAAAACCAGTTTTCATGAATACTAATTATTGGCAAAACCTTTTGACAGCGATTTTGAGTGAATGATTTGGGAAATACCATTTCTTTTAGCTTGCTGTATTTTTCCCCTTAGGATCAATGATGTATTTAACGCCCGCCTGATCCACTGCGCCTAGTTTGTATTTATATTCATTATGGCCACCTAAAGCATCAAACACATCGCAACCCTCATGGATTGCTCTGGCAATATTATGAATTACTGAGTGATAAGTAAAGTTGAACCATGGAAATTTTTGCATCATCTGAAAACTCACACCAATTGTAAGCGCATTGTATGTATTATTGTACATAATGCACAACATAATTACTGCCGGTTCCTCGTCCAAAGTCATAATATTGAGACGTAGCTGATCTTTTAGGATAAAATCCAATGCAATGTGCTTGAGATGACTGGTAAAATCGTCGCGTTTAATAGCTGAGTGTACTTTTCTCTTATCCATCAATTCCCTGTGAAACGTGATCATTTGCTTCCAATAAAAGGAATAGTTATCATAATCAGCATCAAAAAAACAAATATGATGATTCTTATACATGCGGTTGTTCTCCTGCCGAATATTTCGAATTAGCTTCTTTGAAGTAATTTGGTTGTGATAATAGTCATCAAAACTTCCGTTTAGATAAATGACTTTGCATGGATTTTGATTGCTTCGTACAAAACCTAGTTTGCGACTTTTTTGTAATGAAACTAATACAGATTCAAAACACTCATCCTTATCAAAATGTAGGAAATCAATCGAGTGAATATCAGATGTTTTATAGTTTGTCAAATAATCCCATAAAGCTTTGTAAACATTCTTTTCCCTTTTCTCTTTGGCAATAAATCCAAGATGATAAGAATACTGCTGCCCGATAAACTGAACCTTGTACTTTTCGCCCTCCACCGGCAACAAAACCAACGGGGCCAGTCCTGTAAGCCTGTTGCGATCCCTCACAGTAATAATGAATGGTATCATCGAAGGTTTCAGCATGTTTTGGCACCAACTGTAAATCCACTCCCAGGTAAGAAACAAATTATTTTTGTCGGACCTGGACAGCAGTGCCGTCCATTCATCGCGCAGGTTTTCGATGGGTTCCGTACGGGTTTTTACAGACATATTTTATTAATAAAATTTAGCACACTTCAGGCCTGGGGAAAATGTATTCCTCCTCATTTTTTTAATTTTTTGGTTTTATTCCGTTCCCTTTTCCATTCGGCATAGTGTGTTCCGCAAAATTCAAAACACAGCAGGTCGGCATAAAAAAGCCGGTAATACGGGTATTTCAGAATGAGTGATAAGTACATTTTTCGCCCCAGGTTTTTCTTTCCCAAACGATAGCAAATTTTGGCAAATGCCTTTAAATGCATGTGAAAGGCCTTTGGATGTTGCGAAAGGAAATGATAATGCTTATTGATAATGTACTGATAGATTTCAAGATTCCTGATGTGAAAACGCATGCTGGATAACTGCCCGCTATCATGCCTGTATATTTTCACAAGGATTTTTGGCACCGTGCCGAATTTGCATGATTTAGCCAGACGAATAGCTAAATCGGTGTCTTCGCTAAATGGGAGGTTCTCGTCGAGCAGGCCAACTTCATCGAAACAGCTTTTTTTGATGCACAGGCCAAAACTTGTGGCAATTGAAGAAGCCATTGCAAGCCCTTCTTCCCTGTCATCAAAATACCGCGGCCAAACATTCCTCCTGAATTCGGTTTCCCTGCCATTGTTTTGCTCCAACCTCGAAATCCCTGTCCATACAAATCCCAGCTCAGCATCGGCTTCAAACATGTTGTATAGTTCCAGGAGCATATCAGGCAAATATTCATCATCGTCGTCAAGAAAGCATATGAAGTTACCTGATGCATTCTTTATTCCTGTATTTCTTGCAGCAGCCGGTCCTCCGTTGATTTTTCTAACGACATATTTTATTCTTTTATCATTAAAACTATTTACAGCTTCCATAGTCTCCTGATCATTTCCGTCATCCACAACAATGATTTCAAATTTTTCAAAGGACTGTACCAGAACACTTTGTATTGCTCTTTTTACCAGGTCAGGTCTATAAAAAGTAGGAATTAAAACTGAAAAAACTGGCTTTACACGTTTAATATTGGATTTGCTAATAATTTCAAATGATCGGTGATGTATTCCCAGAAGACAAGAGCCAAATTTTTCCCGGGTTCCACCTCTACCCCATTGCATATACGCTTCATAATCAGGAAAATCCACCAACTTTTTCGACTGGCCCTGGATATGAATATCTGCCATCGATAAAATACAGGGGGCCCCATGTTTGATAAAAGGATAAAAATTTGGATATAAAGCCCTGTTCAACAACATAAAGCTAGGATGTATATACGAAATTTGCCCTACAGTTCTATTATCCGTTTTAATAGTTATGGAATCATCCAACTTAATCATAATGCCCACAGCATAATTTTCACCTATCTTTTCAACCATTTTACTTATTACAGGTCTCAACACGATAACATCAGAATCAATACACAATACATATTGACTTGAAGAAGATGAGATACCATAATTTAATCCTGGGCCGTGATGAATGTTGTAATTAAAATATTCGATACTCAGATTTTTATGCTTCTTAACATATTCTTCAATTTCATCGTACTTGCAATCCGATCCGTCAATTATACGAATTGGATAACTGTTATCTTCATGCTTTTCCAGCGACTTCAACATCCGGAGCAAAACCTCCGGCGTTTTATAATGTACGGTTATGATCTCAACTTTACTCATTCATTTACCTTTTTATCCTTTGGTTTTCCGAAACCGCCCCATCCATCCTGCCTTTGCAATCCAGTTAATACAAGATTTACATAAATTTTATTCGGAACTACCCGGTACAATTTACTAGCCACTGCATAGTCCCCACCCTTCCAGCCATCCCATTGAGCATAAGGTATGTACTTACTATGGAAGGCAAAACCGATGCCACTGACGTGCCAGAATTGGGGTGGTCTGCTAAAATATTCATCTTCAGGTATCAATTTTCCATCCGGAAACTGCACCC
This sequence comes from uncultured Bacteroidales bacterium, assembly GCA_964550205.1. GTDB lineage: Bacteria > Bacteroidota > Bacteroidia > Bacteroidales > JAIOZK01 > JAIOZK01. Next base: position 25,400 of record CAZJYD010000047.1, read on the forward strand.
GCCAAAACAACAAATCATTGTCCGATGAAATATGGTTTGCTATTATCTCCAGGCTTTCTAGGGATGTAAAAACATCATCATCATCCAGAAAAATTACAAATCCCCCATTCACTTGTTTCATCAGTTGATTCAGATAAAAATTGAATGGAAATTTTGCAATTTTGTTTCCCCGTGGAATTTCAGGTTCAGGATAATTGTCCGGTGAAGCTTGTGTTAAATTTATTTTTTTTATCCTGTCATACTTTTTCAGATATTCCAGTGTTTCCTCATTATCATAGGATACAAGAATTTTAATATTTTTAAAGGTTTGATTCACAATGCTGTTATAACAGGTATTAAAATAATTCGGCCTGCGGGAAGTCCTTACCAGTATATTAATAGTAGTTTTTCTTCTTTGTTTAAACAGGTTTTTAAGTCTTTTTATCATTTAAAAATTGATATTATATTAGCTGGCGAAAATAAAAAACCCATGGGAAAAACACTGGCAATTATTCTTAGTCATAACTTACCCGAATATACTGATTCATTGTATGAGGAGTTAAAAAGGTATCAGGATGACTCATTCGATCTTGAAGTAATGGATAATGGTTCCATGCAGCAATACATATCAAAGCATACTACAATTCGATTTGAACAAAATCTGTTTTTTGGGGGTGCTTTAAACAAGGCATTCGCGTTTGTTCTCGAAAATGATAAGTATGAATCACTCCTTTTCCTTAATAATGACATTGCATTGAATGGTGAAATCTTTGTGCAGGCACTCAGAAAAGAATTATTTTCAAATAATTTTGCATTATTATCTCCTTGCATTGCCGGCAAAGCTGCCCCATGGAGGCACATGCAAAACTGGGGAAGCCAGACTACCCGTGTAGTTAAATGGGTTGACCTGCAATCTCCGATTTTCCACCGCAAGCTCATCGAGGCTATCGGCCAGTTTGATGAGGAATTGTACTTTGGCTGGGGGCAGGAATTGATCTGCCATGATGTATGCCAGGATAATAACTGGAAAATCGGTGTGTGCGACCATATTTCAATTGTACATTACAAAAAACAAACTTTT
>CAZJYD010000048.1:0-8637 GCA_964550205.1 uncultured Bacteroidales bacterium
GGTGAGGTGACAAACTACCAAGGCACAATAGGTCGGCAACGCCAGCGGGGGCGTGGCAGTGATCGGTGATCGGTGATCAGTTTGTACTTGCCTGAAATAGGTTGACTTTTTTTTGTTAAGTGTAAACTTTTTCTTTTTTGCTTCTTTTTGTACATGAATTTAAATCTTTTTGCTAACCCAATTCATGAATAATAAATTAAACTAAACGCTTATATCTTAATAAACCTTTCTAAATTTTCAATATTTTAAATCCAGGGTAAGAATAAAATAACTACATCATCTTTTGCCTTTTAACCAAATAAGACATCAGGATCCGGTCAAAGCCTTTGTTTATGTCCGCTTCTATAAAGTCAATTCTGTATTGAGCACATCGCATCATCAGTTCTTTCTTAAAAGAAGAAATCTTGCCAGCATATTTTTTGCGTATCTCTGATGGATTTAACTTCAATTCTTCTCCGCTTTCCATATCTACAAAACGATAAGGCCTGTTTCTATAAAGGAATTGTTCTTCCTTATTTTTGTCAGTTATATGAAAAAGCACAACTTCGTGTTTATTATGCTTTAAATGCTGTAATGCAGAAAACAGCGCATCAGGATTGTGTTTGCTTTCAAACATATCGCTAAATATCACCAAGAGAGATCTTTTATGGATCTTTTCAGCAATAAGATGTAATGCTTCGGTTGTGAAAGTAGTTTTTTGATCTTTTACCGGAATTGGCTCCAGCATTTTTTCAAGTTCAATATAGAGGTTTTTAAAATGCACTGAGCTTGACCTGACCGGTGTTGATAGTTCAATCTTATCTGAAAATATTTGCAAGCCCACAGCATCGCGCTGCTTTTTCATCATATACATTAAAGCTGCTGCCGCATAAATTGAGAATGTGATCTTATTGGGATTATCAATATCGGGTTTCTTTGTTACCGGAAAATACATTGAAGAAGAATTATCAATGATCATCTGGCAGCGCAGATTAGTTTCTTCCTCATAGCGCTTAACGTATAACCGGTCAGTGCGGCCATATAATTTCCAGTCGATATGTTTGATGCTTTCACCTGTATTATAATGCCTGTGTTCGGCAAATTCGACAGAGAAGCCGTGGAAAGGACTTTTATGCAGTCCGGTGATAAAACCTTCCACAACCTGCCTTGCAAGCAGTTCAAGAGAACTGAATTGCTGCAACCGGTGCTGATCAATTGAATATGGCATAGAATCGACTTATTTGTATGGAACGGAACAGTGAAAGGAATATTTTGAAATAATTAAAGCAAAAGCAGCAGCAAATAGAACAAATCAGTAATACATTTGCTGTTGCCCTAATCCTGAAATAAATACAAGTTATAAATGTTCATTTAGTTTAGATACTAAAACCTGTTTGGGAACAGCTCCTACCTGTTTATCGACTATCTCACCGTTTTTAAAAAACAAAATGGTTGGTATATTACGTATCCCAAATTTTGCAGCTATTCCGGGATTGGCATCTACATCAACCTGTCCAATCAAAGTTTTACCATCATATTCTCTTCCTATTTCTTCAACTATTGGGGTTACCATTCTGCAAGGGCCGCACCATTCTGCCCAAAAATCAACTATTACGGGGATATCTGATTTTAAAACAATCTCGTCGAAATTAGCATCTGTTAATTCTTTTAGCATAATTCTTCTTGTTTTAGTTTATTTTTTAATCGGGTTCAAAGATATTAATATTTTTACATTTGATTCAAGATAAAACTATATTAAACTATTAAAAAAAATAATCTAATTTAACCTAAAATCAATTTCGGGTATATCATGTATTGCTTTAATAAATTTTGCAGGATGAATTCTTTTTTTATTCGATAACATCTCAACTGTCATATTCGTTTGATCATCCACCAGTTTTATCTTCAGGTCACATTTTCCAGGATTATTATTAACTATGCCCGACAATTTTGGTATCAGATTATCGCTCACATTTTGGGTATTTATTTTCAAGATAACCTCTTTGGTTAGTTGTTCAATTGCCTCAGGCAGAAGGCTCATTTTTTTAACTTTTACCTCAAGTTGATTATCATCATTAAATCTGGGTTCTATACGTGCTTTCACTAACAAATAGGATCCCTCAACCATTAAATGTCTCATTTTTAAATAATCCTCCGCAAAAAGCAATAAAGAGATAGGGTCAGTAAAATCTTCAATTACAAACTTTCCAAATGGTTTATTATTCCTCGAAACCCTGTGTAACACTTTTGTAACCATACCGGCGAAAGTAACCGTTTTATGCCTGTATTTATTCAGGTCGCCGTTAAGCTCACCTATATTATGTGTACAAAAGTTTTCCATTTCTACTTTATAATCATCCAGCGGATGCCCTGAAATATAGAAACCGGTTATTTCTTTCTCATATTTAAGCTGCTGTACTTTTGACCATGGATCACATTCAGGTATTTTTATGCGGGGCATAGATTCATTCGATTCATCTTCAAATAAGGATACCTGTGAAGAATTTTTTTTCTCCTGGTATGTAACGGCATGTTTTATAATTTTTTCAATAAATATTGAATCTTCAGTGTTTTCCCTGTAAAAATACTGTGCTCTGTGTGTATCTTTAAAACAGTCATACGCTCCTGCCATAGCAAGCGCTTCGAAACATCTTCTGTTTACAGCCCGCAGATTGATACGTTGAGCAAAATCAAATATATCTTTGAATTCACTTTCCTTTCTTTCCTCGATGATCGCCTTTACTGCATTTCCACCCACCCCTTTTATTGCAGCCATTCCAAAACGTATTTCATTATTATCATTTACAGTGAAATTTAATTCACTTTCATTAACATCAGGTCCCAGCACAGGTATGCCGTGTCTTCTGCATTCGTCAATAAAAAATGTAATCTTTTTTATATCATTCAGATTATGAGTAAGTACAGAAGCCATATATTCAGCAGGGTAATGAGCTTTAAGATATGCAGTCTGATATGCAATAACAGAGTATGCCGCTGAGTGCGAGCGATTAAATCCATACTCGGCAAAGCGCTCCATAATACCAAATATTTCTTCAGCTTTTTTCTTCTCAACACCTTTCTCGCCGGCACCTTCCAGGAAAACCACTTTTTGCTTCTCCATGGTTTCCATATCTTTTTCCCCCATAGCACGCCTAAGGATATCTGCCTGACCAAGTGTAAAACCGGCTATTATCTGAGCGGTCTGCATTATCTGTTCCTGATATACCATGATACCATAAGTAGGTTTAAGAATATCTTCAAGCCAGGGATGTGGATATTTAATCTTTTCTTTTCCATGTTTACGATTGATATACACAGGAATATAATTCATAGGTCCCGGACGGTACAAAGCATTCATTGCTATTAAATCTTCCAGGGTATTTGGTTTAAGCACTCGCAGGTGGTTTCTCATACCATCCGATTCAAACTGGAAGGTTCCAACCGTATCTCCCTTTTGATAGAGCTTGAAAGTTTCTTCATCTTCGAGAGGAATTTTTTCTATGTCTATTTTTATTTTATGCCTTTGCTCAATATTTTCAATAGCAGTTTTAATTATTGAAAGTGTCTTCAATCCCAGGAAATCCATTTTCAACATTCCGGCAGATTCTACCAGCTTTCCTTCATACTGTGTTACCATAAGTTTGGAGTCTTTTGCAATGCTCAGCGGTACATGGTCTATAAGATTATTTGGACCTATAATCACACCACAGGCGTGTGTCCCGGTATGTCTTGATGATCCCTCCAATGTTTCCGCATATTTCAGTGTTTTCCTGGCAAGCGGCTCACCGTTATTTTTTATTTTGGCAAGTTCAGGTACTATTCTATAAGCCTTTTTCAATGTAGTACCTGCTCTTTCAGGAACAAGTTTAGCTATCCTGTCGGCTTCCTGCAGGGGAAGTTTTAGTACCCTTGCCACATCACGAATAGCAAGCCGGGCAGCCATGGTGCCAAAGGTTACTATCTGGGCCACCCTGTCCTTTCCGTATTTATCAACAACATAGTCAAGCACTTTTTCCCTGCCGTCATCGTCAAAATCTACATCGATATCAGGCATATTAATACGCATCGGATTGAGGAATCTTTCAAAGAGCAGGGTATACCTGATTGGATCAATATTTGTAATGCCGGTACAATAAGCAACTGCTGAGCCCGCTGCTGAACCTCTTCCCGGCCCCACAATAACTCCTATCTCTTTGGCTTTTCGTATGAAATCCTGTACAATGAGAAAATATCCCGGATACCCCATATCTTTAATAATTTGCAACTCATGATCCAGCCGTTCGCTTATTTCATCGGTTATTTCTCCGTAGTGTCTTTTTGCTCCTTCGTAAGCTAAGTGCCGCAGGTACTCATCCTCAGATTTAAAATCATCAGGTAACGGAAAAACGGGAAGCAATATATCCGACTTTATATTATAATCTTCTATTTTGTCAACGATTTCCTGAGTATTGGATAAAGCTTCCGGAATATCCTTAAAAATTTCCAGCATTTCATCAGGTGTCTTCAGGTATTCCTGACCTGTATATTCCATTGACGATTCATCATCCAGTTCCTTTCCGGTATTCAGACAAATAAGTATCTTATGTGCGTCATAATCTTCGGCATTGATAAAGTGAACATCATTGGTAGCGATTACCTTTAAATTATATTTTTTTGAAAATTGAAGCAGTACTTCATTCACTTTCTTTTGCTCAGGCTCGCCATGATCCATCAATTCAAGATAGAAATCATCCCCGAAAATATCTATGTATTCTTTCAGCACTTCTTCAGCTTCTTTTTCTCCTTTTTCAAGAATTACAGAGGGTAATTCACCGCCAAGACAAGCCGAAGAAGCTATTAAACCCTCACTGTAATTACGCAATAATTCTTTATCAATTCTGGATGTATAATAAAAACCCTCAAGAAAACCAAGGGATGTGAGTCTTGATAAATTCCTGTAACCTGTAATATTTTTTGCCAGTAATATAAGATGATGACCGCTCCTGTCCTGCTTACCACGTTTATTAAATCTGTTATCTGCAACATATACCTCACAACCAATAATTGGTTTGATACCTTTTTCTTTTGCTTCATTAACAAACCTTATTACACCATACATATTACCATGATCGGTAATTGCAAGTGCATTCATGCCACATTTTTTTGTTTTGGCTATAAGGTCTTTTATATTTGCCGCGCCATCCAAAATAGAATATTGTGTATGTACGTGAAGATGAGTGAATACCGGCATAACAAAAATTTTTTTCTCTTTATTATAACATCTAATGAATAGTAAAATTACATAAAATGATATTCGGATTAATAAGTGTTGAAAAGTTTTGAAAATTGAACAGGGTATAAAAAATCGAATAATGATTTCTTTAAAAAGAAAATTAATATATGATTCATTTTGAAGTAGTTTTTCTTCTTTATTAAAAAAAATAATACGATATTTGCAGCCCAAAATTAAAAGGGCAGCTTGACTGCCGAAGACGGATTTAAATAAGTAATGGGAATATTAATTAAAACAGATTAAAAATGCCAGTAAAAATCAGGTTACAAAGAAGAGGTAAAAAACACAATGCTTTTTACCATATAGTAATTGCGGATGGTCGTGCACCACGAGATGGAAAATTTATTGAACGTATCGGTACATATAATCCTATCACTGATCCGGCCGATATAAAAATTGATTTTGAAAAAGCTCTTGAATGGCTTATAAAAGGCGCGCAGCCAACAGAAACGGTCAGATCAATTCTTTCTTTTAAAGGAGTATTATACAAGAACCACCTGCTTAAAGGGGTAAAAAAAGGTGCTTTAACTGAAGAACAAGCAGAAGCGAAATTCCAGGCCTGGCTTAGTGAAAAAGAGGAAAAAACAAGGGAAATAGTTCAGAGTAAAGAAGAGGCTATGAGGAAAAAACGAAAACAGATCCTTGAAAATGAAACTAAAATAAAAGAAGAAAGGGAAGCAAAACTTGCCAAGTTGAGAGCTGAACAATTAGAAGCTGAAAAAAAGGATGCAGATAAAGAAAAAGCAGAACAGCAAGAAGCAACCGATAAAGAAAAAGAAGAACAGCAGGAAGCAACCGATAAAGAAAAGGCAGAAAAGCAGGAAGTAACCGATAAAGAAACAAAAGCTGAAGAACCTAAGAAACAAGCAGAAGAAAAAGAAGTAAAATCTGAAAAGAAAGACAAAAAACCTGAGGAAGAAAAGAAAAAAGAAGCTAAAGCTGAAAAGAAAATCGAAAAGCCTGAAGAGAAAAAGGAAGAAAAAGAAACCCGAGCAGAAAAGGAATCAAAAGAAACCAAAAAGCAAGAACCAAAGGAAGAAAAGAAGGAAAAACCAACAGATACCGGGAAGGAAGAATCAAAAGAAGAAAAAAAATAATATATTAATTATTAAGATATGCAAAGGCCGGGGATCATTCTTCGGCCTTTTTTAATTTTGTAAAAATTAAAAAAATGAATAAAGAAGAATTTTATTACCTGGGAAGGATTATTAAAGAGCAAAAAAACGCTAAGGAATTCCTGTCTGTTCTCGACGCAGATAATCCTGAAAAGTATAATGAATTGGATACAGTCTTTATCAAAATCAATGAAACATTTATTCCGTTCTTTATTAAAAAGTTTGAACTTAAAGGCAACCAGGCTGTTATTCGATTTGAGGATGATCCTGATCCTGATGTTGCTGAGTTGCTTATAGGTTCAGAATTATATCTTCCCATACAGGTATTGCCTGAACTAGAAGGAAAAAAATTCTATTATCATGAGATCACCGGTTTTCTTGTAATAGATAAAAAGAAAGGTCAGATCGGAATAATAAAAAATGTTCTTGAACTTCCTCAACAAGCTATGTTCCAGGTTGACCACAAAGGAAGGGAAATCCTTATTCCTGTTGCTGATGATATCATTTTAGAAATTGATAAAAAAAATAAAAAAATTCTAGTTGATACACCTGAAGGATTAATCGATATCTATATTTGATTATTTGATTTATTGAATTATTTTAAATACTGTTCTTATTATAATTCCTTAACTATTGATTTGTCGTAAATTAAGCCTTTAAGTTATGTTATGCCAGTACTTACGGTTAAAAAGTAAGTTGAGGAGTAATTGTGAATATTGAGATAATATTTTATTTTTGGCTAAAACTAAAGAATGCAACTTATAGTATGAATATCAAAATCAAATTATTTTATCCGCTCAAATTAATTTCTTTTTTATTTCTAATTAGCTGTGTTACTAATAATGAAACAAAAACCCCGATAAAAATAGCCATTTCCAAATCCTGTAACAGTGGTCATTATTCAAATTACAGCTTGTGGCTCAATAAAATCGATTCGACTCTTGATATTGTAAATCTATATAAAATCTCTATGGATTCAGCTATTGATCAGCTTCAGACCTGTGACGGGTTGATACTATCCGGTGGTCCTGATGTATCACCTATGTGGTATGGAAAAGAAGTTGACAACAATAGGTTGGGCGATGTTGATACGCGCCGCGATACACTGGAATTTGAATGCATTAAGACAGCCTTAAAGTTGAATATGCCTATATTAGGCATTTGCAGAGGATTACAGATATTTAATACATCACAGGGAGGTACTCTTTTTCTCGACATACCATCTGATTACGATACTCTTGTTAAGCACAGATGTAAAGAAAAAGAAAACTGTTTCCACAATATTACTATCGACACATTATCAATGCTTTATAGTATTACTGAAACAAATAATGGAATCGTGAATAGTAACCATCACCAAGGCATTGATAGGTTAGCTGAATATCTGAAAGCAGTGGCATGGGCTAATGACGGACTTATTGAAGCTATTGAATGGAAAGATACGACAAAACGAGCATTTTTTATAGCAGTGCAATGGCATCCGGAACGCATGGATACTTCCAGTGTTTTATCCTTGCCATTGGCTCGCCAGTTCCTGGATGCAGCAGATAAATACCAATCAGAAAACAATAAATAATACAACTTTGGAAGTTCTATTAAGTGCAATTAAATTCATTGTAAATAACAAGTAAAAATAAAGGAATGCCAATAAGCGAACGAAATAAAATGTTGATAACAAATCTGATAAAAGGATTATTATGGCTATTGGTTATTGTTGTTATTGTTGTGTTTGCTATGAATTTGCTCGATGAAGTGCATTATGAAGCATACCTCCAGCCTATTTATGACCAACCGCTTTGGGTGTTTATAGTATTTCAGATTTCTGAAATTATCTTCGGAATAATCCCTCCTGAGATATTTATGCTTTGGAGTGCACAAACAGAAGACCTGAATTTCTATATAAAAACAATTATATTATTTTCGATACTGTCATACATTGCAGGAATAATTGGCTATTTTATCGGAAGCTACCTTAATAATACAAATTTCTACTATTATCTGTATGATCATTTCCTTCATAAATATGTTGGAAAACTTAAGAAATTCGGAGGATTTATAATTATCGTTGCCTGCCTTACACCATTACCTTTTTCTGCAATTGCCATGCTTGTTGGTGCAGTTCAATATCCGCTCGGAAAATATCTTGCATTCTCATTATTAAGATTCGGCAGGTATATCTTATATTCAATATTGATCTGGCATACGAATATATTTACATAAAATAAATAGCTGTTGATAAAGCACGTTTACCCGAATATTCATCAGGTAAAT
>CAZJYD010000048.1:8737-26438 GCA_964550205.1 uncultured Bacteroidales bacterium
TCGGGTGGATTTGTTGCAGGATATGTAAAATATCTTGTTCGTATTGAAATAAAAGAATGACTATATCTGACATTCAAATGTAGTTTTTTCCATATTCTTATCATTACGTCAACTACAGCACTATAATCATCTTTTTTAAAGGGGTGTGTGTCAGAGTAAGCGCGCGTATCACCATTATCTTCAACTTCCTTAGGATCCAAAACCAGTCTACCCCATGATAAGCCCAATCCTCCTTTTATAAAATTCTTATCATTATAATGAATTAATAATGGAACCTCTACATAGTTCAGTCTTAGATTATAGCTCCATGGATAGTCATCGTTCAATATTTTATCACCCTGTTTTGATCCCTTCTGAGTAAATGTTGTTTCTAATGTAATATCCCAGTTTTTATTTTTCCCAAAAGGTAAAATTGCAGCAAGTCCAAAATTAACACCTATCTTATTATATGTAATTCCTGCATCTGCTTCATCACCGTTTAACCTGGTAAGATTTCCACCCAAAGCAACAGCGCCATAAAATACTTGTGTGTAAACTTGATTTACATTAAATAGCAATGCCAGCAATATTATAGAAGTAATAAAAAATCTTGACATAGAAATTATAAATTTCAGAATCTTATAACGAGTCAGAAAATTATATATTTTACCCAAAAATAATCAAATCAATTAATGCCTTTCATTGACAATTGAATCCTTTTTCTTTCAACATCAACATCCAAAACCGCAACCTTAATTTTCTGATTTATTTTCATATAATCATTAGGATCTTTAACAAACTCTTCGGCTATCTGGCTTACGTGAACTAATCCATCCTGATGCACGCCAATATCCACAAAAGCACCAAATGCAGTGATATTTGTCACAATGCCCGTTAAGATCATACCTTTTTCAATGTCATCAATGGAATTAACATTTTCATCAAATTCAAAGGCATCAAATTCTTCCCTGGGGTCTCTTCCGGGTTTGGCAAGCTCTTCCATAATATCAGTAAGTGTTGGCATACCTGTTTTATCAGTCAGAAAATTGTGAAGATCAATTTTTTCACGTATTTCATCATTTTTGATTAATCCTTCCACGGTAGTACCAACGGAATCGGCCATTTTATAAATCACTTCATAACTTTCAGGATGAAAGGCAGTCTGATCAAGTGGATTTTCAGCATTGTGAATTCTCAGAAATCCTGCTGCCTGCTCGAATGCTTTATTTCCAAATCCTGTGATTTTCTTCAATTCATCTCTCGAATTAAAAGGACCCGAACTAGTTCTGTGTTTTACCACTTTTTTAGCCAGCGAAGGCCCCAGTCCCGAAACATACGTCAGCAATTGCGGACTTGCTGTATTTACCTCCACTCCAACCTGGTTAACGCAGCTTTCAACAGTTTCTTTGAGACTCTTTTGCAGAGCATTCTGGTTGACATCATGCTGGTATTGTCCAACACCTATTGATTTGGGATCAATTTTAACAAGCTCGGCAAGAGGATCCATCAACCTGCGGCCGATAGAAACAGCTCCTCGCACGGTTACATCATATTGGGGAAATTCCTCACGTGCTATCCCGGATGCGGAATAAACAGAGGCTCCGTTCTCATTAACCATCACTGCAATAATATCACTATCGAACCTGATCCTTTTTATCATGTTTTCAGTTTCCCTTCCGGCAGTTCCATTACCAATAGCAATTGCTTCTATATCATAAGCATCTACCAAACTCAATATCTTGCGTATTGAAGTTTTCATTTCCCTTTGAGGTGGATGGGGAAAAATTGTTTCGTTATGAAGTAAATTACCCTGGCGGTCGAGGCAAACAATTTTACAACCTGTCTTGAATCCCGGATCAATAGCCAGAACATTTTTCTGGCCTAATGGAGGAGCCAGCAGTAATTGCCTCAGATTTTCCTTAAAAATATTTATTGCCTTTTCATCAGCAGCATCCTTAATTATCTTTCTCAATTCCTTCTCCATTGATGGAGCCAGCAAACGGCGATAACTATCCTTTATGGCAATGGCAACTTGTTCTGCAGCATCATTATCATTTTTTACAAAAACATTTTTAAGAATATCAATTGCATCACTTTCTTCAGGAGCTATTTTTATTCTTAAAAAACCTTCCCTTTCGCCTCTTAACATAGCTAGTGCCCTGTGTGAAGGAACTTTCAGCGCAGGTTCATCCCACTCAAAATAATCATTGTATTTTACGGCTTCATCCTTTTTCCCTTTTACTACTGTTGAGTATATTCTTGATTTTTTTTTGAACAGATAGCGTATTTTTCCCCTTGCATATTTGTTCTCATTAATCAATTCAGCAATAATATCCCTCGCGCCGGCAAGAGCATCTTCGACATTATTTATTTTTTCTTTTTTATTGACAAATTCCGATGCTTTTGTTTTGATATCGATAGATTCCTGCCGCATAAGTATTTTAGCCAGAGGTTCAAGTCCTCGAGCACGTGCTACTGCAGCTTTTGTTTTTTTCTTTGGACGGTAAGGTAAATAAATATCTTCCAGCTCAGAAAGTGTTGCTGCTTTTTCAATTTCATTTTTTAAGTCTCCGGTAAGTTTTCCCTGGCTTTCAATAGAAGCTAATACAGTTTCCTTCCTCTTGTCCAGATCTAGTAACTGATGATACCTGTCCCTGATTTTTGTTATAGAAGTTTCATCAAGACTGTCTGTTATCTCTTTTCTGTACCTGGCAATAAAAGGAATTGTAGCTCCTTCGGTTAATAATTTAAGTGTACTACTGACTTGTCTGGGAGCAAGGTCAAGCTCCCTCGCAATTTTATCAGGATACTTTAGTTTCATATAAATATGGAATATGATTTATTTGATTAAATGAGGTTTTTAAATTCTTATCTGAGAAGTAAAATTGTTCCTTTCTTCTTTTCGGCTTGTCCCTGTCCTGTGTCGGTATCATATATGGTATATGCCAATACCCATACATAAACACCTGCCGGCATGGGTTTACCATTGTATGTTCCATCCCAGCCTTCTTCGATATTATCACTCTCATATATTTGTTTACCCCAACGGTCGTATACATATAATGTAAAATCGGGTATATTTACACTATTCGTATAAACCCTGAACTTGTCATTTCCCTGAGTGCTGCCGGGACGGAAACTGTTTGGTAAATAAAACTTCACTGCCAACACTTCTAGTGTCAACATATTGGAAGTAGAGGGATTAGGTACTGCACACTCCAATTCCACATAAACCCGGCATTCTATCTCACTGGTCGATTTAATATCTGTTGTGGTATATGTGCTGTCACTTCCTGTCTGTAATATTTCTCCGTTCACAATCCATTCATATACTGCATTATTACTGTAGCTGCTTGTGGCTGTAAAAGTTACTTCTTCTCCGGGATATATGGGATTTTTTGTACTGGTTATATTTACATCTATGGGTACGTTTTCCATTACTTCTACATCTAATGTTGCAGTATCGGTGCAATTGTAAGGATCTGTTATAACTATTAACTGATAAGTGCCACTTGCTGATACTGTTGCATTTTCCAACAAAGCTGTTTGCTGATCACTTGTGAACCCTTCGGGTCCGATCCATACATAATTTGCATCATCTATTCCTGATGCCAATATTAAAGTATCTCCAGAACATATCGGTGCATTTGTTGAAGGATTTAAATCTATAGCTTCTCCCTGATTTTCAAGTATCACAGGATTATTCACATAGTCAGTTATACACATCGTGTCTTTTACCATGATATTGTATGTGCCAGGCGATAATCCTGCGAAAATATTGCCATATTTCCAGTTTGCACCATCATCTATTGAAAATTCCACTTCGCCTGCTCCTCCCGAAGTATTTATGATAATAGATCCGTTGGCTAATTCACATGTGGCATCTTCTTTAAATAATTCTTCTATTGCAGCTCCTCCAATACTGGTAACCTCATATGGTCCGGCAATACTTTGACATCCTAACGTATCTGTTACAGTTATCTGATATTCGCCCGGAGGTACGTCTGTCAGATTTTCCTCATTTCCCACTGTTTCTCCGGATTCTATATCTATCCATTCATATGTTAGTTGTGAATTACCACTTATTATTAATCCTAATATTGAGCCATTTGGCTGATTACAGGTTGATGGTACAATATCAATATCGATATCGTTTATCTGTGGTGCCGGATAATCATCTACTTCAAATGGGCCAATAATTACCGAACATTCATTTGCATCTATAATCCGAAGTTTATATTCTCCGCTGTATACATTTACAAGGTCAATATCATCGCCAACCTGCTGATTATTTTCATCAAACCAAATGTACTCAAACGGAGGGTTTCCTGTTAATTCAATGCCTGAAATTCTCCCATTAGCTAAGTCACAGGTGCTGGGTATTATCTCCATAGAACTGGTGTCTGTCACCGGGCCACCTTCATCTGCCACAGTATAAGGTCCCGCAGTTGATTTACAATGGGATGTATCAGTGGCATAAAATAGATACTGCCCAGCCGGTACATCAAGAAGATCAACATCATATCCAACCGTATCACCTGATTCATTAGTCCACAGGTATTCAACAGGACCGCTGCCGCTGACTTCCAAACCTGTTATAGAACCATTGGAATCTCCGCAAGTAGAATTTGTTATAGTTAAATCCGATTCGTCTATTTCCGGTCCTTCCAGATCCAGGTAAAAATCTTTATCCTGTGGCTTGGCTATATTGTCACAGGCATCTTTAATACTTGAAAAAGGTACTATCGAAAAAGTATAATCACCAGTTGTAGTGAAAGGTGGGTCTACTGTTGCAGTGAATGTTTTTTCAGTCTCTCCTCCTTCCAGGCAATTTTCACCTTCAACTTTTAGTATTTCATGTTCTCCATCCGGTCCTGTAAGTGCAAAACACTCTTTAGTAACTGATGAACAATAAACATATTCGGAGAAATTAAACGAAAAAGTTGAATCCGCACAAGTTATCTCATAATAAGCAACCGAAGTTAATTCAGGTCTGACATCATCATATATAACAGCAGTGGATTCGCTGAAGTCAAGTGTAAAACCACTTTGTGCTCCAGCACCCTGCCAGTTATTAAGTACCAGTATATAAGTTGTGCCTTCCTTAACCTGTAAGTCAGCATTCCATTTGTTTGTAGGTCCGCAGTTATGACAATCACCAGTTCCTCCTGATTCGGTTCTTATACCTGTATTACCCTGATAACCCGAGCCACCGGCAGCATTGCAGCTTTCCTGCATCTTGTCAGCTTTTTCTTTTATATCCTCACAGCGATGCATTGTCATATCATATAAAGCCCAGTCATAATCATCAGAAGCCTCATTAGGTAGTATCTTAAGCCTTAATAAACCTGATTCCTGCACTGTAAACCTGTACCATACACTGTTCTGCTCACCATCCAGACAATTATCAGGACAACAAGTATTGCATGGGGAGCAAACAGGAATCTCGTCGTGATAGTTACCATCACCACTAAACACATTTGGCTCCTTATAAATATCCTGACAAACAGGTATGGCACCTTTACAGTCCTGAACGGTTGGCTCTTGTGTAAATGCTTTGCTTAAAAATCCAAAAAAGAATATTAAAGCTATAGCGTAATTTATAAGTCTTGACCTTGACATCTTAATAAATAATTAGTTTAACTATTTACAAATTTAACATATTTACAGCATCAATTTCAAATAATCAGTATAAACAATTTCTAAATTAAATTGATCTATATTTGTAAATTATAAAAGCTCAAATTTATGAAACGATTGTTTAATGTTATTTCAATAATAGTAATAGTAAGCATTTTTTCCTTTTCATGTGAAAAGGATGACAATAATAATAACAATAAAAATAACCACGATACTATAAATACTGCACCAACCGCAATATTCCAGATAAGCCCTTCTTCCGGTAATACGGATACTGTTTTTAATTTCGATGCATCTGGAAGCTCAGATAAGGAAACTGCTTTTGAAAACTTAAATTTCAGATGGGACTGGGAAGGTGATGGCACCTGGGATACAGATTATTCAAATTTATACCAAACCACTCATAAATATGATAATAAGGGGAATTACTCTCCGACATTAATGGTAAAGGATGAAAAGGATCTTACTGATGATACTACTAATAGTTTAATTGTTGATGATATACCACCACCGCCACCTGATTGCCCTGAAACTTTTGTTGACCCGAGAAACGGAAAAGAATATGCAGCAATTGAAATAGGCGATCAATGCTGGATGGCTGAGAATATAAATATAGGAACGATGATAAATGGTATTGAAAACCAAACCGATAATAATGAAATAGAAAAGTATTGCTATGGGGATGATCCTGCAAATTGCGATCAATTCGGAGGTTTATACCAATGGAATGAATTAATGCAATACGTTAGCGAAGAAAATTCACAGGGCATTTGTCCGGAAGGCTGGTATATTCCCTCTGATATGGAATGGGCCAAACTGGAAATAGAATTAGGAATGAGCTATGATGAAGCCACCTCAACCGGAATGCGCGGCACCGACGAAGGTGCTAAATTACGACAGGGTGGATCTTCAGGGTTTGAGGCCTTAATGGGTGGAGTTCGCAATAGCGGTGGAGACTTCAGTTTTATGGACAGTTATGCTACATTTTTTACCTCTACGGAATCATTTCAGCAAAATCTGGCATGGGTAAGATATATCTTCAGTGATCAGGATGAGGTTCTGAGAAATAAATATGACAAAACTTTTGGTCTTTCTGTTAGATGCCTGAAGGAAAGCAATGACAGGTAGGCTTGATCTTATCTGCTGAATTGGCCATAATTTTTTACCGCAATAAAAAAACTGTTCCTTTCATTTTTTCTGATTGTCCTTCACCAGTATCAGGATCGTAAAAAGTGTATGTTAAAATCCATACATAAACACCGGCAGGCATTGGTTTTCCGTTATATGTTCCATCCCAGCCTTCTTCTGTATTATCGCTCTTAAATAATTGTTTTCCCCAGCGATCATAAATATACAAGGTAAAGGCCGGATTAATAACACTATTAGTATAAACACGGAACTTATCATTACCATGTGTGCTGCCGGGCAGAAAACTGTTGGGCAAATAAAATTTCACTTCCAAGACCTCAACAGTCAAAATATTAGAAGTTGAAGGATTTGGTTCTGCGCATTTTATCTCTGAGTATACCCGGCATTTTATCTCACTGGTCGATTTTATATCAGATGTGGTATAGGTGCTGTCATTTACTTTCTGCACTACTTCTCCGTTTATTATCCATTCATATACGGCATCATAACTATAGCTGCATTCGGCAATAAACATAACTTCTTCTCCCGGATATATCATATTTTTTGTACTGTTAATGGTAACATTTATGGGTACATTTTTTAATACTTCTACTTCTAATGTTGCTGTATCGGTGCAATTGTACGGTTCTGTTATAATTATCAACCGATAAGTACCGCTTGCTGCTAATGTTGCATTTTCCAATAATGCTGTTTCCTGATCACTTGTAAATCCTTCAGGTCCTGTCCATTCATAGTTAGCATTACTTACACCTGATTCCAATATTAAAGTATCACCTGAACATACAGGTGAATTGGATGAGGGATTTATTTCTACAGCTTCTCCCTGGTTCAATATTATAACAGGATTATTAAAGTATTCAGTAACACAATCCATGGTATCTCTAACCAACACATTATAACTTCCCGGGGACAATCCAGTGAAAATATTACCTGATTCCCAGTTTAAGCCATTATCTATTGAATATTCCACTTCACCTGCTCCTCCCGATACATTTATTATAATAGATCCGTTAGATAATTCACATGTGGCATCTTCCTTGAATAAATCTTCTAGTGTTGCTCCTCCTGTATTATTCACTTTGTATGGTCCTGCTGTTGAAGTACATAAAGTTGTATCACTAACTGTTAATAAATATTGCCCCTCAGGTATGTCGTACAAATCAACATCATACCCAACCGTATCATTCGATTCATTGGTCCAGATACAGATGACAGTGCCACTTCCGGTTACATTCAAACCAGTAATTGAACCATTATTGCCTTTACATGTAGATTCAGTTATTATGACATTCGAGGTGTCTATTTCAGGTCTGTATATCTCCAGATAAAATTCATTATCGTGGGGTATGGCTATGTTATCACAGGCATCTGTAATATTTGATGCAGGCAATATTGAAAACACATAATTACCTGTTTTAGTAAAAGAAGGATAAACTATTGCTGTATATCCCTTCTCAACTTTTCCTCCTTCTTCACATGCTTCACCATTAATTTTTATTATTTCATATTCTCCATCCGGTCCTTCTAATTTAAAATTGCTCTTTGTAACAGTATTACATAATACAAATTCAGAGAAGCTGAAAGATAAAGTAGTATCTCCGCAAGCAATCTGATCGCTATTAACCACAGATATTTGTGGAGCAACAGTATCATAGATCTGAGCGGTAGACATTGAAAAATCCAATGTGTATCCGGATTGGGTTGATGTCCAATTGCTTACATTAATTACATAGGTTTCGCCTGCGTTAACAGGGATCAAATCATTAAAAGGGGTACCTCCCGAACCCTGACAATCAAGGTTTGATTCTCCATTTGGGCCGGTTGAGCCATCAGAGGCAGACCAATTGCAACTCACCTGCAGCTCATCAGTATTTAAATAAATATCATTACAATTTGCATCGGTTAAATTATATACAACCCAATCATAATCATCAGTATATTCATTGGGTGTAATTACAAAACCCATCAATCCTGATGACTGTACAGTTACTCTGTACCATACATCGTTTATTTCTCCATCATTCATGCAGTTTCCGGGACATCCACTACCCTGGGGTATTTCATTGGGGTAGTTACCCGTTCCTTCATATGAATTTTCCTGATTATAATAAGGCTCACAAACCGCAATAGCACCCAGGCAATCCTGTTCTGTTGGCACCTGGGATAACAAAAAAGAAGGAATAGTTATAATTATTCCACAAAAGAAAAACTTAAACAAAAGCTTGAAATAATATACAAAATCGAGCATCACATTGCCCTGTATTGATTATTTTGTTTATCAAAAATATATATAAAAATACTAAAATTATTCTTCAGCGGTTTTATAATATCAATTTCCTTATGTATTATTGTGTAAAATTTAAATTTCAAAAATGATCATGAGATATTTTTTCTGTTTGTTCATCCTCATTACTTTTTCAATTTGTAATACAAATGCCCAGGAATATACCATTGAAGGGATTATTGAAGAATATCCGGAACAAACAATTTATATTGCTGATTTCTACGGGGATCAACATAAAATCATAGATTCAACGGGGATCAATGAGAACGGATTTTTCACATTTCTTTTTGACGAGGATAAACCTGCCGGTATTTATCGTATAATAATGAAGAACAATAATTTTTTCGACATTATATTCAACAAGGAAAATGTGAGGATAATAACCAAGGCTAATGATCCTGTGCAGAATCTTGAAATAATTAATTCCATAGAAAACAAACTGTATTATGATTACCTTAACAAAAAAGGCTTAATTAGCTACAAGATAGATTTAATACAGCCTGTTGTCAGATATTATCCCGATGAGGACAACTATTATAAAATCACTAAAGAAAAATTCATCTTCATACAAAACGATCTGAATGATTATATTGATTCAATTACCAGTAATCACCCAAACCTGTTTGTAACTGAAATTATTAAGAATGAAAAGGAACCTTTTCTTAATCCTGATTATTCACCTTTTGAGCAAAATATGTATTCGCGGGTTCATTATTTTGACGATGTAGATTTTAGTGATACAACATTATTAAGGAGCGATGTTTTCTCTTCAAAAATTCTTGGGTATTTATCATTATATCAAAATAATAATCTTACCAAGGATCAGTTGGAAAACCGGTTTATACAGGCTGTCGATACTATACTTAAAAAAACAAGGGTAAATCAGCAGGTTTTTGAATTCACCCTCAATTACCTTATTGGTGGTTTTGAGCACTACGGCTTTAACAAAGTACTGGAATATATTGCAGACAATTCCGATTTTGAAGAATCATGTGAATACACAGGTAAAAAATCAAAATTGCAGCAAAGAATAGAAACACTAAAAAGACTGGCAACAGGAAAGCAGGCTCCTGATTTCTCAGCCTTTGATCTTGACAGCAATCTGATCACTTTATCAGAAATTGACAATGAATATACGTTGTTACTTTTTTGGGCAAGCTGGTGCCCCCACTGTAAAGAAATACTACCAGAATTCAAAAAATTTGCTGACAACCATGAAGAACTGGTAACTATTTCAATTTCAGTTGATACATCAAAAACAGATTATCTTGAATTCATAGAAAAAGGAAATTATGACTGGATCAATATATGTGACTACAAAGGATGGGATAATTATATCGCTGAAACATACGGCATATATGCAACCCCAACGTTGTTATTGCTCGATAACGACAGAACAATCATTGCAAAACCCACCAATGTTTATGAATTGAAAAGAGCTCTGAATAAGGAAAAACAACATTGAAAAAGGTCAACCTTATTTAGGCAAGTACACACCGATCACTGATTACCGTCAAAACACAAACCTAACCTGAACTTTAATCTCCGTTTTCTTATTCCCCTCAATTTCATTTTTGCCGGTGCCAATATGATCCTGGTTTGCCAGAAGTGTTTGGGAAAGTTTCAACCAGAAATCAAGGTTTTTAATTATTGAAACCTTTGTCAGTAAATATATTCTGCTGCCCCTGTCGAACAAAGCGGGTATTGAAAATGCATATAATACATCGTTTTCATAAGTGTAAATTCTTGCATCATAACCATCCGTATCAAACAAAGCATACCTGAAGTAAAGATTGAAAGTATTATTAACATTAGTATAGCGGATGTCGTGAAAGATGAGATAGCCGTGTTTTGCTTTACGGTTTTTTTCTTTGTATTTTGAGAATTCAATCCTGTCTCTCATAGAAATTCTTTCATTTATTATATAATCCATATTGATCCTGAAATTCTGCTTTATATATTTTTCCGGATACTGGATGTATTCAAAACCATTATTGCAGTTTATTGATTTTTCCTTCCATTTGTACCTGGCATAAATTTTTAAATTTTCAGAGGGCATATAATCTGCCTGTATCAAATATTCTTTCCCTGTTGATGGAGCATCAGTATTATATTTAAGCCATGGAAATGAGAAAATATCCATATAAGCCGATAATTTTATCTTTCTGCTGATCTGAGATTGTATTCCGGTATATAATCCGTTCTCATTTATGTTTTTGCTGTTTTCTGAAAATGCATTACTGTATAGGTTTTGATAATTCTTCCGATAATTTCTGTAAAGTAAGGCGAGCTGTATGAATGATTTCAGATTAATGAGTGAGCCTGCAAGAATTGCCCATCCAGAATTGTCACTTGCGGCTACTTCACCAAATATGTTTATACTTTTAAAGAGGATGTTAAAATCCATACCAAGGTTAGTGATGCTGTTACCACGGAAATAAAACTTATTATAAGTCTGCATATCAGGCAGCACCTCAGCATCGAATCTTGTATTATGTGCCGTTAATCCGAGATGTATACAATTGAAGTTGGTGGATAAATTACCTCCTATAACAGTTCTTCTTAATACATTTTTGTCGAGTAATTCATTTACCGTACGGTGATAACCTGTGTTTTGAATCGAACTTACACTTATAACCCCGTTTGCCGAGCTATCCCATTCGATGATGTTGGCATCTATTTTATTTCTTGAATAAAATGCAGTGATCTCAAAGTTGTTTAATGAGAAAGTGGCTGCTACACCTTTAAAATAATTATTTTCATTGGAAGAGGTATTGGGCTTAATTCCATTTTTGAATTTTTTAATATTTATGGCATCAGGCGTTTTGCCGAAGGAAAATCCTGTCCACAAAGTAAGTCCCTGACCAAAATTCAATTGATAGTTGCCAATTGAAAAATACCTGATGAATTTAATATCATGAAGCAAAAGATATCCTGAATAAAAATCAAATCCATAATTGTGTTTGTTTTCAAGTAAGGTCTTTATTGTATCAGGAATCGAACCCGGGATAAATAATTCACCCGGATCCTTTTCAGCAAGAAAACCTGCCCTTATATGATTTTTATAATTGAATGAATAACGGAAATAATATTTCTGGCGGTTGCCAAGATAAAATTTATTGGGTGCTCCAGTCCATACAGAGTCATCTTTTTGATAAGCTTCCGGCTTTTCAAGTATCTGGGAATATCTTATAATAATATCATTCTTGCTATACCTAAAAGTTTTGCCAGGCGAAAGATTGAGCTTTTCATGCTTTTCCTCAACCGAAACAAATGGTATAAGTTGATTCAATATACTTTTATCAAATCCTTCAACTGATAATAATTCGAATACAGACAGAAGCTTTCCGTATTTATTAGTATAATTAATCAGATTATTGATCTGTATATCATTAAGCAGATAAAGCTCTTTGAGTTTGTATAAGTCGTCTGAGTTGAGGTTTATTGGATTGTTCAGATAATTTTTCAGATTCTCAGCAAGTTCGGTAAAATCGATATCTTCATCTTCTGTATTTTCTGCAATTGACTCTATGATCCCTTCAATATCAGTGGTTTGATTGATTTCTTTTTCCTGTGCAAAAGTAATAACAGGAAAAATATTTAATAATGAAAGTATTATATATCTTATCTTTATCATTTCCTGAACTGATAGATGATAGATAGCTGTGGAGAAAAGCCCAGTTGCTGGTGATAATTTGATGCAATATCAAATTTGAATTGTTTAAGCACACAACCGAATCCCATAGAAAATGTTGTTGGGTTTGTATTCATACCTATTCTGATGAAGAAAGATTTTTTTATTCCGTATTCCAGACCTGTTTTGAGGTTTATTGGATAGTCGATATTTTTTTCTGCTTCTATTGCCAGAATAAGTTCATCAGAGAAAAAGTATACCATACCCATTTTTAGAATAACCGGAACTCTTTCGTCATTATAATCTGCTATTTTTGACCTTATTGGATTGAAAACATGTACTCCTATCCTGAGATTTTTTACAGGCTGAGTAATAGCTCCGGCTTCGAATGTTATAATATCTCTCGATCCCAGATCATTTCCTATTTTGGTATTCAGATAATCCAATTGTATTCCAAAAGAAAGTATATTCCCGAATTTTCTTGCATAGGCCAGCCCGATTTTACTTTCATTATATTTTGAATAACCAAAATAGTTCAATTGCAAAGCAATAGTACCAAACCTGCTCGGAAATGCAAAGCCGAAGAAACTATTACTCAGTTCTTTTAGCAGAAACCTGTTTTCATAATATATCCCTGTTGAGATATTTTCAAGGTAAGCCAATCCTGCCTGGTTATTTTGGACTGACCAGAGTTCGGTGAATGCAACAGATGCATGCCCCATAGCAGCAGACCTGCTGCCTGCCGGAACATTATCGTTAGCTGATAATGAAGTTTTTCCTGTAGTGGATAATAAAATAAAGATTAAGAATATACAGATTACCCGCATGAATTGTTGATGTGTTTATGTTTGATGTTTGGTGATGAGTATACGTTACCGTGGGGTTATAAATTTTCCGGTATTCAGGGTCAACCTCCATTCACTGGCGCGCGTCTTCGACGCGTGCCATGAAAGACGAATACCAGCAAAGGCTTTGTTTAAGAAATCTTTTCTTAAAAAATTTAATAGTTATATGTCGCCCTTACGAAGCTTTAATTTCGGTTGTATATCTAATATATAAATACTATTATAAAAAACATAATCTGTTTTTAAGCCATATAGCACAAAAATACATACGAAATGATATTATTTACAGTGTTGTTTTTGGATTCTAAAATGATAGAATAAAAAGAAAAAACATAGTAATAACATAATAATACCCGAAATACCAAAGGCTGTATTAATATCGAAATGTTTATTGAACGGACTTACCAGGATAGGGGACAAAAATTGCCCTGTATAAAGAAAGGTGGAAAGTATCCCGACTAATCTTCCTCTGAGGTTCTCCGGCGCCAGGGTGACCACCCATAGATTGGAATTTGGCATCAGTAAACCCATACCAGCTCCGAAGATAATTAAGCCTGTTAGGAAGGAAGTATATATTCCGGAGAAATAAATGACAATGAATCCTGCAGACATCAATAAAAAGCTGAATACATAAACCAGTGAAAATGATAAATATTTCTTAATTCTGGAATAACAAATTGATACCAGGGCACTTGTGAGTATTGATAAGCTGATGGAATAACCTGTTTTTGTATTGCTTATATCACCAAATGTTTTCAACACAAATGGCACCTGTACTATTATTATAAAGAAGAAAACAAATCCAAGAAACACAATGAGATAGATAACACAAAGTTTGGGAAAGTTTATTTCTTTAAGGAATTGAAATGAAAAAGGTTTTTGTGTTTTATGTTTTTTGACTTCAGGCTCATAAATAAACATCAGTACCATCAGGAAAAGCAATATTGCAATACTGTAAATCCAAAAGGGTGTTCTCCAGCTTATATCTGACAGTATCCCTCCCACTGAAAAAAATACCACACCACCGAATGACATAAAAGCACCCATTAATCCCATGAATTTCCTTCTTTGTTTTTTATAGTAATAATCGGCAATAAGTGTGGTTACTGTAGTCATTATTCCTGCCACGGAAATTCCAAGTAAGGCTCTTCCTGCCAGTATTAGATAAATATTATTGAGGTACAGACCCGTTGTACCGCTTATTGCATAAAGCAATGATGAAAACAACAGAACAGGTTTCCGACCGGTTTTATCTATTATCAGTCCTGCCGCGGGTGCCAATACAGCAATAAAAATGGAAGGTACTGTCAGGATCAATTGTACAAGCAATTTTGCATTACTGATCCCGGAAAAGTCTTTATAAATATCAGGTAGTGATGGTGATATAACAGCAGCAGCCATAACGGTCATGCTGCTGCCGAATAGTAAAGTAGTCTTTATTAAAGCTGATTTCGTGTGTTTCTTTTTAATTGATCAACAATCTTTTGCTATGCATCTATATTGGCATACCTGGCGTTTTTTTCTATGAATTCTTTCCTTGGTGGAACTTCGTCACCCATGAGCATAGAGAATACCCTGTCGGCTTCGCTTCCGCTTTCAATAGTTACCTGACGAAGGGTTCTGAATTCAGGATTCATTGTAGTATTCCATAGTTGTTCGGAATTCATCTCCCCCAGACCTTTGTAGCGTTGTATATGGATACCGCTTTCCGTACCATTTTTGCTCAGTTCCTTCACTACTTTTTCTCTTTCCTCTTCCGACCAGCAATATCTTTCATTTTTGCCTTTCTTAATTAGATAAAGCGGGGGGGTGGCAATATAGACGTGACCGCGTTCTATCAATTCCATCATATGCCTGAACAGGAAGGTAAGTATAAGGGTGGCGATATGGCTTCCGTCAACATCGGCATCAGTCATAATTATGATTTTATGATAACGGAGTTTTTCAAGGTTCAATGCTTTTGAATCTTCTTCGGTTCCTATCGATATTCCCAGAGCTGTAAAAATATTCTTGATCTCCTCGTTTTCGAATATCTTATGGGGCATGGCTTTTTCAACATTAAGTATCTTACCCCTTAAAGGCAGGATGGCTTGAAATTTTCTGTCGCGGCCCTGTTTAGCAGTTCCGCCTGCTGAGTCACCCTCTACGAGAAAAATCTCAGCATCTGCAGGATCCTTCTCTGTGCAATCGGATAATTTACCGGGTAGTCCGGTGCCTGTTAGCACATTTTTGCGCTGAACCAGCTCCCTGGCTTTTCTGGCTGCGTGGCGGGCTGTTGCTGTAAGTATTACTTTGTTGACTATGGTTTTTGCTTCCCTGGGATTTTCTTCAAGATAATTGGTCAGGTGTTCACTTACAATTTGATCAACTGCCCCCATAACTTCCGAATTACCCAGTTTGGTTTTTGTCTGACCTTCAAACTGAGGTTCCAAAACTTTAACGGAAATAATTGCTGTTAATCCTTCACGGAAGTCATCACCATTGATGTCAAATTTCAATTTGGAAAGCATTCCTGATTTGTCTGCATAATTTTTCAGGGTTCTTGTCAAACCCCTTCTAAAACCTGACAGGTGAGTACCTCCTTCATGGGTATTTATGTTGTTTGCATATGAATGCAGGTTTTCACTGAAAGAAGTATTATATTGAATGGCTATATCTACGGGAATTGCGTTCTTTTCTCCTTCAATTGTTATAGGGTCCTGCATTAGCTTTTCGCGTGTTGCATCAAGGTAATTAATAAAATCCTTTAATCCTTCGTAAGAATAGTATTCATTTGAAATATATTTGTTAAATTCATCTGTTTCCCTCTCATCGGTAATTGTAAGTTTAATGCCTTTATTCAGGAATGCAAGCTCCTGTATGCGTGATGATAATATGCTATATTCAAAATGAGTTGTGGAAAATATCTCAGGATCAGGATAGAAGGTAATTACTGTGCCTGACTTATCTGTTTCGGAGATAACTTTTACGGGTTCGAGTGGTTTACCCTGGCGATATTCCTGATACCATATTTTACCTTCGCGATATACCTTTGCTTCGAGCTTGGATGATAAAGCATTAACGCAGGAAACTCCCACACCATGTAATCCACCGGATACTTTATAAGAACCTTTGTCGAATTTACCGCCTGCATGGAGTACCGTCATAACGACTTCCAGAGCCGACCGGTTTTCCTTTTCATGCATCCCTGTGGGAATACCTCTTCCGTTGTCTTTTACAGTAATTGAGTTGTCCTTGTGAATAATAACATCAATTTTATCGCAATAGCCCACTAAAGCTTCATCTATTGAATTATCCACTACCTCATGCACCAGATGATGTAATCCCTTACTGCTAAGATCGCCTACATACATTGCAGGGCGGCGCCTTACCGCTTCCAGCCCCTTTAAAACCTGTATATTACTAGCCGTATATTGCCCGCTTGCAATGCTTTTTTCCTTTTCTGTCATATTCAATTAGTTATATATAATAAAAAGTACACAAATATAACTATTATTTACCACTTAAATTGCATAGAAACACTGAAAATAAAGGGATTTTATTAACAATGAAATGTTGAAATAACAGTACGGTTCTGCAGCAGAAAACAAGGATTGAAATTAAATATCAGCCAATGAATTTAGCATTTATAATGCGACTTCTACGAAGTCGTGGGTTTTGCTTGGTTAATAATTTCTATGATAATGTTACTTCTATGAAGTCATATGAATTATGAAAGCCCGTTCAAATTACAAAAAATCTTATTTCCGATTAATAACCTCAGTAGAATGAATTATTCACAACAAATTAGAATAACCTTATTACTTTGAGCTCCTTTGTGGTTAAAATATTTTTACCACGAAGTAACAAAGTTCCTCACCAGGTTGCACTAAGGATTTTTTCTTCACCTCACCAGCACCACTGCCCCTTTCACTGTTTCATTTTCCACCGGCTTTTACTTTGCTTACAAGCGAGCCTGAACGTACTCATCTGGAAGTTAAAATAATAATCCAACCGCTCCGCGGTTGTTGTGTTTTGATTTTAATGTGCTACAATAATCAAAGGTCTCCGGCCTTTACTACTCATTGGCTAAAACTAATGCAAATCTTATATGTTAAAAAAAAGGTCAACCTTATTTAGTGCCTGTCTATAAAGTAATATAGAGATTTATGCTGATAGATATCTCGCTGC
>CAZJYD010000049.1:0-25770 GCA_964550205.1 uncultured Bacteroidales bacterium
TCAAAAAAGCGCATTTCAAGCGGGCAACGCATTTCGACCAGGTCTTTTTGGGCATCCTGCCAGCGGAGGTATAACAAATTATCAACAAAGTCAACAGCCCACCTTATCGAATTATCGTTAAATTCATTGGGATCATATATTTTGTAACATTCGGCAACCTCGGTAATACCAGCATACATTGGCACATATGCAGATGTGTAGGCATTGTCGACATAAAACCAATAGATACCGCCAACCCCGTCAGGCAGCCAGCTGCGAAGCTGAGCAATCATACCATATTCTCCCCTGGCACGTGCAACATTCCTGCGGCTGTTAATTTTCAGTAACCTGCGCATATCACGGGTGGAGAAGGGGGTGGCATGAGCACTCTTAATCATTTCCCCGTTCTTTCCGGGGTAATACCAGCCCGGTGCATTTTCTTTATCATATATAGTGCCTGTAAATGTAGACCTTTGAAATTCCATAATATCCTGAACAGAAATTTTCTCTGCTGGCATTACAGAGAAAGGATAGAGTGAAAGAGGCTCAACATATTGTGTATACTGGTCTTCACCCTTAAAGGGATTCCTAGTATAACGGTCGGGCCATTTTTTGAGATCAGGAGCCATTTTGCTGTAGAACAGCCAAAACCTACCGGTTGCCCATTCCCTTGGAACAGGGGCATATATATCCTGCCAAACAAAAGGTTTTTCTGTTGATGGATCATACCAACCATGATCTATTGCTATCTGTTTATAGTTGGAAGAAACCCTGAAATTATTGGTGTCATTTATATTGATTTCTTTTATTATACTCCAGTTCGGAATTATCAGCACATGATCATCGTGCACCCGCTGCGCTGCCCATAATGCACCCGGTTCACCGCTTTGCGGAGACCAACCGTTTCCCACACTGAACACTTCCAGCACCCAGGCTTCATTGGGATCAGCTATGACAATAGTTTCCGACTCACCTGCACATGAAGGCCTGAAACCATAAGTGTCCATTAAATGCGTTATCAGCTCGAGAGCCTCGCGGGAAGTCTTACATCTTTGCAATGCAAAAGCCTGAGCTTGTTCAATGGTCATAATTTGCTTGCAGTTGTCAAGATCAAGTTTCAGCTCCTCCCGCTGACTGGTAGTGCTTTCGCCTATGGCAAGCTGATATTCGTTCATGTGAGGGTAGGCCGACTGGAAATAAGTATAGGTTTCATTAACCTGTGGAATAAAACCAAGCGTATCTCCATAGTCTCCCAAAGGTCTTCCTGATTCTACCATACCCCAGTAAACAGGTGCCATGGTTCCCGGCTTGAATTTTCTGCCAGGGACAATATGTACCCTGCAGTCGGGCCCGGCATCACTGTGAGAAACAATTACCGACCCATCTTTGGTGGCATTCTTCCCTGCTGCAATTATGGTGCAGGTTTGAGCTGAATAGCTAATAAATCCAATTAAGATTGTCAGAACAACAAATTTCATTTTCATATCAATAAATATTTAATTTATCTTCCACGACCATTTCCAGGTAAATGTAGTGTCGGAAAATAAAGGTATAAACTCCTCATTGCTTTCGCCATAATCAATAATACCCTGATCCTTTAGAACCTCAATCTTGGCATCAAGCATGAAAGTGTCTCCTGCTAATCCTTTCACACTATAAGCGTAGTAAACAGAATCCTCTTTTAGAAAATCAGTGAGAGTTTTACTCCAGGGCAGGGCCGGATCGTTTGCTTCCTTTTTTACTTTATTATGATCATAATAAGTAAGATTAAGATTACTATGTTCTCCGGTGATGTCCATTGTGAACTTAACAGTGTATTTATCCTGATCCTGGTTGTTGTTGTTGCCATTTTTATCACATCCTAGGATAAAAAGAGCTATTAATGCCGAAATAAATAAATATAGGTTCTTCATAATTAATAATTTTTTATTAGTTCTTGTATTAAAAAACATTAATATTCATTGAAATATTATTTTCTAATGAATAATAATGAAGTATATTCCATTTTCTAATATTCAAACCGTTCTGTAAAGTTTTTATTATAATTCACCGCTCAATCTTTCCAGCCTGGCTTTGATTATAAGGAAATTTAATTTTGCACCGAGTAAATCCGCTTCCGCATAAGCAAAGTCAGACTTTGCTTTTATCAACCTTAACGGAAGTGCCTCTTCCTCTTCCACTGCATTGCGGGCTAGTCTGAGTTCTTCCTTCCTGGCTTCATAAGCCAGTTCCGCAGTGCGTATCAGCTTTTCGGCATATACCAGATCAAGATATACTTTTTCAACTTCATTCCTTATTGATTGCTTTTCATATTTCAGGTCCTCAAGCGCTTCGTTAAATAACGCATTCCTTTGCCTTATAAGAGCCATTCTTTCACCTGAAGTAAATATATCCCACTTAAGGTTTAAACCGGTTAAAAGATATGCATCAGGCGTTAATGGTATACCGCGGTTATAATTGTATTGCAGGAAATATGTCAGTTCAGGTATAAATTCTTTCTTTGCTTCGATTATACCAAATTTTGCTTTTTGTAAGGTCAGATCTAATTCACCAAGGCTATAATTATTTTTGGAAGCAGAAGTCATATAATTTTGAAGCGGTGCAGGAGGACTTAATAACAAAGAATCACAAACCAATCTGGGATAAGAATCGTAATCCATACCAAGTAATTGTTTGAAAGATAAAAGATATGATTTCTTCTTGTTTTGAATTTTCAGCAATTCCTGTTCTCTCTCGTGAACTTCTGCCTGCAAAGCTTTAACATCAAGATCAAGAATAGCTCCCGCCTCATATGCATTAACAGCATCTTCATATTCTGCTTTTTTATATTCAAGTTCGTATACTGCGGCTTCCTCATTTTTTGTTTCAAGGAGTATACCGTAAAATAATTCGGTTACACCGAGCTTTATTTCTGATACTACATCTTCTTTCTTTATCTTGCTTATTCTCAAATCAGTTGTTAATATTTTCCTTCCGGTATTAACACTGGTTAGCTGACTTACAGGTTGATAAAAAGAGATGTTTGTTTTATAAAAATAATTATCACCATGAACAAGAACCATATCTTTTGGTGGCAGAGGAAAATATTCTTCCAGGATTTCATCTATCCAGCCTACATCTATCAGATCTTCATAAATATGGCTGAATTCACCTTTTTTCACATGTATATTAGGATCGCTGTTATAGCCAAAAGTTCCTTCTGCGATTACCCTGGGGTAAAAATTACTTTTCATTTCGCTGAGTCTTCCCTCTGCATTTTCGATTTTATACTGGAATATTCTGATCAGCCTGTTGTTTTTTTCAGCCATTTGCAGCGATTCTTCCAGATCGAGATTTATCGTGTCCTGGGCATAAATCAAATTAGCAATAGCAGTTATAAATGAAAATATTATTATTTTCCTGAGCATGACTAATTGGGTTTTTCATTAATATTTTTCTTTCTGAATGAAAGTGCATATAATGCGGGTATAACCAGCAGTGTGAGTATCATTGAAACAAAAATTCCGAAAGCAAAAACACTGGCCAGCGGGGCCCACAGGGGATCTTTTAAAACTATCATAGGCACAACCCCTATGGCTGCTGCCATTGTTGTTAGAAAGATCGGTCTTAATCTTCTCTTTGCCGATTCGAGGGCTGCCTGGTGATAACTTACATTTTCATTACGCACCAGGTTGTCGGAATAATCTACAATAATCAAAGCATTTCTGATAACGATTCCGACAAGAGCTATAAGTCCTACAAATGCTGTAAAACTGAATACATTGCCTGTGATGACCAGACCCAGCATAGAGCCGAAAAGTGTCAACGGAATAGAAACCATTATTATCAGTGGCCGGACTGCATCTTTAAATTCAAACAGCAGTATCATAAAGATAGCCACCAAACTTATTATCAGCGCAATGATCATATTACCGAAGGTTTCATTCTGGTTTTTAATGTCTCCGGCATACTCCAGTGAATAACCGGCGGGTACCTGAAGTGTGTCTATACGGGGCTGTATGTTTTGCAGAACTTCCGAAGCAAGTGTCCCCGGAACAGGTTTACATCCTGTTGTCAGAGCCGGTATTCCATTTCTTCGGGTTATCTTACCGGTTTGCCATGCAGGAGAAATGTCGGCTATTTGCCTTACCGGTATATATTTTTTGGTGATGGGTGAGCCAATATAAGTATTGGTTACGTCACTGTAATCATTCCTTAGGTCTTTTTCAAGTCTGAAAGTTATTTCCAGAGGATCATCACCTTCCCAAAGTGTAGAGACCGGAGCGCCGTGAAAACCTGCAGCCAGCAATCCGGCTATTACCTCGGTAGTATAACCCATCTGATTTGCAATCTCATCCTGTACATTAACCTTTAAAATATAGTTATCTTCATAATCCTGCCTGATAAGACGGCTGCCGGGTGCCTGCCTGAATATTTCCCTGATACTGCTGCCAATGTTTTTCAATTCATTAATATTGTCGCCGTATACCCTAACTTCAACCGGCGAAGTGACGGGAACGCCCTGTGCAAACTGCATCACATCAATCTGTGCATCAGGGAACCTGCCGATGAGTAACTTTTCATAATACACACAAAGTTTTTCGGTTTCTTTTACCGTGCTTGTATTAACAAGGAACATGGCATAACTTTCTTCGGGAAAGACAGGTGAAAAACTGTAGTATACCCTTGGAGCCGAAGTACCCACAAATGAAGCAAATGCCGTAATGTTTGTATCCTTTTCCAGTATCTCCTCTATTTTTTTAACATCCGATAATGTGACATCGTACTTTGTACCCAAGGGTTCAAATACCTGTATTACGAACTGATTACGTTCGGCTTTGGGAAAGAATTGCTGCTTGGGAAATTTCATCATCACAACACCAAGTAATATTGTTAACAATGCGATGATCATAGTAACAGTTTTTCTTTTCATACACCAATCAATGCCCTTATCAAAGACAGACTGGATTACGTTGAGCATAGAAAACTTTTTCTTTGGTTGATCAACGTTGATCTTATCTTTCTTTAATCCTTTTCTGATAAATAAAAATGCAAGAAAGGGAGTAAGAAAATAAGCCACTACAAGAGAACACGACATGGCAATGGCAACTGTTATCGGCAGGGTTATCAGAAACTGTCCGGTAGCTCCGCTTAACATAAATACCAATGGTAAGAAAGCAATTATGATAGATAAGGTTGAAGAAAACAAAGGAATAGAAAACTCAGTAGCGCTTTTCCAGGCAGCGTCATAACGGCTTAATCCTTTATCGAGCTTGTCAACATAATTATCAATAACCACAACGGCATTATCCACAACCATACCGAGAACTACAATAAGGGAAGCCAGGGAAACCTGCTGCAGTTCATATCCGATTAAATTTAAAAATGCAAAGGTCATACCTATGGATACCGGTATGGAAATAGCAGCAATAAGGGCAATATGGAAAGGCAATAACAGCATGATGGTAAGGATAACAGCCGAAACTGCAATTATGAATTCCCTCATAAAATCGTTAACGGCGGTTTTTACAACTTCAGGTTGATCATTAATTGTATAAAACTTTAATTCTTCAGGAAGCCTTTTCTTAATATCCTGCAAAGCTTCGTCTACTTCTTTACCAAATTTTACGATGTTATACCCGGGTTGCATCTGAAGCGATATTAACATTGCTTTACTTTCATTTCCATTTATCCTGATCATTTGTGTAGGATCTTTAAGCTTGCGCTTAACTGTAGCAATATCCTTGATCCTCACTATTGAGCCTTCATCAGAAACGCCAACAATCTGTTCTTTGATTTCATTTATATTTGAATATAAACCTGTTGTGTAGAGATTAACTTTTGAGTAAACTGATTCCACAAATCCTGAATACTGTATTGTATTCTGTGTTTTTAATACTTCTATAACATCCTCAATATTAATTTCAAACTGAGATAATTTTGCCGAATTGAAAGAAACTTCAATTTCTTCATGCTGATAACCCAGGTGGTTAATCTTGGAAACCGATGAAATTTGGCGCAGGCTGTTTTCTATCTGATCTATATAATTTTTTAGCTCGCTATACGAATGTTCAGTAGTTTCAACTCCAATCAATAATGCAACCACATCACCGAAATCAGAATCTACTAAAGGTCCTAAAACGCCTTCGGGCAAAGTTGTTTTTGAAAGCTGAAATAATCCTTGTCCAAGCCTCTCCCAGAACAGGTCGGGTATATCTACCCTGTCTTCAAGGCTAACCGTTACCACTACCAGACCGTTGCGTGTTGTGGAATATGTTTCATCTTTTTTTACTTCCGAATAAGTAAATAGTTTATCTTCAATTGGCTTTGTAACCTGCTCCTGAACCTGTTGTGCCGTAGCTCCCGGGTAGAATGCAATTACCAATGCCTGCCGTACCGTTATCTGTGGTGAAGACCGTCGTGGCATGGTCATTAATGAATAGATGCCTAATGCAAAAATCAATAAAATGGTTACCAGAGATATCTGATGATGTTTTAATGATGACCGGATAATATTCATAACTAAAAATATTCAATAATTAATCAAGCACTTTTACTTGCGCTCCCTCATAAAGCTTATTTGTTCCCTCAGTAACAATAACATCACCGGATTTCAGCCCATCCATGATTTCAACATTATCAGCTATTGCTTTTCCGGTAATTACTTTCTGTTTACTTACAATATTCTTTTTAACCACAAAAACATGAGTTTGTCCGTTAGCATCTATTAGTACAGCTTTTGCCGGGATAGTTATTTTTTCAATTGTTTTTTCTGCAGGTATAAGCAATGAAGCTATCATTCCGGGTTTCAGATGGAAATTATTATTATCCAGCGTAGCCTTAACAGGAAAAGATCTTGCATAAGGGTCTGCTACCTGACCGATACGGCTGATGAGACCGTTATATACCGTATCATTCAGGGCAGGAATTTTTACCTTAACATCCATATTTAATTTGATATGATTTATTTCGTTTTCAGGAATGGCTGTTTCTGCAAAGACTTTTTTCGTATGTACCAAACCGAAAACAGGCATACCCTGAGGTATGATCTCTCCGGGCTGCACGCCTTCTACCGCAATCCATCCGTCGTCAGGAGCATATAGTTTTGTGTCTCTGAGTTGCTTTTTCTTATACTCATAATCTGCCTTTGCTTCTTTGTATAATGCAGTTATTTTATCATAATCACTTTTTGTAAGACTTCCTTTATTATAAAGGCTCTTTAGTCTTTTGTATTCATTTAACGCTTCCTCATATTGCGCTTTGGCCGCTTCCAGAGAATATTCGTAATCGGTTGCTTCTAATTCCGCTATCAGATCACCTTCATACACATATTGGCCTTCAACTACATGTACTGCTTTTATTTTGCCGGCATCCATAAAACCGAATTTTATGGTTTTATAGGGCATTATGTTACCACTGTAATGTAATATCTCAGGAACATGCTCTGAAATAATTTTTTTTGTTCTTACCGATATTTCTTTTCTGTCCTTTTTTTCAGATCCTTTTTCCGGGCACCCCCATAAAAAAACCAGAATAAGCAATAAGGGTAAATAGTATTTTGTGTGTTCATTATATGTGTTCATTATAATAGAATAGTTTAATTTTATATTAAAGGATTATTTCAAACTGTAAATATAAAAATTAGTTGATAATGTTTACAATAATTAAATTTATTACTTTTTTATTAAACCTTTTTAATCAATATCGATCAAAAAAATAAATTAAATAAAAACCAAAATTTATGTCATATGAAAAGAATTATTTTATTATTAGCAACAGTGCTGATCATTGCAGGCGTATCAGCTCAGAATTATGAAATACCTGAGATACTACAGGAAAAACTGGATCAGGAAAACATTGATCTAACTGCAACGGAAGATTACAAGGAAGTGAATCTTTCGGAAGAAAACTATTACAAATACATTGAGCGTGAAAACGGAACCGATACTATTATCGGCTATAAATGGAATAAGCAGAAACAAAAGTGGGTGCCGTGTGAAAGGATCATAAAAAAATACAATGAAAAAGAACTGGTTATAGGCAAATTATATCAGTATTTAGTCCCGGAACACGGATGGGTAAACGGATTGCATTTTACCTATGGATATGATGACAACGGAAACAGAACTAAGAAAGTAATTAGGTTTTGGCATCGTTATCACAAGAAATGGGTAAATTATTTCCGCAGATTCAATGCTTATAATGAATATGATAAAATCACAAAAGCCCTGACGCAGCGGTGGTCTGTTGATAGCGCACAATGGGTAAACCGTCATCACAGGCTTTTCAGTTATAATGAAGATACATTGAAATCCGATACCATCAGGGCATGGAGGTATTTTGCAGAAAAATGGGGAAACAAATACCTGAATCATTATTTTTATGATGATAAGGGTCGCCTTCGTTCCAGGCTTATCCATAAATGGAAACATCCAATTAAACATTGGATTAAGTCACATAGAAATATCTTCTTCTACAAGCATGAACATCTGGCAATTATAATTCATCAGGACTGGAAACCCTGTAAAGAAGTATGGATTAAAAAAGGACGTCATGTATTTCGCAATGATGACAGTGGCAACAGGACGATGAATCTTCACCAGCTTTGGGATCATAAACATCATTCATGGGAAGGCAGAGAAATGAAACTTTTTGATTATAATGAAGAGAATTATCTTGTAGAGGCTGTTTTTAAAATTAAAAAACCAAAGCATTACACATGGCACAATATGAAACGTGTGGAATTTGAATATGATACGGATGGAAATATTACTGAAAAACTAATTCAGCACTGGAGTGAATATTTCCAGGAATGGTACAATTTTAAATTATGGAGGATGGTACTTGAATACAAGTATGGATATGCCGGAGTTTATGATAACACAAAGCAAGGGGAAGATATTGAATTGACATTCCGTAATCCATATACCACAGGATCACCAATTACAATTTCAGGATTGGATGAACAAAATTGCCAGGCGGTGATATATGATCTTTCCGGGCAGGTTGTTTACTCGGAAACCATTAACGGAAATCAAAATATCAGCATCACTGAAGATTTACCCGGTGGCATATACATAATTACATTGAAACAAAATGATAACCTGCTGCATAAAGAGAAAATAATTATTTCGAGGTAGAATAAAATAACAAATTGTTATTTCCCAGATTATTTTATATTGTAACCTCTCTTAATCTCTCCCTGTTCGCAGATGGAGATGTCGAGTGTAGCGAGACAGAGGGGGTAAAACAATCACCATAATATCACCCCACGGATGAATCCGTGGGGTGATATTTATTATACGTATCTTATTCTGACAAATTTTAGATCTCAAATCCCAAATAAATGCTATATTAATAAAGACTTAATTAATATTAGTGTAAATTCTTATTATATTTTATTAAAATATGTAATAAATTTTTTATTTTTATTAAAAATAATAAAAAATAAAATATAGAATTTATGAAAAAGACTATTTATTTATCATTAACCATTTTGGTGATATTGGTTAATCATCATGTTAAATCCCAGATTTCCATTAGCGAAAATGGTAATGCACCGGACAGCAGTGCAATTCTGGATTTACAATCAACTAATAAAGGATTATTAATTCCCAGGTTAACAACTGTTCAAATGTATTTAATTGATGATCCGGCAACAGGACTGATTGTTTTTAATACTGATTCATTGAATATTTATTTCTTTAGTGGTAGTTACTGGTTTGGATTGCATGATACTGACGATACGTTAGATCCGACGGAATGGATCTGTGGTACACCGGTAGATTATGAAGGACAATCTTATAGTACTATAGAAATAGGCGACCAGTGCTGGTTCGCAGAAAATCTGAATGTAGGAAAAAGAATAGATAGTACGAGTAATCAAACAGATAATGATACAATAGAAAAGTATTGTTACAGAGATAGTATAGAATACTGTGATACATATGGTGGTTTGTACATATGGGATGAAATGATGCAATATAGTACCGACACGGCAGTGCAAGGTATTTGTCCTGATGGATGGCATGTGTCGACTAATCATGAGTGGAAAATTCTTGAAGGAACGGTTGACAGCCTGTATGGTGTGGGTGATCCGGAGTGGGACATTAAAGGGTTTAGAGGATATGATGCGGGGCATAATCTAAAATCTCAAAAAGGTTGGGGCTCAGGCTTTAATGGCTCAGATGCTTACGGTTTTACAGCCCTGCCCGGGGGCTACCGAAGCTATGCTACTTCATATGGTTCTCTTGGTGAATATGGCTATTGGTGGACTTCTTTTGAGTATGACACTGACAATGGCTGGAATAGGAACTTGTACAGTGGCTACAGGGATATATGCCAGCACGAAAATGTGAAGTCATTCGGTTTTTCCGTACGTTGCCTTAAGGACGATTGATCTCTGAAGCTTGTTTATAAAATTAAAATATTAAAAAGTAAGCGTAAAGGTTGCTCCCTCACCTGGTGTTGATTTTACCGAAATCCTTCCTTTGTGTAAATGCATGATCTGCCTCGAAAGGCTAAGACCAATACCGGAACCGCCTTTTTTGGAAGTGAAAAACGGCATGAAGATCTTGTCGAGAATGTCGGGCTTTATACCATGACCATTATCTTTTAAGTCGATTACAACTCTTCCGCTGGAATTAGTGGTTGCCAGAATGCTGATCTGAGGATTATCGACTTTTCTTACAGCATCAATAGCATTCAGCATAAGGTTAATTATCATCTGGTCAATGAGATCGGGATCTGCGGTGACTTTCAGGTTTTCAGGAAAGATCCTGAAAGAGCATTTTATGTTAAGCTTATCCAATTTGGGTTTGAGCAGCTCATTTGACCTGTCGAATAATTCCTTTACAGGGAAATACCTGAAATTAGGTTTTGGTATACGGGTCAGGATACGGTAAATTTCTACCCAGGAACTTAAATAAATAATCGCTTTTGTAATTGATATTGAATTTTTCCAGAAAAGCAATATATTCTGATCTGAAGCTCATTTTTTGATGATGTGTCTTTTGATTTTCAATTCATAATTGTTACAATAATGTGATTTCTAAGAAGTCATGCTTCTAAACTAAGCTGTAATCAATTTATGTGAATTAGTTTTGGAATGATATTATGAGGTACCGAGCATTAAGGATTTCAGTTTTTTATTAGCAATAGATATGTGAAATATTGATTACATATTGTATTACTACGAATTGATCCCGTCAGGATAAAAATACTGTAGCAAGATGATTACAAACGAAAAATGTCGACCCCGGAGAGGTCGCATTATAAATGCTTATATTGTTGGTTTAATTACGTTGTGAACGTTTCTTTATATTACGTGATAATTTCACAGAGACAGATATCAAAATCAGCAATACACTGATAAAGGCAGAAATTCTTGCAATGTAATTACCAAATTTTACATAAAATGTTTTTTCCCAACTTGCATTGATATCTTGCTGTATAACAGCAGGCTCCCAATATTCTGTCATCTGTAAAGCATCTCCCCTTTGATTGATAAAACCTGAGATACCCGTATTAGCAGAACGTCCTATGCTTCTTCTTGTTTCAATAGCCCTGAGCTTTGAAAAACTGAAATGCTGACGGTAACCCGGCGTATCACCCCACCAGCCGTCATTTGTTACTACAAATATCAGATTTGCACCGTTACGGACAAATTGAGCTGTAAATTCTCCATATACTGATTCATAACATATTATGGCAGAAACCTTCAGAGAATCATATATAGTATTAAACACTTTGCGTTTAGCATCAATTCCGAGGCTGCCTACAGTACCACCCAAATTGATTGCATATTTTTCAAGAAATTTCAGATATCCGGGAAAAGGCATACGCTCAACGCCAGGCGTTAGTTTGGATTTATGATACCATTTGCTAATGTCAGCAGTGTCGAGAATAAAAACAGTATTATAGGCATCGTAATATCCATCATGATTTCTGAACTTTCTTACCGTTGGTGATAATGGCTCATCTTCAAAATATTCTTTAAATGTTGAAGCTCCTATTACGTAAGTTATATACGGATGTTTTAGCAGGAATGTTCTAAGCTTACTAAGACTTGGGGAGTAATGTAGTTTCCTTTCCCAAATACTCTCCTGTATGGCTGATTCAGGACTGATAACAAATTGTGTTGAGCTGTCGATCTTTTGTTTGGCAAGTTCAATATTAATGTCGATAACATCAGCAGGAGGTAATGTGTATTGTTCATTGTAGGGATCAATATTAGGCTGGACGATTACAGTATTAACGGGGTAAGGCTTCTCTTCATAGTTTTTATAAATAATTAACGAAATAATAATAGGCACAAATAAAAAAATAAAAACCGAAACCGAAGAAAATATTATTTTCCGGGTGTTTCTTTCACTTCTAAAAACGGTTTTTAATAATTTATATAAAAGTATATTCACTATAATTACCCATGCAGTTCCACCAAACATCCCTGTGTATTCATACCATTGTATCCATTTGTGGTAAGAGGCAAAGCCATTTCCTAAACTAAGCCATGGCCATGACAAGTCCCAATAATGATGGAAATATTCCCATGCTATCCATAAAAATATCAATGTAAAATATGAATGAGGAGAGTAAATATTTCTCCTTACCCAATGATAAACAAGAAAAATAACAGACATGAAAAGCGCATTAAACAATATTGCCGCACTACAACCTACTGGTGTGGAGTTCCAGATCCAGTAAGTGGTTAATAGATTCCAGATAAAAAATCCCGGATAAGTATAAAATAAAACACTGAAGCGGTTAAAGTTTTCCCTGTTCCTGAAAATATGATCTTCTATAAAGATCATTGGAATCAACGAAATAAATAATAATCCGGGGAAGCCTCTTACCGGCCAGGCTAATGCAAATAATAATCCTGAAAGTACAGATAATAAGAGCAGGTGTTTTTTCTTCATTTAAGTTGACGTTTTCGAAAGCAAATATATTTATTTATTTTTATTTCCTATTTTTGCATATATGGAAATAGTAGTCAGCGGAATAAGACCAACGGGAAATCTTCACCTGGGAAATTATTTTGGAGCAGTGAAGAATTTTGTAAAAATGCAAAGAGAGAACAATTGTTATTTCTTTATTGCAGATTATCACTCATTAACAACACATCCCAAGCCAAAAAACTTACAGGAAAATGTAAGGCAGGTAATGGTTGAATATATTGCTGCAGGAATTGATCCTGATGTTGCAACATTATATATTCAAAGTGATATCCCTGAAGTTACGGAACTGTATTTGCTGCTTAATATGAACGCTTACCTGGGTGAGCTTGAAAGATGTACATCTTTTAAGGAGAAGCTAAGGAAACAACCGAATAATGTAAATGCCGGTTTACTCACTTACCCGACACTTATGGCTGCAGATGTAATTATTCATAAAGCTGTAAAGGTACCGGTAGGCAAGGACCAGGAGCAAAACCTTGAAATGATAAGAACATTTGCAAGGCGTTTTAACAGAATGTATAAAGTAGATTATTTTCCTGTCCCCCAAGCTTATAATTTTGGTGCTGAACTGATAAAAATCCCCGGCCTGGACGGGAGCGGAAAAATGGGTAAATCCGAAAACCCGGGTAATGCAATATTCCTGTACGATGATCCTAAAATCATAAGAAAAAAAGTGATGAAAGCCGTTACTGATGAAGGACCAACTGAAATGAACCAGCAAAAGCCCGAACCAATAAGTAATCTTTTCACAATTATGCAGGTTGTTTCAAATAAGGATACTTATGATTTCTTTGATGAACAATATAATAATTGTAAGATACGCTATGGCGAGTTTAAGAAACAACTGGCGGAAGACATAGTTAATTTTACAACACCCTTTAGAAACAGGATAGAAGAATTACTGCAAAATAAATCTTATCTTAGAACAGTTATAAATAAAGGGGCTGAAAAAGCACGCATAAGTGCACAAAAGACTATGAAAGAAGTGAGGGAAATTATTGGGATACAAAAATTTTAATCCATGGATATTAAACAAATACTCGGCGGATTATCAAATCTATTACTTAGATTAGGAATAATTGTATTTCTGATACCTGTTTTTCTGGATTTCTGGAATAAAGCTGAATTTGCTGAAGATTTATGGTTATGGTTCTTCAGAATACTGTATATAATAATTTATATAATTATTGCGGCTTTAGTTCTTTTTTTAAGAAGACTGAAATTTTACAATTTCGGATTTGCGATTGTACTTATTGCCAGTGTTTATGAAATTGTTGACTCTGCATTTAAGTATGGTTTTACTATGCAGCAACCTGTTTATATTTTTCTTATTACTGTATCATTTTACTTTTTAACCAAATCGGAAATTAAAAAGAAGAGGGTATACTAAACCATTTTTATTAGATGCAATACCAGGTAGTTAACGAACAAAATAAAGAGAGAGCAGTATTAGCAGGGGTTTCAAGCACACAGGAAGAAAAGAAAAAACTTACCGAATATCTCGATGAGCTTGCCTTTTTAGTTGATACTGCCGGTGGAATTCCTGTGAAAAGATTTACCCAGCATTTACAGTCACCAAATCGTAAAACTTTTGTGGGAAGCGGTAAGCTTGAAGAAATAAGAGATTTTATCACAGAAAATGATATAGACATGATTGTGTTTGATGATGAGCTTACCACTTCACAAATGAGGAACATTGAAAAAAGGCTTAAATGTAAGATCCTCGACAGAACCAACCTGATACTTGACATATTTGCAAAGCGTGCAAGAACATCATATGCCAAAACACAGGTAGAGTTGGCGCAGTATGAATATTTACTTCCCAGGCTGGCAGGCATGTGGACTCACCTTGAAAGGCAAAGGGGTGGAATTGGTGTTAGAGGTCCTGGAGAACGTGAAATTGAAACAGACAGGCGTATAATCAGGGATAAAATTTCATTATTGAAAAAGAAGCTTGAGCGGATAGACAAGCAAAAGACTGTTCAGCGAAGCAACAGAGGCAACATGGTCAGGGCGGCCCTTGTTGGTTATACTAATGTTGGAAAATCAACATTGATGAATAATTTATGTAAAACAGATTTGTTTGCAGAAGATAAACTCTTTGCCACTTTGGATACTACCGTCAGGAAAATTACTATTGATAATCTCCCTTTTCTTATGACCGATACCGTGGGATTCATCAGGAAACTTCCACACAGCCTTATTGAATCATTCAAATCAACACTGGATGAGGTTAGGGAAGCCGACCTGATTTTACATATGGTTGATATTTCACATCCCGATTTTGAAGACCATATTAATATAGTGCAGGAAACACTGGCGGATATTAATGTAATAGATAAACCTTCAATACTTGTATTTAATAAGATAGATGCTTATAATAATACCGATATGGAAGATGATAATAATGGAGAATCAGATCATACAGATAACAATATTGAGCAGCTTAAAAAGTCATGGATGTCAAAAATAAATCTTCCCTGTATTTTCATATCTGCCAAAACAAAAGAAAACACGGGTGAATTGAAAAAGATACTGTATGAAGAGGTAAAGAAAATACACACCAAAAGATGGCCCTATAATAATGTTAATATTCGCAAAACTTCTTATCCTCTATCCAATACTTGATTTGGTTTTTGATATTTAGCTGCAGTATCAACAAATCACAAAGAAATTCCATTGGCCAAAACGGTTCTCCATAGGATAATAATTATAACTAATAATATTAATGGCCCATATGCAAATCTGAAACTGTCGGATTTGTGTTTAAAAGCTAAAGATTTCAGCTTACCGTAAAACAAAAATAGTCCAAAAATAAATACGAAAATCATAAATAGTGTTAACAAATCAAGATATCTGAAAAAAGTCAAATGGGGAACTTTGAGCAGCATTACTATGATAAGTCCGAAAATTGTTGGTAAAAGCATCTGCAATCCGAAGAACTTTACAATTTTATGTCCGGAAATTTTACTGAAGTATGAGATTGCAGATATTACAACATTTTTTTGTGAATAATACCCCAGAACAAGCAAGGATGCTATACCAATAAGGGCAAAAATAAATTTGACTGTGATAGGAATATTTAAAACAATGAACGAGGAGCCTATTCCGAAGTTATAAAAGGAACCA
Organism: uncultured Bacteroidales bacterium; assembly: GCA_964550205.1. Lineage (GTDB taxonomy): Bacteria > Bacteroidota > Bacteroidia > Bacteroidales > JAIOZK01 > JAIOZK01. Next base: position 16,047 of record CAZJYD010000049.1, read on the forward strand.
ATTATAAGTCCTCCAAAAAATACAGTATATGAGATTATATAAGTCCAAAGTAAGAATAGTTTAAAATTTGAAAGGTGTTTACGTTTTTTCTCATATAAATATTTAAAAAGAAATCCCATAAAAAAGCTTATCCATGGTCCAATAAAGAAGATCACAAATGTTTTTCTTTTCGACATGTCAGGTTCATCATGTAAAACACCAAAATAATACATAGTTGCATCAACTCCAACAATCTCAGCTAATATCAATGAAAAAAAATTGTAAATGAAGATCACAAAGAAATATGCCAAAAGAAAATATATTAAAGAATTTAATACAATAATTGTATTGGCATTTTTATTACTTTTTTGGGCATTCATTTTAATTATTTTTATTTAATTGATATATAATTAACTTTTAAACAAATTTACATTTTTTTAGCAAATAAAGAAATTATATAAAGATATTATTTTTCAATATAAATTTAATAATGAATAAAAACACCATTCTTAATTATATTATCGAATTGCAAACGGATAATATAGGTTCCCGGTTTTAATCCGGTTAGGTTGACGCTGAAGTTATCATTAATCGTATTCTTGTATTCAATTACAACAATGCCTAATGAGTTTATTATTTGCAATTTTTGTGCTTTTAGAGAGGTATTTTGTTTGTACCTTATATTGAGTTCGTTTTTTGCCGGATTTGGATAAATAACGAATGAAGTTTCTTTCTTTAGATGTTCCTGACCCACATACAAGGTGGAAAAGGTTTCCGGTCCTGCCCAACCGCTATTGGTTGTATCGGAGCAAATAGCCCTTACATAAAAATCATATAGAGTTCCTGATTCGAGGCTGTCAAGCAAATACTCCGTTTCTGTCAAACCGCTTATTAGGTTTCCCTGGTCAGTTGTATCAAAACCGGTGTAACCCCAGATAATGTCCCATTCTTGTTCTTCACCTGAAGGTACCCAGTGAAGTGTGGCACTATGCAGGGTGATATCATCTACTGATAAGGCCACTGGCTTAGGACACTCTGTGATAACCTGAAAGTGTGCAATCAGCTCTCTGTCAGAGACAGCAACAAAAACATATTCTTCTTCGTAATGCACCTCAGAGCCGTCTTCTGTCCATACCACGAATTGGTAGCCCTCGTTGGGTATTGCTGTTAATGTAACGGTATCTCCGTGTTCATATTCACCAGCCCCGGTCACAGTACCATAATCAGGATTGTTTGGTTCGGCATTGATAGTGTATACAAGAAGTGCGAAATTAGCTGTGAGTTCTATATCACGGGGAGGCATTATAAATTCATAAACGGAATCGTACGATACAATAGAATCTCCCTCTGTCCAGTATTCAAATTCATATCCCACAGCAGGGGTAGCGGTAACAGTTACCGAATCATCAACATTGTAAGTGCCATCACCGGAAACATAACCTGAGTTATAAGGATCAACGTAAAGGGTAACGGTATAATCTATAGCAGAAAAATTAGCTGTAAGCGTAACATTACTGTCGGGCATTGTAAAAATAAATGAGCTGTCGTAAGAAACTATGCTGTCTCCCATGGTCCAGTTATCAAAAGAATAACCGGGCTCAGAAGTGGCGCTGACATTTACTTCCTCATCCGGAAGATAATATCCTGAACCGCTGGTAGATCCTCCTTCGGCGGGATCAGCCTCCAGCTCGAGGTAGAAAGTGATTTGCACGAGACCATTGATAAATTCCGAAGCAACTACTATATCGTTATTATATACTTTTGATCCGGGCTTGAATTCCAAAACAGTATTACTGGTATCATTATTAGTAAAATGAAACATAAGAATGGTGTCGGATGTTGTAAAATCAACAGGGTTGGTAATATCAGACCAGTATACATTCAATATGCTCAAAGTATCATCCACATTGATCCCGGTAAGGGTATATTCGGTAAAACCTTCATATGTTAGTAAACTTGTATCATAATATATCCTCAGCTTTATAGTGCTGACAGAATCATAACCTTGTCCGCCTATTTCAAGAGGCATATCAAATTCCGCATCTTCATGTGTTCTGATAGTATCCATGTACACCTGACCAACAGCCGTTGTTTGTGTAATACTTCCGTCTTTGTATTCAACACTGTCTATAGTTTGAAGGTTTTTATCGGTGATTTCACATTCAGACTCTATAAAAGTCAGGTCGGCAGTAAAGCCTCCATGATAAAAGAATTTAATATCGAGAAGTTTGCCATCAATATCATATCCCGTATCCTGAGGGGCATTATAGGTAATAATAAGATAATCCTTATAAGTATTATAGTTTGCAAACCAGCTTCCGTTCAGGGTAGTATTCTTAATACCCTTAAATGTAAGCAGGTTGGTATCGATATCAATACACAGGGTTATTGCAGCAACCTGTCCGTTATCACCTGTAAAATCAAATGCATCTACCTGTAATAAAAGATCACCGGGCGATGCAGTGGTGTCATGGATATCTACCGATGGTTGATCTGTTCTGCTGTTTTTGTTAATCTCATTTAAGGACCCGGAGTTATGAATATTTTGCCCGTAAATGCTAATTGAAAGGCAGGTGAATAAGAGTGCTGATAATAAAGTATAAAAGCGCATTATAAATTTGGATTTACAGAATTTGTATTACAAAGTTAACTTTCTTTAAAAGTAATACAAAAAAAGTCATATGCTTTACTCCGATCGATCCACTTAAATTTTTTATTTGATTTAAATAAGATCAAGTCTTAATTAAGCATATGACTTTTTGAATATTAGCAGTAGCAGGCATACAAAGATGCGCTACCTGCTACTGTTTATAAAGTTATATACATATATTTAATCCAAAAGTTTCTTCTTTTTGCTATCATACAGTTTTTTACCGGCGTAGGCAGCGCCGAGTCCCAATAGAATAAAGACTCCCCCACCTATGGGTGCGCCGCCACCACCTTGGTCAACAGGTAGTCCATGCCCGCCCGGTAGTGTCGGTGGTTGAGTTTGTGACATTGCTCCTAAACCCAAAACTACGAAGCTAAATACTAACAGTAATTTTATTATTCTTTTTCTCATATCTAATTGTTTTATTATATTTCTACTTGATAAATACCTTAGAAGTCTTCATTGCTCCGCTGTTTGTTAAGCGCACCAGGTAAACACCTGTTGGTATCTCAACAGATATTTCTTCTAACCCATTACTTACAAAGTTAACATTATAAACCGTCTGGCCTTTCATGTTAAGGATTGACATTTGAGTTTCACCCTTAACATTGGCGATTGTAATAATGTTATCGTTACTGTAAATCAAGGCAGAAGACAATGCTTCAGGATTGTCGATACCTACAACGCCAAACATGAGTTCAAAACGTTGAGGATCGTCGCCTGCTTCGGAAGTAAATGTATAGCTGCCTGTTTCACTCAAATTAACTGTATTGCCCAGCTTATGGTCTTTAAGATATACATCCTGTTCTTCCATGGTTTCAGCTAATTCTATAGTAAAGTTTTCTGAGCCGTTACCATAGAACATAAACGGTACTGTTACATCATCATTGCATTCAGGCAGTGTATTGGTTGAAAGATACTGATCACCATCTGCTATGGAATAAAATCCGGGTGCATATCCCCAGAAGAAATGAGAATCGAATTCCGCATCATAACCTGTTGTGGCTTCTTCGTTAAAGGCAATTATACTTTCCTGGTAAGCGCCTTCATCATCAAGATCGTGTGCTATCAGCATTATTCGCTGCTCATCCGATTTATACCATGCCGTTGATGTATGGGTACGTTTTGATTCAGGTATGGTTATTGAGCCGGTTGTTTGACCTTGTTCTACCTCAACCATGAATCCGTTCATAGCTGGTATATCCTTACCGGAAGAAATATCAGTGTATGACTTAGCTGATTCATTCCATATTTTAGCAGTACCAGCAATATTGGTTGAAGTCCAGCCACCCCACTCCAGTCCACAAGGATAAGGATTGCCAAGTAAGTGGAATCCAAAAGCCCAGACATAGTCGCTGGTTCTTGTAAGACCGGTCCATGATTTATCGGCTGTGTTGAAATCACCGCTGAAAACTTTTGTGTCGGCAACCTGATATGCAACCAGATAACCTTTACCTTCATCAAAGCTACCCCAATTATGTACTTTAATATTTTCCCAGGTGGTATCGGGGGTTTGCTCGCTCCATCTGTAAAAATCATAACCACTTCCGGAAGGCCTGAATTGATCGCCATCCGAAATAGCCTGATTTTGAACTGGTGATGACAGAAAATGCCATCCGTCGGTAGCATCACCCCAATCGGCAGCGTCAATATAACGCTCAGCGCTCTTCGTGCCCGAAACTGTTAATGTACCTTCCTGAATAAAAGAGCCACCTGATTTAATGGTGAAGTCTTCATCAACAGTGAGTGTATTTCCGGAATTCAGCGTAAGTTGTCCGCCATCCGCTATTTCAACATCATTGGCTTCGGCATCGGCCGATATAGTAACCTCACCTCTTTTCGCTGGCACATCAACGGTAACGTTATGCCAGTCGTTCGGTACAACTCCCAGGCTCCAGTTTGTAGCTGTTGCCCAGGCGCCACCGGTAATCGTATTGCTAACCTCCCCACCAAAAATACCACCATTGGTTACATCATCATCATAGAAATAGAATGTGCTAGCATCGGTTTGCAAAATAGTTGATTTATATGAGCCGGTTTCAAATGTGTTGAATGTAAAATCAGAACTGCCCCCATAAAAATCGAAATTCAGGTTCAATAATTTTCCATCCGGGACATTCATGGAATCAGGAAAAGCACCCACTAAGATTTTTATTACATTATCAACCGGAAAACTTACAGTTATATTATCGGTATCAACCGAGGCACTGTCATAATCAGTATAATCCATCACATCCGGATCAAATGAAATATATATTGTTAAGGTATACATATATCCAATATCCTGAACATCCACCGGCATGGCAAAATTATCACCTACATCCGGAAATCCCGGATCTCCCGTATTTAATGAGTCAGTAGATAATTCTTGAGATGTTGCTCCAACACTTAAGAACACCAGCATGCTTATTAATAAAATTAATCGTTTCATATGTTCTAATTGTTTTTTATTTATAAATAATTTTCATAGTTGTTTTATGGAACTGGAACAAAATCACCATTTGCATCGCCAGAACAGATACCGGATAAATTCTGGGTAACATTGCTAGTACTCACCGTAAAAGAAGGATTTTCAAAAATCCAGTCAGGGGCCGACCATGAAGGTCCTTTAACATTGCCTGCTGCCCAGCTTAAATAAACGATAAATGCATCTGTTTGATCGGCAAATCCATCTTCATTAACATCTCCAGCAAGGAAATACAATCCTGTAAGTCCGCTTCCTGATAAATAAATAACAAATGCATCTGTTTGATCATAGCTGGTTGTAGCATCAGTGGTTGTTGAAGCATCCAGAAAATAATCCCCGGGCGCAACGCCTGTAATCTCAAAATCACCGTCCGCATTTGTTCCTGCTGAAGCAACGGTTGAAGAGTCATCTGCTGATTTCAGATAAACTGTTGAATTCGGGATTGTATCACCACTCACATAATCCAGTGTTCCGCTAACAACAAGATCACTCACCCAACCATCAATAAAGCTAACCGGTATCCTGGTGAGATGATTTGTTTTTATTTCACATCCCGGATCAAATTCAATTTCAGCCGGAGTACCTTTGTAATTAAAGTCGAGTGTGATAAGGTCTCCATCACTTATTGTATCACCATCGCCGGATGAAGTCCATTCTATGCTGATGGTATTATCCGTGCAGTTTACAACCCAACCTGACAACTGATTTGCAGTATATCCTGTATAGGTAAGGCTATCGCCGAAACTAATGCTAAGCGATATTGCACCGGCTTTCTGTGAGCCAACAGTTATATTTTCAGCAACAACAGGAACATTTACCTGAGCTCCTGCCGTATCTCCCACAGATTCTATTGTTAATTTGGCGCCCTGGTCCTCCGGTGAAATGGCACCATGAACATAGTCGGTGGCCAGTAACGTAAGGCCGCTTGCAATTTCACATCCCGGTATAAATTCCAGGTCTGCTGTATCTCCATTATAAACAAATACAATTAATAACAGAGTGTCTAATGTTGTGAAATCTTTAGAACCTCCGGTCCAATCCATCTTAAGAACACCATCTGCGGCATTGGCAGTGACACCGGTAATAGCCATTTCATCTATTCCCGTGTAATCAAGCTCATTGTCATCATAACTTACTCTTAATGTAATTGCATCAACATAGGCAAAATTACCTGTTCCCTCAATGGTAACCGGCATTTTAACCGTATCACCTATAATTTCCGTTGTGTCAACTATAGTTACGGTTCCATCCGCAGTTGTTTGCTCTACAAAACCGTTTTCATAGTCTGAGTTTACTTCGTCCAGATCGCTGTCAACAATTTCGCAGTTGGCCGTATCAAAGGTTACATCTGTTGAAAAACCTCCCTTATAGTCGAATACTATATCAAGTAATTTTCCATCTATAGGATAACCATCTCCAAAATATGCAATCTTAAGTTTATCATTATTAAAATCGGCGTCCCAAGTTCCTGCAAGTTGAGTGCTGTCAATCTTAACAAAAGACATCAAGTCTGAATCGAATTCTATGTACAGTGTTATTGCACCAACATCAGAAAAGTTCAACATGTCAACCTGCACATAGATTTCTCCTGGCGGCTTTGTAACAGAATCTATCTCGACTGTTTGAGCCGTAATATTCTGTATACTAAAAAGCAGCACTATTATTAGATAAAATATTTTATTTTTCATATACCATATTTTAATTGTTCATAATTAATCTATCCTTACAAAATCATTTATTTCGTAATATTTTAACTGAAGCCATGATACTGTTTTCGCTTATCAATTGCAAAATATACATTCCGGGGGCAAGCTTTTCCAGATTAATGGTTTGCCGGGTGCCGGAAGATATGTTTTCAATTTCCTTATCTAAAAGAACATGGCCATTGATTTCAAACAAACGCAGTTTCGCATGTTGAAAATTGTCACCATTTATTATAGTGGTAATCTTATCACCGGCAGGATTAGGATAAACCTGTAACAAGGATTTTTTTCCCTTGCTAATTTGGTCATTTATACCAACAGTTACCTGTAATATGGCTTCATCTGTTATCTCCGTGCAACTTTCGCTTGTCAGCACACATCTGTAACGATGGTCATTAAAATCAAGAGGCGCTGATGATATGATCAATTCATTTTCATTTACACCTTTATAATATATACCATCATTCAGATCTGCCCAGTCGGTTTCTGTTGTTTTTTCCTGCCACTGGTAAGCAATACCTGTTATCGGAGGCAACTTAAAGCTTGTATTGTTTCCGGCTTCAACATTTGCTGTTGGTGGATTAACCTGTAATGAACCGAAGTTCATCAGGCTGCCGCTTTCATAAATAACATTTTCAGCAATAGATAAATCTGAAAAGGTAATTTCGCAGTCTTCACCAAAGATTAATGTTACCGGACTTTTTTTAAGCAATAAGCGCATATCGAATAATTTACCGCTGTTAATATAAGCGGGTGGCATGTCAAACCAGACTATAGTGATAATCTGCTCGGATAAGTTTATATTACTTTCCAGGCTGCCTTCCAAAAGTTCCTGATTGATGTTCTCCACTGTAATAAAATCAATTGCTGCCGTATCTACTTCTATATAGAATGAAAAGGCACCGATATCATTAAACTGGCTAACATACACAGGTAAAAGAACCTCACCGGCACAGCATGTATCGGCTCCAATACTAACCTCAATCTGGCTTTTAGCCCGAGGAAGCATAAGAAGCAATGAAAACAGCAGTATCATTGCTGTTTTCATGCCTGCCTTTATGTGATTCTTTTTTTGCATCCTGATTTTATATAAACTATGAACTAATTATGATTTTGTTTTGGATAAATTGTTCCGGGCCTAGGCCCGGAACAATTTATATAAGATTATTGCATAACAATCATACTCTTGGTAACGGCGTAATTTCTGTTTTCACCCTTCAGAGTAACTCTGTAGTGGTAAACGCCGGGCTCAAGATTTGAATAATTGAATTCAACGTTTTGCATACCTGCAGTTTGTGTTTCTTCAACTACGGTAGTTACTATCTGACCCATCTTATTATAAACTTCTATTTTTACTTTACCGGCTTCAGGTAACATGTAAGCAATAGTTGTTTTATTACTGAATGGGTTAGGATAGTTCTTGGCAAACAGCTCATTGCTTGTAAATGCACTTCTGTCGGAAGTTAATGTAACTGTTTTAAGATTTATACCGTCGATTGGGTGTGCTGCAGGATCAGCGAATTCAGTGTTGGCATCAAGTGCGAACAGGCGGGTATCCACATCAATATCATCAAGTACGCGTACCTTGATATTGACAATTGCACTGTTCTTTTCAATCCTGAAAGGTTCATTAGTGTACCATCCTATACCAACATGGCCTTCTTTATGATCGATGTGGAAGTAGTCATCTTCGTAGTTAACACCGGTCACTTCGATAAGCTCGTTGTTATATTTCAGGGTAACAGTAACAGCTCCTACAGTAACATCGCGGTCGATGCTTACAGGAATTATTACTTCATCACCAGCGGCTGCGTACATCAGACCTTCGTAATTAAGTTCCATTGAAGGTTCAGCCTTGAATCCTTCTTTAGGAGGTACGTAGCTGGCACTGATATCACCAAGACATTCGTAATAGATATTCATGTAGTTCTTATCACCCTGCCATGGAATAGCAACACTAGTATATTTATGGTGTACAGCAGAGTCGTAATACAGATAATCTTCTCCGCTGTGAGAGAATGGTACATCATTTACGTTAGCTGCTGTGTCGAAGTATGCCGACCAGGTTTTTTGCGGTAATGAGTCTACCATTCTACCGGTTACTTCGTAGTTAGGTGAATACATGTAACCAGGTTTGGCATTATAATAGAATGGTATCTTGCCGGTTGCACGGTATAGGGTCATTAATGCATCGGTTGCATTTATGCCACCTGATACGTTAACATCAGCAATACCGAATGAATAATATCCATAAGCAGGTGAAAGTCCGGGAGTACCTACCCAGGTATAATTGTAGGATCCTCCGTTAATATCTATACCTGCTGCCATTTTATTAATTGCATAGGCATCGGTAGCATTAACACCTCCAAGATGGTTATATGTATATGCTGCACCTAAGTATCTGTTAAAGCCGTTTGATGGGAATCCCGGATCGTATAACAGACCGCCGTCCCAAACCTTCATTAGCAGCTCTGCATCGCAGTCGAGAGTGTCAACACGAAGTTCTCCGAAACTCCACCATGAAGTTAATTCATCACCGGGAACGATCTTATAGTCGACTAATTCATAATCTCCAATTTGAGTTGTATCATCTATTCCTAATTCATATAATTCAACATAGAAATAGTCAGGAGGAGTTGTTCCGTTTATATCTGTTGCATAAGGTGTTGGCATATATGTTTCAAACTCGTTCCAGTATTTAACCTGTCCTTCCAGTGTCGGCCATAACTTATCATAACACTTTTCGTCAGAGCCTTCACAATCTGGATCACCATCTATTTCTACATCGACGGATACACAACCTGTTGCTAGTTCATCCCATTCTACAATAATAGTATCATTTGTGGTACTACCAACTATTGTTCCACCGCTTGCAGTCCATGAAATCAACAGATCATCATCGAAGGGATCGCATATTCTGTTGTC
>CAZJYD010000050.1:0-25688 GCA_964550205.1 uncultured Bacteroidales bacterium
GGACTTAGATATTTATAGAAAAGTATGTACAACCAGAATAAAAGCCCTGTAAGGGCGATATATAAATTAATTTAAGATGTAGCTGCTCGCTCGCAAATTGCCAAGTACAAAGCTAGAACAATAATTTCTTGCTTCACAATCCATTTCTCCTTATATTTGTTGCATAAGCACTATTAGCCATGAAAACCAAAACCAACATCAAAAGCTTTTTATTAATTGTTTTATTTCTTATAAGCATAAATTATTCAGCTTATTCACAATGCATACCGGGTGATTCAATAAGCTGTCCGGACCCTGAAAATAACGGTCAGGTTTGTCCCGATACTCTGCCATCAGCTACTGCGGGTGAACTGTACAGTGAGGTAGCCACCATTAAACCACCTTATACGGTGGGGGATTCAATAGTACTTGACTTGCATCATATACAGCTTATGGATGTAGGCAATCTTCCTGACGGAATTACATGGGTGAGCAACGAACCCAATAATGAATTCATGGCAGGCGAATACTACTGTATTCTGCTTGAAGGTACACCAACCACTACGGGTACCTATTATCTTAAGATAATTGTGGATGCCTATGTGATTGTTATACCCGGGTCTCCACCTGTCAATGTCGGACAAACAATAGATTCTACTTCATTATTTATTACTGTTACTGACCCCTTTGGCACTCCTGAACATAAAAATCAATTTTATATGATGAATGCTCATCCCAATCCTTTTGAATCCACAACCACACTTAGTTTTTATTCCACAGAGTCGGTGCGTGTGATTTTCGAACTTTATAATATGCTTGGAGAACGTATTTTTCATAAATACCATCCTGTAAAAACAGGAAAGAACAAAATACAGGTTTCTGGTAAAAAATTAAATAACGGCACTTATTATTATGTATTACGATCCGGCAACCATTATGTAAGCGGAAAAATAATCAGGCATCAATAACAGACCGGCTTTATGAAGTTCAATTATTATGCCCTGAAAATTAACCACTTCTTTAAGATCAAGCTTATTATACTATTAGTGTGTCTCACCTGCTTCATCAATCTTAAAAGTTCTGGTCAAAATGCAATTGTCTCGGGATTTGTATATGATCATCATTCCGGCAAAGCTTTACCCGGTGTTAACATAACTCTTGATAAACTGAGCGGAACCATTACAGGTAAAAATGGTGAGTACACAATTCAAACAATCCTGGGTGAACACACAATAAAGTTCAGTTATATTGGCTATCAATCAATTAAGAAAAATATACATGTTAACGCAGGTAAAAACAATCTGGCAGATATTCATCTTAAACCAATAGCTTTCGAGCTTAATCCAACTGTTATCTCCGCATCAAAATACGAGCAACGGCTTTCGGATGTCACAGTATCAATGGAGGTAATTAAGCCTGAATTTATTGAGCATCAGCAGGCAAGTCAGCTTGACGAGGTATTGGATCTGCTCCCCGGTGTTGACGTACTTGACGGACAGGCCAATATCCGTGGCGGAAGCGGATACAGCTTTGGCACGGGCAGCCGTGTTATGATGTTGCTTAACGGTTTGCCAATGCTTACCGGCGATGCCAGTGATGTTAAATGGGAATTTCTTCCCATTGAAAACACAGGACAGGCAGAAGTGATCAAAGGAGCTTCATCCTCATTATACGGTTCTTCTGCCTTGAATGGTGTAATTAATCTGAGGACTGCATGGCCAGAAATCAGCCCTGTTACAGAACTGGCAATATGGGGAGGTATGTTTATGACCCCGGCACGCAGGGAATTGAGCTGGTGGTGGGATCATAATCCTTATCTCGGGGGACTCAGATTCTCATACATGAAAAAAGCCGGTAAACTGGATATTGTTACAGGTGCCGCCATATATAGTGATCAGGGTTACCGGGAAGAAAACCATAAAAGCTATGGCCGTGCAAATCTTGGATTAAGATACCATTTTGATGTTTTGAAAGGTTTAAATGCAGGATTCTTTTCCAGTGTTCAGTACCAGGAATTATCCGATTTCCTTATCTGGATAGATGCCGATTCAGGAGCTTATATGCAGAATCCGGCCACTATAACACCTACTCATGGCTACAGGTTTAATATCGATCCTTTTATTACATTGTACGACAACCACAAAGGGAAACATAGTCTTAAAACAAGATTCTATTCGGTAGACAACAGGTTTGACGATAATCCGGATAAAAACAACGCATCCGATATTTATTACACAGAATATCATTATAATGTATCTTTTCTAAATGAGCTGCTTCTTACCGCCGGTATATCCTATAACTATACAAATGGCAAAGCTCAATTGTATGGTGATCATTTTGGTTCATCAAAAGCTGTATTTATACAGCTCAACCGGAAATTCTTCGGGCTCTTATCAGGCAGCCTTGGTTTTCGCTGGGAACATCATTCAATAGATAATAAAGATCCGGATAGCCGTCCTGTTATACGTACCGGCATGAATTACCAGATATCTGACAATATTTTCCTCCGGGCTTCCTTCGGGCAGGCATACCGGTATCCTTCCGTAGCTGAGAAATATACCGCTACCGGACTGGGAAGCTTAAATATATTTCCTAATCCTGAACTTAAGCCTGAAACAGGCTGGAGCACCGAACTTGGCATAAAACGAAGAATTGACCTGAATAATTTCGACGGGTTTATTGATATAGCCGGTTTCTGGTCGGAATATAATGAAATGATGGAATTTGTCTTCGGCGTTTATAAACCTGATTCCGTCCCCTATCCTACTCTTGATCATGTGGGTTTTAAATCCATTAATATAGGAAAAGCCAGAATAAACGGAGCAGAAGTAACATTGACAGGAAAAGGCACCACTGGAAAGGTTAACTGGCAATTTCTTGCAGGTTATACGTATATGAATCCGGTTGATCTGAGTTCCGACACATCAAACCATCAAATATTAAAATACAGATATCATCATTCCGCCAAAGGAAACATTACATTAAACTATAATAAATTCAATGCAGGTGTTACAATTGTCTATCGTAGCTTTATGGAACGCATTGATGAAGCATTTGAAGAAAAGATCCTGGGACAGGAAATCCTTCCACGTCTTAAAGAATACAGACAGGAACATGATAAGGGAGCAGTTATTTTTGATTTCAGCCTGGGATATCAGTTATTTCCTTCATCAACCATCTCATTCATCATAAAGAATCTGTTTAACAAGGAATATATGGGCAGGCCGGGCGATATACGTCCTCCGAGGAATATCAGTCTGCAATATAAATTAAAAATATCATAAACAACAAACAAAATCATTTATACATGATCTTTCTCATACCATAAGTCTTATAAGTTTTCATATCCCCGTCCTCATCCGAATATATCAGAAATGCTTCCATATCTTCATTTTTCTCAAGGAATTCCCTGGTCTTGTCAAGCCCCATCACCATAAAAGCAGTAGCATAAGCATCGGCAGTAATGCAATCTTCTGCCAGTACTGTTGCACTCAGCAATGAATGCTGAACAGGATACCCTGTTTCCGGATCAACTGTGTGAGAATATTTAACCCCGTCAATCTCATAAAACTTTCTATAGCTCCCCGAAGTTGCCAGAGCCTTATCTTCCAGAAAAACTATTTCTTCAAATTTTCTTTTAGCATATTTTTCTTCAGCAGGTTCTTCAATACCAATTTTCCATTGGTCTCCGTAGGGTTTCTTTCCTCTTGCATATATCTCCCCTCCCACATCCACAAGATACCTGTTGATTCCATTGTCTTCCAGAAACTCCGCTATCAGGTCAACAGAATGACCCTGTGCAATAGCATTGAAATCCAATTGAATCCGGGGATCATCTTTGATTATTCTACCATCCTCCAACCTGACTTTTTCATAACCTATCAATGGCATTATGCTGTCTATCAATTCCTGGTTGACATCCATCCTGTCATCGAACCAAAAACCCCATACTCTTATCAGCGGCCCCACAGTTATATCAAATTTACCATTTGTTTTACCTGACACCTCCTGCGCCTTTCTGAATATTGTAATGAAAGTGCTGTCTAAAACTACTGATGTATCATTACGGTTTATTTTGGAAATCAATGACTCCGGATCCCACAATGAAGCGGTCTTGTCAATCCTTTTAAGCAGTGAATCTATCTGAGGCTGAAAATTTCTGTTTTCAGTATCATAATACGTAACAGAATAATACGTACCCTGTGCCTCTCCCATAAATGAAATTTTATGAAGCTTACGGCATGATGAAAATAATAAGGCTATAAATACTAATACAAATAATTTTTTCATGATGTTAGTCATTTAAAAAAACAACGTTTTAATTTACAAATTAATGTTATTGCTTTCTACAATACCGACATAAAATTGTACTTGCCGTTAATTATTTTTTTGTGGGATTTTGTGTTCTGGTGGTTTAGTGGCATAATTTTACTTTTCATACTTATGAAACTATCCCTTTTATCTTTTTTCACTTATTCTGTGAACACTAAAAATCCTAACCGGCGTGCATGTCCCGTCAGGGACAAAATATTTATAGCAGCATGTCAGAATATAATCCCAAAAGTGCCGTAGGTACGGAATAATATTTTCCAAGAAAGGATCTGCTTATTTCTTAAACTCTAATTACTACCCACCGAAATCATCAAAAGCAATCATTTCATCAGGCACTCCGAAATCATCCAGCATCTTTAAAACTGCCTGATTCATCAGCGGGGGACCACAGAAATAATATTCAATCTCTTCGGGTTCAGGGTGGTCTTTAAGATAATTATCAATAATAACCTGGTGAATGAATCCTTTATAACCATCCCAGTTATCTTCAGGTAATGGCTCGGATAATGCAATATTAAATGTGAAATTAGGAAATTCCTTTTCTATCTGCCTGAATTCATCAACATAAAAAAGTTCCCGTAATGATCTTCCACCATACCAAAAGGTAACCCTGCGATCTGTTGTTTTTAATGTGCGGAAAAGATGGAAAATATGAGACCTCATCGGTGCCATGCCTGCACCACCACCTATATACATCATTTCACGATCGGTATGTTTTATAAAGAATTCTCCGTAAGGTCCTGAGATAGTTATTTTGTCACCAGGCTTCCTTGAAAAAATATATGATGAACATATCCCGGGGTTCATATTCATAAATTTGCATTTCTTACTATCATAAGGCGGGGTGGCAATACGTACATTTAGTTTTACGATATTTCCTTCGGCAGGATGATTTGCCATTGAATAAGCCCTGAATATTGTTTCAGGATTTTTCATTTTCAGATCCCACATATTCAACTTATCCCAGTCCTCCTTATATTCATCCCCAATATCAATATCCTTAAAATCAACTTCGCATTTTGGAACATAAAGCTGTATATATCCTCCCGGCTTGAAATCGAGGCTTTCACCCTCAGGTAGTCTTACAACAAATTCTTTAATGAATGTAGCTACTGATTTGTTTGAAACCACTTCGCATTCCCATTTTTTAATTCCGAATATTTCTTTGGGAACACCTATTTTCATATCCTGCCGCACTTTAACCTGGCATCCGAGTCGCCAGTCACTTTGTTGCTCTTTCCTGGTAATAAAGCCTGTTTCGGTAGGAAGTATCGATCCGCCACCCTCAAATACCTGGCATTTACATAAACCACAGGTGCCTCCGCCACCACATGCAGAAGGAAGAAATATATCATGATTGGAAAGAGTTGTCAGTAAAGTGGATCCGGGATCAGCCTCAATCTCATCTTTATCATTAATAGTGATCTTGACTTTTCCCTGCGGTGTTAATTTTTTTCTTGCATAAAGTAATCCGGCAACCAGTAAAATTATGATAACAAGGAAAACAATCACACTGGCTAATATAACGAGTCCCGCACTTATTTTTAATATCATTTTTTACGATCTTTTACAAATTGAACCATTAAAACTTAATTCCCAGAAAACTCATAAAAGCTATTCCCATCAAGCCGGTTATTATAAATGTAATACCAAGACCCCTCAGTGCAGGAGGCACATTGGAATATTTTATCTTTTCCCTGATAGCTGCAATACCCACTATGGCAAGAAACCAACCCACACCCGAACCCAGTCCAAATGAAACTGCCTGTCCGATATTACTGTAATCCCTTTCCTGCATAAATAATGAACCACCAAGGATAGCACAATTCACTGCAATCAGAGGCAGGAAAATACCAAGGGAATTGTAAAGTGCCGGTGAAAACTTCTCAACAATCATCTCAACCAATTGCACCATAGAAGCAATCACTGCAATAAACATAATATAACTTAAAAAACTTAAATCGGCTTCTTTGAAGTCTGAACCTAACCACGCCAAAGCACCTGGCGCAAGTATATATTCGTTGATGAGGTAATCGATAGGTACGGTAATACCCAAAACAAAAATTACTGCCGTGCCCAATCCAACAGAAGTCTTAACAGTTTTGGAAACAGCAAGATAAGAGCACATGCCCAAAAAATAGGCAAATACCATATTGTCAATAAAGATCGACTTGACGAAAATGCTGAAAATTTCCTGCATTTTTATATATTTTTATTTAATTACTTTTTTATACCCAAAGCTTATTTTGCCAAACAATCACTCTCGTATTAGCTCTCTTCAATCAATTCCCTGTTCTTCCATCTCTGGATCCATATAATAATTCCCACCAGTATAAGTGCCATTGGCGGAAGTATAAAGAAACCATTGTTTTTATATCCAAGCTCATAAAACCCTTCCGGAAACACCTGGTATCCCCATAATGTTCCGGAGCCTAACAATTCCCTGAAAAACCCCACCACTATTAATATCCATCCGTATCCAAGTGCATTTCCAACACCATCGAGAAATGCAGGCCAGGGTTTGTTTCCCATAGCAAAAGCTTCCAGCCGTCCCATGATAATACAGTTGGTAATTATCAATCCTACAAAAACTGATAATTGTTTGCTGACTTCAAAAACAAAGGCTTTTAGGAACTGGTCTACAAGAATAACCAGCGAAGCAATAACCGTTAATTGCACAATTATTCTAATCCTTGGTGGAATTCCTTTTCTCAGCAGCGAGATAACCATGTTAGCAACAGCCAGCACAAAAACAACCGATAAAGTCATTACAAAGGCTGGCTTTAATTTTGCTGTCACAGCAAGGGCCGAACAAATACCAAGCACTTGCACAGTGATAGGGTTATCCTTGTTAAGCGGATTAGTTAAAAGCCGTTTGTTCTTTAATGAAAATAAAGGCTCCCGATCTGTCTTTTCATTACTCATTTATCTAATATGTTTTTTTACAAATGGAATATATAGCTTTAAGCAATCATTCAACATTTCAGAAACACCGTTACTGGTTATTGTACCTCCCGAAATAGCATCCACTCCATGAATTCTCATTTCTTCAGGAAGTCTGTTAATGCCACCTTTTACTACCTTGATAGATTCAAAATCTCCATCAGGATCGAATATTGTTTTACCATAAAACTGTTCCTGAAAATCCATGGTATTTATCTCGGCTCCCAAACCGGGTGTTTCGCTTTTATGACCAAAATCAACTCCGTAAACTTCATTAAAACCCTTTGTCAATGCCATATTACCCCATATAGGACCCCATAAGCCTTTACCGTATAATGGAACAACATATACACTATCGTGATCAACCTTAGCAATAAACAAAGGAAGTACATAATGCTTATTATTATTGGCATTATATATCTGTTTTTTCATATCCACATCAAAAGGTCTTATATCTCCCTTAATAAATTTACCATCCTCATATTTACTGATAATATTTCCGGATGAATCGATCAATAACTCAACTACTATATATTCTTTATATTTATCAAGCACTTTTTCAGATGGAGGTCTTAGCCTGGCTGATGCCAGTATACCTTCCATTTTTGCCCTTTTAATATTTTTTTCCTGGAACGGTTTAAGCAACATTGCTGCTGTTGAGAGAATAGCCGCAACAAGAATCACCATAATGGTTGCATATTTGAATATGTACGCATTGCTATACATGACCGGTTGAATTTAGTTTTATCATGATTTAACCGTTTGATTTGAACGTTTCAATCGTTTTTTAATATTTGCCGCAATAATATAATGATCTATCAGCGGGGCAAAAACATTCATAAATAATATTGCCAGCATCATACCTTCGGGGTATGCCGGATTAAATACCCTTATCAGCACGGCAAGTAATCCTATAAGGAAACCATATATATACTTCCCTTTATTGGTTTGTGCAGCCGTTACCGGGTCTGTCGCCATAAACACTGCCCCAAAAGCAAATCCGCCCATTATAAGATGTTCCCAGGCAGGTATCGTCATATATTCATTAGCAGCCCAGAGGTTGAAGATCAATCCCATTATCAGTCCGCCTGCAATAACCGAAAACAATATTCTCCAGCTCCCAACACCTGTATAAAGTAATATTATGGCTCCTAATATTATGGCAATAGTTGAAGTCTCGCCTATTGAGCCGGGTATTGTACCAATGAACATATCAAGTGGGCTGGGTATCTTTTCTATATTGCCCACCAGTGCATCTCCTAATGGAGTGGCTCCCGAATATGCATCAGCCTTTTCAGCTATCCATACCTTATCTCCCGACATATCCTGCGGGTAGGCAAAAAACAAAAATGCACGCGCGGTGAGTGCAGGATTAAGGATATTCATACCTGTTCCGCCGAAGACTTCTTTACCAATAATAACAGCAAAGGCCGTAGCCACAGCAACCATCCATAAAGGAATATCCGCGGGAACTATCAATGGAATCAGCATCCCTGTAACCAGAAACCCTTCGTTAACGTCATGACCTCTTATCTGAGCAAAGGCAAATTCTATAGCAAGACCTGTTACATAAGAAACCACAATGATGGGCAAAACTTTGAGAAATCCATACCAGAAAGTCTGCCAGAATGTTACATCACCAATTTCATTATGTGATAAAAAATGTTGATAACCAACATTCCACATACCAAATAATAACGCCGGTATCAGAGCTATAACCACAAGGGCCATAGTACGCTTCATATCGATTGCATCACGTACATGGCTGCCCTTTTTAGTTACCTTATCAGGAACAAATAAAAAGGTTTCAAAAGCATCGAATGTAGAATGAAGTTTTTCAAACCTGCCCCCTTTTTCAAACTGGGGCTTTATCTTGTCAATGAATTTCCTTAAGCCTTTCATTCAAGTAATTATTATTTTTCCTACATCATTTCTTTTCTCATAAGATCTAGACCGTTACGGATTATCTCCTGAATATCTGTCTTTGATGTATCAATGAATTCGCACAAAGCAAAATCTTCTTCATCAACTTCATAAATACCGAGATTCTCCATCCGGTCAATGTCTTCAACCATAATTGCCTTTATCAGTTGCATTGGATAAATATCCAGAGAAAAAACTCTTTCAAATTCCCCTGTCATAACAAAAGCCCTTTTCCCTCCATGCAGGTTGGTATCTAATCTGTATTTCTTCCTGGGTCTTAACCATGACAAGAAAGTACGGCTCATACTATATTTGTTAAATCCCGGAGCAGCCCAACCTGCGAATTCATAGTAATCACCTTCCGGTATAACCGTAACCTGATAGTCATAATAACCAACAAACCCGGTCTTTTCTATTTTGGTGCCTGTAAGCATGTTACCACTAATGTAACGTAAGTTACCTTTGTTTACATTATCTTTTACCATCTCTTCTATTGAGGCACCCATAAAGGTTTTATAATAAGCGGTTTTCTTAACTTCGGATCCTGTAAGAGCTATTACACGGGTTGTATCTAGTTTTCCTTCCATAAACAAGCGCCCTATGGTTAATACTTCCTGAACACGCAGATACCATATAACATCACCCTTATTGATAGGATCAACCTTGTTTGCATGTACACTTATATTTCCGGCAGGATGAGGTCCTGAAAAATAATTTATTTGTACATTTTTTGAATTTGTAAATACCTCAGATAATCCGCTAACCGCAGGCAGGTTCAAATGAACCTTTCCTTTTGTCAGCTTTGTCAATACATCTATGCCGGCCTGGAATTCCTTTCCATGGTTATGTATTATAAAATCATAATCGGGAGCGAGAGGTGCAGAATCAAAACCTGCAATAAAAATTGCCTTTGGAACATCATCAGGTTCTGCTATAACCGAATAAGGCCTTTGCCTGATCATAGGCCAGGCTCCGCTATCGACGAGCTTTTTTATTATTTCCTCCCTGCTTGAATTAGCAGGATCAGCAGCTCCAAAATCTTCATACTCAATATTCCTGTCCGCCTCTATCCTTATCTCAAGTAAAACACGCTTGGCTCCCCTTCTGATCTCCGTAATCTTACCACTTACCGGCGCTGAGAAAATTATATTCTTACGGTACCTGTCAAAAAATACAGGTGTGCCGGCTTTAACCCGGTCACCTTCTTTAACCATCATTTTTGGGAAAACACCAGTGAAATCAGTTGGTTTAAGTGCGTAATGGTCAGGATTATAATCTTTTAGAATTTTGTCTGCCTCCCCCAGAATGTTAATGTCCAATCCATTTTTGATCTTATACTCGTTTGGCATAATGGAATTATTGTATTACGAAAGGTGCAATTTTACAAAATTATTTTATTTTATACCCGTTTATATTCGAAAATTTATAAAGACAATGATTAACATTAAATCAATCTTTATGCATACCATATTAATGTATGCTAGTATTTACATGATAAACGGAACAAATATTATATCAGTAAATAAATTTTCACAGGATACTTTAAACAATAAAAACAAAACTTTAAAGAATACAGATCACATATATAAAGACTATATTAAAACCATCTTATTATACCGGGAAGGTGAAGAAAGATTATACCCCATCATACAATTAAACTCGAATGATAAATTATTTCTATCCTTTGATGATCTTCAGGCCGGTGTTAAAAATTACAAATACACCGTTATACATTGTAATTCGGAATGGGAAGAATCCGATCTTCAGCCCATTGAATACCTTGAAGGTTATCAGACCGATCTTATAGAAAATTACAATACCTCCATAGGTACCGATATCCCCTATACGCATTATGAACTGGTTTTCCCGACCAGGTATTTGCAGATAACCAAATCGGGTAACTATTTATTAAAGGTTTTTTCAAAAACACTGTCGGATGAAAACATCGCTTTTACATCACGGTTTATGATTGTTGATCCAAAAGTAGATATTGAAGGAAAAATTAATCGGGCTTTTCCCCAGGCAGAAAATGCAGGTTTTAGTCAAAGTATTGAATTTACAATTTATACCAACCGAATCAATATTATTAATCCTTTCGTTAATCTTAAAATAGTAATAACTCAAAACCGTAGATGGGACAATGCCAATAATAACCTTGAACCAACTTCTGTTTATGGAAACAAGATAGAATATAATCCCATGAGAGGAAATATCTTTAATAGTGGTAATGAATACAGAAGCTTTGATATCAAAGATCTCAGACATCGTACCGAAAATATCAAACTGGTGGAAAACACATATCAGGGTTATGAAGTTACTTTAAAATCAGATAATAAAAGATCAACAAAAGAATATATCACTATCGAAGATCTGAATGGGAGACGATTGATAAGAACCGAAAAAGGCAGGGATCCTGCCACAGAAGCTGATTATGTTTATACAAAATTCTTTCTCCCTTATCCATACCCTATAGGTTTCGGCGATTTATATATTCTTGGAGAACTAACTAACTGGCAATTGAATAATACAGGAAAAATGAATTATAACTTCAACCGTAATGGGTACGAAAAAACACTTCTGCTAAAACAGGGATACTATGAATACGTTTATGCTTTTCTTGATAATAAGAAATCATGCGGGGACATAACCTTGGTCGAAGGAAACCATTTCGACACAAATAATGAATATATGATTTATGTCTATTACCATGATCCCGGAAAAACTTATCAACAACTGATAGGTGTAAAACTTTTAAAATCACATGTCAAATAAACAATATTTGTATATAATTTCAAGTTGTTAAAAATTAATTTCCAAATTTGGGAATTATTGTCTTAATTAAATAAAATTGATTATTGATCTTATTTATAATTTTCTGGCAATCATAATTTAAGTGATTGCGGTATATTTCTTGATGAATAATATTTTAAATTAATAACCCAAAAGTTAATATTATAAAAATTGAAATAATGAAAGTATTAAAACACACTTTAGTTCCATTTTTGATACTATTATTTATTGCCACATCGTGCAATAAGGATAAGGGCAATGATAATGATCAAAATGATAACTATGTAAATATGGAAGATCTTATCGTCAGCCCCGATTTTGACTGGAGCACAACCCAGGATGTATCAATTAAGATTTATGCAAAAGATAATCAGGATGATCCTATACCGGGTGTTCCGGTTGAAGTTTACACTGATTACCCATCAGAAGGCGGATTACTCATGATCAAAGGAATAACCGATGATAATGGTTATTTTGAAGCTGAACGTCCTGTATCTTCGCATCTTAATGATCTGGTAATAGGAACCAAATTTATTGGTTTGGTTGATTTTATTAAAGCACCTATTCAGGGCGGTGAAGCAGAGGCCACATTCGGAGGCAAATATGTGAGAAAGAAATCCGTTGAATGGCTCCCGCCAAAAAGCACAAACAGCATAATCCATTTTCTGGGAGGCTATGATAGTGACGGCGTACCGGATTATCTCGAATCACCAGATGATGTTATCAGTGCTGAATTCCTGGATGATATAACCCATACCCTGCCCGAAAAACAGCATGTGAATGTTGAGCACCCTGAATATCTTGTTCCGGACAACCAGCACGATCTGATACTTGAATGTGATGCTACAGTGTGGGTTACATTCGTACATGAAGCTGCTGCATATAAAAATGTTCTGGGATTCTATTCTTATGATCTTGGTGATCCTCCAACATCTGTTGATGATATAGACACTATTACCGTTATTTTCCCAAATACTTCTTATCAAGGCAGTGGCGGCGGATTGCACGCAGGCAATAAAGTTGAGATAGGTTCATTTGAGGAAAATACCGGTATCGGCTGGGTCCTTATTGCAGACGGATGGGATGGTTCACAGGTGACAGACGGAAGAAATTACTATTACTCCGAAATGGATTTTAATCCTGAAAGCGATGCCGATTTAAGGCAACACCTGGTCATGATCAACGACCCTGCCCGCGACAGAGTGTTACTGGGCTGGGAGGATATACAACGTGATAACCAGGGTAATGACAATTCAAAGTGTGATCATGATTTTAATGACTGTGTTTATTATTTTACAATTGACCCATTACCTTGTGCCGTACTTGATATTCCTGTGATCTCATATACTGCCACTGATAGCGACGGTGACGGCGTACCTGATCATTTTGATGATTATCCTTCGGATGCATCTTTTGCATTCAACAATTATTATCCATGTGGTGTTGCCAATGGCACATTAGCATTTGAAGACTTGTGGCCTGGCAAAGGCGACTATGATTTCAACGACTTTGTTGCCAATTATCATTACAACCAGATCACCAACGGTGAAAATAAGATAGTAAAAATTAAAGGAAGGTTCATAATACTCGCTCATGGCGCTTCTTATCATAACGGTTTTGGCCTTGGATTCAACCTTGAACCCAACGATATTACCAGTATCACAGGTCAGGAACTTCTTGAAGGATATATTACAACAAATGCCAACGGTACCGAAGCTGATCAGACAAATGCGGTTGTGGTAATACTTGATGATGCCTACAATCACCTGCCTCATCCGGGAATTGGTATTGGAGTCAACACAGAAGAAGCAGCTCCCTATGTTGAACCCGACACAATCAACATAGAGATAGAACTTAACGGAGCATTCACTTCAACCGAAGTTGGCAGACCGCCTTTCAATCCCTTTATTATCAGTGACGGAAGACGGGGATATGAGGTTCATCTCCCGGATCATGCACCTACTGATCTTCATAATGAAAGTTTATTCGGAACTATGGAAGATGATAGCAATCCCACTGCCGGCAGATATTATAAAACAGGCAACCACCTGCCATGGGGAATAGACATATGGGCAGACTTCGACTATCCTATCGAAAAGGTTCAGATCACAGCTACCCACCTCAAATTTGCCGACTGGGCAGAGAGCGACGGAAACCTGTTTACCGACTGGTATGAAGACAATCCCGGATACCGGAATGATGACAATATTTATCATCCCCCTACGAAATAATCAACCATGAATGATTATTGAAAAAGGCCCGGTATATTGCCGGGCTTTTTTATTTTTTTATTTCGTAAAAAAATTTTATCACTCATACCTCAATGACTCGATAGGATCAAGATTGGCTGCTTTTGTTGCAGGAACAAATCCTGAAATGATCGCAACTATAAAACATAAAATAATACCCATTATTACCCACAACCATGGTACAATAAAGGAACCGTCAATAAGTATTGATACAACATTACCGGCAAGAATACCCAGGACGATACCTATAACACCACCCATTTGTGCAATGACCAATGATTCTACCAAAAACTGATTTCTCACGATCTGCTTGGTAGCACCAATAGCTTTTCTTATTCCTATTTCCTGAGTTCTTTCAGTGACAGAAACCAGCATAATATTCATCAAACCGATAGCAGCACCAACCAGAGTGATCAATCCGATAAGTGTTGCAGCAATAGTTACATAACGCATAGAATCGATAAGCATGGCTGCTACCGTATCACTCTTTGTCATTTCAAAGGAAGATGTCTTGCCCAGCCTGTCTTTACGAATTATCCTGAATAAACCTGTGGCCTCACCTATGGCAGGCTCCAGGTCTTCCGGATCCTCAACCATCACATTGATCATATAACTCTGGTTAGGATACGAAAAATATTGCCTTACATTGTTTATGGGAACGTAACAACGCCTGTCTCCGCTGAAGCCCATGCTGGAACCTTTTTCTTTCAGTACACCAATGACTTTATATTTACCACCACCGATAGAAATTACTTTGTTTAACGGATCCTCATTATCCCCGAACAGGGTATTTTTTATTTCACTGCCAATTACCGCAACATGACTGCCATAGAAAACTTCATTGTGATTTATATTTCTTCCCTTTTCTATCTCAGCACC
Organism: uncultured Bacteroidales bacterium; assembly: GCA_964550205.1. Taxonomy (GTDB): domain Bacteria; phylum Bacteroidota; class Bacteroidia; order Bacteroidales; family JAIOZK01; genus JAIOZK01. Next base: position 15,096 of record CAZJYD010000050.1, read on the forward strand.
TGCTGTGGTCAGATAGTTCTCATCAATACCCAGTACCCCGACATTGGGATTGGTCTTTTCAGATTTGTATTTCACCGTAGCGGTTCCTGTTCCCCATGTAAATACGGAACTAACAGCAGGAAAATCGAACTTTTCCCTGAACTCAACTGCTTCTTTGTATTTAATCAACCTGTGAACTCTCGGCTCAGTGCTCCGTCCTCCCACATGTACCCTCAAACTGCGATTCCTGATAGTAAAAGTATTGGAGCCCATCATGGCAAAGTTATCCTGAAGGTTCATTTTTAATGTATCTATTGCTGTTAAAATTCCCACCAAAGCCATAATGCCGAATCCAATGATCAGTGCGGTGAGAATTGTCCTGAGAAGGTGACTTTTAATCGATTCCAGCGATATTCTAATGTTTTCAAATAATAATATTTTCATCAATTATTTTTTTTAAAGAAACAGTATATCACTGTAAGCAAAAATATAAAATAATACTTTCGGTATTCTGCATTAATTCATTTATTTTATGGCTCTCCTTATTTTAAATGGTATGTCAACGATCCAGGGCAAACGATTAATCACCAGCTTTGGATAGGTTGTCCGTATTGAGCCAAAGCTCTTGTAGAACCTTGAAAGATTGGGATCGTTGGAACCATCGAAATCAAAAGTTAAATGACTGTTGGCATTATTCTTAATATAAGTATTTATCAAAAAGGGCATTGCACACATATCTCTTCCCTCGGGCGTTAATCCTGAAAAAAGAAAAATAACCTTTCTGTTTATATTCACGAAAAAAGCCCCCGCACATAATTCATTATGAGGAGTAAATGCACCATAGGTTTCTGCAATCCCTTTATACAGGCATGTATACATCATTCTTTTCAGTCGTTTATAATCTCTTTCTCCCAGATGCTTAATAGTCTTTCCCCTGTTCTTCCTGAATATCCCGACAACATTTTCCGGCCTTACATTTTTATCCAGGGTTAATCCTGCTTTTTCTGCTTTCTTTATGTTTCTTTTGAGGTTCTTGGAATAGGACTTATAAATATTATCATATGGCTTTATAAGGTCGAGTTCGTGGTTTATCTGTGGAGAAACATCATATTTATCTTCATCTATTTTATTATATGAATTCATTAATATCTCCACATATTTGAACTTTTGCGGTATGGATTCCAGAAACCGGGCTACTATTTCTCGTGATAAAATATTTTTTGAATAAATACCCAGTTGCTGAGTAAAAAAAGGCTGGTAAAGATAGCTGATACCGTATTTATGTCCCTGTGTAAGTGGAAACACACGTTCATAATCATCCTGAACCAGAGCTTCCCAATGTTCCGCAACAATATCAAGGTACCACGAATAACCATATAAATTTCCGTTAAAGGATTTCATTATGCATTCATCCCACTTATTTTTATCTATCTCCTCGTATTTAAGATACCTGATCATTTATAGATTTTTTACCTTTTATCCGCAACAGCTAATTTAATAATTTCACGGTATGTTTTCAATTTTTCCCGGTTATCGGAAAGAGCATAATTATGCCATATGGCAGTTAAATGACCGCCTATTGATTTTACCTCATTTATCATTGGCTTAACAAGTTCAATGATCTCAGCGGGTTTTAATTTCATATAGCTTTCAAACACAGTATCCATAAAAGCAAAAGGAAACACAGTTAGCTCTGTTTCCTCTTCCGATTTTAGATCATAAAATCTGAACGAACTGCAAATACCTGCCCTGTATCCCGCATGTGAATAATATCCCATTGAATAATCTTCTTCTATACCCAGTTCAATAAGATTACGATAAGTATCAGGGAAATTGAGCTTAAGAAAATGCTGACGGCTTTTTGTAACTTTTTTACCTGTAATATCTTCCAGCCTTTCTTTTTCAGTTTTAGTTTTACCGATATCCAATCCCGAATAATATGAAGGATGAATACCAATATCAGCAACTTCTGATATTTTCTTTATCAACTGCCTGAACCTTTTATTCTTATGGGATACATTTTTATCATACCTGCTGTAATCACCCATGTTTACAAAATAAACAGGCTTTAATCCGCACTTTTGATGAATTTCAAACTGTTGATCAAAATTATCATATGGATCATCTTTAAAGCCCAGTAAAGTTGAAGTCCTTTCAGCAATGGCTTTAAACTGCAGTCTTGCCAGAAGCTTTGCATATCCGGCAACAGTCCGTAAAGCTCCTTTGGCAAGATGAGCATAGGCTATGTCTATGTCGTATGTTGGTGTGAATTCATATTTTCTGCCATACAAATTTATATCCGGATATTTTTTTCCTAATTCCTCTTCTATTTTCCGTGCAATAATATTTACCAGAGGAAATTTATAAAACCCATGCCTGTATGCAAGACTATTTTCAATGACTGTTCGCCCATGCTTATCTTTATTTCCTATATGTAAATATTCCTCATAAGAGTTCACCATATAAAATATCATTGAAAAAGGATCAAACGGAAAAGCAGATTTTTTATCACGGTGATTAAAAAATACAGGTATATCCTGCCATTTGGAAACCTTAATATCCTGCTGTTTTATTTTTCCTTCACTGATAAAATCATCACGGAATAAAAACAGCTCATTATTCACAGGAGATTTGGCATAGCTGATACGGGAAAGATCGGATGCAATGAATTTTTCTTTATTGTCAACTAAGAGGAAATCTGTTCTGAGAATATCCCGGAATAGAAGATTCAATGTGTATTTCAGTCTGGGAGAGACGCTATCACAATAAATAATTAGCATATCTGATCTTATCAGTAGTGGTTCTGAATAAATTTAATTTATAAAGATAAGGCTTTATTATATCTTTCAAATACCTGCGGGTATCAAAATAAGCAATATGTCTGGCATCATTATCAAATACTTCCTCGCTGATAACTCCGGCAGCTGCGGCAAGAGGTAACACAGATATGGTCAGACCATTGATCTGCTTTTGATCAATTATTCCCTTTTTTTTGAACTGCTCCTCAAGCCATTTTAAATTAAGTGTCCGGCCTTTCTTTTTGGCATAAATCAAAAATTCTGTTTGTCTGGTCTTACCATCCCGATCTGTATAATTAATTTTTAATGTCCTGTACTTTCTGTATTTCACCTTCCGCATTTCCTCAAAATAATGAACGTATGTCAATGCTTCGGATACAGGAACCGAAACACATATCATTTTTAGTTTTTGATCCTTGAAAAAAGCAAAAGGGGAATCTTCTCCGAAAGAACTTTTATTTTTTAATCCTGAGTAAAAAGGAGCATTTTTACCCCATACCAAAAAGGAGTGCAGCGGATGCCGGGTTCGCACAAAATCCTTGTTGTTCAATGCAGCAAGAGCCATAGCCCCTGTGATGGGTCTTGTTCTTTTTATATCAAAACGATCCCCTGATCTCAGGTTATGATTATATGAAGGTATAAGTATTGTTCCTTCCCGGGTTACTTTTTCCTGAAAACTTTTAATTAATGAGTCTGAATAAAAATCCTCCCTGTTCCGTTTTGCTATCATCGCCAGCCTGATAATATCAGATGCTATTATAATTCCATCTCCCTTATTTATATCAAGATGGTCTGCAATTTTTAGATAAGAAATATATTCTGTACCCGTCATAAGATCAGTCGATGAATTTACGCAGTTGGATCACTTCCTTCCTGTATCCGTTAGCTTCATAAAATCTTAATCCTTCCTCGTTATGGTAATTAACATACAACTCTATTTGTTTTATCCCCTTCGAAATAAACCACTTCTCCAGAAGCTTGTAAAGTTTCCTGCCTTTGCCTCCGCCACGGAATTCCGGCAATATGTACTGGTGGGCAATAAATGCTGTCTTTTCACCACCAAGGAAATCCGGCAAAAACCTTATTGTTCCGTGGGCAAATCCTATTGTCTTTTTTCCTTTGATTGCCACCACTATCATCCCCATTCTGTTCAGCGATTTTCTTGCCGAATCTATCCACTTCTTTTCACCATCAGGAACCAGCGGATTTTGCTGCCCCTTGTCTTTAAGATGATCGTACAACTCGGCAAATAATTTCTTAACATCATCCAGAACCGGATCATCTGCATCATATACCAATTTATATTCTATCTCGGTCATTTTTTCTTATTCACAAAGATGTCGATCAATCTGCTTACATTTGTAAAAGAAGAATCCTCCACTTCATTTTCAAAATCTATTTCTACCTTGAAATGTTTCTCCATATCCGTTACCATATCCACAAAAGCCATCGAATCCATCAATCCGCTCTGTACAAAATCAAAATCCCCTTTTAGTTCACTTTTTGCTATACCCAGTGCTTCAAGCCTGTCATGTAAATATTCAAATATAAACGATCTGATCTCTTTATCCGTCATAAATAATTCCTGATTAACTTTTCCCTGTCCACTTTACCGTTAGGATTGTAAAAGAATCTGTCAACATAAATTACCCTTTCCGGTATCATATAATAAGGAAGCTTTCCCCTTAAATAATTTATTATATCACTTTCTTTCATGTTTAAGTCATCCGGGTGTATAAAAGTAATGATTTTACCCGACCTCATTTCTTCCTCTTTATGATAAACACTTACAACGTTTTCTGTTTTTGAATATTCCCTGACCAGATGATCTATCTCAAACAGGTTAACCCTGTAGCCGCTTATTTTTACTTCATTATCCAGTCTTCCGAGGTAATATAAATTCCCATACTCATCCCCCGTGACAAGATCTCCCGTCCTGTACCACTTTTTATTATTTTTCATAAAAAAGTATTTAGCAGTGTTTTCCTTATCATTAAAATAAGATTCCACAACCTGATCACCACTCAGGCACAATTCTCCCTTTTCTCCTTTTTCAACTGTATTTTTCTTTTCACCAACTATTAAATATTGATGATCATAAAATATTTTACCTATGGAGCATGTTCCTTTCTTCTCAAGATTATTTTCCCCTGAATTCCAATGATAGCTGGCAATAGCAATAGTTGTTTCCGTTGGTCCGTACAAATTCACAACCCTGGAATTCACGGCAGCTTCCTGCCATGCTTTGGCAGTTGAACAGTATAATGGTTCTCCGCAGAAAAAGCTATATTTCAGTGTTTTGAAAGAACCCGGTTTCAGCAACCGCATTTTGAAAAGCATCACAGCCAGTGAAGGTACCGAGAACCAGACTGTTATATTTTTATTCTTTATGTATTTCGACCAGGCGAAGCTTGAATCTCCCTCAGGTATAACCAGGCAACCTCCGCTCAGCCAGCAAACGAACATATCATGCACACTCAGGTCGAAAGTAAGGTCGAAGGTTTGTGAGAACCTGCATGAGGAATCAAACTCAAACATCCTGATAATATTATCTAAATAAGAACAAACATTAGCATTCGAAACCGGCACAGCTTTGGGTTTGCCGGTGCTGCCCGACGTAAAAAGCAGGTATGCAATGCTATTTCCAGTTGAATGGATCTCAGGCTTAACAGCTTCCTGATCATTGGTTATTTTAATTATTTTATTATCACTGATCAGCTTGCGTGATATCTTGCTTTCTGTGTCCTCATAAATAATAATATTATAACTCTCATCAAGAAAGGATATCAATTCATTCAGGTATCCGGCACATTCATCTCCAACTACTACGGTTTTAATACCTGATTCTTTGATCATGTGTGCGGTTCGTTCCAAAGGAAATTGAGGATTAAGAGGAACATAGCCTTTTGATGCTGCCAGTATTCCCGGTACACCGGAATATGCAATTGCACTTCTGTAAGCCAGCAAGCCGGCAAGATGCCGTTCATCCTTCAACCTGGTAATGACATACGCTATCTTCAACGCTTCCCTTGTGAGCTCTTCATAAGTATATTTCTTTTGATGAATCTCAAGAGCCTCTTCTCCGGAATGTCTTGCTGCAGCCACAAGGTAGCGTTCTATAAGCAATTCGTTATATTTATCTGCCGGTTTCATTAAACAACTTAAGAGTGTTTTATTTCCATCATTAACGAATCTGCAAAATATTTCGTTGCCCAGTTGGGAAAACCAAAAAGCTCATACCTGCCCCATAAAGGAACCGACCCTGTCAGCGCTCCTTTTGTGTTTTTATCTTTTTTGATTTTACGGTTCTGGACAATTACCAGTAGATCATTGATCTTGCAGGCATTATCAAAATATTTTTTGTTTCCGGTTATTTCATATAGTTTGAACCAGACTACTCCCATCTGGGCATAGCCTGTGGTCATAAGGTACTCGGTTCCCTTCCAGTTATGATCATACCTTCCGTTAAGATAATGTTTTTCCATAAATACCGATAAAAGGATATCGGCAGCTTTTTTTCCTGCTTCAATATATTTATCATCGTCAAGTATTTGACCTGAATTCAGCAATCCGTCAATTGTATAGGCAATAGTATGCAGTATGGGTTTATTGTTCCTTTTTACCGTGTTATCGCAATCTTCGAACCATCCGTTTTTATGTTGTTTCTTTTCAACGATCCAGTTAAGATTTTTAATGGCAGCATCCTTGTATTTTTTATCACCTGTCATCTTCCAGAGTTTCAGCAAAGGTACATCCACATAGCTGTCGTATACCCGTGCCTCATTCAAAGGTGTATACTTTTTCCAGTACCCTTCTTTATGTTGCACACTGCATAGCCAGTTTCCCGCTTTTACTGACGATCCCAGGTATTTGTCATTATCATTGATCAGATATATCTCCAGTAATCCCCTTATTATCTGACCTGAATTAAACACCACTTCCTGTTGATTTTCATTCATTTTGCCTCCCTGCCATCCTCCGCTTTTCTTTTGAATACCAATCAGCCAATCTCCTGCAGCAATTGCTTTATTCAATATTTCAGTATCATCTATCATCTTCGAATACCTTATCAGGGTGGGAATAATATAACCGGAAGTTTCAGGATATGAATCCGACCATCCGTCTGTTAAACGGTAGGAGCCGAAACCATCATCTTTCATCATTTTTTGTGCACGAAGCAGCCAGGATACTGCTTTTCCCAGAGCTTCCTTTTTTTCTTCCAGTGTAAATGCTTTTATCTTTTTGTAATACCTACACTTCAGATAAAAATGAACAAAGTCATAAAATATATAATTCCGCTCCTTCCTGAATAAAATACCCTTAATAAAATATCTGATATATAACCTGAGGCTCTTAAGCATTTTAGCAATTAATTTAAGGCAAAGATAAAGCGAAAAAATCAGCCCACGGATATATCCATGGGTAAAAAAAGTTTATTAATTTTGATCATACATCCAAAAACAATATATATTAATGGAAAGTTTTATTGTATCAGCAAGAAAGTATCGTCCTGCAATATTTGATGAAGTGGTCGGACAGAAATCCATTACCAACACCCTGAAAAACGCCATCAAAAACAACCACATTGCCCAGTCATTTCTTTTCTGTGGTCCTCGGGGTGTGGGCAAAACCACCTGTGCCCGTATTCTTGCCAAAACCATCAACTGCGCAAATATCACCGAAAATATAGAACCATGCAATAAATGCGAGTCATGTATATCATTTAATAAATCGGCTTCCTTCAACATCCATGAGCTAGATGCAGCTTCCAATAATTCTGTCGACGATATCCGTAACCTTGTGGATAAGGTCAGAATTCCACCCCAGGTTGGTAATTACAAAGTATACATAATTGACGAGGTTCATATGCTTTCACTGGCGGCTTTCAACACATTCTTAAAAACCCTTGAAGAACCGCCATCCTACGCCAAGTTTATCCTTGCCACTACCGAAAAGCACAAGATCATCCCAACTATATTATCACGGTGCCAGATATTTGATTTCAAAAGGATCAGTGTTGATGATATAACAAAATATCTCGAATATGTCGCAGAAAAAGAGAAAGTAAAAGCAGAGCATAATGCATTACACATAATAGCCCAGAAAGCCGACGGAGCCATGCGCGATGCTTTATCTATCTTCGACCAGATAGTAAGTTTTTCAGGGAACAATATCACATATCAAACCGTTATTGAAAACCTCAATGTTCTGGATTATGAATATTATTTCAGGATGGTTGATATGCTTTTGGATAAGGATATTACCAATGCCCTGCTTTTGGTCAATGAGGTTATTGAAAACGGTTTCGACGGACAGCATTTTCTTATCGGACTTGGCGAACACCTGAGAAACCTGCTGGTAAGTAAGGATAAAGCAACAATCAAACTACTGGAGGTCAGTGATGATTTCAGGGAAAAATATAAAAACCAATCCGAAAAAACAGACACCGGATTCTTATTAAAAGCCATAGAGATCAATTCCCGCTGCGACATAGATTATAAAAGCAGCAACAACAAACGACTGCTTCTGGAACTGGCTATTATGCATATGTGTAATGTTGATACAGAGGCTGAACCGTCCAAACCATCAAAGAAAAGTTCACTGGCACAGCCTCAAAAAAAAACTAAACCAGCCGGAGAACCCGCAGTAAGCTATAAAAAACCTCAAGAACCAACTCCTAAAAAAGATGAAGCACCCAAACATGAAACTCAGAAACCATATTCATTCTCCTCAACAGGCACTATCTCTATAAAAGATGCAGGTAACAGCTATACTGCAAAAGAAAAAGAAGATAAAGAAAAAAGAAATCAAAATTCATTCAAACCTGCAGACGAATTCACAACGGAGCAATTGATCCGGGCATGGAAAGACTATGCAGAAAGCATTTCAGAAAAGACTCCTTCCTTTTCAAGTGCCATGTTAAAATATGAACCAGTGCCGGAAGATGATTTTACGGTCATTTTCAAAACTGATAACAAGATCATTGCCAATGATAGGACCAACCTCCAGAGCCTGCTCGGACATTTAAAAAAGGAGCTTAATAATTATAAAATAAAGCTGGATACCGAGGTGACAAAAAAAGCAGAAAACAATAAAGCATACACCGACAAGGAAAAGTTTGATCTGATGGCAAAGAAAAACCCAAATATAAAAAAGCTTAAGAATGATCTTAATTTGGAGATTGATTTTTAAATGGGATACTTAGTAACAATACCACTTAACAATATTTGAGCCAGCTATACTATTATTTAATCATTTCTTTTCCCTCTAATTACTTGATCAAAACCAACAACGGAAATAATATCATTCCGTACCTACGGCACTTTTATGATTTTAGCCAATTCTTTTTCTATAAATATTCTGTCCTGACGGGACATTCAAGTCCGTTAGGACTTTGATATTTATAGAAAAGAAAATCAGCTATTTACAACTTTCTTCTCTTTTTCTAGACTATTTCTTTGTTAATAAAACAAATCTAAAGGCATTCGTGGCATATTACAAAACAACGACTTATCCAAAATCTAAAACACATATATATTATTTCACATTTCCCTACCTTTGCACAAATCATTTTGTAAATGGTAATTATCTCCAGGTTTTTACTTTGGCTGATGGGCTGGAAAATCAGGCACGACCTTCCTGAAGGTTTGAAAAAAGCGGTGATAATAGCCGCTCCACACACAAGCAATATGGATTATATTATCGGGCGGCTGGCATATTTTGTTATTGGTGTTAATGTTAAATTCCTTATCAAGAAAGAAGTATTCGTCTGGCCTGTCGGGCGCATCTTCAGAGCCTGGGGTGGTATTCCCATCGACCGCAGCAAGAAGAACAGGATGGTAGACTATGTTGTTGAACTTTTCAATAAAAGTAAACAGCTTTTCGTGGTTATCACCCCCGAAGCCACCCGCAAACCCGTAAAAAGCTGGAAAAAAGGTTTTTATCATATAGCCCGTTTGGCCAATGTCCCAATAATACTAGGTTACCTCGATTACCCCAAGAAAGAAGGTGGCTTAGGACCTCTTCTCTATCCCACCGGAAATTACGAAGAGGACTTTAAAAAGATAGCAGCCTTTTACAAAGGCAAGACCGGCAGGCATCCTGAGAGGTTTGTTTTGAAAGAAACAGATAATAATTATTGATTAATTGGTATTTTAATCGTTTAGTTATAGTTCTTTATTAAAAATAGATTCCTTATCTGAGTACTGGAAATCATTTTGAACTTCGCGGATGTCAGATAAAAACAAAGGATCTTTTGCAGCTTTTTTTTAATCTTTCAATCTTTGCATTCTTATCTTCATCAACATCTTCTATTATCACACGAACACGCTTTTTAGATCTGAATTTATCAGGTAATCTTATGATTAATCGATTATTATTATTTATATCATATGTTTTCTCAAATGTCATATATTCATTTTTTACAAAGTTACAAAAATACTCATAATATAAGTTTTACTAACTTACACCTGAATAAATAATAAGATAAAAATGAAAGTGAGTTTATCTTTTAATTTTAACACTGAAAATAAAGAATTTATTAACATAATCAAGAAAACTGTAATTTTTGGTTAAAATGTTTCAACTATATCTCAACCATATAGGTTTTTAAAGTAAAGCATGAAAAAACAAAAAACCAACCTTCCGGTTGGTCTGTTTTTGTTTTGGTGGGCGCTATAAGATTCGAACTTATGACCCCCTGCTTGTAAGGCAGGTGCTCTGAACCAGCTGAGCTAAGCGCCCCTATATATTATTTTGTTGTCCTTATCACCATCCCGACCTTATCAGGTCGAAATGCTCTGAACCATCCGCCAAC
>CAZJYD010000051.1:0-12159 GCA_964550205.1 uncultured Bacteroidales bacterium
TCTTTATCTTTTTTTACTCTGCAAGAAAAACAATTATGGTAATTGGTTCCGGCATGAATACGAGGACAGAAAAAGTTCAAATTGCGCTTGAAAAACCATGTATCTTTTCGCATTCCATATTCCAATATGGAATCAAGCTCGTTCATTTCAAGCATTTCATGTAATACAACTGCCTCTTCCCACAGTCCCGGTCTCTTTTCCCTGTCTTGCTCACTTCTGCGTAGATTAGGGTTAATTATTCTAAGACCAGCGGAGACCCATTTTCTGTTACCTGTGAACTTAACAATGCTGTTTAACTCTGCTTCAGAATCGGAAATCAATCTATCATATCTTACAAATAAAACAGGAACTTCAGGATTATTTTTCCTCCACTGCGCAAATTGCATAACACACTGAATATAAAAGTTAGGGTCGTTTACTTTTATTCCATCATATAAATCTACTTCTCTGCCATCTTTTAAAGTGAATTTCTGTTCACGTTCAAGACGTTCTTGAGACTTAGCTATATCGTAGGGATGACGAAGAAGGTAAATCACTTTCCCAATATATTTGGGGTCGGATGATACAAGCCCTGAATTAACCAGCTTAATCAACTTTCCCCCTTTCTCTAATTCATTTATATCGTCTTTTACATTTGGGGTATATCTAATTCCCCGAACAGTAAATTGTGGATGTTCCCAAAATCCATTCGGATTCATGTCAACATGCTTATCCATGGCTTCTTTTGAAAACTTTGAATTGCCAGACACCAAGTACATCCGGCATTTATAATAAGCATCTGTTTCGCCTTCGGTCTGTTTAAGTGATTCAACATAATGTTCTTTCCGAGGATACGCTTTCCCTATAACATCTTCTCCGGCTTCTTTGCCGATTCTCATAGTTAAAGATGTTCCTGACCTTGGGACTCCCGCTACAATAGTATTCATTACATGTCTCCTCGTGACCAATCTGTTCCCTGTGACCACGTAAAAGTGACTCCACTTATGGTTGTCGATGAAAAACAGAATGCTCCTATAGAAGCAACCGTTGTTCCATAGTCACCAAAGGAGTGTGAAACATCGTTACTGCCGTTGTATGATAATTCCCATCTTTCCCAACTGCTGGTAGGACTTCCAAACGGGCCTTGTATCTCATGAGTAAGATATAATTTGGAACCGCCATAAGACCACTTATGAGATGCTTCCCAATGATCCCCACCAACGGAAGCCCACGTTTTTATAGTCTCACTTCCATCGAGGTCGTGTGAACCATTACCCATACCGTTCCAGTTTTCACCAGTCATGCCGGAAATAGTCATAACCACTTCTGAGAGCGGTGGCGGCGGATAAGCAAGAAGACTGCTTATGTCGTAATTAAAACTTCTCGCACTTGTTCTTTTTTTAGGCATCTTACATTTCTCCTCTCGACCAATCTGTTCCCTTACTCCACGTAAAAGTGACTCCATTTATGGTTGTAGATGTAAAACAGAAATCCCTTATACTCGGGGTTGTCTGAGAATAAGCTGACCAGGTACTTGCTGAAGCAGAAGAGCCGTTATAGAAAAAATACCACGCTAATATTGAAAACGCAAACGCGCCGCTGGCTAGATAAATATAATTCCGTAGGCGCAAGGAGTCATCGCCCCAGTCCCCGAGCCTCCACCGATGTTGCCCATATCCTGTTGACCCTGTAATAGCATCAAGGTTCTCACTTCCATCGAGGTCGTGTGTCCCATTACCTAATCCGTTCCAGTTTTCACCGTCCATGCCGGAAATAGTCATAACCACTTCAGACGGTAGCGGTGGCGGCGGATAAGCAAGAAGACTGCTTATGTCGTAATTAAAATCTCTACCATTTTCAACGGTTTCTGGCATTTTACAACTCCGATTTCAGGGTATCCAGAACTTCTTTTATTTGATCTGTAGTTAGCTCAACTTTTGCGTTTTCCATTAGTTTTTTGGCTTGGCGCATCAGCCTTATACGAAACATCGGGTTCCCTATATTTTCCGAACCATATCTGCGAATAAGGGCATCGTTAAGCTCCCTTGCGTTTGCATCGATTTTATGTTCATCGATTATCTCACGCAAATTCTTTCCTTCTTCAATATCTTTTTTTGCATTTTCAAGATTGCTAAGGGTTATTTTCATCTCTTTCTCCTTTATCCTTCATATTCAGACACATGTACCGCAACCTTCTCTTTATCGCTCATAATAAGCAATTTATAATCAGGTTCAAGAACTATTTTTTCAGTAAAATCAAGGGTTCCATCTGTGCTTTTGATTGTCCACAACTCGTACCATTTAAGATTATCTGAGCCGTCTCTGATAGCCAAAACAATATCGGCATCGCTAGACTCAGAATTACTGATTCGTATTGATAGGTTTATAGTTTCTACTGCTGTGGTAGCTTGATATATCAATAACAATTCAGAACACTCTACAAAATCTGCGGCTTTGCTATCAGGGTCAGCGTCATCAGCCAGCCGAACATAAACGGTTTCATTCCCAAGACTGTCGTTGTCTCCCCAGCCCCATTCTCCAGCACTTAAAGAGCCAAGTGTTCCGGCGGTCATGTCTGACTCGTTTTCCTGAACATTTAAAGGTTTGATTGGAACATCAGTTTGATTATAGTAAAACTCGTTTGTTCCACCCCCTGATGCGGTCCAAAAATCACTAGAACCATCTACCAGTGACTTAAAAGGGCATTCTGCTACATGTTTTCCTTGTAAACCCATATTATTTCTCCTTATCCAAAAACTAAAGCATTTACTATTGAATCTTCTATTGTAGCAAAGTCAGATGCTTTGCTTCCCGAATCGGTTAAATTTCCTGAAGCATTCAAACCTGCGAAATTTCCATCCGTTGCTCCTGAAACTTTGTCGGCTTTGTTAGAATCCAAAGTTTCAAGAGCGTCTTTTACTGTTGCCCCTGAAACACTGGAATCGTTGTCTATTTGAGAAGCATCATAATCAGAAGCCTGAGCAACAACGGCTCCTTGTCTACCAAACACACTTGAAACTTGGTCTGTATTATCTGCTTTATGCCAGACTGCTCCATCATGCCAAACCCAGTCCCCAACACCAAAGTCTATGTTTCCCGAACCTAAATCTTGTGTCCCTGCCACGGAAACACTATAAAAATAACCCTCAACTCCTGTAGCATCAGAAATTAATGGATCATTTGTATTTGCATTCCAGTTACCACGAGGATAAAGGGCTGTAGGTCTTACTCCTAAATTTGCTCTAAAAAAACTAGGCATAGTTTCAATCCGCGCCCCCGCATGGGGGGCGACATTATTTAAAATTTTCTACAAATCTCCAACATCAGTTTTTCCTATCGAATTTACAAACTCAAAAAAACTGTTAGAAGCTACAAAATTTTGCACTATTTGTGAATTATTGTAATAATCTTTCGTGACATCATCTATAGTCCCTTTGTCCAACGCCCTTATCATATATTCCATGCTCTCTTTTATACCAAACTCACCAAAATCGTGATAACTGTATTTACTAAGCTCTTCTTCACTATATTTATATATCTTAAAATCATCTGATAATATTACTTCACATTTATCTTTAAAAACCTTGGCTACAATCTCTGAATACTCCAAAACAGACAAACAACAATTAACAGGACATTCAAAAGTTATTCGAACGTCATTAGAAGCGCATTTAGCTATAACCTTACCTGCCACCGCAACACTGCAAATTGGTAGCCTCTTGAGCCAGTCCTGAACAAATATGCCCCCATTAATATAAGCATTTATAAACATGCCATTTATAAGTGTATCAAATCGCATACTAGGACTAGGCCCAAAAAGTTCAGGAAGCAACCACACATCGTTTTTATAATTCTTAACTATCTGTGTCTTAGTAGATAAAAAATCCCGATAAGTTATGTTATTCCCATTATAATTATGGGAAACAAAGATCATACGCTCACCATATCCAGAAGAATATTCCAAAAAACACCTTATATTTTCTTCAATATAACATTTTGACACTTCACTCCAATAAAATTGTTCAACATCTATATCTAAAACCCAAACAACCCTATCAAAACCTTTAATCAGTTTTTCCTTAAAAATATCTTTATTTTCAACTTTAAAACCAAACTTTAAACCTTGTCTACCAAAAATATTATTATCATAAACAACCACCTCGTGTTCTTTTCTCAATTCTTCTGAAATGATACTTCCCACGTACCCTAAACCACCTAATACTGCTATTTTCATTTTTCCCTTCCTCACAAACTATGTTTCATTTTAAAATAAAAAGAATTTTCATCTACTCCACACTTACCATCCAATTCTCTTGTTTGGCTTTCAAGATGATATGCTGTAACTTCTGGACTATATAAAACCTTATATCCAGAATTTTTGCACCTTATACAATAATCTATATCATTATAATCATAATCTAATGCCTCGTCCATACCCCCTATCTTACAATATATTTCTGTATTTATTAATACCAATGCAAAAGTAACAGCAAGGTCTGTTCTAAAAAAAGACACAGCCTTATGGTCTCTCGTTAAACCTTTATTAATGTGATTAGCTCCCCTAGGACTTTTAACTTCAACGCCAGCGTGTTGAATCGTATTATTTTCATATAATAATTTTGCACCAACAATTCCAACCTTATCGTCAATAAGCATTGCCGCAAAAAGATTTTCAAGAGTTAAATTATTAATAATAACGTCATCATTAATCAATACCACATACATCTCTTCCAATTCTTCTATTATATCGTTATGAATCCTAGAATAATTAAAATCATATGAATAAATATAAACACTTATTCCAACAGTCTCACAATATTTTAATATATCTTCACTAGATATATCATCTTTAATCGCAACAATAACATCAGAACCTTCAATTGTATTCATTATAGGTAACAAACACCTTTTAAGATTATCTAAATTCTTTGTAGGAATTATCACTTTTATTTTAGGATATTCTACCAAAATATTACTATCAACAACATATCTTCTCACCATTGTATATTCTATTTCATAAGCACACTTAACTTTAGTTAATACTCCAGGAACAGATATTGGTACAAAACAATTACAAAACAATAACAGTAAGGAATAAACATCTACAACAGCATCATTCATGAAAGACTTTAACATACCGCAATTAACAACAAAAGCACCGCAGGTGAATTTTCCAGACAAAAGATTATGCACATTAAGTTCAACATCACCTGTATAAACGGCTGATCTCTTATCATTTAAAATAACGTTGTAAGCTCTTTCTAAAGTATGTTCAGATAAAACAGCATCCTCCCCACAAGGACATAAAACCAACATCGTATTTGGTTCTAATTCAAATATCTCATCAAACAAATCAAAACATAAATCCCCCTCTAAAGGAAGATTTATCCTTTTCACATCACCGTTAAATACTGTTTCCATGATTTCCTTTCAAAAAAAAAGCCAGCGGGATTATCCCGCTGGCTTTAAACACCGTTCTGATTATTTCTTATGTTTCTTACAGGGTGTCTTCCAGGTTATCTATAGCAACCAGCATATCTTTATAATCATAATTGAAAGCTATACGTTCGCTAACAACATACTTACGCTGGTCAGCTTCAATAACTTCACCGCTCTTGAATTTAATCATTCTGCGGTCACCTATCTGTGCCGTGCGTTTATTCATAACAACTATTCTGTCACCATGACTTGTAGCAGGTACTTCATAAACAGGTATTCCATAAATAACAGCAACGATACCCTGTCCTTCACCAGCCGCACCAAGACCTGTAATAAAGGAAGCAAGTACCTGACCTGTAACACCAGCATCTTTAAAGGAAGTGTCCTGCCTTATTTTAGCGGCCTGTACAGAAGGAGCCAGTCCCATAAGAGTACCACGATTGCGACCATATTTACCAAGGTTGTAAATCGCCTCGTTAAACATGTCAAGGTCTATCGTCGCACCACCACCAGCAACCGGAGTTGACGCATCGCCAGTAACGGACGTTGGGAAGATACCTTCAAAAATAAGTCTCGGATCAAACACATACCAATTAGCTTCCGTTGCCGCATCAGGGGTCGGGGCTGTAGCAGTATGTGTAGGATCACCATCCAAAATACTCATTTCTTCTGCTTCTGCAATCGCCTCTGAAAAATCCGTCAGTACTTGTTCTACTACATCAGGATTAGAGTCTTCAATAGCTTCTTCATCTACCATCACAAAACTCATCAGCTTTTTAGCTTCCCACTTAACCTGCGAAGTACTGTAACTTGACAGCGGAGCAGTAGTCCCATCAGGAACATGATAAGCGGACAGCGCACCGTTCTTCTTTGGTTTAGTCCAAGTTCGATTGCGCATAGTAAAAGACGGCAGATGCCTTCTCATTACGTTCAGTTCACTAATATGATCGATAACTTCCATTGCAAGAGGTTCAGGCAAATAGTTTTCAAGACTACCAGAACCAGCAACAGACAATGCTTTCTGTACAGCGTTCATTATAATATCTCCATTATTTATATTTTAAATTTCTTATCCTTATCTTTCAAGCAAGTTAAAAGACCTTTTCAGATTTACACATCTGGAAATAGAACTGTTTAACTTTACTTTTTTCGGCATCATTCAATCCAGCATATTCAGAAGCATTGTTCATTACATGTAATACAAACTTACATGTAGCTTCATCCTCTATACTTTTCAGGGCTTTCTTAGGAACGTCTTCTTCGTCCTCGTCTTCTTCGTCCTTTCTAGATACACCCTTACGCCCAGTCTTGGACTTCTTGGACTTCTCTTCATCTTCATCGTCTTCATCATCGTCTTCATCATCGTCTTCGTCTTCGTCATCGTCTTCGTCTTTTTCAGCCTTCTTAATTTTTTCTTCTAAGGCTTTCTTTTCTTCTTCAAGACACTTAATCTTCTTTTCATCACTTTCTTCATCTTCACCAACAATTTTATCACTAAGACCCTTTACGGCCTCCGTCAATTCCTTGAATTCTTTACTTTCTTCTATGGCAGATTTCACCATATCGCCAAGCTCTTCATCAAGAATTTCTTTGACAACCTCAGTTATCGTAGTTTTCTTTTTGGAATCCATTTTAAAAACTCCTTTTTCCTTTAATTTCTTTATAGATTTTCCGACAACATTTGTTATGTTTGCCGCCTTATTCATTGGAAGCCCTACAATCGAAACTTCCAGTAATTCCATCTTTTCTATTTGATAAGAAACAACATTATAGTCTTCGTCTCTCTCAACCTTAATTTTTTTAGCAATAAATCTAATAGAAAAATTACTAAGAACTTCTTCTTTAAGCTTTACCCAAATATCTTCTACATCTTTCGCCTTTGAAATTATAACACCTACCGCTAAGCCTACATTGTCAATACTCGTTGCAACAACTCTTCCAAGAGGCTTGTCTGTATCGTGATTATAAAACACCGTATTTGTACCCTTACGAAGCAAGTGTTCTTTTGCTTCAGTAAGAGCTTCCATTGTAACGGTGTCCTTCACCCAATCAATATCAGGTGTAGAAGCATACCCCTCAACATAACGATCAGACTTCTTAACTCGATAACGAATTAAAGACTTCTTCGACTTTTTATTAACACTTGCTCTTTTTACTTTTGTTTCTTCATTAACCAATATGTCTTTACTAGAACAAACATCAATTCCCTCCACACAATCTTCCCTACCAATAGCAGTAAAAAATTCCTTTATTCCTTCTTGAGTATCTATAACTTCAAAAAATTTTTTCATCCTTCTACCTTCCTGAATATATTAATGTTCTTTCTTAAATAATTACAAAAACCATTTACATTTAATTCCTCTTCTTCACCATATCTTTCACAGGCCCCCTTCAAAGCACCTTCCAACACAGCCTGTTCTCTAATGTCTTTCGTGAATTGAGAAACAGTGACAGATGCTTTCAACATCCTAAGTGATTTTTCAACATCATATAATTTAAGGAAATGATTCAATTCTTCCTTTACACTTTTAAGGAACTTTTCACCCGAACCATCTTCATCACCTTCATCATCTGAATTGTCTGAATTATTATTTCCCTGTTGGCTTGGCGGAATAATCATACCTGTCTCTGGATCTATCTGATTACCACCAGGAAGTATGCTAATCGGTGTATTACCCCAAGGCACAGGATTCAGGCCCCTTCTTTGTCTAACTTCATTAATAGTTAATATACCGGAATTTATATCCATCCTGTCAATTTCAGCTTGAGTTACAGAATCCGCTAAATCTATTCCTTCAAAAATACACTCAAAATCAAAAAGTCCAAATCCATCATGTAAAATATATTTAGTATAATATTCTGCCTCTTTAGCTAGAATTGGCTTTAAAGCTCTATCCTTGTAAATCTGCCACTGTTGTTCTGGATTTATTTTGCCCATACTCTGTTCAACAATACCCATAACAAAAGGTTGCATATGGTAAACAGCAAAAATTTTCATTCTCAGTTCTTTACCATACTCTGAAAATTCCATATCCTTATTTGTAATAGCTGTAGACACAAGTTCAACAGGAACATTTACTGCAACCATCCTATGCGCTTTATCTACCCCCTTGTGGTTGTCCTTCCAGTATTGTTTAAACTTCTTCAATTCACTTCTAGACATACCGTCTAAAGACAGAATCCCACCTGCTTCCGCACCATTTACAAAGAAATTACTATTATATGTTGCTCTTAGAATATCTGAAGCTACTGCATTTGCAAGTGTATCAAGTGGCTTTTCACCATAATTTGTTCCACTAACTTCCCTATAAACACCCCATATTATTTCATCCCTATCAAATGTTGTTTCTTCATTTGCTTTTGCTTTCTGTACATATGCTCTCTTCTCAGGTATAGTGCCATGTTTATCGGCTCGTACCTGTACAGAATCTGCACTTAATGAATATATTTCTTGTAAAACACCTTTTTCTTTTACAAGTTCATCAACACCCCTACCATAAATTAGAAGGTCTTTAATGAATTTTTCACGAATACTTTTAAAAGATTCACGATTATCATTTACATTAAACAAAAACTCATTAACAAATTTTACAGAAAGTTTATGCCTTGGCTTTAATTTCATAGATTTGTCTTTTGGAACAACCAGTAACCTATACTTCACACAATCATCAACAACACCATTTACTGTAGCATTTACCCATTCGTTGCCACGATAAAAAGAAAAAGCGTCTGAATCTTTGAGTTTAACAAACGCTGGTTGAACAAAATTGTTGTGAGACACATCATATACAAATCCACTAGAAGATTTTGAATAATCATTTAATTCTAAATTATGGCTAGATATTATTTTTCTTTTCATAAATTTTCTATAAGCCTCAACTTATATCCACAAATGTACCTATTTCTTGTGATTCCATTTCGCAATTATATATTGTTCCTGCTACAGCATCCCAAACATCTTTACTTGACTTTTCAGCGTGATCCACTTTTTTGCCGTTTATATATTTCAGTTTTTTTGATTCTTCACATAAGACCTTAGAATACGGATAATCAGTCCTGTTCTCAACCATCGCTCGCTTTGCCGCCGCTGGAACTTCATCTGTCCTATCTAAAGACAATAATTCAACAACAAACCCCCTATCTTCAAGTTGTTGCTTTATATAATGACTATTAAATTGGTCAAATGTTATTTTCACAATATTAAATCCTCTATCTTTCAGATAAAGAATTAACTTTATCAAAACACTATGGTAATGTATTTCACGATTTTTCAACATCTTCATATCTTCTCTTCTTTTCGGGTCTATCATCCCGATTACGTCTATTTTAATTAATGACTTTTCAACATACAATTCGTCATCACTAAAACTCTCCACATCAACACCTTCTTTATCTGCACGTTCATGTATTTCATATTGGTCAAGTTCTAACTTTACACTTCCTGTTGAATGACCAAGCGCAAACCCCAACCGATCCTTGTTCTTAGATAAGTCAAAGTGCATACAATAATTTGCATCAGGATCAGGAACCAACCATTCATAATATTCACCGTTACCCGCATAACCATTAGCTTTGCATTCATCATAAAAGCGACAAGCATATTCATCAGTATTAAGGTCTCTATCCTGATAAACAGGACAGGCTTGACATGTTTGACACACATTATCTTCAACAAAATCTTGTTCTCCCCAAAAACTTTCTATTATCCCCATTGGCTGAGCACCATAGTCTCGCATTGTTCTCCTATAATCTCTAGCTAAATCATGTCGGAAACTTTCTTTTGTTAATTTCGGATTAACGTCCCATGTTGCCACTTGAATTGCATAACCATCTTCTCTTGATTGTAATTCATAAAATTTTTTCATTACAAAATCATCATCGTGCCTAGGAGTAGTAATTCCTATCATCTTGTAATGATCAGGAAACCTTGTCTTACAGCTTCCCAATGCGGCTTGCCAACATTCTTCAGCCTTAGATGCCGAGTCTTCACGATTATCATTTTCTAAAAAGAAAGCAAGTTCATCCCCAACCCACTGAATCGTATTATAACCCAACCAACCAAATGCTTGTGAGTTACCACTTAACGCCCTTATTCCTTTGTCAAATTCTACCCTATTACCAGTAGGCTCTCTATATTTACCTTCAAACCAGTGACAATTCTCAAGCATACCTTTAAATTCAACAAAGAAAACATTCCGTGCTTGTGATTCGTTTCTCGCAACATTTACAAAATAAATAGGGCTTCCAGGAGACAAACCATAATACTTTTGAGGAGTATATAAACAAAGAGCCTTATAAATGCCATAAAGATGAAGTATAGACGCACCAAAGTCTTTCCCTGATCCCTTGCCAAGTATCGGCATAGCCTCCCTAACCTTACTATCGGCTATGCCCTTTATTATTTCCAACATCTTAGGTCTGCACCCAGTCTGTCCATTCCACTTTAAATTTAAAAACTTATTATCATGAATAAAAGTTTCAATGTCAACCGGTTCTTCTTCCCAAACAGACCCATCATTAGAAGAATTAAGCCCAGAAGCTATTTCCCTAAACGGATTAATTATCGGCACTACACTTCTCCTGTTAGAACTATTAATTCACACCACATTCTAAACAACAAAGCTCTTTTCTTGCTTTTTGATAAAGCAAGGGCAGTACCTTTTATCTCTTCAATATCATATAACCTTAGTTTTTTTCTAATGAAAGACAATTTTCTATCTCGTAAATCGTCTCCAAGGTTTTCATCACCAAAAACCTTGTGATATTTTATAAGATATTTTTTTATTTCACTGTTCAACAACTTCTGCATCTACTACCTTAGAATTTCTTATTGTTTGGTACAGACTGACATCACCCTTTGTTTCTATAGATAATGTCAATAAACCTTCTGTAATCCTTTTCTTTAATTCTTTGTCTGTTATTGATTCATTCATTAAATCAACCATTGCTCTTAAAAATATCTTCATTCCTGCTGGTGTCAACAAAAAATCATCTTTTTCTTCTATTTTCCTTATGCGCTCTATTGTTTTTCCTATATTTTCCACACAACGGTTTATCCTATCTATGGCTTTCCCGTTAGTAATTGTACTCAGACTTTCAGTCAATTCTGTTATCTTTTCAAATCTCCAATTGTCATCCTTATCTTCTTCCATTATTATTTCTCTTACCTGTGACATAAAATCGTTTCTACTTCCAGCCCTAGGTTTTTCTAAGAGTTTCTTAATATAATTATTTAAAATCAACCTTAAATTTGCCAATTCCGGTTTTAAGTCCAACATTTGTGGGTCATTCAAAAACGCAGTTAGTAAATCACCCATTTCAGCATCATACACATCTCTGTATATACTTGCTGTTGACAATTCATTCATTTTTTCATCTGGTTTAATTAATGGCATTTTATATCTTCCGTGTTTCCTACAATATAAATAACCTTCCACTACAGGTAACTTACATCTTACTTTAGGTTCATTAAACAATTTATTATCTTTTTCGTCTCTTTGCCAAATCATTTTGAAACAACGTAAAGAATGTATATTCTTCAAATCAGACCTGTGTTCCCTAGGAACTTCAATATGTTTGTAAGGAATAAGGTGACTGAATTTTTTATAAACTCTCTTCCAGTTTGACGGAATTACTTTTTTATTTTCTTTCTTCATATCTTTTCACACCTTTCATATCTTTATAACTTCATATCTTTATAACTTCATATCTTTATAACTTCATATCTTTATAACTTCATAT
>CAZJYD010000051.1:12259-21523 GCA_964550205.1 uncultured Bacteroidales bacterium
CTTTCTTCATTTACACATCTACAATATAAGGCTTTAGATTAATCTAAAGCCTTATATTGTAACAAAGCTCCCTGTTACAGTATACAGTTACAGGCCGTATAATAGCCCCTAAAGGGCTAATTATACGGCAATGTTACTTTAACTTCTTACTTTTTGTATATTAATTTATTAATATTTTTTTAATAATAAATATAATAAAGCTACAGCTTCATGGAGCCTTAGCCTCAATTTAGCCTCAAACCGTTATTTTTTGTGACTTTTAAATTGATATGAAAAGTTTTAATGATATGATATTGCTAAAAGAAAGGTGGTCAATTATGAAGTGGTACGACTATATAATTCTGTCGTTCATTATTTTGTTAGTATTCTGTAACAAAATATCTGGTGAAAAGGAAACCTATATTCCTCTTCACAAAGAATCGAAAATGAAAAAATACAACAAAGATGCACAGTGGAAAAAAGTAGACTGTAAGCATTGTTCAGGCAAAGGATATATCATAATTCGTAAATTCAACAAAAAACAAAATAAAATGGAATATTCCATAAAACCCTGTCCATACTGCAACGGAAAAGGATATACTGGAATGTCAAAATATTAGTGAACTTTGTTTGTTGATTGGCAATCACACAAAAAAGGATTTACAATGTTGACAATTTTTACTTTTTGCTTTCTGTTAATAACAACAGGAAAATTAGGAAATCTTCTTTTTATTTCGCTAATATTAGACGGTTTTCTTGCATTTTTTCACTTCACTCTTCTGATGTTCATTTTAAATAACCTTTGTGAAAATAAAATAAAACTCTACAGTGCAATAATCAACTCTAAAGGAATTAAGGAAAATGGTAACTAAGCGTGGATTAAGAACATACCGTGACGAACTTTATCCGTCCAAAGAATTAGATATTTGTCAAGAAAATATTGATTTGTTTTTTACTTTCATGTATCGCAGACACAATGCTTGGCGTAATCGTTTCATTAAACACAAACCTCGTAAAAAGTGGACAAATGATAAAATTTTAAGAGATTTCAAATACACCAACATTTATCGTCAACTTGACAGAGGTTCTCTGTGGGCAATAAATATAATTATTAAACCCACAATGAAAAAGTATCACAATGCCGTTAAAAAGGGCAACAAGAAAAAAGCAAAGTTCTATTATAAAAATTTAATTTGGAAATTGCTTGTTTATCGGCTATGCTGTAGAATAGAAACTTTTGAAAAAATTGGTATACCAGATTATACCAAATTTGATCCAGTTTTGTACCTAAGTGCCATTAAGGGCGTTCTGAAGCACCATAGAGCTATGACAAATGCTTTTTTAACTTGTCCCTGTCCAAAGGGCATGACAAAAGTCGAAGGCTACGTTCTGAATTTAATAGATGGAAGGATTAAGCTAGATGATGTTTACAAAACTTGCAAGACAACAGATAACCCAGAAGATATAGTTAAAGCACTTAGAAAAATCAGGGGTTGTGGCGGTTTTTTTGCATATGAATTGTATTGTGATTTGTGTTACTCTGGAATAACAAAATTTACAACCAATGATTATGTTAATATTGGCCCAGGTTGTATGGAAGGCTTACGCTTTCTTTATCCTTCTATTGGTACGTCTGTTTCAAAAGCAAAAGAAAAACTTTATACCTTGTTTGATGACCAAAATAAGCATTTTGAACGCTTGGGTCTTAACTTCAAGCATTGTAATTATTTAGAACCAGTAAAGAACAAGTTATCCTTACGGTCAATAGAACATTCTCTTTGTGAATTTTCAAAATATTGGTTACAGCTAAGAAATGTTGGTAAGAGGCGGTTGAAGTATGATAGGTGGTCTGATCATCCTAATTTTATTGTTTCAGCGGACGGCATCAGCATCGATATGGATACAAAAACGTATAAGATGTTTAAAAATAAAAGCAAGCTAAAAAATAGGCCTCCTGAACACTTTAATGCTATCTTAGCTAAGAAGGATATTAGCAAAGATGAACTTTTAGATTATTTCCTTCGATTCATAAAGTGACCTGTTGCCACTTTCATAGCATCTCTTTTGCTTTTCTCAAAACCCCATTGTTCTGCATAATTAGGAAGTATCCATTCGTATAAGTTTTCAGCCACTTTTTGAACAATGATATTGGTATCTTTTTGCTGGATTTTCTTACAATCTTGTTCTTCTTCCACTAATACCCAAACATCTTTGTTAGGTCTATATTTTTTCCAAACGAGCATAGCAATTCCAGTTCCGCAACTTTAATTAGTGTCACACAGAACCAATCTTTCTGTCATCATTCATACAAGCTGTGAAAACCGATGTCGTCTAAGAAAGAATTACTTATATTTATAGCTGATTTAGTATCTTCATTATATACAGCTTCAAATAAATCATCCCATAAGTGACATTTATTTTCCCAGCTAAAATATTCCCTTATCCATTCTTCATTCCTCTTACTGTTTTTATGGTAAAGCTCCGAATCATTTTTTAATTTTTCTAATACATGATTCATTTCTTTTATTAAAACTTCTTCTGGATATGTTGAAACAGTAAAGGACTCATCTAAAAGCATAGGAATATTGCCAACCTTTGTTGATACCACAGGTATACCCATCGCCATTGCTTCTAACACCACCCTTGGCTGACACTCTGTTTCACTTGTCATTGTAAGTACATCAATATGATTATAAAATTTCAGCATGTCATTTTGATTTTTACTTTTTGCAAATCTAACTTTATTAAAATCAGATTTTTTAATGACTTTGAATTTTATTTCATCTAATAAATGTACCCTTTTAATTTTTTTATGTTTTCCGCCAGCCCATCCAATAATAAAGGACTTTGATTTTTTCCGTCTTGTCTTGAAGTATTTAGTATCTATAAGTTCTGGCATAAAAATCGTTGGAGTCTGATAATTTTCTTTGCCAAATTTTACTGTTTCTGGTGAAATACCAACAACCAAATTGACAAAAGAATAAGTATTACGAATGTTGTCTTCCCAATAATTGGGATCGCCAGCATAACCACCGATTAATTTTATCTTACGCTCTCTACATTCTTGAACTAAGTTTTTAATGTGCCAATGGCTTATATTGGGAGAATGACAATAAACCAAATCTAAGTTATCGTATTTAACATCATTGTATTTAAAAACATGAATATTGTGCCGAGAATACCTTTGATGTTCTTTCGATATAAAATCATAACACCAACTCCACTGATCTATGATTCTGGCACAATTTAATTTTTTCATTGCCATTTCCAATTTCTAAAACATTTTTTACATTGAGGTATCTCATTATTAAGATACTTTTTTCTGAAATTATTAGCTATTTCCCCATTCCAAACAGTATAGTCTTGTATATTCCCATATTTACTGTCACATGGAAACACTGAATTACAGAAACTAATGTTTCCATCTCCGTTTACAGCCAAACTTCTCCATGGAAAAAGACAATTTTGTTTTCCTCCAGACTTATCTATTAAAACAGGATAACGCTCAATTATTTCTGAACCCTTAAAGTTTTTTATTTCTTCTAAAATATGCGATTGTTCTTTTAGAAGAACTGTATCCCAAAAAGATTCGTCTTTTTCTTTGAAGTGTGGTAAAACATTATGTAAATGTAATTTTTTAACACCGGAATCTATTAAAATTGGCAATAATTCTTCGATGGATTTCCAGTTTTGTTGAGTTACAACAAAACTGGTGCATAAAGTACAATCTTTTACTATTTTTAATCCCCGTATCATCTTGTCCCAACCATCAATGCCCGTAATTTTTTCATAATCACGCTTATTTGCCGCATTAATACTAACGGATATATAATCAGGCAAATATGGGTTCATCGCCCTGTACCTGTCTTCAAGAAAATATCCGTTTGTAATGAGTCCAGTAAATTTGTTATTGTACTTTAACCATTTTAAAATTGAAATAAGATTGTCGCACATTAAGGTTTCACCATACCCACAAAGACAAGTGCTCTTTATGGATGGGAATTTATAAAAAAAATCACTAAGAATTTCCAAATTCATATCCTTTGCGGATTGTATTTCATGGTATTGCCGATAACAAAAATTACATTTATAATTACATTTACTAGTCATATATAATGTAGATTGAACGGGCTCATTTAAAAAACTATCTATCATTTTAAATTCCTTAATTTTTTTAGAAAAGTCTTTTTCTTCTGTAAGATTGCTTGATATAACACCTTGATAGGCCCCTAATAATGCTAAAATATTTATTCTACTAGGTTCTTTTTGAACTTTATTTAGCAATTTAAGTGGCATGTTTTCAAGCCAAACATAATGATAAATGCTAAATTTTCTCATTAAATTATAATAACGCTCAAAGACAAGTTCTTCTGTCCAAAGAGGGCTGTGTTTACCAACGGGAAAATTATACATTTTAACAGTAAAACCATCTTTTTCGAAATTATTTATTTGTTCTACTTCACAGCTTGGATGATTTAAATTGTAAGGATAATTTTCTAGTATGTTGTGTTTATATATTTTAATTCCAAAAATAACATAATCAGCATGAGGGTCATAAAGTTGAAATGCCGCCATAGCTGTTTTTGTATCAGTTTTTATTATTTTCTGATACATTTTTTCAACTGCATCTTCGTCCAATACCATATCTTCATCAACTTCAATATAGTATTTTGTTTTACATCGATTTAACATTTCTTGAAACGCTAAAGGAAGTGGAGTATAATCCTTTATTATTTCAATATTAAATTTAACGGTTTGATTTTGCAGTGCTTTTATACAAAGCTCATAATTAGGATTTTCACCTACAGAAATAACAAAAGCGGTAAGCTCACTAGATAAGTCTGTTTTACTATTATTCAATTTTCATTCTCCAAAGCCCATAGTTAGTGAATATTCTTGACGGGACATAATAGGCTTACTTTTTTCAATGCACTCTTGGCAATATTTCTTATAATTAGTTTCTTCTTTAGTTTCTTCTTTAGTTTCTTCTTCTTCTTCTTCATCTAATAAATTTAACAATACATTGAGAACTTTTTTCGCTACTTTTTTCGCTTTTTTACGATTATCTTCATCTTCCAACCATTCACTTGCCTGTTCAGTTAATTTTTCTAAATTCATAATACCTTTCCTTAATTGCTGTGATTATTTTTTCTTTTGCGACTACTTGCAAGTAGTCGCATAGTGAACTACCCACGACTAAAGTCGTGAGCCTTCCCGCTCAATCTCGTAATACAAAATTATCAAATCTATCTTCTGTAGTTTTTTCATAGAATCCTCTATGAAAATCACAATGATATTTAGTATGACAAGTGCGACAAAGAGTGACACCATTCTTTATATCAAAACGTTGTTCCGGAAAATCGTGTCCGTTGTTCTTATGATGAGCGTGGCGATGTTTGATGGTTCCACAGACGAGACAATGCTTGTCTCGACGAATTACATGAGCTCGCCAAATTCAATTTAAAGTATTTTATATTTTCTGCTCTAAATTTGATAGTCAATTTAATAGAATAATCACTTATTTCTTGACAATCTTTGACAACACCACAGTCTTTTCCTTTGATTTTGAAAATCTTTCCAATATAGTCTTTCCAATCCAATGCGTCTCCATAAATCACTGTTTCCCCGCCTACATCTATTTCTTTCGGAATAATCAGTGTGATTGTTTTGTATGCTTCAGACATTGTGTATTTCCCTTCTTTTAATATTTCTTTTTTGTATTCTTCTATCAAAGTAACAATTTTATTTTCGCACAAAGAGCCACATTTTAAAAACAACTCATCAGGGAGAAATTTCGATTGCTTAATGTCATTTTTCCTTGAATTTTTATATGTAATTACTGAACGAGACTTTGCACATTTAATTATAAGTTCAGCTAAATTTTTAATACTGGTACTGTCTACAGTACCACAATTCATCAAAACAGTTTTATTTATATTTTCATTTTCAGTCTTCTGCATGATTTTAAAAATGTTTTCAGACAAATCTTGAACATGTATAAAACTTCTACATTGATTCCCATTACCATAAATAATCAATGGCTTATCTAATAAGGCATTTTTAATAAAATTAGGCATAACCGCCCCGTATGAAGTATTTTGCCCGTATCCATAAACGTTAGCTAACCGTAAAATGACAGAAGAATTTGGAAAATTATTACTTATAATTTTTTCACCAACTAATTTTTGTTTTCCATATAATCCTATAGGACTTAGCATCTTACCAACATAATTAAGAGTATTGCTTTCACCATAAACAGCAGAAGATGATGTAAAAAACATGTTTTTTACATCATACTTTTTAGCTATAGAAACTAAATTTTCTATAGAAGTTATATTAACGTCATGTGCCAAGTCTATATTTTTTTCACAAGCCTCAACACCTGAAATAGCTGCAAGGTGAAAGATTGTGTCAATGTCGTATTGAATTAATGTTTTTTCAACCAAACTTGTTTGTCTAATATCTATTTCACAAAAGTGTGCAAATTTTGAACATGATTCACGATTAGAATTAGATAAATTATCAATTACTACAACATTACAATTTTTTCGTATTAAGTGTCGGACTAAGTAGCTTCCAATAAAACCACAACCACCAGTAACTAGAACATTTTTCATATAATTGTTTCCTCATTTAATTTGCTGTACAATTCTTTAAGTGCATTATCTTCTAAAAACAATTCTTTATACTTTTCTATAAATTTTGAATTTTTCCATTTTGTATCATCTTTTATTGTATATTTTTCATTTATAAATTCTTCTGTATGTTTTTCAGTATATACAGTCTTCCAATAGCATGATTTTAAAATGTTTTCAACCCCTTTACTATCCCATAATCTTAAAAATACACCAGTATTTCCACCAAGTGGGTGAAAGTTCTTCTGAACATTCCAATATTTTAAATATTCTTTTGAAAAGTTCTCACCTATTATATTGCAAATAAGTTGAATTGTAACTTCTGGATTATTGGCAAAATTGTGATAATTAATAAAAATCACATTAGGACAAGCCTTCTTTAATTCCAGAAAGCGCAAATAAACCCTTTTGTAATCAATTATGGCTTTAGCTGTGTAATTACTGTTATTGTAGTCTGAACGCCCTCTGCTGTGTTCACAATAACTGTGCATATATGCCATCGGATGCTTATATAAAACAAAAATATAATCTGGAAATACTCTACAAACCTCAGCATTATACTTCTTGTGCATATAATAAACAGAAGGACATTTGTCAGAATCAATTAGAAATTTACAAATATGTTTTTTTCTTATTCTGTTTTTAACCCTGTGCAAAGCATGTGAAATATTATTTGTTTTAATACATTCTTGAAGTAATTTATTGTCCCAAAAGGAACATTTGGCATGTATTGAACATTTGGCATGTATTGAACATTTGGCATCGTGAAAAACATTATTTAATTCACCAATTACAATAGAATCAGGCATTTGCCCTAATATAAATTGTAATAATGTGGAACCACAGTAGCAAGTGCCACCTATAGAAATATGTTTCATTTTATATTTTCCTGTAATATTTTATCATAAAGTTTTCTAGCGTCACTGTTTTTTATAATTATTTTCTCATTGTCTGAAAGTTCTAATTGATATTTCTCATCTTTTATTATACAGTTACTTGCTCTTTTATACCAATTTTGCGATTCTTGTGAACAGTTGTTTAAAAGAGCATTTCCTATTAGAAACTTTCCCTTTACAGAACTGTTTACAACTGCACTTCCAGCTATAACATGAGATTTTTCTGTTTTATGATTTAAAACAAACATTTCTTTACATACTTCAATTCCACAAAAGTTACACACTTTTGTCATCACACTAACGACATTTCCTGTAAGTTCGTCATGTATTACTTTTATATATTCTATGTTTCTTTTTTCTAAATAGTCAAGGTTACTTGTATTAATGGTCATATATTGCTTTAGGTGAAGAAGTATGTTTCTTTTTTCTCCTGTTGTATTTTTGCGCAAACAACTTGCCACGAACTGTTCAGGAGACTTTAAAAGGAATATTGCCTTATTTAGCAATATTCCTTTTTCTTCTAAGAAACTATAATTCTTTTTGTTTTTATCAGATAGAATAAAAATGTCTGTACCATATAATTGAAGGGCTTTTGTTGTTGCAGGAATAATGTTATTTTCTTGTGATATTTTATCAAAAAGTCTTTCATTCCAAAATGTACATTTTTTACCATGAATCCCACAGTATATAAAATTGTTAGAATTTTTATATTTCCTATCTTTTTCAAAAACCCAATGTGATTCCCCTATATTAAATACATTTTGACATCTACCAAGCATATGAGACAAAAGTGTGGAACCACAGTAGCTTGTTCCTAAAATACCGATAAATTTCATTTTATTTCCTTTTAACTTCACGAAATTATTGGTAGCCGAAGTGGGACTTGAACCCACAAGACATTACTGTCAGCGGATTTCGTGACTAAGTCCGTTGCGTCTGCCAATTTCGCCACTTCGGCTATTACTTTTCTTTTGTTCCTATTCTTCTCACTTTAAATCTTTTACCAGCGGTGATTATTGTAAATGGTACTTCTCCAATGTGAATTACTGTATCGATGGCGCTTTCCTTTACTTTCTTTTTACCTATAATTTCAATGGTCATTATTTTGTCACCCATTGAAATTATTTTGCCCATTTTATCTTTTCCAAAGTTAAGTCTTGTTCCCACTTTAATTGTTGATTGAATTTCCATTTTTTATCTTTCCTCTTCGTATTCATACCACGGTTGTATTATCATTTTGCAATTATTTTCTTTTATAAATTTAAGATGTTCACCTGCTTTCTTTTTTGCTTGTTTTCTATTTTTACAAATTTGTTCTTTATTCCCAATTATAATTTTACAGCGACCATCTTTGAGGTTTTCTAATCTTGGTAGTGGCACAGCTTATTTACCTTTCGTTTTTTGTTCCATAGTCACCCATAGAACTGTTTTGTTTGTAGGCAACGATATATATCCTAATACACTTACTGTATATAGTATATCATCAATGAATACAAAAACCATAAAACATTCAGATTATTTTGCCTTTGAGGCTAAGTTAATGATATTATTAACTTTATTTATATATGTTTACTGATACCGGTTCTCTTAAAATTTTATTTTCGAGTTTTTTCACGAGGGCAACTCAACAGGGGGGATGCTCTACGATTTTCTTTAGTACTGAACTTCTTTTTTGGTTTCTTCAAAAAATACTACTGACATTTTCTTTAGTACTGAACTTCTTTTTTGGTTTCTTCAAAAAATACTACTGACAT
>CAZJYD010000051.1:21623-25112 GCA_964550205.1 uncultured Bacteroidales bacterium
TTTGAAGGGGTACATATATCCCCTATATATAAAAACCGCCTACCATAAAGGTAGGCGGGGCTGTGTTATGTTTACTTTATGCAGTTTTTAGCACTGCCGCGATTTGGCGATACGCGCCACGGATCGCACTGTCGGCATCCGATAAGCTATCAATCTTTTTATTGATAGCTTGGATCAACTTGGCTTTGTCAACGTTGTGGACAATGGCCACAACGTTGTAGCTTACGACAATATCCATAGCGGCCTTGCCAGCCGCTATCTTGTCGATAGCGTTAAATACCCAGGGGTTGCCTTGTCGGGCTAATCCCTTACGGGCATTTTTAAGGTAAATCATATTGCCGTTTTGCCGGGCATCTTTTGTAACGGCCCGTTTGCCGTTACGATACTGCGCCGTGGCGGCGGCAAATTGTTTGACAATACTGTTGATGCTTTTGTCCAATATGGACAATAACAAAACTGCGCTTACGGCGCAGTTTTGCTTATTGATCTTGACAGTGTCAAGATAATTTATTTTGATCTTGTTAGCCACAATATAATTTTTTTTAGTTGTTGTCTTTTTAGTTGTTTTTGTCTTTTTTGGTGTAGCATCCATTACTTGATCCTTGTTGTTTGTTTTAGTTTACAAATCAGCTAAAAATAGATTGACAATATCAATCATCTGCGCCTTATCGGCACTACCGTCAATAGCTACTTGTACAGCTAATGACGATATATCGTCATTAGCGACAAAAGCTTGTAAATCAAAGCTTTTGTCCACCAGTTGCCAATTATAGCAACTAGCATTAGCATTGTCCTTAACGGCGTACACCAATAAGGCTACAGCCTTATTAAGGTTTACATACAGATTGTAATCTGTATGTAGATCCATGATCGGTAGCCGTAATAATTGTGCCTGGTTATCTTTGTTGATAACCATAGCCCGTAAGGCTATGGGCACATTACTACGCTTTAGATTTATTTTTGTCTTTGTCATTACTTAATCCTTTTTAGTTGTTTTTGGTGTAGCATCCATTACTTGATCCTTTTAGTTGTTTTTTTTTACTGTTATTTTTGTCTTGTGTCTGCCTGCCACAAGATGTTTTAGTTGTTTTTGTTTTGCGATCCTTATTGCTTACATCTACACTATATCATATCTGTTTATTACATACAAGGGTAAAACCAATAAAAAATACGATTATTTTTGATAATAGTTATAAGCTATTGCACACTAGCTATTTACAATACCCATATTTATACTGTATTATATACTGTATTATATACGGTATATAATAGTACAAAACAACTAACATTTATTATATACTTTTATGCTGTAAAGATATGTTTACTTTATGCTGTAAAGATATGTTTACTTTATGCTGTAAAGATATGTTTACATACATTCATTTGCAATTATAGATAATTTAAATAGTTATCAAGACTCCACAAATTTCCCAAGGCATAAATATGCGAATTCTGGGGTGTGTAAATTCATATCTATAAATCTGCTTAAAAAGTCTAGGACTTCTTAAAATATTAAAACTTTCATTCACTCTAGGACTTCCTTAATAACAAATAATTATTTATCAAAGAATTCAAAAGGACTGAAGTTTGTGTGAATTCTTAAAAAACTTACAAAGAATTCATAAAGATTTTTATAATTTAAGGATTATAATCCTTAAATTATAATCCTTGAATTTATTTAGTGTTTAGATACAGATTGATAATATCAATCATGTCTTTATCTTTTTTTACCATGCCATTAACGTTGGAAGGTATGGCATATTTATGGTGCATAAAATGCACCATGTCGAAATTGTATGGCACTATATGATAGTGCCAATTATTATCATGCTGATATACGAATAAACCAGTAGGTTTATTCGTTTTGCATATAAGCATATGCATCTGCATATGCTGTGGGAGAATCTTTGTAGGACAAATATTTGTCCCTTTTGTTGTTAAAAGGAATAAATCCTTTTTTGCTGTTGTTTTTGGTGTAGCATCCATTACTTGATCCTTTTTATTGTTTTTTTATTGTTTTTGCCTATATCTGCCAGCTATAGGCGGGTTTGTTGTTTTGCGATCCTTATTGCTTACATCTACACTATACCATAATTATTTATTACATGCAAGGGTAACATCAATAAATAATACAAACTTTTTGGACTGTTTTTTGTATGTCATCACGGACTTCGTAACACCTTAATCACGGACTTCGTAACTTTTTAACTTATCCACCTATGAATTCATAACAATTATTTTTTTATTTTTTTTGGTAGAATTCTTTTTGTTTCCAGCAGAACTCCAAAAAGTTTTTGAACTTTGTTTTTTAGGAACCGACAAATCTGCGACTTTCAATGGCTAAATCTGCGAAAATATTTTTCTTTTTTATTCCCTAGGAGTCACCCTTCTTTCCTCTAGGACTTGAAGTTTTTAATTTTCAAAGAGTTCAATGTTTTCACAAAGAGTTGAAAACTTAGAGCATTCTTTTCTTTTAGGGTCACAGAAAACAGCATTCTTTTCTTTCAGGGTCAACTGATGAAATTCACTGTGAATTCAACTGTGAATGTTCATTTAGTATTTATACTGTAACTATACTGTGAATGTTCATTGTGGAAATTCAACTATGAATTCAACTGTAAATGTTCATAAAACTTTATTTAGGAAATTCAACTGTGAATTCATAAGTTTAAAGAAAGCGGAAGGTTATAGGTAAAACAACAAACCTATAACCTTCCTATAATAGAATTTACGCCATTCCCAGTTGTGCTATCTGCTTATCAGATAACTCAAACAATTCCTTGTAAAATTCCCTGTCGTTTTTTGTAGTGCTGGCATTCATTTCG
Organism: uncultured Bacteroidales bacterium; assembly: GCA_964550205.1. Taxonomy (GTDB): domain Bacteria; phylum Bacteroidota; class Bacteroidia; order Bacteroidales; family JAIOZK01; genus JAIOZK01. The sequence goes on from CAZJYD010000051.1 coordinate 24,449, forward strand.
ACAAAGTACCTTCTCCGCTTTGCCTTTAAATCGCGAAACATTGCTCTTTTTTCACCCTTTGTCATTTCTTTTCTCCTTTGTTGTTTAATGACATTTTATTACTAATACACTATAACCTTCCCTTTGTAAATAACCATTAACTGTTCAAATTAATTTAAAGTAATTGTAAGCAATGGAAAATCAGGTTCACTATCATCAAAGGAAAAACCATTTATGCGTTTTGCTGAAAAACAGTAACAATCACCATTTTCAGAATCAGTTATAGCAAAATCATAATAGGATGGATCATCAAGGACGGTGATACACCCTGAAAACATAAGGGTTTTATCCTTAGATTGTATGTTTACTATCGAATCCTGACACTCATCCATTTTGGCTATTATAGCCAACAAAGCCTCTTTTTGGATTTTTTTCATTTTGCTACCCTTTCTTTTATTGTTTTACTATACTTACTATAACATTCCCCTTGTAGATAACCATTAACTGTTCCAACTAATTATCATTTTTATCCTATTTTCAGCATTCTTTTCTTTCAGGGTCAGCATTCTTTTCTTTCAGGGTCAGCCACGACTTCATTATGTAACTATACTGTGAATGTTCATTATGTAGCTATACTGTGAATGTTCATTATGTAGCTATACTGTGAATGTTCATTATGTAGCTA
>CAZJYD010000052.1:0-25097 GCA_964550205.1 uncultured Bacteroidales bacterium
TGATATTTCAACTATAGGACTCATGGTTTAATTATTTTTTCTTTTGTTCAACCTCCCTCACACACCTGAATCCCACGGCAAAATCGCACCAGCCACGCGGTATTCCCTTTCGATAATACACTCGTTTACACATAGTGCCCGAATGCCAGCTACCACCTCTTATAACTCTGTGAATTTTGTCGTTTGGTTCTGTAGGATTATCATAGCTACTTATTTTGTAATAATCTCCATCATACGAATCGTAGACCCATTCCCAAGCATTTCCTCCCATGTCATAAAGACCATATCCATTTGGTTCGTATTTTCCAACCGGTTCAATTAAGTTTTTCCAGGTAATAGAAGAATTAAATAACGTTTGTTTGTCATGCATGTAAATTACTGCGAATTCTTCATATTTATTGTAACGTTTAGGTAACCAAATATCTATATTCCGGGGAGGAATAAATTTTGAAGGAAAGCTTTCAATTCGATCTACTTTACCGTTGGAAACTTTTGGCAAAGGTGTTTTTTTATTTCGTTCAGTACATTCTGTGATAAGAAATATTGCTGTTATGATAGTGAGATATTGTTTCATTTATTGAAATGACTATAATCCAAAGATAAATAAAAGTTAAGAATAATTAAATTATAATTTTATTTATGGCTTATAATTATAGTTATCTCTATATCATTTGACTAAATTATGTTAAAAGATGATAACATTTTTCTTGTATAAGTAGTAATGGAGTGCGTACTAATTATTGCTAAACTTTACTAATATCGATATGAATCATATGCATATTTGTTTTATACATATCCCGCTATTAATTATATATGATGTTAGTTAATCAACTGAAATATTTACTTTGATAATCAAATGATCTTATTTTTAAACGAATATTTCATCAAATATTCGATTTAAATCATTTTCAATATTGTCGGTTTGGTATTCAGAATGAGGTATATAAAGATTCTCAAGTACTTTTTTAAATCTTCTAAAACCTAGAACATTTCTTAGTTCAACCCATTCTACACCTAGGCTATCTAATTGATTTTTATTAGTATTGGAAAGTTTGTCAGCAACAAAAACCTTACTGCCTCGTGCTATCACTCCATCAGCACTTTCGGGGTTTCCTTTTCCCATTAATTTAACTTCGCACTTAAATTCATTTCCTTGATTGAGCAAATAAAAATCAATCTCTCGAACAAACAATTCTGTATTGGAATTTCCAATTATTACAGCTTTGTAATTGTTTTCTGGCACACTATATAATTTACATAAAGTTTGCATTAAAGGTTTTTCAACTCTTTTTCCAGCAGTGCTCCATAAACCACCTCTTAAAGCAGCTCTTTTTACGGCAAGTGTATTGATAACAATAAGACTTTCACTGACATTTAATTCAACAGAAACCCTGTTTAGTTTGATTGTTAAAGTTAAGTCAAGTTCGTTTTCTGATTCAACGAGCTCTTTTATTGAATTATAAAGGGTTTCATAATGGTCATTTGAGGCATCAATAACAACTTCTTTTTTTGTAGAATTAAACATATTACTTATTGTTTTCATGTTCAATCCGGAATTTATCGCGATATCTTCCTTTGAAAGATTTGGATCTAGTATAAAAGCCTTTTTATACCAGTCAATATTGATTTCTTGGTTATTGAGTTTTGCCTCAACGATTTGTTTGAAAAAATTAATTGCAGATTGTAAAAATTCTCCATTAATTAAAGTTATGATTTTAATCCGGTAGTCTTCTCCTTGGATTAGTTTTTTAATTATGTTTTTTGTTATTTGTTCAGTTAATGTCATACTTTAATAGTTTTCTTAAATTCTTTGATTTCAAGAAATTTTGTTTCTCTTTTTTGAAAAAGATTATTTTTCTTTAAAAAGCTTTTCATATATTCAAAGTATTTTGGAGATATTTCGGTTAAGAAAAAATATCTATCCATACTTTTGGCAGTTCTTCCGAATGTTCCACTGCCTGCAAAAGGATCAAAAACCAAGTCTCCTTTATATGAATAATATTTAATTACTCTTTTACATAAACCAACAGGAAATACAGCGGAATGAACTTTGTCATATTTAGGCTCAATATACCACACATTAGTAGTTTCAAAATCTCCATTAACTTTACTTTCCTCAACTATTTTTTTATTATATTGTTTTATATTCCAATCTAATAGTTTTGAGGTCTTTTTTCTGTAAACCATTAGATATTCGGTAACTGCATTTGGTTTATATCCTAATGGCTTTCTATGTTGTGCAAAGCCCCCAACTCTATTTTTGACACTTGCCTCAGATTTTACCCAAATAATATCATCTATAAACTCCCACCCCATTCGAACTAACAAATTATGTATGTCAAATGGTATAGGATATCGTTTAGATGAATGCTGCCTTGAAATTCTTGGAATAATTATTGGGGAACTATTAACGATTAAAAATCTTCCTTCTTTTACTTTGTAGTATGTTAGCTGAAATACTTCTTCCAAAAAATCTAAATAATCTTGATAACTGGAATATATTGAATAGTCCCTTGCATTATAATATGGTGGTGAAGTAAATGTTAAATGAAAACTTTCATCGGGAATTTTTTTTAATATTTCCCGAACATCTCCATTTACAACAACGTTTTTAAGAAAGTCATAAGATTCAGTATGTGTTTGATTTGATTTATTTATGTTCTTTTTTTCAAAGTATTCTTTATAAATAACATTGGTAATAATTTCATTTTTATGATTAACAAGTGATTTAAGTTTTTCATCAATTTCATTATTACCTTTAAAAACTAGTAAAGCTCTTATTGCCTGGCAAACAACTTTTGGGTCTGGGTTTTTAAGTATATTGAATAGTATTTGCTTTGAATTTTCTGACCTTTGTCTGCCTATTGATGATACAGCCTCTCTTTTAATTTCCGTAACCTCCTCATTATTAACAACATTCTCTAATATGGGGATGAATCTTTCATCTTTTAGCTTTCCTATCGTTTTAACTGCCCATAATCTAACATTTTTATTTTTATGATTAAATAATTCAGTTAGCCAATCACCATCAAAATCTTTAGGAATATATCCTAAATTTTTTAAAATAAAAACAATATTAGTTGAATCGTTTTGGCTTTTAACAAGTTCTGAAATAGCTCCGTTGTTTTCTCTTTTTAATTCGTCTATATATTGTTTAGTCAACATTGTATAATATTTATCTTAATACAAAAATAATGATTCTTGAATATTTTTATGACTATTGATTCAATTTAGTGTAAAATGTTCAATGAGCGTTAATGTTAATTAAGTTTTAAACATTTATAAGGTGTTTTTCCATTACAATTAATGTTTTTGTTCGATGAATTGTTCGTAAGCTATTAAATTAACCATGATTAAATCATTGTTATTTATACTTGTTTATATAGCAATTAGACATACTTACTTAATAAGATAATTATAAAGCGTATTACCCGATCCAACCAGGAGATTAAGATTATTATCATTATTCAGGCTTCCTGTACTAAACTGTGTTTCGCCGGCCAGGCCGCTGCCAAAAACAAGGTTGCCCTTATGATTAAAAATGTATAACTTGTTTTCCTCTGAATCGACTATCCCAAGAAGGTTTTCACGGTACGATACGGGGATTATCTTCGGCTTGTGGCGAATTGGATTTATAAATTCATATTCGAAAAGAACATTCTTAAATCTGTCAAATACTACCAGTTTATTTCCGTCAAGAAAGATGAAATCCTTATGTCCGTTTTTATCAATATCTTCGTATAAGAAGAAATGATCAGGCGAAAAATCTTTAAATACGGTTCTGTCGAGATGACCATTTCTTTTTATATAAGTAAGATGGCCGTTCTGGTCGGTGGTTAACAAAACTCCTTTGTTATTTGTTTTATTAACATAAAAATCCGAATTAAGGGCATTTTTAAAAGGATCCCTTATTCTTATTCGGGTATTGCCTCTGCGTTCGGTAATTTTAACATCCCCGTTTAACTGCGGAATAATAATATAGTCTTTATTATATGCTATCAGATGCTGGATCTTATTTTTTACAGTACTGTTAACTTTTGGTTTTACCCAGCCTTTAACAGCATTACCTTTTATATTATAGTCGTAAATTCTGTTATCCTCACCTGCAAAAATAATCCTGTAATTTTTGTTATTAATATAGTCGAATAATGCTAATCCGTTACTCGCTTTAGTTCCCAGTTGAATCGGATAGTTTTCCACATGGCGGCCCAGTATGTCTATCAGCATAAGTTGATCGGGTGTATTAAAAAGGTACTGTATTTTTCTGTTCTTATAATAATCAACAGGGTAAACATCACTTATTACATTGGCTGCCAAGGTTTTTTTCCAAAGTATGTTGCCATTATTGTCGACCAGGTAAATCCGGTTGTCTTTATCAATAACTATAATATTGTAAGTGTTATCGGTATGATCTTTAAGCAGGTAGGGTTTTTTTACAACCTCTGCTTCCAGCATGGTTTTCCAAACAGCCATGTTTTCTTTCATATAACCGGGATTATACTTGATGTACATGTTAGTGTAAAACATATTATTAAGATTACTGAACTGGATAGCAAAGGCATGGAAATTTTCAAATATGCTCTTGTTTTGCTCTAATACCTGTGATATTTCTTTCGACAAATAATGACTGATTACCGGAATACTGTTTCTTGAATTTACATAAAAATAAACATTTGAGGTTTCGGAAATGTTATCTGAAAAATCCTGATAATTGATATTTCCGGTAAGTGTTTTACCTGCTATAAAAGTATTTATGAACTCTTCAAGGATGGTTGTATTATTGGCAAAAACAACATAATCTTCAATGATTGTAAAATATGTTTTATCAATATTACCAAACGAGGGACCGAATATGGTACCAAGCAGGTCGGGCAGATTAATATATTTCAATATATGGTTCTTGTATGTTTTTATTTTCTTGCTTCCCCTTATACTATTAATTAGCTGAGTTAATGATTTATTCGCCTCTGAAGGATTTTTAGCATGAAAGATTGCCAAAGATCTTGCCGGGATATCATTACTTCTTTTTGCAAGAGAAACAACAGCCATTTCATTATCAACCCAGCTTAACATATTTCTTTCCAGGTTGATTTTATAGCGGTTATTCAACCTTAATATTTCATTATAATGATCATCAAAACGTTTATTGTGCCTGAGGTATTCTTCAAAATTTTCATAAAAATCTGAAAAATTATCAAATCCAAACCATAATAACATATTTGTATTAAAGGGAAGTATTCTTGTCATTACTATTTTTTGGCTTTGCTGATCACGGAAAAGATTAAGAAAACGGCCTGCAGTATCTGAGGCACCGGTATATCCGTTAAATAAAAACTTATCGTTTTTTAAAACGATATCCAGGGCACTCCAATGGGCAAAGCCTTGTAATAAATCAATAGTGCTCCGGTAATCCTTATTAGTGTTGGGTTTTAAAAAATGATTTATCTTATTAAGGTTGATGTACAAATTACCATCAACGTTTTTACCGGTTGTTTTTGATACCTTTTTAAAACTGAGGTTGTTACTGAGGGGCTTTTCTTTCCCGATTTGATCCAATGATTGTTTAATAAGTTGATCATTATAGCTGCCTATGAAGATACCCTTTTTAACAGTATAATGGAAATTTATGTTATTACCTGGAAATACAACTTCATTGATATCAGTGCCCATATATTTGTTTTTCTTAATAACAAAATCCAAACCATAAATATCATTTATCAGGTCACCGATAAAGTTTTTATATCCGGTTCCGGGCAGTCCTATAAGAAAAAGAACATCAATTGAGTTATTATCTGTTGAGTGGACAGAAATATAAATGTGGCTTTTATCAATTATTTCTATTGCTTTTTTATTATTTTTAAAAGAACGGTTAAAAAAATCCATTCTTTTACTTATAGTATTTATTGATGATGTTCCGGATAAAGCCTGCCAGATTTTATTGTTTGTATCCAGTTTATTATAGAATTCAATTGGGCTATCTGTTTCAAAAAACATTATGGAATTAGCTGGTATTGCATTGATGGTATTTATGGGGCGGTTTATGATTTTATCATAAAAGAAATAACCTGACACAAATACGATGATAATAACCAGCGAGATTATCAAATATGAATACCTGAATGTTTTATCAGCCATTTTAAGTTGATTATTTACTCAAAGGTAAAATATTTCACGGCTATTTAAAGGTGTTTATTTATAATAAATTAACAGTCGTTTGTTAGTTCTTATTATTTTGGTAAGGTTATTTTTAACTGATAGTTAAGATTAAAACTTTTGCGGTGGTAGGGGGTGATGCCGTATTTATTTATTGCTTCCTTGTGAAAAGGCGTGGCATAACCTTTATTTTTCTTCCAGTTGTATTCGGGATGTTTTTTACACAACTCAATCATATACTTATCCCTGTATGTTTTTGCAATTATTGAAGCGGATGCTATGGACAGAAATTGCCTGTCTCCTTTTATTATACATTTATGAGGTATATTTTTATATTTTCGGAAACTATTTCCATCGATCAATAAAAACTGAGGAAGGGATTTTAGTTTTGAAAGTGCCAGATGCATTGCCTTATAAGAAGCATTCAAAATATTTATTTTATCAATTTCAACATTATCAACATATGCAACTGCCCATTCTATGGCACATTTTTCTATTTCTTTCCTTAAATTTTCACGTTCTGTTACACTAAGAAGTTTTGAGTCGTTGATCTTTTTATTATTATAACTTAGGGGTAATATAACTGCTGCTGCAAAAACAGGCCCGGCAAGGCAACCACGCCCTGACTCATCACAACCTGCTTCTATTATATTATTATTTAAAAATTGTTTAAGCATAGGTTAAAATATACCTTTAGGAAACCATAAACTAGCATAGTTAATATAATTTGCAAATATGAAAATAATCCATAAAAGTAGATTATTCCAAAAAAAATATTTTTGCCCGGCTAATCTTATCGAAATGATCGAGGCAACCGGTACTATAGCTAATGTTAGGGAATTCTGTGGAGATTTATTGAACAAATAAACCAAAGTGCTTATTATTAAACAATAAAAGATTACATAGGTTCTTTTCCTGACATCTATGTTTTTTGTGTTTACTCTGTAAAGAATAAATACGGATGAAATAAGAAACAAAAATGTAGAAAATGATAATAAAATACCTGTTAAGTAATTGTGATGTATATCTTCAAATTGCAACTTGATAGTTTCTTTGGAGAAGGAAGTGATGAAGATTTGTAATTCTTGAATCCACACATAATAAACACATAAGAAAATAACCGGGATAAAAAAGCTGATAATAGGAATGATCCATTCTCTCCAGGAATAAATACGCATCAGGATAAGAATGAGGTATAGTAGTATGATTAAATACACTGAGTGATTAAAGGTGAACGAGGCAATACTTATTAAAAAACCACATATAAAGACATTTATCTTATGGTCAGCTTTTCTTTCATAAAGACCAAAGTTGCAATTAAGCAATAATATGATAATCAGGTTGACAAGTAAAACGGGATGCAGGGTGTGAAGATTTTTGAAAATACTCATGAAGAAAACATAAATAAAAGCTGCCATTAACTGGTTTTTAGGGATAATGCGAAATTTTGTTATAGTTTCATTTAAAAGGACACCCTGAAAAAACAAAAAAATAAAACCGGCCAATGTAGCTAATAACGGTATACCGGAAAACAGATTGACAAATATCTGGTATATGGGTGTAGTAGTAGTTGCCTCTGGCATAGCCGGGGGATTAATAAATGAAGGCAACCAGAAAATAAATTCAATAATGATTAACAGGAAGTATTGGGGAAGATAACTGGATTTATAAAAACGTATAAACATAAAAAATGTATTTCGATCTATAATAAATCTTTTCCAAGATCCCTTCTGTAATATTTTTTATCAAAACTAATTTTTTCAGCATTTTTATAGGATTTATCCAAAGCTTCCTGTAATGTGTTGCCATAGGAAGTAACTGCGATCACCCTGCCTCCGTTAGTCAGTATTTCATTATCATTGCTCAGTTTGGTTCCTGCCTGAAAGATTATACTGTTGCGCACATCATCAATACCTTTTATAACTTTACCTTTTTCATACGTGCCGGGATATCCTCCTGAAGTAAGCATAACAACGGCTATGTATCCGGGATTAATATTAATGTTGTATTCATAGAGGTTTTCATGTGCAATTCCGGTAAACAGTTCAAGCAGATCCGAATTTATTAATGGAATGACTGATTCTGCTTCAGGGTCTCCCATCCTAACGTTATATTCAATAACATATGGATTGTTCTGTTTATTAATTAATCCAAAATAAATAAATCCTTTGTATTTAATGCCTTCACCTTTAAGGCCGTTAATTGTAGGTCTAATGATCTGCTGTTCGATTTTATTCATGAATTCCTGATTTACAAAGGGCACGGGAGAAATAGATCCCATGCCTCCAGTATTCAGGCCTGTATCTCCTTCACCAAACCGCTTATAATCTTTTGCATTTGGTAATATCTTATAGCTTGTTCCATCGGTTAATGCGAATGCGGATAATTCTATTCCTTCCATAAATTCTTCTATCAGTACTTTTGAAGAGGCTTCTCCGAATTTTTCTTCTTCTATCATTTCTTTTAATCTATGCTTTGCTTCATCCCTATTCTTGCATATCAATACACCTTTTCCGGCGGCTAATCCGTCAGCTTTAAGAACATATGGGGGTTTTAATTGTTCGAGGTAATTAAGCGCTTCCTTTAGACTTTCTTTTTGAAATGTTTTGTGTTTGGCAGTGGGGATATTATATTTATTCATGAAATTCTTGGCAAAGTCCTTACTGCCTTCTATCATTGCTGCTTTTTGTGAAGGGCCAATAATATGTATCTTTGATAATTTGGGTTTGCTGAGAAAATAATCATTAATTCCACTTACTAGAGGAGCTTCCGGACCAACTACGATCATATCAATATTGTTCGCTGTTGAAAACTTTCCTATACCTTCAAAATCATCTGCTGCAATATTTACATTGGTTCCTATGGATGCTGTTCCCGCATTACCGGGCGCAATAAATAATTTTGATAATTTCGGGCTTTGTGAAATTTTCCATGCCAATGTGTGTTCCCTTCCTCCTGAACCAATAATTAATACATTCATGATAATTTAGTTTTATAGTGTTTTTTCAATTGATTTCCACAAACGTTGGGCTGATTTTTCCCAGGTAAAGATATCTTTTCTTTCCGATCCTTTTTCAACTAATTTTTTTCTAAGCTGATTGTCATTAGATATTTTAATCATCGCATTCGCTATTTCATCAACATCAGAAGGATCGACTAATAAAGCCGCATCACCTGCTATTTCGGGCATAGATGTGACATTGGAAGTAATAACAGGAACATTGCATCGGAATGCTTCTACCACAGGTATTCCGAAGCCTTCAAAATAAGAAATGTAAGTCAGTGCCAGAGCTGATGCCAACACCTGATGCAGTTCTTTTGCTTGCAAACGGCCTGTGAATATTAGTTCGTTCTTGTTATTCATTTCATTGTAAGCTTTTTTAATATCCGCAGTCCACCATAATTTTTCACCAACAATAAGCAGTTTTGTTTCAGATGCGGTTTTATTTTTATACAGGTCGAAAGCTTTGAAAAGGTTGATTAGATTCTTACGTGGATGTAATCCTCCAACATAAACAAAATATGGTTTTCCTTCTGTATAAATGTTTCTGATGCCGTTTTGAGCTTCTTCATTTATTGGTTTAAAAGATTCGTTAGCACCATCATACACAACATCTATTTTTTCGCTTTCAATATTATATAGTTCAGCTATATCATCTTTTGAGAAATTAGATACCGTAGCAATTCGTTTTGCTTTTCTTGCAAATCTCGGAAAAAAATAACGGTAATATTTAGTAATCAAAAATGGAAGGTGATTAGGGTAGTGTTCAAAATTAAGATCGTGAATAACTGCCAGTGATGGAACTTTGGTTCTTAATGAAAGGTATCCGTCGGGAGAAAGGAAAACATCAGCATTGATCTTTTTTAGAGTACGGGCTACGGAATGTTCAAACCAAATATAAAAAAGTACAGGGTGTCTTGCTTGGGGAGGTATAACCAGAGGAGTTATGTTATCTGAAAAAATAAATTCCTTATCGTACTGTCTGTCGAAAAGGAAAAAGAACTCATGTTCAGTATGGGTTTTCGTAATACGCTTCAGCGTTTCATAGGTGAACCAGCCAATACCTTCCAGCTTGTTTTTTATCAGCAATCTTGTATTAACGGCAATTCTCAATTTATCAGGTTTTTAAAAATGGCTTTAAAACATTATTAATTAATATTCTAACTTTGCACAAATTTATGATTTTTCACCGAGCTTTGATTTGAAGTTTATCAACATTGTTGATATTGTTTAATTGCGGCGATAATCATACAAATATCCGAAATGAGGCGCAAATTTTTAACAAACCTGATACTTTTATTATCACTTAATCTGTTAGTAAAGCCCTTTTGGATATTTGGAATTGACAGGGAAGTACAAAATATAGTAGGTTCCGAATCCTACGGGTTCTATTTTGCTGTACTGAACTTCACAATCATTTTTAATATCCTTCTTGATTTCGGAATTACAAATTTCAATAACAGGAATATTGCTCAGAACAATCAACTTTTAAACAAACACTTTTCAAGTATTGTTATATTAAGATTGATCCTTGCTGTTGTATACACTGTTTTTATTTTCCTCATAGCATGGGCATGGGGTTATGGAGCAAGACATTTTCAATTTCTCGGAATACTTGCATTTAATCAGTTTCTTTTATCTTTTATACTTTACCTGAGGTCGAACGTATCGGGCTTGTTATTATTTAAGACCGACAGTGTATTATCTGTTCTTGACCGGTTTTTAATGATCATTATTTGTGGTGTATTAATATGGTCTCCCGATCTGAGAACTAGATTTAAAATAGAGTGGTTTGTTTATGCACAAACCGTTGCTTATTTTATTACTGCACTTATTGCTCTTAGCATAGTAGTTAAAAAAGCAAAATTCAGAAGATTGAAATGGAACTTACCTTTCTTTGTTTTAATTATGAAGCAAAGTTTTCCCTTTGCCGTATTGATACTTCTGATGTCGGTTTATAACAGGGTTGATGCAGTAATACTGGAAGGGATATTACCTGATCCGGTAGGTGATGAGCAGGCGGGAATATATGCCCATGCATACAGGCTACTGGATGCTTTCAATCAGATGGCCTTATTGTTCACAGTGTTGTTGCTGCCTATTTTTTCGAGGATGATTAAAATCAAGGAAAATGTTGAGCATGTTGTAAAACTGGCCTTTACAATTCTCTTTACAATTGCTGTAATTGTTGCTTGTGCTTCATGCCTGTTTAATTATGAGATCATGGATCTTCTTTATGATGATGAAATTACCCAATCGGCGAAGGTTTTTGGAATTTTATTATTCGGATTCATACCAATTTCAACAACATATGTTTTTGGAACGCTGCTGACAGCCAATGGCAGCCTGAAACAATTGAATATTATAGCCGCAAGCGGAATGGTAATTAATTTGTTATTAAACTTCATGCTAATTCCGAAGTTTCTTGCATTGGGTTCTGCTGTCGCAAGCCTTTCAACACAGTCGATTACAGCAATTGCCCAGGTGATTATTGCTTGCATCTTATTCAGGTTCAGGATTAATTACAAGTTTATTTCAGCACTAATAATATTTGTAATTATGGTGTTTGCATTTGGTATATTATCAACAAGATTGCCGTTTGACTGGTTTTATAACCTTGGAATAATGGTTGTGGCTTCTTTAATTGCTGCATTTGTTATGAGGCTATTGAATATTTCCGAATTTGTAGAAATAATAAAAGAAAGGTAAGGCATACAAAAACCTAAAAATTAGAGAAATATTTGTATATAGTATATTTTTTCCTATTTTTGATGCCATTTTAATTTAATTTCTAATTACTATGATAGAAAGAAAAGAAGAATTTGATTCATTAAATCTTGCAGCATTGATTTTTAAGTGGCGTTTTCCATTATTAATTGTTGGAATTGTTGCAATAGTGTTATCATTTATTTTTTCATCTCCATCATTTATAACACCCTTATACAAGTCGACAGTGGTGCTTTTTCCTACTTCAACAAATTCAATTTCGAAAGCGCTCATAAGCCAGCAAACAGGTATTGATAAAGACATACTTGAATTTGGGGAAGATGAGCAAACCGAAAGGATGCTACAAATATTAAATTCGAACAGGATACGGGATAAGATCATCAATAAATATAATCTTCTCGAACATTATGAAATTGATTCAAACTCAAAATATATAAAGACAAGGTTATATAAGGTATATGAAAGTAATGTTAGTTTCAGAAGAACAGAATATTTAGCAGTTAAGATAATAGTTTACGATAAGGATCCTGAGATTGCTGCTTTAATGGCCAATGACATAGCTTGCCTGCTTGATTCCACAATTAACAAAATTCAATGCGAAAGGGCACAAAAAGCTCTGAAGATTGTGGAAGCGGAATATAACAAACTAAATAATGAAATTAATGTGATGCAGGATTCGCTCAAAAAATTAATGGTTCATGGTGTACACGATTACGAATCGCAGGCTGAGATGATCAACAGGCAACTTGCCATCGAACTGGCTGAAGGTAATAATGCAGCAGTAAGAAGACTTGAGAATAAATTGTCAAAATTGGCTAATTACGGCGGAGCTTATGTAACTTTGATAAATGCTCTTGAATACGAAGTTGAACAATTAAGTTTATTAAAAGCAAAATATAAGGAAGCAAGGGTTGATGCCGAAGAGGTACTACCACAGAAATTTATTGTAAGCAAAGCCTATAAGGCCGAAAGGGAATCATATCCTATTCGCTGGCTGATTGTTGTAGTAACCACTTTTTCTGCGCTTTTACTTTCTCTGATCGTTATTGTACTGGTTGAAAATTATAAAAGAATTAAGAAATCATTGTATAAATAATAAGTTTTTAGGCTTATTCAAAAATATAGTATAATGGAAAAGTATTTTGAAAATAGAGGTTTAGTCAGGTTATTAGTCAAATGGAAATATCATATTGCAGTTATTACAATTATTGCAGGAGTTTTAGCTGTTATTTTTTCGGGACCGAAATTCATAACTTCTTTATATAAATCATATGCAATAGTTTATCCTGCAAATATTTCTCCATATTCAGAAGAAAGCGAAACAGAACAAATGTTGCAGATAATGCAGTCGAGGGATATTAAGGATAGTGTAATTAAAAAATTCGATCTGGCAAAGCATTATAAAATCGATTCAAATTATAAATATTTTTATTCTACTTTGTTATATGAATATAATGATCATGTATCAATAAAGAAAACACCTTACGACGCAGTTGAAGTCGAAGTATATGATAAAGATCCACAGAGGGCCTGTGACATGGTAAATTCAATTCTTAATTTTTACAGTAAAAAGGTCAGGCGTTTGCAAAACGAAAAATGGGAAGAGGTAATAAAGATTTTTCAAAATCAGATTGCATTTAAAGAGAAAGGTATTGATTCGTTAAAGAATGTCTTGTATGAATTGGGTACTAAATATGGTTTATATGATTATGAAGGTCAGAGCAGGGAAATTACAGAAGGCCTTTTGGGTACGGTGGAAGGAGCTGGAAGAAATCAGATTAATGTCAGGGAAGTTAATAAACTCAATGAGGCAATGAAAAAGAAATCCGGAGATCTTATATCTACGGTGGAATTGATTAAATCAGAAGCCGAAGCTTTTGCAACTGTCAAGCTTGATTATGAACAGGCCATCCGTTTTTATAGCGACATATTGACTCACGAAAACCGTATTACATCGCCTTTTCCGGCTGATAGAAAATCTTATCCTATACGTTGGCTGGTAGTGGTGATTTCAGCTATTGCAGCGTTTTTTCTGGCTTCCTTGATCATACTTATCATAGAAAGGTACAAATCCTACTTAAAAACAAAACAGGAATAGATAATAAAAAGTATTTTCAGTTTTGACGGAAAAGTTAAAATATGTCTGGGTTTACGGAATAAGTGCTGCTTTTATTGCAGTGAACTGTTATTATTTAACCAAAGATCAATACTGGTCTTTGTTTTTACCGGTAGTTGTTTTATTGGCAATATTATATATTGTAAGACTTGATAGAGTAATTTTGTTAATCACATTTCTTACTCCATTAGCCGTTAATATTAGAAATTTTGAATTTGGCTTTGCCATTTCCATACCCTCAGAGCCATTAATGTTTTGTGTTCTTGTATTATTTCTGTTAAAATTAATTTATGATGGAAGATATGATTCAAAAATATTGATGCATCCCGTATCAATTGCTATAATGATTCAGTTTTTATGGATGTTTATCACAAGTATTACCAGTGAAATACCATTGGTATCTTTCAAATATTTGCTATCGAGGTTGTGGTTTGTTGTACCTTTTTACTTTGTTGCAATACTATTATTTAAAGATAAGAAAAACATAAAGCTTTTTCAATGGCTTTATGTAATACCCTTAATATTTGTGATTGCATATACTACATATCATCATGCCTTAAAAGGATTTGATGAAGAGGCAGGGCACTGGGTAATGGATCCTTTTTATAATGATCATACTGCCTATGGCTCAATAATGGCAATGTTTATACCTGTATTTTTTGGATACACTTTCAATAAAGAATATAAACCTTTAATTCGCTTGATTTCTTTTGGTGTTTTTATAATATTGTCAATAGCCTTATATCTTTCATTCAGCAGAGCTGCATGGATCAGTCTGGCGGGAGGTGTGGTTTTTTATTTGATCATTTTATTTAAAATACGTTTTAGGTGGGTGTTTCTTGTAACCGGGGTTGTTCTGATTTTGTTTTTTATTTTTCAGGACAGGATACTGGACAGGCTTGAAGAGAATAAACAGGATTCATCTGCCAATTTTATCGAGCATGTACAATCTATCTACAATATTTCATCGGATGCTTCCAACCTTGAAAGGATCAACCGTTGGCAATCTGCACTGAGAATGTTTAATGAAAGACCTTTCTTTGGGTGGGGGCCCGGTACTTATCAGTTTGTGTATGCACCCTTTCAACGCTCCAAAGAAAAAACAATTATCAGTACAAATGCAGGGGATATGGGCAATGCCCATAGCGAATATATTGGCCCCCTTTCTGAAATGGGAGTTATTGGGTTATTAATAGTGCTGTTTTTAGTGGCTTCTATTGTCTATACTGGATTGAGAGTATACAAAAACTCCGAAAAGCGCGAAATTAAGCTGATAAGTTTGATCACTATGGTTGGACTTGTAACTTATTTTGTTCATGGATTGCTTAATAATTTTCTTGATACTGATAAAGCATCAGTCCCTTTTTGGGGATTTGTAGCTATTTTGGTATCTCTAGACTTGTATTATTTAAATAATAAGAAGAATAGAGAACTTGAAAAAGAGAAAGGGGATTAACCCTTTGATTGATAATTTTTAATTATTTCAGGAAGCTTTCTTAATGATGCAAGCTCTCTCCATTTTTTACAAACCTCATCTGCCGGCTGACCAAAATAGGTTGTATTGCCTTTAAGTGATTTATCTACTGCGGATGTAGCTAATAACACTGCACCTTTTCCAATAACCAGGTCTTTATCTATAGATACTCTACCCCACAGAATTACATCATCTTCTATTTTTGTAACTCCGGCAATGGCAGAATGTGCACCTATCAGGCAGTTTTTCCCAATATATGTGTCATGTCCGACCTGACAGTGGTTATCGAATTTAGTTCCGTTATCAATAAAAGTATCGCCTGAAACACCCTTGTCTATTGAGCAGAGTGAACCAATTTCCACATCGTCTTTGATAACAACACGACCACAGGATTCGAGCTTACGGTATTGTCCGTTCTTTTTCTGGAAATAATATGCATCGGCCCCGATTACGGAGTTGGCATGTATTATTACATTATCACCGATTATGCAATTATCATAAATACTTACGTTGGAGTGTATGATGCAGTTATTACCTATTTTTACATTGTTCCCTATAAATGTGTTTGGTTGAATTACGGTATTTGTTCCTATTATTGCAGAATCACTTATTGATTTATCGGATTTACTAAAAGGATTGAACTTCTTTACAAGTTTTATATAATCGCGAAAAGGATCTTCCGAAATGATCAAAACCTTTCCATCCGGCTTATTAACTTTTTTATTAATGATAATACATGAAGCATTCGACTGTAATGCTCTGTTATAATACTTCGGATGGTCAACAAATGTTATGTCGCCTGGTTTCACCATGTGTATTTCATTAATCCCTTGTATTGTTAGCTCGGGATCACCATCATATTTTGCCTTGAGAAAATCAGCTACTTCTATAAGTTTCAAAGATGGATGAAGTTTCATTTTTATCTTGTTTTATGTACTGGTTATTTAACTCTTTCCGAATAGTTGCCGGTACGTGTATCAACCTTAATCTTTTCTCCCTGGTTTATAAACAAGGGTACTTTAACTATAGCACCGGTTTCAACTTTTGCATCTTTGAAAGTTGTTGTAGCTGTATTGCCCTTTTCTCCAGGTTCCGTATATGTTATTTCAAGTTCTGCATAAGGAGGCAATTCGCAGGATATAGGAGTTTCTGTGTCAGCGTGAAAAATAATATCAACTTCTTGATTCTCTTTTAAGAACTGAGGGGCATCAATCAGGTTCTCATCAATAAAAGTTTGTTCAAAATTTTTAGTATTCATAAAATGATATGTTTGCCCTTCTTTATAAAGGAATTGATGTGGCCTTTTTTCAACTCTTTGTATATCAACTTTTACACCGGCATTAAAAGTATGCTGTAGTACTTTTCCGTTTTTAAGGTTTTTGAGTTTGGTTCTGACAAAAGCCGCACCCTTACCTGGTTTAACATGCTGAAATTCAACTATAGTATATAATTCATTGTTGTGTTCAATACATAATCCGTTACGGAAATCTGCTGTTTTTGCCATTTCAGAAAAAAATTTTATTTGAAAATTACAAGTCAGGCAAATTTAATAAAAATAGTTTGTGTAAACAGGGTAGTTAATTAATAAATCTTGTTCTATAACAATAGTTTATTGTTCGTTCTTGCGATATTTTTGATAACTCTTCATAATACCCCGGGTTGATTTATTAATGAATGATATTATCTCATCCCGTTCGGAAGAAACCGGAAAGTCAGCTTCAATTAGTGATGTTGCCTGTGAAACATTATGCCCACGCAAGAAGATGATGCGGTATATATCATGAATAGCGTTGATTTGGTTGTTTGAAAAGCCTCTTCTTCTCAGACCTATTGAATTTACACCGGCATATGAAAGAGGTTCGCGCGCTGCCTTTACATATGGAGGAACATCTTTTCGTACCAATGCCCCACCCGAGATAAATGAATGACAACCTATTTTCACGAACTGATGGATCGCAGCAAGACCTCCTATAATTGCCCAGTCGTCAATTACGATATGTCCTGCAAGAGTGGCACAGTTAGCAAGAACTACATTATCCCCAATATAACAATCATGAGCAATGTGAACATAGGCCATAAGTAAACAGCTATTACCTACCACGGTTTCAAAGCTGGCTTTTGTTCCGCGGTTAATAGTAACAAATTCCCGTATTGTAGTATTATCTCCAATTTTAACAATAGTTTCTTCACCTTTGTATTTAAGATCCTGAGGAATGGCGGCTATGACAGCACCCGGAAAAATACGGCAATTTTTACCTATTCTGGCTCCCTCCATGATGGTTACATTGGAACCTATCCATGTCCCTTCTTCAACAACAACATTTTTCTCAATATTTACAAATGGTTCAATTACTACATTACTTGCAATTTTTGCTTGAGGATGAACGTAGGCTAATGGTTGATTCATTACTTTCTATTGATTTATCTTATGATTTTTTTTGACTGCAGTTTTTTCCTTATCGACGCCATCATCTGAGCTTCCATTACTATCTTTTTTCCAACGTAAGCCTTACCTTTCATATGGGCAATGCCTCTTCTTATCGGCGATATCAATTCCAAATCGAATATAATAGTATCTCCGGGAACTACTTTCTGACGCCATTTTACTTGTTCTATCTTTAAAAATAAGGTGGTGTAATTTTGAGGATCCGGTAGTGTGCTTAATACCAGTACTCCACCACATTGAGCCATGGCTTCAATTTGTATTACACCTGGCATGACAGGATCGTCAGGGAAATGCCCAACGAAGAAATTTTCATTCATTGTAACATTCTTTAATCCTACCACATGTTTTTCGCTCATCTCTAATATTTTATCAATAAATAGAAATGGTGGACGATGAGGTAGGATTTTTTGAATGTCCTGGATATCCATTAGAGCTGGCTTGCCCGGATCATATTTTGGTTCTTTATTCATTTTGTTTTTATTAATGTTCTGCTTGATAAGTTTCGCAAATTCAACATTTGATTGATGACCTGGCCTTCTGGCATATATATTGCCCTTGATCGGCCTTCCCAGTAATGCTAAATCCCCCAGCAGATCAAGAAGTTTGTGCCTGGCTGGTTCATTCGGAAAATAAAGCTTGAGATTATTTAAAATACCTTCTTTTAAAACCTTGACCTTTGGCTTATTAAATAAATCTGCCAATCTGTCGAGTTCTTTTTGAGATATTAAATGATTAACAAAAACAATAGCATTGCTTAAGTCTCCACCCTTAATGAGATTTTTGTTGAGCAAATATTCCAGTTCATGTAAAAAAACAAATGTCCTGCATTTTGAGAATTCATCACTAAAACTATCGATATTATTGAGCTCTGCGTGTTGTTCACCTAATACTTTGGTCTCATAATCAATTGTTACAGAAGCAGTGAAATCAGAACCAGGCATAGCTGTGATTTCTACTTTATTTTGAGAATTTGAATAATTTATTTTTTTAGTGATTTCTATGTAATGCTTTTTTTCTTCTTGCTCAACTATACCTGCTTTTTGCAAAGCTTCAACAAAATACCTTGAACTACCATCTTTTATAGGTGCTTCTATCTGATCAAGTTCGATAAGAATATTATCTATACCCATACCTGCAATTGCAGCAAGCACATGCTCTATAGTTAATATCTTTATACCGTTTTCTCCAATTGTTGTGCCTCTGGAAGTATCTATTACATTATCAACATCAACATTTATTACAGGCTGGTCTTTAAGGTCAATTCTCTTGAACTTATATCCAAAATTAACGGGTGCCGGCTTGAAAGTTAGCTTAACTTCCTTGCCGGTGTGTAACCCCGCTCCGGTTACCGATACTGCTTTCCCTATAGTCTTCTGATTATCGGACATAATTAGCCGACAAAGTTATAATTATTTGTTTAGAACGGAACAAATGTATGAATTTTTACATATGTATTATTTGGAAGGATATTATTTACTATCACCCTTGCTTTTACTTTCAAGTCTTTCGAGCCTTTTTATTATTTCGTCAAGGTTTCTGAAATGAACATATGCTTTCCTGTATTTATTAATTGCAAATGCCGGGGAGCCGAGCACTACCGCACCTTTTTTTGTAATATCCGATGAGATGCCTGATTGCGCACCTATCTTTACTTCATCAGCAATACTAAGATGGCCTGTAATTCCAACCTGGCCTCCGATCATACAGTTTCTGCCGATCTTGGTTGACCCTGAGATGCCCGTTTGTGCGGCAATAACTGTATTTTCCCCAATTTCAACATTATGTGCGATTTGAATAAGGTTATCCAACTTAACACCTTTTTTGATTATTGTTGAACCTAATGTGGCTCTGTCGATTGTTGTGTTGGAACCGATCTCAACATTGTCTTCAATAATAACATTACCGGTTTGTGCAACCTTTTTATAATTGCTGTCAGATTGCGGAGCAAAACCAAAACCATCACTGCCTATCACAACGCCTGCATGAATAGTACAGTTGTTTCCTATTTCATTATCCGAATAGATTAATACACCGGCAAATATTGTTGTATTAATACCTATTACTACATTATCACCTATATAAGAATTAGGATATATTTTTGCTTGATCTGAGATTACAACATTATTACCAATGGTTACAAAATCACCAATATAAGCTTCTTTACCGATCCTTGCACTTTCTGAAATGCTTGCTTTATCTGAAATGCCCCTTTTATCGTATTTTATTTCGTTATACTTTTCAAGGATTTTGGCAAAGGCAGTATATGCATCATCAACAATAATTAATGTGGAATTGACTTTTTTATCCGGTTTAAAGCTTCTATTTAAAATAATAACAGATGCATTAGTTTTGTTGAGATATTGAACATATTTTGGATTTGCTATAAAGGAGAGTGATCCCTTTTCAGCTTCTTCAATTTTTGAGACTTTGTGTACTTTGACTTTCGGATTTCCCTCAATTTTGCCCTTAAGTAGTTCAGCTAACTGTTGTGCCGTAAATTCCATCAATCTGTTTTTTATAATTTGAATCCTTCTGATAATTTCGAAATCGAAGTTAAATAAAATTTCTTTACATGATCTATATTATTGATCTACATTGATAAAATTTCTTTAGGATAACATAAAAAATATTTAACTACCGGTTTTGATAAAACCGAAATATTCAAATTATCGGATGCTTCGGTTATATTTTTTATTGTTTTGTCCTTATACATGATTTTGATATTTTCACTGAACGGCTCCAATGCGTAATTTTGGGTTGTGTCTTTATATACAAAGTAGCTAGTTTCATCAGGTGTTAAGTTAAATAATTTAGCAGCTTTATTTTTCTTATCCTCAATATAATCCTGTGAAAAATCCGAATCACTTATTTCAATTTTTAATAGTTTCCGGTTGACGAGCTTTTTACTTAGTATTGACAATACTCGGTCATCTGCTTCAGTCCATACTTTAATAGCAGTGAAAATATCGAGATCATCAAGCTTTGAAAACTGATCGAGTATATAAGGTTTGTTAATGAAATCATTTTTATTTATTTCTTCCTTCATAAATAAAAGCAGTGGAGGAGTGGTGAAAAGTTCTGTTCCGTTAATAATTAAATGTTTTGCTCTTGTTAAAATTTTTCTGAGCAAGTATTCAACAGCAATAACAGTTTTATGCAAATATACCTGCCAGTACATAAGTCTTCTCGATACAATAAATTTTTCAATAGAATAAATCCCTTTGGCTTCAACAACAACTTCATCATCAAAAACATCAAGCATTTTAATAATTCTTTCCGCATTAATAACACCTTCGGCAACACCTGTAAAAAAACTGTCGCGTTTAAGATAGTCTAATCTGTCCATATCTAGTTGGCTGGCAACCAGCTGTGATAAAAACTTTTTGTGGTAGGTGTTTTTAAATATGCTGATTGCTGTAGTTAATTCCCCGCTGAATTCATTATTAAGATGGTTCATGTAAATTTCGGATATTAACTCATGCCTTACATTTGATACAATTGAATTTTCGAGTGTATGTGAATATGGCCCATGACCAATATCGTGAAGCAGTATTGCAATACATGCGCTTTCAGCTTCATGGGGAGTAATTTCATGACCTTTTGAAATTAAAATATCTATCGCCTGACGCATTAAATACATAGCACCAATACAATGATGAAATCTGGTATGCAGTGCACCGGGGTATATAAGATGTGTGAGGCCAAGCTGTTTTATCCTTCTGATTCTCTGGAATTTCGGATGTTCAATGATATTAAAAATTATATCATTGGGAATGGTTATAAAACCATAAACCGGATCATTAATGACTTTGCGCTTGTTAGACGATGATATTTTCACAAAACAATGGTTTCTTATTATTTTTGTTATACAATAAAATCAAAAAAAATACATTTCAATTATACAATTTTTTTTAGGATTTTTCTAAATTATTATTCGTAAAAAATTACTTATTATGGATAAGGTTAAAGTTTTGTGGGTAGATGATGAAATTGATCTTTTAAAACCTCATATTTTGTTTCTTGAACAAAAAGGTTATGAAGTTCATACAACCAATAATGGTGATGAAGCTCTTGATTTAATAGAATCACAATCTTATGATATTATTTTCCTTGATGAACAAATGCCGGGATTATCAGGTATTGAGACACTTGAAAGAATAAAAAGTATGCATCCCAATCTGCCGGTAGTAATGATAACCAAAAGTGAAGAAGAAGTTATAATGGAAGATGCAATAGGATCGAATATTTCGGATTATCTGATTAAACCGGTTAAACCTAACCAGATACTTTTATCGCTGAAGAAAAATCTTGAAAATAAAAAGCTGATAAGTGAGAAAGCTACACATTCATACCAGCAGGAATTTCGCAATATAGGAATGGATATATCAACACAATTGGATCATGATGAATGGAAACAAATTTACCGTAAGCTTGTCAGATATGAGATTGAACTTGAAAAATCAAAAGCTGAAGGAATTAAAGAAGTTTTAAAAGACCAGAAAGAAGAAGCAAATCATGTGTTTTCAAAATATATTGAAAAAAATTATCTGGATTGGATTAATGGACGGACTGAACATAAACCCTTGCAGTCACATACGCTGATCAAAGAAAAAGCTTTTCCTGTGATGGATAATTCTGATAAGCCATTATTTATTTTATTGATAGATAATCTGAGATATGATCATTGGAAAGTATTACAGCCATTAATAGAGGAGTATTTCAGGGTTGAGTCGGACGACATTTATTATAGCCTGCTTCCGTCAACAACTCAGTATACCAGAAATGCTATTTTTGCCGGATTATTGCCTGTTGAAATCCAGCATAAATATCCGGAATATTGGATTAATGAATGGGAAGAAGGTACAAAGAATCAGTTTGAAGGTGAATTATTTGGTGAGCAGTTAAAACGCTTTGGCAAAACTTGCAAGTATTCATATAACAAAATTTTAAATCTCGAAGCTGGACGTAAGTTGGTAGAGAAATTACCTAATCTGCTTGTTAATAAGCTTAATATTATCGTTTATAATTTTGTTGATATGCTGTCTCATGCAAGAACAGAAATGGAAATAATAAGAGAACTTGCAGAGGATGAAGCAGCATATCGCTCTTTAATGCTTTCGTGGTTCGAACATTCATCATTGTATGACATAATTAAGTTCCTATCTGAGAAGAAGGCTAATATTTTGTTAACAACAGATCATGGTTCGGTGCGTGTAAGCAATCCCGTTAAGGTAGTTGGTGATAAGGAAACCAATACCAATCTCAGGTATAAATTTGGGAAAAGCCTTAATTACAATAAAAAGGAGGTTTTTGAAGTGATGAAACCGGAAAGGGCCCATCTTCCCAGAGCCAATGTGAGCACTTCATTTATTTTTTGCAGGCGAAACGATTTCTTTGCCTATCCTAATAACTATAATTATTATGTAAAGTATTATAAAAATACTTTTCAACACGGTGGAATATCCATGGAAGAAATATTAATTCCTGTTATATTGCTTAAGGCAAAATAAAATATGAAAGAGTTTGTCAGCCATTCTGTAAATGATCTGAATTTCATTGCCAAAGAATTATTGCACTTTTATTCTTCCAGACGGATATTTGCATTTTATGGTTCATTGGGTTCAGGTAAAACTACATTTATTAAAGAAATATGCAAGTTGCTCAATGTAAAGGATACTGTAACTAGCCCTTCTTTTTCAATTATTAATGAATATAAGACATTTGAAAATGATTCTGTTTTTCATTTTGATTTTTACAGGATAAAAAATAAAGAGGAAGTTTATGATATAGGCTATGAAGATTATTTTTATAGTGGAAGCTATTGCCTGATTGAGTGGCCTGAAAAAATAAAAGAACTTTTACCGGCAAATTACGTATACGTGACGATCAATATTTTTCCCGGTACAGAGGAGCGGGTGATAGCATTTTAATATACAGGTATACAGGAAAGTACCGGGGGTAAATAAACAAAAGAAACTGATATGAATCTTTCTCGTCCTGAAAAGTTGATGCCTCAGGAAGAAATGCTTGAAGTACGTAAGTCAAGGAAAAAGCTTACTATTGGGTTACCTAAAGAAATAGCCACACTTGAAAACAGGATAGGTTTGGTACCTAATGCTGTTGGGCAAATCGTAACCCAGGGTCACAGGGTACTGATAGAAAGCGGTGCAGGGGAATCATCCAGGTTTAGTGATAATGAATACAGCGAAACGGGAGGGGAAATAGTAAATGGCCCGGAAGAGGTTTTTCAGGCTGACTTTATTCTGAAAGTAGCTCCCCTTACAACCGATGAAATGCAGTATATTAAGAAAGGTCAAACTGTAATTTCTTCGCTTCAACTTAGCAGCAGGAATAAGGGATATTTTAAAAAACTGATTACAAAAAAAACTACAGCTATTTCATATGAGTTTATCAAGGACAAATCAGGAGCTTTTCCTGTATTGCACTCTATGAGTGAAATAGCGGGTAAAGCTTCTGTATTAATTGCAGCAGAATATTTCAGTGATCTGGAATATGGAAGAGGTAGCATGCTTGGTGGTTTTCCCGGTATAACACCAACCGAAGTTGTTATACTTGGTGCCGGAACGGTAGGTATTAATGCAACCAAAACAGCTCTTGGATTAGGGGCTAATGTTAAGATTTTTGATAACCGCATCTATAAGCTTCGTCGATTGATAGATTTTACCGGCCAAACTGTTTTTACATCAATAATGCAACCCAAAGTATTGTCTAAAGCACTTAAAACAGCCGATGTTGTTATATGTGCCTTGTACTCAAGAACAGGGAGGACAGAGTATTTTATCCCCGAAGATGAAGTAAGACTTATGAAACAGGGCGCAGTAATTGTTGACGTGAGTATAGATCAGGGTGGATGCTTTGAAACTTCCAGAATGACTGTGCATAAAAATCCTGTATTCAAAATGCATGATGTTACTCATTATTGCGTTTCAAACATTGCTTCAAAATATCCGCATACCGCTTCATATGCGTTAAGTAATTACTTTACACCAGTATTATTGAAAATTGGTAATGAAGGAGGATTGAAAAATCTGCTGAAGAATAATTATGAAATGCGCAGTGGTGTGTACATGTTAAACGGAACACTCACAAACAAACAAATCAGTGATATATATGATTTGCCCTTTCAGGATATAGACCTGTTGATGGCTGCTTTTGAATA
>CAZJYD010000053.1:0-25074 GCA_964550205.1 uncultured Bacteroidales bacterium
TTGGGCATTCCCTTACCTTTCAGTCTGAATGTTTTGCCATTTTGTGTTCCCTGCGGTATTTTTATATTTACATTACCCTGCATGGTTCTGATACTTATGTTGCATCCTAATATGGCCTTATAAAAGCTGATTTTAACACTTGTATAAAGATCATCTCCTTTTCTATCGTAAAGATCATGATTCCGGATAAATACTTTAAGAAGCAGATCACCTGCGGCGCCTCCGTGAGCCCCTTTGCTTCCTTTTCCTTTTAACCTCAATGTTTGACCGTCTCTAACGCCAGGTTTTATTTTTATTTTTATTCTTTTCCCGTCAAGATTAATAATGCGGGATGAACCAAAGTATGCTTCTGTAAGATCTATTTCCAGCTTGGCTGTATAGTCCTGTCCGCCCGATGGTTGATATTGCCTTCTTCTGCTGCCTCCCTCCTGATAAAATCCTCCGAAGAATCTTTCGAAGAAATCGGAAAAGCCACCTGTTTCACCACCTCCGAAAATATCTTCAAAATTTATTCCGCTAAATCCACTGCTTCCGCGACCTGGTCCGGAATATTCATATCTGTAACCACCAGGGCCGTATCCCGAAGCACCGTCAAATCCCGCACCGGCCTTTTCATATTGTTTCCAATTTACGCCAAGTTCATCGTAACGCTTACGTTTCTCGGGATCACGCAATACTTCGTATGCTTCAGCAACTTCTTTGAACTTGTTTTCGGCTTCTTTATTATTCGGATTTTTATCAGGATGATATTTCAATGCAAGCTTACGGTAAGCTTTTTTGATATCATCCTGGGATGCACTCTTGCTAACTCCTAATATTTTATAATAGTCCTTATAATCCATACGTTGCCTTAATTAGCAAATAATGTACCACACCTGTCAATACGCAATTTTGACATATTAAATACGCGATAAATAAACTTTTATTAAAGGCTTATTGTATTAATATCTTTTGATGATGAAACTTGTTATACCAGCATTTATTGAAATATAAACTTTATTAGTACTGGTTTCGAAATTCTCAGTTTGATATAAACCTTTCTTGATTTTTTCGAATTCTTCCAGATTTCGCGAGGTTAAGAAAGTACTGGCATCAATTTTACAGCCTGCTTCTTCAGGGACTTTTATTCTTATTGATGAGGCACCGGCATCTATACCAAGTTTAACATTATCGTATTTATCACCTATTTTGATATTAATAGATGATGCTCCCCCGTCAATTTCAAGATTTTGGATTTTAAAAGGTGTAAGATCAAGATTAATATCGGCAGCCCCAACATCAATATCCATATCCCACACAGGATTAGGATTAAGCTTTATCGATGCTTTGTTTTCAAGATTTGATCCTATGAATTTATTTCTTTTCAGGTCAAGGATAAGTGTTTTCCTGTCATAAGATGATTTTGTTGAAAAGGAATAAGGGCCTAAGTTGCCTTCCTTTTCAAATTCCATCAATTCAGAAGATTCCTCATTGATCACAAAATCACCAATTGCTGCGTCAAATTTAAGATCGGCATATTTGATATTTTCATTATAAGGTTCGTTTATTTCCTGATTTTCCCACCTGTCTTTGAAATATCTGTCATCATCATGCCTGTATTCCCATTTGGGACCGTGTTGGAAACCATTCCAATGCCAGTAATAAGGGGTATTGAATACCAGAACTAGTGCAAGTACTATTGTTACGATTGTAAGTATGAACTTAAAGAAATTGCGTATTGGTAAAACAGATATACCCCAAAGGACCAATAAAAGTGGCCATAACCTTAATATTGATCCCCAGTTGAAATAAACCAGGCCAACATTTTTTAAGATGAAAAGGCAACCTAAAATTATAAGTATGGCTCCCCAAAAAAAGTTAGAGTATTTCATAACTATTCCTTCTGCTTTTTTTTATAACCAATTCTAATAAGAACAATTCCTGCTACCAATAAAATAAGGGGCCACAGGTCGCTGAAATATATCCGTGGAATAAACCTATCCACTAAAAAGATTACACCTATTGTAATCAGAACCAAACCGGCTATAAGATTTCCATCCTGCCGTTTGGGTTTGTAATCTTCAGGATCAGGAGTCTGATCCTTTTTTTCGGATTTAAAGTTTTCTTTTTCCATATTTTTATAATTTTCCGGATTAATATTGTCAAAAGGTTCAAGTGGAAGAGCTATCCATAATAAGGCATAAATCAAAACCCCGCCGCCACCGAATAAAGCAAGTACTACAAATATAACACGAATAATGAGTGAATCAATATTCATGTAAAGGGCTATACCACCGGCTACACCTCCTATTATGGAATCAACTCTTGAGCGATACAATGGTCGATATTCTTTCATGGGTTTGGTTTTTTATTACTATAACAAAGATATTATAAAAAAGTGTATTGGATTTAGTAAAAATCTCTGATTTTATAAATTATCTATGGAATTCAATTTTTGTTCCGTAATGTGTTTTTTTACTGTCTATTTCTTTTTTAGCATTAATTTTATATTGTTTATAAAGATGTTTAGTTTTATCAATTATTCTTTTTTAAAAATATTAAAAGTAAATAAAAATTTAATCATGATAAAACAATTAACCATAAAACTGCCACATTTTTCCAGAGGCTATCATTTGATCACGGATATTGTTGAAAGCCAGTTGCCCGGATTACCGGATACAGGAATGTTGAATTTATTCATTAAGCATACATCAGCGGGTTTGACCGTAAATGAGAATGCTGATCCTTCGGTCAGGCATGATTTTGAAACCATATTTAACAAACTGGTACCGGAAAACGATCCTGATTACACACATACCATGGAGGGTTCTGATGATATGCCTGCTCACATAAAAGCTACTTTAACAGGTAGCTCGGTGTCTGTACCGATTACAAATGGAAAACTGAATATGGGTACCTGGCAGGGTATATACTTATGTGAGTTTCGCGAGAGGGGAGGAGAGCGCAGATTGGTCGCTACGGTATATAGTTAATGTTTTGATTCTACCAGCTTATCGAATTCAACAATAAATTTTGCTCCTTTGCCGGGTTCGCTCTGACACCAGACATTGCCGTGCATAGAAGTTACATATTTTTTGACTATTGACAGACCAAGTCCTGATTGCTGATCAGAATCAATGATCTTTGTTGACTGGCGGCTGTATTTTTCAAAGATCTTCTTGTGATCTTTCTTTTTTATTCCCGGTCCCTGATCAATGATTTCTATTCTATCCTTGTTGTTTTTCCCATAAAGAAATATTTTTATTTCTCCTCCCTCAGGAGAAAATTTAACTGCATTTGATATTAAATTATCAATGATTTGCAAAATATATACCTCGTTAAGTTTCGCATATATGTCCTGAAGATCAATAATGACCTTTATTTTCTTTTGTTCAGCATAAATTTTAAAGTTCTCGAGAACTTCATTAATAACCTCAGAAATATTTATCTTTTCGAGGATTATCTCAAATTTATTAATATTTTAATTTTGAAACAAAGGTGATAATATCAGGAAAAAAAGCTTCAAACTCTTTTTCAAATTCATTGTATGATAATTTCAAGTCAGTAACTGCATTTTCAATCCCTGATTTAAAATTTGTTCTTTTTGCCATTCCGTAAAACACTCTTTTCAGAGACCATAAGCTTGCATAGCCGGCTAACCAGTTTTGGGAGATCATATAGGGTAAAATCCTTCGGTATCTTGGGGGCAGAACTGAGTAATTGCTTACCAGAATTTTATAAGAACTAAAGACAAAATTTGTTAGATCCTTATCAGAATAATTTTCCCACTTACGTGCCAGAAAATGGTCATAATAAATATCAATAATTACCATTGAATACATACGGTATTTTGAATTAAGTCTGTTTGAACTTTTGTTGAATACAGGATGATTATCAGTGTAATTGTCAATTTTCCTGTGTAATAAAATTCCTCTTTTGGTTTCGTTATTGTAGCGTTCCATTTTAATTCCCTTAACGGCGTCAGCAATGAAATTACCCAATTTGACATAATCATTGTCGGGCGATAAATATAAATGTGCCAGAAAGTTCATTTAACAAATTTTTTTAGATTTGTGAAGTATTTAAATAGTAACGATAAATAAACATAGAAATGCATAAATTATTATTGTTGGGCGATGAAGCGATCGGACAGGCAGCTATTGATGCGGGCATATCAGGTATATATGCCTACCCAGGTACGCCATCTACAGAAATAATGGAATATGTTCAAAAATCCGCTGAAGCCAAAGAAAGAAATATAAGATCCGACTGGTCGGTTAATGAAAAAACCGCAATGGAATCAGCATTAGGCATGTCATATGCTGGTAAGCGGGTTATTGTATCTATGAAACATGTTGGATTAAATGTAGCATCTGATGGTTTTATTAATTCAGCTATTACGGGAGTAAATGGCGGTTTGGTTGTGGTGGCTGCGGATGATCCCTCCATGCATTCTTCACAGAACGAACAAGACTCAAGGTTTTATGGAAAATTTGCCATGGTTCCTTTTCTTGAACCTTCCAATCAGCAGGAAGCCTATGATATGGTACATTATGGCTTTGATTTATCAGAGAAATACGGTATTCCCGTTCTGTTGAGAATAACAACACGATTGGCTCATTCAAGAGCCGGGATTAAAAGAAAAAAGCAAATAAGAGATCAGAATGATCTGAAATTACCTGATGATCTTAAACAATTTATATTATTGCCAGCTATTGCGAAAAAGAGGTATAAAGAATTAGTAGCCAAGCAGGCACAATTCCTGGATGAATCTGAAAACTCACAATACAATCATTATATAGATGGAAAAGATAAAAGCCTTGGAATTATAACCTGTGGAATAGCTCATAATTATTTTCTTGAAAATCATCTGGACAAAAAGATTCATCATCCATTATTAAAGATCAGTCAGTATCCACTTCCTGAAAAACTTATAAGAAAGATGGATGAAGAAACAGAAGAGTTCCTGGTTATTGAGGAGGGTTATCCCTTTGTTGAAGAGCAGTTGAGAGGATTGCTATCAAAGAACATAAAGGTGAAAGGGCGTATGGATAAAACTATTCCCCGTGACGGAGAACTTAATCCTAACATTGTTGCCAGCGCCTTTGAAAGGGAAGTGAAAGTTGGTGAAAAAGAACATAAGTTGGTTTCAATACGACCTCCGGAATTGTGCAAAGGATGTCCACATATTGATACTTATAAAGGATTAAACGAGGCTATGAAAAACAAAGGTGCCGGGAAGGTTCTTTCAGATATCGGTTGTTACACTCTTGGTGCTTTACCTCCTTTTGAATCAATTAATTCCTGCGTTGATATGGGAGCTTCTATAACAATGGCTATTGGTGCCTCAGAAGCAGGAATGCGACCTTCGGTTGCTGTTATAGGCGATTCTACCTTTACACATTCGGGAATAACAGGCTTACTTGATGCTGTGACTAATAAAACACCTGTTACTGTTTTTATACTTGATAATATGACAGTGGGTATGACCGGCGGTCAGAAATCTTCGGGCTCAGGTAAGCTTGATCAAATATGTAAGGGTTTAGGTGTGGAAGAAGAGCATGTAAAGGTGATAAAACCTCTGAAAAAATACCATGATGATAATGTTAAGATCATGAAGGAAGAGCTGGAATATGAGGGTGTTTCGGTTATTATCCCGAGAAGGGAGTGTATCCAGACCCTGAACCGCAGGATGCGGGCTAAACATAAAGCAAAGCTTGCTGGCAAAACTAAATAATAATAAGTTAAACTTAATAGTAATGAAAAAAGATATAATATTAGCCGGAGTTGGAGGACAAGGAATATTATCAATTGCTGCAACAATTGGCATGGCGGCATTGGAAGAGAATCTGTTTCTGAAGCAGTCTGAAGTGCACGGCATGAGCCAAAGGGGCGGAGCTGTGGAGTCACATCTCAGAATATCCTCAAATGAAATCGCATCAGACCTTATACCGGAGGGTAAGGGAGATTTAATTATTTCTACGGAACCAATGGAGGGATTACGTTATTTATCTATGCTTTCGCCTGATGGCTGGCTGATAACCAATACAACTCCTTTTGTTAATGTTACCAACTATCCGCAGATAGATGACGTTTTAAAAAGAATCAGATACATACCTAATCATGTTGCTCTTGATGCTGACAGTATTGCAAAGAAATTGGGATCGACAAAATCAGTAAATATAGTGATCCTTGGTGCCAGCGCTCCTTATATTGGTATTGATGTTAAATCACTTGAAAACGCCATTACAAAAATATTCAGAACGAAAGGGGAAGATGTTATAAACCTGAATTTAGATGCCTTCAGGGAAGGTTTGAACATTGCTAAAGGTTACACAAAATAATTAACTGATACAACTTTGTGACTATATTGGAACAAAGATGGACACAGGAATAAATTGCTTAAGTGAACAATGTTGTTTTAAAAATATATTTACTGGTAAAAGGACAACTGTATATGCCGGAATACAGAAGGGTGGAAAAGGGCCATCCCTATTTTGCTGATGGCAAATGGCAGAATGGCACCCTGATTATTAAAGGTAAAGAATACAGAAATGTAAGTTTGAAATATAATATCGAAACTGACCAGTTGATCTTGCATACAAGAATAAATTCATCTGATTTTGTTAATATAATCCTCAATAAAGAACTTATTAATTCTTTTTATCTGAATAGTCAGTATTTTATCAATTTATCGAAATGGTTGCCAAACCAGGAAAAGTCGGGATATTTTGAACTTCTTTATAATAAAGGATTTACCTTTATGCTGCATTACTATAAAAAATTATTGTTAGAACAGGACAAAAATACAAACCCCGTGAGCAGATAAAACTCAGAATAAATCCGGATAATGTGAACTGCAAGCATTTGTCCGTTTCAGTTATAAAGAAAGGTGCGCAGCTAATGTATAATGATTGTATTCCGGCCTATGCAGTTGATAATCCTGTTTTCTTAAGATCATATTTGATGAATACAGGATATAAAGACAGTACTATTCTAAGACAAGTTGATCTTTCAATGATCCTTTTTAATAATACCATTGATAAGCAATTGTTGAAAAAAGAACTTAATCGCAACAACAGCTTAGCAATAAAGTGGATCCCTGAAATTAGGAATGTTAGAATTAGCGGGATAGTTCGTGATAAAGAAACAAAAGAGCCTGTTTCGGGAATACCTGTTTATGTTTCTGTATTGTTCGAAAGCCCGCAGATTCATATTAATCAAACCCGGAGCGATGGTTCTTTTATCTTTTCACTTAATAATGTGGAAAGTACGAAAGATATATACTTATGCCCTAATAATAAAACAGGCAGAAAACTTGAATTATTGGTCAATAATGATTTTTCAGATGAAGCTGTTTTTATTGAATATAAAACAATTACTGCACCTGCTTCTTTTCCGGTTGTGCGATATCCTGATAAAGAAAATACGGAAAGAATACCCGATTTTCGCAATGTGCTTTACTGGAATCCTGACTTATCATTAAATAAATGTGATAAATAAATAATTTTGTACAATTATTTTTCGGGATTTCAATAAATATTAATGATATCTATGAGGAGAATTCTTGAGGTTTTCATTTTGTTTCTATGTGGTACAATAATTATTCTTTCGTTTATTACCAGTCAGAAGGATATAGAACGGTATGGAGAAGCAGAAATAACCGTGCCTGAATTCAGGATTGATATGAAATATGGTATTATACTGGATTCATTGATAATTATAAAAGACAGAATTAAAAGAAATGAGATTCTGGGGGATATCTTATCAAGATACAATGTTGATCTTAGTAAAATTGATGAATTAGTAAAAGTCTCAAAAACTGTCTTTAATGTAAGAAGGATTAAAAGGGGCAATCCTTATTCTTTGATCTGTTCAAAGGATTCTGTAAAACAGGTATTATATTTTGTATATGAAGAAACAACTACATCCTATGTTGTTTTTGATTTGAATGATTCGGTTGGAGTTTACAGGGGAAAAATGGAAATAGAAATTGAAGAAGCGTCAGCTTCAGGAGTCATAAAGTCCTCATTGTGGGAAGCAATGATCGAGAATAAAATTGATCCTAATCTTGCCAATGAATTATCGGAGATTTACGCCTGGGTGATTGATTTTTTCGATATAAAGAAAGGTGATTATTACAAGGTGATTTATGAGGAGCATTATGTTGACGGAGAATATATAGGCCTTGGTAAAATACTTGCAGCTTTATTTAATCACAGGGGAGAGGAATATTATGCATTTTACTTTGTTCAGGACAGCATTGGAGATTACTATGACAGGGATGCCGGTAGCCTCAGGCGTACTTTTCTTAAAGCTCCTCTGCGTTTCAGACGAATAAGTTCAGGATTTTCATATAACAGATTTCATCCTATATTGAAGATATACAGACCACATACAGGTGTTGATTATGCAGCTTCTTATGGCACCCCTGTCCACAGTGTTGGTGATGGTTCAGTAACAAAAGCATATTGGTCGAAACAGGGGGGGAGAACTGTGAAGATAAAACATAACGGTACGTATACTACCTGTTATATGCATTTATCCGCTTATGGTAAAGGAATAAAAAATGGGGTGAGAGTTAAACAAGGTGATATTATTGGTTATGTTGGCCGGTCAGGTCTTGCAACAGGCCCTCACCTGGATTTCAGGTTTTACAGAAATGGCAAACCGGTAAATCCATTAAGATTAGAATTTCCGCCACTACGACCTGTTGATTCTGTTCATATGGAAAGATTCTATAATATAAGGAATGATATGATGGAAAAGCTTTCTAAGGCAGAAATAAATAAATAAAAAAACCTCCGCATTTCTACGGAGGTTTTTATTATGGATTTGTTGTTTTTATTGAACTCCTGTTCTTGTATCCCACCACATTTGCTGACCCCAGAAGTGATCAATAATACCTTGTGCGGCGGGTGTGATATTAGCACTGTTCAGGTTCCATTCCACTGTGGGATAAGGATAACGGAACGGTTGCCTGTTGTGGCCTGTATAACTTGTGCCTGCAGCAACCGGAACTAATGGAATATCTGTTCTGCGCATTTCAGACCATGCTTCATGACCTTGTTTGAAAAGGGCAAGCCATTTCTGAATATGTATCAGTCTTGCAGTGCCATCCCATGCAACACAATTACCAGCGATATAATCATCAATTGCGGTTTGATCTGTTATTCCGTTTTCATTCATTGAAGCGGTGATACCTGCCGTGTATGCTTGTTCTGCTGTTACACCTCCGGTATTCCATCCATTGAGTGCACCTTCGGCAATAATGAATTGGATTTCTGAATACCTCATAAACGGTGTAAAGCCTGCAAGATTCAACCTGTAATATTCTCCTATTCTGGATATTGTGTCCATTGCAAAGCTACCGTCAACAGTACCATTGTCAATTCCACGATAAACAGGAACAGGTACTCCACCTACGGTGTCGTAATAAGCCGGTTGAGCATAAACAGGTAACCTGGGGTCATTATACTTTTTAAGTGTATCAATTAGTGTTTCGCACATTCCATGGTCGTCACGGTTGTCTGTTGTACGGTTCTGTGCCCATGGTTCTTCATAAGGGGGAACACCCGGCCACCACAGCAATACATTATCATCAATACTTTCCATAATTGGATAAGTATTCTGATCTCCAATTACTGCTTCAAAATGTTGTTTAGCCAAAGCAGCATCTTTATTTGAAACCCTTATAGCTAAACGCAGACGAAGTGAGTTACAGAATTTTTGCCATTTGGCAACGTCTCCGTTGAATATCAGATCACCGTCTCCGATATCATCGGTTGCTCCTTCTGCAAAAAGATCTCCTGCAGCCTTAATTTTATCGAATAATCCCATGTAAATGTCTTTCTGCGAATCATACACAGGATTTGTTATGCCTTCTTCACCACTAAGGGCTTCTGAATAAGGTATTGATTTCCACATATCTGTGGCAATCTGCCATATCCAAACCTGAAAGGTCATTGCGACTGCTTTCATGTTTTTGTTCCCTGCTTCATCAGCTTTCATAACTACTTTCTGCAGGTCGAGCAGGGTATTATATACATCATCCCATGCAGCGTTTACAACGCTTTCACGGAATTGGTACCTGGCTTCATCTATATACTGGATTTTTGTTACCATTCCTGAATAGGACAGGAAATTGTTCATATCCATCCAGTCGTCATAGAAATTACCAGCCATGTACCTGATACTGTGAGCCAGAATATTTGTTGATGGTGCATCAACAGGCTCGTTAGGATTTACATTCATGTCCTCAAAATCCTTTGTACAGGATGTGACAATAAAAATCAAACTGAGGACCAGAATTCCTTTTATGCTTAATATTTTTTTCATTTTCATGCTAATTTATTTTTGATTCAAAAATTTACTTAACAAATACTTTTAGAAACTAACGTTAAATTTAAATCCAAGACTGCGAGTTGGCGGCAACTGATACTGTTCAAGTCCCATACCGGAAAGTGTTGTACCAAAGCCTGTTTCGGGATCAATTCCAATATCATTTGACTCATCAATATATAATAACGCTAAGTTTCTTCCTACAAACGACAGACTTAATTGTTTTATAAAGCCTATCTTGTCAAGAGCTGATTGCGGTATTCTGTAAGTAAGAACAACTTCACGCAATTTAATAAAGCTTCCGTCTATGATAGAAGCTTCCTGTAATCCCCAGTAGTCTGAGAAATAGGATTGTGGAGCTACAACAATATCATTTTCAACTCCGCTTCCGGTAGCAAATCCATCGTTATCATAGATAATATTTCCTCCTGCGTCTGTTGCAGCCAGAACAGCTCCTTTATCATCCAATACATCTTTACCTACGATCATACCATTTTCACGGATGTCGCCAGCGGCTGTTTCTTCAGATATACCAGCATATCCTCCGAACCAGTCGGTAACGGAAAATATATCACCGCCCATGCGTCCGTCAAAAAGAATACTTAATTCTAAGTTCTTATAGCTAAAAGTATTGCGAACACCACCATTCCAGTCGGGCATTACATTACCTATTTCAACAGGTACAGGTGTGTGCATTGGCATACCTGTATTTGGATTTACAATAACACGACCCTGATCATCCAATGTGTAACCACCACCTTTGATAACTCCGAATGCTTCTCCTGGACGGGCTTCAATTGTGAGTCCACCCCATGAACTTGCAATGGTATAGGCTTCAAGATCGCCGTAAAGTTCATTTACCATGTTATTATTCTTAGCCCAGTTGAGTGTGATGTCCCAGTTAAACCCTTCTTTTGAATCAACGATACCTGCGCCAAGTACGATTTCAACACCACTGTTTTCAATTTCACCGGCATTGATACGCATACTGTTGAAACCTGAGGCCGGAGAAATATCTACAGCCATGATCTGGTTTTCAGTTTTTGTGTCATAATAAGTGAAATCAAGTGATAATCTGTTTTTGAAAAACATGAGGTTGGTACCGAATTCTATACTTTTTGATTGTTCAGGTTTAAGGTCAAGCGGTGGAAGTTCTCTTGAGAAATAGTACTGGGCAACTCCGTTAAATGCACTGGTGGATGAAGCATAGGTTGCTACTGTCTGATATGGACTAGTGGCACCACCAACTTGAGCGTACCCACCTCTTATTTTACCGAAAGAAAGAACATTTTCGTTAATATTAAATGCTTCGCTGAATATCCAGCTTAAACTAACTGAAGGATAGAAATATGACCAGTTGTCTTTTGGAAGTGTTGAGCTCCAGTCATTTCTTCCTGTTACGTCTAAGTATAGATAATCTTTAAAGGATAAGCTTGCTGAACCGAATATACTGTTAGTTTCATATTCTTCTTTATACATATCAGCGGCGGTGTTACCCTTAACATTACCAATTGTAAAGAGGTTTGGAACTGTTAGTGAAAATGCTTCTATTTCACTGAAGTTATATTTATGGTTTCTGTAATTGGCACCTATAAAGGCATTTAATGAGAGGTCTTCAGTTATCTGCTTGTCAATATTGAATATCAGATCTGCGTTGAGCTCTCTTTCAGTTCTTTCCTGCATCCAAAACTGACCACCCGGACCAACTTCTATACCTTTAGCAGCCATGGTGAATTTCCTTTTTTCATAATACCAGTCATTTCCAACACGTCCCATAACGCTTAACCAATCAGTCAAATCATAATTAACTTTAATAGTTCCGAACATCCTGTCCCTGTCTCTCATAGTTACATTTTTATGAACTGTCCAGTAAGGGTTGTTATGGTAGCTGCGGTTCCAGTTATAAGGATTACCGAATGGATCCCATGTTTCCCAGTTTTCTTCCAGAGACTCCATATTTACCTGACGGCCAAACCATGAACCTATTGATTGCATAACGTTGCTTGGGTCATAACCTGCTCCGGGAAGATTATTACTGTGATTGTTTGTATACATTACAACTGCTTCGGCAGATAATCTTTTTGATAAGTTCATTGTACCGGAAAAGTTAACAGTGTTCTTTGTAAGGTCTGTGTTTGGAATAGCACCTTTCTGGTCAACATTTGTGTATGATAAGCGTGCTGCTGCTTTTTCACCAGTAGCTTTCAAACCAACAAAATTTGTGAGGGTTGTACCTGTTTCAAAGAAATTCTGTACATTATCAGGCCTTGAAACCCAGGGAGTTGGTTGATAGCTTGCAAATTGGTCGGGATCGGTAGTAATATTACCACTGGCATCCAGCCATGGACTGTCGAACTGCGGTATTTGAAGTCCAATATCCAGCCTGGGTCCCCAACTTTCGTCTATACCATCCAGAGTACCTCCCCAGTTACCATTGTAATAGCTGAAAGAATTATTAACTGCGTAATCATTATAATCCTGAAGATTGGTAACATCAACTCCGTTTTGTTTTGCAACATATTCACTACCGTTAAATCCCTGTCCGTATTTATTTTGGTAGTTTGGAATAACATAAACATTATCCCATGTCATTGACATAGAATAGTCAACGCCTATACCTTTTTTTGCAACACCGGGTTTTTCGCCCTTTTTGGTAGTGATAACAATAACACCGTTATTAGCTCTTTCTCCGTAAAGAGCAGCGGCATTAGCACCTTTAAGTACACTGATTGACTCTACGTTGCTTGGATCAATGTCCATGGCAGCGTTACCAAAGTCTGTACCTCCCCACTGAGAAACTGCCTGAGAGGTGTTAAGAATTGGTATACCGTCAACAACGAATAAGGGTTGGTTGTTACCAAAAGAATTATTACCACGAATAATAATTCTTGATGAAGCTCCTACAGCTCCGCTGGCACTAGTGACCTGAACACCTGCAACCCTACCTGACAATGAATTTACAATGTTGGTTTCACGGGCCTGGTTGATTTCTTCGCCACTAACATCCTGGACGGAATAACCCAGGGCTTTCTTTTCCCTGGAAATACCAAGGGCTGTCACAACGACCTCATCCATAGCATAGGCGGCGGGTTCTAATTGAACATTGATTACTGTCCGGCCACCAATGTCGATTTCTTTTGTGGTCATACCCACATAAGAAAATACCAGTACTTCTGCGTCTTCGGGTACTGTGAGTTCGTAATTACCGTTCAAATCGGTAGTTGTTCCCACTGTAGTACCCTTAACAACAACCGATAAACCAATTAATGGTGATCCGTCTTCTGCACTGGTAACCTTTCCTGTAATTTTTGTTTGAGCTAATACTACCTGCAAACTGCTAAGTAGCATGAATGCAAGGAAAATCGTAAACTTTCTCATAATTAATAAATTTGGTTAACAATTAAATTTTGTTTTATTCTGATATCCTTCTATAATAACATTGTATAAAACCTAAATGGCTTCAACAAAATTTGAATCCGCAAATTAAAAAATAACTAATGATTTAACAAAAATTTAACAAAAAATTTATTGGTAAATATAAAGACTTATAGACAAGTACTATTTGTAATAATCAGTATTTCAGTAAAATAATTAATAATTTAAATTGTTTCTAAATAATAATAATTTATTAACAAAATTGATATTCTTGAAGTGGGATGGTAAATCTGGTCATATAACGAATGGAAAAAAAGAAATAATTTATAATTATCAAAGCAAATCTATAAGGTTTAATTTATAATCAAATCAGTTTTTGTGTACCAAATCCTCCGATAATTCGCGAACCCTCGCAGGTTTCATTCGGATTCAGTCGTCTCATTTAAACTTTGGCAAATAAATCAAAAATAGCAAAATAAAAATAACAGAAAATGTCAGGTTAAAAAAGCTGTAAAAATCTGTAATGAATAATAATATTATCAAAGCAATTTTTAGGGTAATGTAAATATATAATCCTGTTTTTTTCAATCTCCACATTTTATTGATACTTATAAGGATGAGAAAGAAAACAATAATTAAGATTGAAAGGATCAAATATGTTCCGGTATAGGATAATTCAATATCCGGAAAAAAACTGTTCAATGTGTTTCTCGAAAGCTCAGGAAAAAAAAGGAGAAGGATAAGCAATAGTTCGATTATACCATTATATACATATGTTATTAAGCATACAATTGACAAAAGTAATGGTCTGACTGTTTTTTCTGAAGTTTGAGTTTTTTTAATTTCATTCATCCGGTAAGTATATGGTATTCGGATTTATCAATTTTAATTATGTTCGAGGCTTCCAATTTCTTTTTCAACCTTGTGAAGTATTTCGCATGATTTTACCAATTCCTTCATTTTATTATGATCATCATATAATGGCCGGTCAACATCAAGAAAATCGACATATTTTCTGATTACTTCTTTGGCTTTCCTCACACCTTTACCGAAAGTATAATCTCTCAAATCTAAAGCCTGTGCTGCAGCCATTAATTCAATGCCAAGAATTCCGTATGCATTATCAAGTATCTGGTTATTTTTTAGTGCTGTATTCATGCCCATGGAAACAAAGTCCTCCTGGTCTGCCGCTGCAGGAATAGATTGTATTGAAGCAGGATTGGAAAGAATTCTTTGCTCAACGATCTGCATATCGGCTGTATACTGACTAAGCATCAATCCTGAGAACATACCTGCGCCTTTTGTAAGGAATGCTGGTAAACCTGCACTCAAGGCAGGATTATTCAACCGGTTCATTCTTCTTTCAGACAATACGGATACCATTGTTATTGCTGCGCCTGCCATATCCATAGGTAATGAAACGGGTGTGCCCTGGAAATTAGCACCTGAAAGCTGCAGGTTTTCATCAGGAAAAAATATAGGATTATCACCAACACCGTTTAATTCAATTTCAACCTGTGATCTGGCATATGCAAGAGTATCGTGCGCTGTGCCTATAACCTGAGGAGTAGAACGCATTGAGTAGGCATCCTGCACCTTGCATTTTATCTTACCTTGTTTTAGATTTCCTCCTTCGATCAATTTACTAATTGCTTTTGCACTTCTTATAGCTCCTGAAAAACCGCGCGCTTCATGAAGTTTTACAGTGTAAGGTTTCATGTTTGCCTTAAGAGCTTCTAATGACATGGCAGCCGCTATTTCTGCCTGTTTTAACCAGTTATTTGCATCATAAAGAAATAAAGCACTCATACCGGTTAATACATTAGATCCGTTGATGATTGCAAGGCCGTCACGTGCTGATAATCCCGGAATTTCAATGCCTGCTTTATTCATAGCTTTTTTGCCATCGTAGAGCTCACCTTTATAATATGCTTTACCTTCACCGATCATAAGTAATGCTATTTGTGACATAGGTGCAAGGTCGCCACATGCTCCCACCGACCCTTTCTCACATACCCATGGCGTAACACCTTTGTTAAGCATTTCTGCGAGAGTCTTGGTTATTTGCGGCCGTACACCTGATCTTCCTTTGGCATGAACGTTAATCCTGCCCAGCATAGCAGCTCTCACATGTTCAATAGGTATAGGATCCCCAATTCCGGCCGCATGGTTATATATAAGGTATTTTTGAAATTCTTTTATCTTTTCATCAGAAAGAACTACTTCAGAAAATTCACCTATTCCTGTATTTACTCCATACATGATTTCATGGGCCTGTATCTTATTTTCTAGCATTGCCCTGCAGGATTCAATGCGATTAATTGCATCGGGATGTATTTCTATTTTTTCGTTATGACGAGCTACATTTACTACATCTTCAATAGTTAGTCCGTCACCATTAACTGCATAAGTCATAACTTATCTCCTTTTTATATTTTGATAATTATTGAGAATTGAGAAACCCCAAAATTAATAAAAACCCAAAAAGTTTTTACTTTTGTTCTGTAGTTTTAATTAAAACATGAAAATCATTTATTTATCATGAAGAAGTTTTTTGGTTTTTTAATAATTATAGCTTTAGTGCTAAGTATTAATATCAGTTGTAATGAAGATGACAATAACGGTAATGGTACTCCCGATTTACCCGGTTGGAATAAGATATTAACAGATACAACATTAAAAAGATTAAATGATGTTGTCTTTAAGAATGATATAACGGGATGGATTATCGGTGATAGCGGCACATTACTAATTACCGGTGATGGTGGTGAAAGCTGGGCAGGTAATAAAATAAGTAATAAGAATCTGCATGGCCTGTTTTACATGAATGATGATAATTTGTGGATAGTTGGAGAAAAGGGTCTTATTTTATTTTCTCCAGACCTTGGTAATACATGGAATGTACGTAATAGTCCTGTTTCAGATGATCTGAACAGCATTGTTTTCACTGATGAGAATAATGGCTGGATATGCGGGGAAGATAAAAACGGAAATGGTATTATACTTCATACAAATAACAAAGGTAATTCAATAAGAGGATGGGAAATTCAACAACTTCCTGAGGAAACTTTCGGATTAAATGATATTGTATTTATGTTTGAAGGTAAAGGTTTTGCCGTAGGAGAAAAGGGCACAATAATTAAAACAGATGATGGTGAAAACTGGAACCATTGTGATGTGTCTTCGGATTATGCATTTAACAGTTTGTATTTTGTTGATATTAAAGTCGCTTATGCTGTTGGTGATAATGGTTTGTATGGTTATACCTTCAACTCCGGTGAATTGTGGGAAACAGGCAACCCGATCCTTGATGATAATTTGAATGATGTTTTTTTTACTACCAAACAAGTTGGTTGGATTGCATCTAATGACGGAGTTATGCTGGAATCGTTAAACGGAGGGTTTAATTGGATACAATTCAATCTGGATCAACCGGATAATTTAAATAGTATATATTTTGTAAATAGTTATTTTGGATTTACCGTTGGCAGTGATCAATTCGGTGATGGAGTGGTTTATATGTATGTTCCTTAAATTGAATAGATGAAATTAATTACTGCTTTTCGATTTAATCATAGAGATTTTTCATCGTAATTTGTTGGCTAAATGCTGTAATTCCACTGAAGTATATTGGTTTTTTATTCAGATAAACCATTTTCCCAATCAAATTTAAATTTTTCCTTATTATTAAGTTTTCCAGAAGATCTCTTACTAAATGATAATATTAATCTTTAACCTTATAGCTTTTTTAATACATAGCTGAAATAAATATACTTACGTGTTGTAAATTGGTTATATGTTTCAGAACCTATTGTTCCACTGAAATTCAAGGCTATTTTATGAAGTAATTTCGGAGTCAACTTTTTTACGAGATTGCGTTTGCGTTTATCATCTAACTCCAGAGCAGCAACAACTTCCTTATTAATAAATTTTTCTTTTAGCACATTCATCCCACTAAACTCCAGCTCCTTCTTCATATTTTCTATTTCATAATCGTATCGAAAATCTGTAAATAAAAAATATCCATTGGGACGTAAAATACGGGATACTTCTCCCAAAAATGCTTCCATATCAATATAT
Organism: uncultured Bacteroidales bacterium; assembly: GCA_964550205.1. GTDB lineage: Bacteria > Bacteroidota > Bacteroidia > Bacteroidales > JAIOZK01 > JAIOZK01. The sequence continues at coordinate 17,776 of CAZJYD010000053.1, forward strand.
CGATGCGATGATTCAACATTGATCACCACATCACATGAATTATTCTCCAGTTTTAAATTCTGGGCATCGCCTTGTAAAAACGATAAACTATCCAAAGAATAATTACGGTTACAAAATGAGATAGCTTGTTTATCCATATCTATCCCTTTAGCCGAAGCAGGTGAAAAATTCTCAGTGATATAGGACAATCCCCCTCCTCTCCCACAACCTATTTCTACAATATCTTTATTTTTTATCTCTGTTGCACATACCAAATGGTGATATAACTGGATTGAATATCGATTAGGTTCGTTTTGATCATCCACTAGAATTTTCTGATCCATATCATTATATCCGTAGTTCATAAATAAGATATCACCATTTTTGTCAACTTTATTCACATACCAATACCAAATTCTAAACATGCTTTCGCGAAAATTGAATTTCATAATTATTTTATTAAAAATTATTTTCTTACTTATTATTCCCCAACTCATAAACATGACAACGTACCTTTTGTGCCCATTCTAAAACTGTTGAAGAATTATCAAACATTTGATATGGTATGGGTTTACCAATCTTAACTTTTATAATTTTATTTCTCTTATTAAACATCTCCCTTGGCAAGAGTAATAACTCAATATTAGTCTTAATCTTAAAGAATTGCCTTGTCAAATTTACCATATAAAACAAGTGGGAATTTCTGCCATAAAAATATAATGGAACGATATCTCTTTTACTTTCAACAGCTTTTTTTATAAAACTTTTTTGCCATACTGAATCCTGCACTTTTCCTTTATATAGCCGTGATACCATACCCGCAGGAAAGTGTGTTATAGGAATTTCCATATTATATGTATCATCTAGTGCTTTTACATATTCTTTTGATGAACGTCCAAAAACATTAACTGCTGCAATCAATGGATGTAATTGTGGTATAAACATAAAAACATCATTAGCTATTGCTTTAAGGCCGCCATATTTTTGAGATACCGTTAGGGTTAAAACCAATCCATCTATTACACCAAAGGGATGGTTTGCGACAAAAAAGCACTTTCCATTTTCAGGAAGGTTCTCTTTACCTTCAATTTCTAACTTTAATTTAAACTCATCAACCATTTTAGTTAAAAAAATTACTCCGGTATAATCTGAATATTTACCAAGAATTCGGTTTAATTCATCTTGCTTGATAATTTTTGCAATCCATTTGACAATAAAATCAGGCAGTTTATTTAATAATTCTGAGTTACTCTCGTCAATAATCTTAGCTATGTCGATATATTTAAAGATTTTACTATGTTTTGCCATTTATTTTAGTATTGTTAGAATCATAATAAATTATGCCAAACGGATACAGCTAAAGCCCGTTTTAATGGGCTTTGAGCTCGTGTTATAAGAAGTTTTGCGGTCAATTTATTAGTCAAATAATGTTCTTTGTCCGATTTGTTTTTCTGCAGATTTTCTTTTTATTTCAGTCATTTGCCCATTTAGTCGCTTTGAAATTACATCAAAATATGTTTTGGAGATATCTATTGTCAAATAATTACGATTTTGTTTTTTTGCAACTGCAGCAGTAGTTCCTGTTCCACCAAAAGGATCAAATACTAAATTCCCTACATTTGAACTTGCCTTGATAATTCTTTCTAATAAACTTTCAGGCATTTGACATGGATGATTGCCGATTCTCTCATTAAATGTTCCACAAACTCTTGATATTTCCCAAACATCATCAGGCACTTTTCCTTTTGGATGTGCTCTTTTATCATTGTATTTTAATTGTCTGGCAGATGGCACCCTAATTTCATCATCATTGAAGATGAAATTTTCTTTATCCTTTGTAAAATAAAAAATATGTGTATGTGCTCTGTTAAATTTTTTTCTTTGATTTTGTCCAAAAGTGTAATACCAAATAATCCAATTTCTGAAACAAAATCCTGTTTTTTTTAGAATTACATTTATTTCTGCTGCAAACTCATCTCCTATAGCAATATAAATAGAACCTGTATTCTTTAATATTCTATAAGTTTCAGATATCCATTCTTTTGACCAATAATAATAATCTTCATAAGAACGATTATCATTATAGTTGTCATATTTAAGTCCAATGTTAAAAGGTGGGTCAGCAAATATCAAATCTACTGAATTGTTTGGCATTTCCCTCATTATTTCTATACAATCACCTAATTGAACTTTATTTATTTCCATTATTCATCCATTTTAAATAAATCGCAAGGTTTAAATTTGAATTGCAATTTTGTTGGGTCAGGTGTTCCACCTTTTCTTTGGCCGGTTATTCTTCCAATATGTAAACTCCCTCTTACTGATATTTCAACTTTACCGTAACCAAAAAAATTCATTACTGTATTAATGTCTTTGAGTATCCAAGTTGTAGTTTTCTTTTGTTTGTTGAATTTTGTAACTAACATCCAGTCAGCAGATAACCCACCTCTGCCTCTAAGAATGTCAGTTATTACAAGGATTTTATTATTATTAAAATATCTGACTATTTTTCTTTGGATTTTATTAGGCATTTCAGTTAAAAACAATCTTCGTTTGTCTTTTATCCTTATTGTTCCGACTAATTTTTTCTGATCTATTGGAAGGATTTCACCGGTAAAAAGCTTTAACCACAAAGCTATTTCATTATCAAAGCCCCACATTTCTTGATAAAAATCAACCGTTCTTTTGTCAATTTGATTATAGTCAGCATCAGAGTTTGCTTTTTTTAGTGATAAGTTTTCAATTTTGATGATATTACCAATTCTTATTATTATTTTAATTTGAGCATCAGCTTTTTTAAAATGAACAAATTTATTATAGTCTTTTTCAGAAATGTTATACTTTTTTAGGTCTTCTGTTTTTATTCTTAATGGAACTTGAATAGCTTTTACAGAACTCAATTTATTAATATTATAGCCCATAATTTTAAGCCATTCTTTCGCTTCATTATCCTTTTCCCATTTATTAAATTTTTTACATATATCTTCTTCATTTGCAAATCCGCCTTTTGCAGTTTTAGCCCCTAATTTAGCTTTCTTATTCATATCACAAAGATAACAAAATGTCAAGTTTAATTTATTTCTTGACCGCAAAATTTCTTAGGAGCAAATAAGCTCAATTTCAGCAATTCAGCCCGCATTACGCTTATACAATGTTGTGCGTTCGTGCTTTATTCTTTAATGAATTTCTGTCTGTATGTTTTGTTTTCAAATTCAATCTCCATTATATATAAGCTATTTATTAATGAGGTCGTATTAATTTCGATTGTTCCATCTTGGTTGAAATTTTCTTTCATGAGTATTTTTCCAAATGTATCAAAAATTGAAATCACATAATTTCCTGATTCATTTTTTGGAATTTCAACTTTCAACTTGTCTTTTACCGGATTGGGAAATAATTTGAATTCTCCTTTTTCAATTTCATGTGAAGATAAAACTATACTCACATAGCAGTCATCATAAAATGGATTGTTCCAGATAAGTGAATTATCAATTTTGTAACAGGTTAAGTTTAATGAATCAGGAACTTCATTTGAAAACACTCCAGGGTATTTTGGGAATAATGGTCCATGCACACTTCCAATTCCTTTAATCCAGACTTCAGACATGAGCATAGGAGGATAATTTGGCTCTTCAATAAAAAATCGTTTATGATATTCACCGCTTATTTCAATACTGTCAATATTTTCGATTTGCAGATAATTACTTCCCCATCCGAAATCATAAAATACTGAGTCTCCAATTTGTAAGTTGAAATTGTAAATTGTGTCAATGGAATTTAAAGTGTCCATGAAATAAACATATCCATTTTCTTCTCTTAAATTTCCAAGGTAGGTGAAATCCGACATAAAATTCGAATCAGGGGTTGAAAAGAATTTTAACCAAGTTTCACTTCCAATTAAAGTATCTCCAATAAATCCGAAAACTTTTGTGGTAGTTTCAGCAAAGTCTGGATTTTGAGGATTGGGATTTGGAAAAGTCCGTGCAACATTCCAAGTTGCATCTGGGTCAACAAAGTTTATTGGTGTTTGAGAAAATCCAATCATTGTTGAAATCATGAAAATTAAAGTAAATAGCTTTTTCATATTCTTTTGCTTTTTCTGTTCAGCATGACGCACAACACAGGGATAATCACAACTTGTCCCGGCTTGCCGGGAGTAGAGTCCCCCAAATCATACGTGTGATTGATCCCTGATTATTGGTAGCCGTTATTCTTTTCTGTATATTTTGATATTGCATATTTGTGAAAACTATGAGTGTCCATACAAAAAGGCCTCTGGATTTTCAACAGATATTTTATTAAAGTTATTCTCTCCTAAGTAAGCTCGCAGATCAAGTCCAAAACGTCTCTCGTTTGATTCAACTTCGACCATGTAATAATCTGATCCAAACAAAATTTTCCTACTTAATTTTTCATCGGTGAGCATTACCTTTAGAAGAGAAAAGTATTTAATGTCAGCCATTGTGAAAGATATATCTGTATAAAAGTTCTTATGATTTATACATAAATCACGAATAATTCTCAACCAGTTCCCATCTTCCTTAGGATTATGAATGAATTTATCCCAATAATGCTGTGAACCAAAGTGCCCAAAGCATATTCTTAGATCAGGGAATTTCTCTATAACGTATTTAAAATTTTCTGGATGTGTAAAGTAGGCACATAATTCCTTTTTACTTTTCCCATTTGTATTGATAGGTCTTATTGATTTTTCAAGCATTTCTTTTAAATCCTTTTTCTTTCCTTTGTAGTGAACAGGATTGAATGGACTACAATGTGTAAGTATCGGTAGGTTTTTCATTTGACAATATTCATAAATTGGATCAAATCGTTCATCAAATGGAAAAACACCCAGAGGAGGGTAAAGTTTAACACCTTTGAAACTCTGTTCTTCCACACATTGTTTTAAAATTTCAAGTATTCCATCTCGTCTAGGATCAACATGAACAAACGGGAGAAGTTGTGGGTAATCTTTACTTAACTCATATAGCTCATTTAACTGTTCATTATATGGTCTAGGAACCTCACCTGCCCCCATATAAGCCATATCCATTGGAAGGATGATGAATTTTGTATTTTCCGGATAATAATCTTTACATTTTTCAAAAATCTTTTTTTGTGAACCCAATCTACCAGTTGTAACAAATTTAATATAGCGATCAAGTATATCATTATCAGTCCAAAAAATTAACTTCTTCATTATACTTGAAATGATCTTATATCCTGCAGTTGATCTAAGAATTTTAACAAGTCCAAAAGGTAGGAACTTGTTCGGAACATCAATATCCATAAAAATGTGAATGTGGCAATTGTAATACATAAATACATCCTCTTTTATAGTTTGACATTATTCAGATTTAATGGCTACTAACGTTTCCGCGATATGGCCAGTTGGCGCTTTTTTCGCAGGATGCCGGTTGATTTGTATGCTGTTGTTTCTTTCATGTCTTTGTCTTGATAAACGGGATGCGCCAATTGGCTATCATCGCGTGTTGGCGGTTCGTGCATTAGGTTTTCACAACTTGACAACTGAATTTAATTCCAAGTTCTCGAATAAGTTGAAAGTCATTCATCCATGTAACTTTCATATTATCACAGACATCAGGAATCCTAATTTTGTTTTTTTTCTTATTTGCTGCTGTGATTTTCTCTTCTTTTGTTACAACAATTGCATTTTCGTCAATTGCATGCGCAATTACCCAAGGATCAGCTAAAGATCTGCCTTTTACGTTATCTACCAAAAATTTATGGTTTGGATTTGCAGCGTATATTCTATTTATACATTTAGTTACATTCTCTGTGATCTCTCTAACAGGAATACTACTAGTGTTTAACCATGCGGAAAGATCATCATCGGTTCTTGTTATTTCCTCATGCACTGTGGCTGGAATAAATAATTTATCGTCTTTACCGAATTCGTTTAATAGATCCCAATATTCAGGGCATATTTCTGGAGAATAATATTTTTGCCATGCTTGAATCAATACATTCGAATCTAAATAATATTTTAAGTTAATTACATCCATCTATACATCTGAGATTCAAGCTTTGAAAAATTATTTACTTTAACATTTAATAAATTACTAGCAAAAGTTGGCGCTATATCACCGCCACGATATGCATCAAGTACCGTTTGAGTAAACAAACGACCATTTCTATTAATTATTAAAGGATAGTAAATAGGACTATCCTTGGTTTTTCGTTTTTGTAGTTCCTTTTTTTCCTGTTCTCTTAGTAAGAATTCTTTAAACTCAATATCTGCCTGAACTTTCAATTTGTTATATTCGTTGTATGATATTTGATTAAGATTAAAAGCTCTTACAATCAAAGCAAAGGAACTTACTCCAAATTCTTTAGCCATATTAAATACCCTTTTGGCAGTTGCAAAATTCTCCTTGTTAACATGTGTAATATATTCTTCTGGAATTAAGGCGTTAGCAGCTATTTCATTGCAAAACAACTCAACAGGGTTATATTTGTTTTTTTCCCTTAAAATTGGTTCAATATCATTTGAAATACCTGTTTCATTTATCCAAATATGAGCAAGTTCGTGTACAAGTGTAAATAATTGGGGTGCATTCCAGTCATCCGAATTAATAAAGATAAATGGCGCAAACTTGTCTGCAATTGCAAATCCTTGTAATTCATTAGAATCTAATTTCAATTTTGGATGAATAAAGCTTGTTCTAGAAATAAAGATACTATTAGATTCAGCTTTTTCTATCCATTCTAAGATTGGATTGTTTGTTTTATAATTCAGAGGTTGAATACCCAAAGTTTTTAAAATATCCTTTGCAATTTCTGATGGGTTATTATGTTGAGAAAATCTACCAACAAATGGCAAAGGGTTTTCATTATTCTCTTCATTTACTTCACTTATCCACGCCTGTTTTTGTTGGATTTCCCTAATAATAAAAATAGAAGAGGTACTTAGTTCTTTTGAGCCTTTTTTTCTAAAATCTTGTAATGGTTGGAAATCACTTGGTATGTCTGGAAGAAAAAATAAGGCAAATGGTCTATGATATGCTTTTGCTAATGTTTGTGCTTGTCGTATGGTTGGTTGGCTATCTCCATTTTCCCATTCCTTAAATTTATCAACAGAAACAGCTACCTTTTTTGCTGCAATATCTTCAGTCATTTTGGCTGATTCTCTTGCCCATTTGAAGACTTTAGGTGTTATGTATGCTCTTTCTGCCATAGATACAAAAATACAATTTTTATAATCAATGTCAATATAATTTCAGTCGTGATGTTGCATTACCGCCAACGTCAGTTCGTCTAAAAACCTTCCCCAATTCATTTTCTTAATTCAAATATATA
>CAZJYD010000054.1:0-23562 GCA_964550205.1 uncultured Bacteroidales bacterium
CAGTGCTGCCGTCTCCAAAATACCATTGCCAGCTTACTATATCCGGGGTGCCACTGCCATTGAATGTTACAGTATCATCAACACATACCGTATCATTGGGACTTATTGTGAAATCAGCTGAAGGCAGAGCATGAATAAGAACTTGCTTTAATATAGTATCAGAGCAACTGTTTTCATTAATAACTATAAGTGTAACTGTGTATGTTCCAGCTTGTGTGTACGTATGCGTTACTATTTCGCCTGTATCTGTGTTGCCGTCGCCAAAATTCCAGTATCTTTCGGTTACGGTTGTAGTGCTGGTGTCGGTGAATGTTAAAGGCAGCTCAGCGCAGATACTATCATCAGGAGATATTGTAAAACCTGCATCAGGGAGCTTGTGTATCCGAAGCGTGTCGGTAATGGAATCAATACAACCATAATCATTGGTAAGCGTGAGGGTTACATAATATATGCCATCTTGCTTGTAGGAATAAGTTGGATTTTGTATTGTATCCGTATTGCCGTCACCGAAATCCCAATACCAGCTGGTTATGTATGTATTATTGGTATTGGCGCCTGAGAAACTGATCAGCTCATTAACACAGAGGGAATCATTCGGCAAGTAGGTAAATGAAGGATCAGGCAAAGTATCTAATGTAAGCGTCATATATGAAGTGTCATTATTACAGGGAGGCTTGCTGTATGCTACAAGTTGCAATACAACAGGTCCTACCTCACCGATGCCTGGATTGTAAACAGGTTTTAATAAAGTAGAATCGTTGAAACTACCTGTACCTCCTGACCAGAGAAGGGAATCGGCACTTGTGGTATCAGGTGGGATTGATGAATTATTGAAATCAAAGGAATGGGTTTCACAGATGTGTTCATCAGAACCTGCGTCACACGTGGCTGCCTGATGTATTGTAATATCATGATAATTGGTATCGGAGCATATTACCAGTCTTACTGTGTAATTACCAGATGATGCGTACGTATGATATACATCTTTTCCTATTGCTGTGTCGCCATCACCAAAGTCCCATTCATAATCGACAAAAGTTATGTTACCCGTGCCTGAAAACAGGATTGAATCATTGCTACATCCAACTGTATCTGCATTTATATCTTCGTCAACCTCCTCTACAACTTTGATGGAAGAATCCACTCCCATACATCCGTAAGCATTGTACATATTCATAACAACATCATAAGTACCGGAAGTGTCATAGGCATGAGTAACCACCTGACCATATTCCAGCGGACTGCCATCACCAAAGTCCCATTCCCAGGTTGTTATAACGCATGAGCTATGGCCGATGAATTGAATTGTAAAGTTCGTACAGCAAGTATCTATAGGGATCATCTCAATATAACCCTCCGGAACGGTATCAACACGTAAAGTCATGTAGGAGGTATCACTACCGCAGGGTGAGATCCCATAGCCAATTAATCCCAGTTGTATAGTACCGAGATCTGAGGTATCAGAGTAATATGTAGGATATAAAACAGTTGAGTTGCTGAAATATCCGTTACCCCCAAACCACTTAACAGAATCGCAATTAGAAGAATCAGGTGGGATAAACAAACCTCCCAGGTAAATGGTATCACCTTCACATACAGATGAATCTGAACCGGCGTAGGTGTCGGGTCTGGGCACCATAGTAAGGTGTACTGAATCTGTTGTTGAGCATGCAACATTAGTAGCAGTTACCTTATACCATCCTGTTGAATCGGGAGTAATAACCCGTGTGGTATCACCTGTATTCCATAAATATTCTTCAGCAGGTCCTGCATCAAAGTATGCTGTATTTGTGCCGCTGTCGCATATAATGGTGTCAGGTCCGAGTTCTACCAGCGGATATACGCCTACCTCAACATAAAGTTCAGATGTCGGACCGGGGTCCGGACAGTTTCTGTTATTTCCGTATACTTCAACATAACCTGATGTTGCACTATCCTGAAAATCAATCTTAATGAAGTTATCTGATGAGTCTGCATGGGTTATTATTACATTACTACCGGTATATGACCAATGATACTCTTCAGTATTCGGATCCTCAGCAACAGAAAATACTATTCCGGTATCTCCACCGCAATATTGTTGTGGAGGCTCCTGGTCAAATATTAGAGTGTCGGCACCCCGTTCTTCTACAATATCAACCGGTGAAGTACTTTCGGAAGCCGTGTACCACCATGTATTCATTGTATGATGATCACCATCATTAAATATATGACATCCTGACCATGGATCCGAAGTAGCATAGCATCCATCAAGATTGACACCTCCACCGCCAGGACCAATTTTTGAATCATCCCAATATACAAGAAGAGAATCATTAGGAGATGGAGGAGGACTCACCAACTCAACTACAAAACCATTATTATTACTCTCGATATCATATAAAGGAAGGTTTGTTAATCCATTAATATATTTTACTGTAAAAGTAATGTTAGTGTTATTCGGAACGGGAAGGCTGTCCGGTGTACTACCGTCGTAGCCATCCCATGTAATTGTATTATCTCCTTTGTTAACTTTTCTTGTTAATGTTCGGGTAACATAGGGAGGATCAAAATCAAGCGTGATATCAACATTACCGGCTTTATCTACTTCCACTTCGAAATCTATTGTACCGTCACAATGGGTTATTCCTGTTACCGGAGGGATAATTTCTCCTAATGCCTCAGCTTCCGGATAAAGATTAGTATCAGGCTCATTAAGAAAAACCCTGTATTCAGGAAAATAAGCCTGATAATCAGGTACTGATTTTCTATCTTCATTAAAATTACCAGTATTTCCTACACCATTTTGATTACAATACAGAAACCAGTAACCGCCTTGCATATCATTAAGTTCTAGTGATGTAATAATACTATCAGTAGAATAAACATAAAATTTTGCTGAACTTCTATTTTCAAAATTATAATCATCGAATTGCCAGGCATAGCAATATAATCTACCTGGGATGGCTTCCTCAATTGTAGTATCTGCTACTGTAATATCAAAAAGCTCTATACGAAAAATTCCAATAGATTCTCCATGTCCGCTATTAGGTACCCTGTTAAATTCAATATAATATGTACCGGTATCAGGTGGAGTCCACTCAATAGCCAAATAACCATCTGGCCCAGCTAATTGACGGGGTCCTTCTCTTGCTTCATCAATGTTATTTATATATCCGGTATCACTTGTAGGTAAATCTTCCTCAGGTTTAACAATACTATCATTCAAATTTTTAATTCTATATACAATGTGCCAATCTTGCCATAAAGGAATATCCTGTCCCTGAAATCCCATATAAACAATTTCATTTAATGAGTCGATATCAAAATATAATCTGTCTAAACTGTCACATCCATAAACAGCAAATTGTATACGATCACCAGCACCACCACCACCTGGATTGCATTGTTCCTCAAAATCATTACACATAAGAAGCCCAACACCGAGATTGCCTACATAAATTTCCTTAGATCCTTCAGCGAAAACATTTGAAGAGAAAAAAATCAGCATATAAAATGCGGAAAAAAGAGTAAAAAGTAGTTTTTTCATTAGTTATGATATTGACAAAAAATTATTATTTTAAGTTAACTTATTATACCTTGCTAACTAATAAAGGTTACGTATAAATAAGCGTTAACAAACTAACAAAACTAATAAATATTATTTTGAAAAAAAAGGAATTTTAGCTCCAAATTGCACAAGGTTATTTTGATTTTTATATCAGGTAGTAAAATAAAAATTCTAAATTTAGTAAGTAATAACATGGGGAACAGAACATCCAATATAAAACATCAAAAAACAGAGACAGAAAATAATTTAGAAAAAAATACTTAGAATGCAAACAAAAGAAAATAAATTTCTGTAAAATTTTTTATATTTGCATGTAATAATTTATTATTTTGAGCGTCTTAACAAACAAATCAGAGGAGAATTATAAGGCAATAAGTCTTTTAATATCAGAGAAATTAAATACACCTGGAATACATTGTGCTTATTACAGTTCATTACAATTAATAATACATTATTTTTATGAATATACTGGAATTACCGAGGAAGAAGCACAAAAGATCAAGAAATTTATAAATTTAATAGTTAATGAAGGCAAATGCAAAAACATACATTATCTCTAAATTGAATGAATTAATTAAGGATTTCCCTCAATTATTGATTTTTTACAAATATGACCCTCTAAGTAAAGAACATTTAGTAAAAGTTTCTTCTTTTAATGATTACGATGTTGAGGAACGTCAAAAAAGAGAAAATGATATTATTTTTGGTTTAATAGCTAATTATCCTTATGATAGTATAGTTTTTCTACCTGATGATGATTGGATAAATCTTAGTAAACCTGATGAGGTTTTGATTGGAGACGATTTTATAAACGAAACAATGTTTACAAAACCATTACATGATCACGATGATTTTATTGAGAACAATTTATTCTATTTACCATATTTAGATGAAACTATAGCTAATTTATCAGAGATTATTTATGATTATCATAGTAATATAAGTAAATTAGAATCAAGCTTTAATGAGTATCTTTTAAATTCAAATGAAGCTCGAACAAAATCTAAAATAGAAGAGCTTTCTGATTTTACAGAAAATCAAGAGGAATTCCAACATAAAAATAAATTAACAAATAGGGATAATGATCTTATCTGTCATTTTGGGTATTTTGGTGAAAAAAACTATGCATTGGCAGCATGAAAGATAATTCAAACATTAGTCAGGCCCCATTTAGGTTTCTGAACTTCGTGATTGCAGAAAGCAAAATTAAAATTGAACCAAAAACGAAAGCAGAGTCTATTGATGTTAAAATAGAACCCAAAGGGGTTATTTATGAAGAAAATAAGAATTTTGAAATTTATTTGTACATATATGTAAAATCAAATGATGGATTGGATGTTTATGTTAAAATGAATGGATTGTTCGAATTTAAAGAGGTTACGAAATTAGAGAATCTAAGCAATTATTTTTATATTAACGCACCTGCTATTATTTTTCCTTATTTACGTAGTTATGTTTCAGCTTTAACAGCTTTATCTGGTTGTAGAACAATACTATTACCACCTTTAAATCTGACCTCACTTGGAAAAGATTTAAAACAAAATACAATCACTAAATAATTTAAAGGGCATTTTTGTACTCCCAAGGGGATTTGAACCCCTGTTACCAGGATGAAAACCTGGCGTCCTGGACCAGACTAGACGATGGGAGCAAAAATTTAAGGGTGCAAATGTATAAATTTTTTTAATACCGGAAAACTTTGGGAAAAATTTGTTTTAAATTTTTTTATTCCTCTTCTTCTTTGTCGGCCTGGAATTGAAAGCCCATGCGTTTGCCTGTCTTCAGGGTGATATTATCGAGTGTGGATTGCATATCGTAAACAGTAACTTCTTTAACATTATCGTAAGGCGGTGTTAAGAGATCGAAGTTTATTGTATATCGTATTGCTGATTCAATAATCTCCTTTGCAGATTTTTCATTCATCAGTGCAGTATTGAAATTATTGTATAATAAACCGATTTCACGTTTTCCCTCTATAAAATAATGCATGTCTTTATTAATGAAAACCCTGCCTATAAGATAACCTATGTCATTTATCCTGTTATATTTAAATGAATCAGCCAGGAAGTTATATATGTTTATGATCCCGCAATAAGAACGGTCTTTATTTTCGCGTACATATGATGTGTTCATTACCTGGTGATTCCTGCTAAACTCAAATACATTAGTATGCATAAGGAATAATAGAATATCTCCTGCAAATTTCAATTCTATTTCAAAATCACCTTTGACTTTAAATTCAATAGGTATGGTTTTATTTTTGCCTTTCAATTCCTCATTAAAACCAATAACTATATTTTGTATAGCATCTTTAAATAATATGAAAGTATTAAGTGTGTTCTGATAAACTTTTTGCTTAAGTGTTGCCTTATTTACCAGTGTGGCTATTAATGGTTTTTTTGGAGAAAGATTTTTCATAGAAGTAATTAATATGATTATTCAAATGTGAAAGATAATAAAAAGATTTTTGAATTAAGCCTTTCAATTCCGTCAGTATATATATTGCCTTCCCTTTTTAGCATGTCCATTATACCATAAGACATCTTAAGTTCGGTTCCGAACTTGAAGTAGGTTGTATAAAAATCAAATCCAACTCCTATTTCAAAAAGCACATCATGCTTTTTTAACTTTACAATAGTTGCATCTGCATTTTCTTCCCTTCGTTTGGCATTTGAAGCAAGATCAAGTGTATATTTAGCTCCGCCAAGTAAATAGCCTCTAACATTATTGAGCCGTTTGGATTTATACTTAATATGGAACGGAAATTCAACAAAAGTGGAAGTGATATTTTTCTGTATATCAAATCGTCTGGTTAGCGAATCATCATATTGCAATATACTGTAATTTAAATATCTTTCTCCAAAAGAAAGGGCAGGAATAAAACGAAGGTCAAAATATTTTCCCAGTCTTAAATTGGATACAATACCAATTGTAAATCCGATAGTTGGCTTAGATTCTATTCCGAATAAAAATAATGAATCACCCCCTAATTCCTGACTGGTATATTTTTTCATATTGAAATTATGTTTGGATTCGAGGCTGAAGAACATTTGATTTGTGGCAAGAATAAAACCAAAATGATATTTCGACATATCATACTTAGGCAGGTTCTTCAACCTGTCAATCTGGGCGTAAGATTGGAGATGGGTGAATAAAATAACACCAAAAATTCCTGCTATTATTGTTTGCTTTATTTTCAATATTCTTGCATTTAAATTATTTTAAACGAAGTATAATTTGGAATATTTTTCTGTTTGGATTTTTTAAGGTGCAAACATATGAAATAATTAAGGGTAAGATAAAAAACTCATTTTTTATTTTTGATATTCTAGATTGATAGGATTTATATTATCTCGAATCACTTCCTTATATATTTTATTAATGTATATCTCCAGGTCCTTATTTTTATTTATTTTAAAGACCCAGTATTTACCGTAGTATTCAACGTCATAAACAGAGATTATATAAAATCCTGCCTTGTATGTATTTGTTCTCCTGATCTTTTCGTTTACCAGGTCGATTTTATAAAATTTGAATCCATCTATTGAGACATATAGATAGGAACCGACAAATTTCATTGTGCCGAATTTTGGTGTTAAATGTCTCAATTTAAATGTTTTGCTTAGTTGAAACTGTTCATTAATATATTCGTATATTTCAATATAGCTATTATCAATATTAACTGCCAGTTTATTATCGGCATAAGTTATAGAATGGATTTTGTTTTCACCGGAAGGAATAGTCTGGATCAATTCCCAGTTATGGTCCTGTGAAAAAGTGTTAGCAAGTCCTTTTAATATAAAAAATATTAATATGAGATATTTTAAAATTGCCATTGGAGCAATCAATTAAATAAAAACTTTAATCGCTTCATTGAACAAGCGATTTTTATCGATAGGAACAACCCCTACTTCTTCACAAACAATACCTCCGGCGAGGTTAGAAATTTTTGCAATATCAACAGGTTCAAAATCAGTTGTATGAAAAAGAGCTGCAACACTAACCACGGTATCTCCGGCACCGGACACATCGGATATTGACCGGAAATGTGCAGGTATTAATTCTTGTGTGTATTCATTATTATTCAGGTAATTACTAACGAATATACCTTTTTCCGATAGTGTTGCAAGTACAATTCTTATATTTTGTTTTTTATGAAGCACTTCAACAGCATTGCTCAATTCCTGAATATTTCCGGCATTGAATTCCAGATTCAATCCATCTTTCAATTCTTTCAGATTGGGTTTTAACAATGTAATATTCTGATAGGCATCGAAATTTTTCTTCTTGGGATCAGCAATTATGGTTATTTCTTTGTTATTGGCAAGAGCTATAATTTTACGGATTAACCCACTTGTAAGTACTCCTTTATTATAATCCTGGAAAATAAGTGCATCTATTTTGTTCTTTTTTATATTTTCTGAAATTATGGAGTAAAGATCATTTTTATCGTTATCGGTTAATTCTGCAGTAATTTCTTCATCTACCCTGAGCATTTGATAGTTGTTACCTATAACCCGAAATTTTGTGGTTGTTATACGGTCATTACTCTTAAATATACCTTTTGATGTTATGTTATTGTCTTCCAATAAATTAATAAACTCATCCGCTTTTTGATCGTTTCCGATAGCAGAACATAAGATAGGTTCAGCACCCATTGATTTAATATTGATCGCAACATTGGCGGCTCCGCCTAAACGGTTCTCTCTGTTCGTAACCGATACAATTGGTACCGGTGCTTCAGGTGATATTCTTTCAACTTTCCCCCATAAATAAGCATCCATCATAACATCCCCAACAACTAATATTTTTTTATTTTGGAAATCATTGAAAGCAGTTTGGATTGTTTCTTTATTTAGCATGTTTATATTGTTTTAATCACAATAAACTATAATGAGCAAAGTTAATGAATGGATTTAAATTACTGTTCCAAAACTGATAATCACTTAAAAGTTAATGTAGTTTGGCCAGTGCATCTTTAATGCGTTCTATAGCTTTTACAAGTAATTCTTTTGATGTGGCATATGAAATTCTGATACAATTGGAATTACCAAAAGCAGAGCCCGGAACTGTACCAACATGAGCTTTTTCAAGTAAATACATACAAAGAACTTTGCTATCTGTTATTTTGTTATTCCCGTCGGATTTACCAAAATAATAACTGATATTTGGAAAAATATAAAAAGTACCCTGAGGATAATTTGTAATTACTCCTGGTATTTCTTTCAGCATCTTTATCACAAGGTTTCTTCTTTCCCTGAAAGCTTCGTTCATTTTCTTTATATCGTCGGATTTAGCCGGATCGGTTTGCACAGCTGTTAATGCAGCCTTCTGACCTATTGATGATGCACCTGAAGTATACTGACCCTGTAATTTATTACATGCTTTGGCTATAAAAGTGGGGGCGCCAATATATCCTATCCTCCAGCCTGTCATGGCGTATCCTTTGGAAACGCCATTTACGATAATTACCTGGTCTTTGATTTCGTCAAACTGTGCAATACTTTCATGCTTACAATAAAAGTTTATGTATTCGTATATTTCATCAGAGATAATGAAAACATTTTTGTGTCTGGCAAATACTTTTGCCAGTTCTTTTAATTCACTTTTTGTATACACTGTGCCGGTTGGGTTACAGGGTGAGCTGAATATAAATGCTTTGGTGTGTTTTGTAATGCTTGCTTCAAGTTGTTCAGGACTAATTTTAAATTCGGAATCAATGCTTGTTGGGATTTTAACTATTTTACCTTCTGCAAGTTTTACCATTTCGGGATATGATACCCAGTATGGTGATGGTAGAATAACTTCATCACCTTTATTTATCAGGCATAATAGTGCGTTGGCAATAGATTGTTTGGCACCGTTTGATACTACAATCTGCTCATGTGATATATCAAGATAATTGTCTCTTTTAAACTTATCAGAAATGGCTTGCCGTAACTCAGGTATGCCAGGCACAGGTGGATAGTGCGAAAAATTTGCTTCAATAGCTTTTATCCCTGATTGCTTTACACTTTCAGGCGTGTTGAAATCAGGTTCTCCTATACTTAAAGTGATTACATCAAATCCCTTCATTTTTAGTTCCCTGCTTCTTCTTGTCATTTCTAAAGTTGCTGACTCGGAAAGATTGTTTACCCGTTCTGATAATAAATTCTTACCCATAGTTTTTATTTGTTAAAAAATTCACAATTAAAGGGCAAATTTAATAATTTTAAACTAATGCATATGTTCTATCTTTTCGAAATGATTTAAAGATAAAATCGTATATTGCAAACATCAATAAAAAATATTTATAGGATGAGTGAATTTCTTGAAATACTGAAATATACAATTCCTGCAATCATTGTATTGATATTGGCATATTTGATGATGCGGCAATTTGTTAAGATTGAAAAGAACCGAATGGGTAAAGAAATACATGAAGCTTCTCAGAAAATAATAGCCCCTATACGTATAAAAGCATATGAAAGGGTTGTATTATTCCTTGAAAGAATATTACCCGGAAATATTATTATGAGAGTTTCCAGACCCGGTATGACAGCAGATCAACTGCAGGCATTTTTAATAAAAACTGTTCGTGAAGAATATGAACATAATATGTCTCAACAACTTTATCTTTCTAGCTCAGCCTGGGAATTGGTCAAGAATGCAAAGGAAGGTATGATTAAGGTAATAAACTCGGCATATGCCCAGGCAGGAGAAAAATCATCTGCTTCCGAGTTTTCACAAATTATCTTCAACATCTATCTGGAACAAGAGAAATCTTTTATAGATATAGCTCTTAAATATGTGAAAGAAGAACTGGAAAAAAGAATTTAATTATAATTCGTAATTTCGTTGCCTTTTTTCTATGGATAATAACAGCATTAATAAGATAGCGTTAATTGGGGCAGGAAATGTAGCCACCCAACTGGGTAAAGCATTTAAAAGATCTGGCAAAAGTGTAATACAGGTTTACTCACGATCAAAATCAACTGCAGAAATGCTTTCTGAGGTGGTGGGCGCAGAATCTATTTCTGATATCTATCAACTGACCAATAAAGCTGATTTGTATGTTATAAGTGTTCCGGATAATGCTATAACAAATGTTCTATCGGATATTCGATTAAAAGACCGTTTATTAGTTCATACATCAGGTGCCTTGCCTATGGATGTCCTTTCGGTGGCTTCACTGAATATTGGTGTGTTTTATACGCTTCAGACTTTTTCGAAAGAGAAAGATATTGAGTTTAAAGATACACCAATTTGTATAGAAGCGAATACAACATCGAACAAAAATTTGTTATTCGAGCTTGCAGAAGAAATTTCCGAAAATGTAAGATATCTTGATTCTGACCTGAGGAAAATTGCTCATTTAGCTGCTGTTTTTGCAAACAATTTTACCAATTATATGTATACAATTGCATTAGATATTCTTGAAAAGCATAATCTTCCTTTTGATCTGATCAGACCTTTAATTAATGAAACTGCCGAAATTATCAAAAACAATAGAGCTTACGAAATGCAAACAGGACCTGCTATTAGAAATGATGAAGAAACGGTAAGAAAACATCTCGAATATTTAAAAGCTTATCCTGAATATCAACAAATATATGATATGATAACAAAAAGCATAATGACAAGACATAAAAAAGCAAATGAAGATGACAAGTTATAAGGAATTGTTAAAGGAGATAAACACATTCATTTTCGATTATGATGGAGTATTGACCAATGGTATAATAATTTTGATGGAAGATGGTGAGCATCTTCGCACTGGTAATGTGAAAGACGGATATGCCATTCAGCTTGCTGCAAAGAAAGGCTACAGAATTGCGGTTATGAGTGGCGGAAGCTCCAAATCAATGGAAACCAGGTTTAAAACACTTAAGGTGACTGATGTTTTCTTAGGTGCCGGTAATAAAATGGAAATCTATGAGGATTATATTAACAAATACAATATTAAATCGGAGAATGTTCTTTACATGGGTGATGATATTCCTGATTTTGAAGTTATGAAAGAGGTGGGTGTTCCTACTTGTCCTGCTGATGCTTCCGAAGAGATTAAAGCTATAGCAAAATATATTTCCCAATATAAAGGTGGTGAAGGTTGTGTGCGTGATATCATTGAACAGGTATTGAAAATTCAGGGAAACTGGATGGATGGTGATGCTTATGACTGGTAAAAATAAAATTAGTGATTATGCCTGCAGTTATTAAAATATTAAGAATTCCGAATTTGCTTATAATCATACTTACTCAGGTATTGATAAGGTATTATATCATTATACCCTACCTTGAAATGCAAAATGTTGAATCAGCATTAGGGGGTATTAACTTTTTAATACTGGTTGTGGTTACTGTATTAATAGCTGCTGCAGGTTATATCATTAATGATTATTATGACATTGAAATTGACAGGATTAATAAACCCCAAAAGAATTTAATAGGCAGGGACATAAGCACAATGACCGCAAGAATTATGTATTACGCATTAAATATTATTGCAATAGGATTGGGATTCTATTTAGCTCTGAGGGTCAGTTCTTTTCAGCTTGGATTTGTGTTTGTGATCATAATCATTATGTTGTGGTATTATTCATCGCGTTATAAGAGAATGATATTCTGGGGCAACCTCGTAGTGGGAATACTGTCGGGTTTTGTTGTTTTTGTGGTCTGGCTTTTTGAATTTTTTGCTTTACGTGCTGATCCAGGTAAATTTATTGAAGCTATTAAAGGACTGGCAACTATTAAATATTTTATTTGGGGATTTTCATTTTTTGCATTTATTACCAGCATAATTCGAGAAATGATCAAAGATATTCAGGATATGGAGGGTGACGAGAGAACTGGTTGCAGGACCATTCCAATTGCCATTGGTTTCCAAAACACAAAATTCATAATTCTTGGAGTAATAATAATAAGTATGGCAGTGCTTGGGTACGCTCAATATTTATTGTTTAAGGAAGGATTTGAATGGGCTTGCTGGTATTTGCTTATAACGGTTCAATTGCTTCATATTTATGTTATTGTTAAAATGTTCTCTGCCAGAGAGGCAAAAAAGTTTAGTTTTTTAAGCAGCCTGATGAAAGTCATTATGGTTGCAGGGATAATATCAATGCAATTGATCTACTTCGATTATTAGTATGATACTTGAAAACCTTAAAGATTATAAGATAGTACTTGCTTCAAAATCGCCACGCAGAAGACAATTGCTTGAAAAGCTGGGTGTTGGTTTTAATGTGACTTCAGTAAATATAGAAGAGAAATATCCTGATAAATTGAATCCTGAAGATATTGCAATTTATCTTGCTAAGCTGAAAGCTAATCATTACAGTATTAATACTGAAAATGAAAAGATATTATTAATAACAGCAGATACAGTTGTTACAATCGATAACAGTATCCTTGGAAAACCTTCTGATGAGAAGGAAGCAATAAAAATATTAAATCGATTGTCAGGGAATTATCATGATGTAATAACAGGTGTGTGCATTAAGACTATTAATAATTTCAAATCCTTCAGTGTTAAGACCAGGGTGCATTTTAAAAATCTCAGAGCTAATGAGATTAATTATTATGTCAGGGAGTACAAGCCTTATGATAAAGCTGGTTCTTATGGCATTCAGGAATGGATTGGATATATAGGAATAGATTATATAGCAGGTTCGTTTTATAATGTAATGGGACTACCTGTGCAGCGTTTATATGAAGAATTATTGAAGTTTTAATTTTTTTAGTATTTTATTACCAGGATATTTTGATAAATTGATCAGCAACAAGCTATATGACTTGGTAATATTGGTTATCTTTGTCAGGACTGTAGTAATAAATTTAAAAAATAATTTTTTTAATTAGAAAGAGCGAAAGGGAATGGAAAAACCGAAAATATTAGTTACGAATGATGATGGTATAACAGCACCAGGATTAAGAGAGCTGGTTAACGCTATGAAGCCTTTGGGCAAAGTATATGTTGTGGCCGGAGAGAAAACCATGTCAGGTACCGGGCATGCTATAACGGTGAGGGAACCATTAAGGCTTCAGATCATTACAAAAAATGATGATTATGAAGAATATTCCTGTAACGGTACTCCTGTTGATTGTGTTAAATTGGGTAGCAGTATCGTTATCGGGGAGAAACCGGATCTATTGGTTTCCGGAATTAATCATGGTTCCAATGCGTCGATCAATATTGTATATTCAGGTACCATGGCAGCCGTTCTGGAAGGATGTATTGATGAAATACCCTCTATCGGATTTTCATTATTAGATTATAGTCAAAATGCAGATTTTAGTACTTGTAAGACTTATGTGCAGACAATTGCAAAAAAAGTGCTTGAAAACGGTTTGCCGGAAGGCACATGCCTTAATGTAAATATTCCTTCAGTTAACGGTGAGGAGATCAGGGGAATTAAAGTTTGCCGGCAGGCAAAAGCGAAATGGGCGGAAAATATTAAAACACGCACAGATCCAAGTAAGCGTGATTATTACTGGTTAACAGGTTCTTTTGAGCATAAGGATAATGGAGAGGATACTGATCATTGGGCTCTTGAAAATAATTATGTTTCAGTTGTACCGGTACATTATGATTTTACTGCACATAAAGCAATTTCAGAAATAAATAACTGGAAATTAAATGTTCAAAATTCTTAAAAAAGATTCGTTTTCAACCGGTCTTCTGATCGGATTAATTTCACCCGTTATTTTTTTCGGGGTAATATATCTGATAAATATGTTGATCATGATGATATTTGAGCTGGATATTTTCATAAGGCTTTCCATTATGAAATTGCTGAGCATCTTTATAAATTTATTACCTATATGGTATTATTTTGTCAGATTAAAAAATGAACAGACAGGCAGGGGAGTATTGCTGGTTACTTTTGTTTACATGGTAGTTTATTTTTGGCTTATTTATCCTTAATTAACAAGCTATGAAGTATTATATTATTGCAGGGGAAGCTTCCGGTGATCTGCATGCTGCGAGCCTTATGGAAGAACTGAGTAAACTTGACAAGGATGCTCATTTCAGATGCTGGGGAGGGGATAGGATGGAAAAGCAGGGAGGTGAACTTATTAAACACTACCGTGATTTGGCATTCATGGGTTTTGTTGAAGTGGTGGCTAACCTGAGAACGATCTTAAATAATATAAGCTTTTGCAAGGATGATATATTAAAGTATAATCCTGATGCGGTAGTTCTTGTTGATTATCCGGGATTCAATCTGAGAATTGCAGAATTCGCTTATAATAAGGGGATAAAGGTATTCTACTATATTTCACCTCAGGTTTGGGCATGGAGAAAGGGAAGGGTGCATAGAATAAAACGAATTGTAGACAAAATGTTCGTTATACTTCCTTTTGAAAAAGAATTTTATAAAAAATATGATTATCATAATGTTGAATTTGTTGGCCATCCGCTTCTTGATGTAATTGAAAAACATGAATTTCTTGATAGGGATAATTTTATAAAGAAAAACAACCTCGACGGACGTCCCATCATTACTTTATTACCGGGCAGCCGCAGACAGGAAATTAAGCTGATGTTATCAGTTATGCTTACAATGATTCCTGTATTCAGGGATTACCAGTTTGTGGTTGGCGCTGCTCCTTCGGTAGAGGATATGTTGTATCTGAAAAGTATTTCAGGTTTTGATGTAAAACTGATACGCGACCAAACATACAATTTGCTTAAGAATTCGGAGGCAGCTATAGTTACATCAGGTACGGCTACACTCGAAACGGCATTGATAGGTGTTCCTGAAGTTGTTTGTTATAAAGGCGGATATTTATCTTTTCAAATTGCAAAAAGACTTGTTGATGTGGATTATATTTCTCTTGTCAATCTTATCATGGGCAGGGAAATTGTTAAAGAACTGATACAAACAAAACTTAATATGAAAAACCTCAAGAAAGAACTGGATACCATACTTTTTAACAGTCAGAAAAAGGAACGGATGATACAGGATTATCAGCAACTGAGGGAAAAGCTTGGGGGATCGGGTGCCTCGGAAAATACCGCCAGAATGATAATTAATCATCTGAAAAAATAAAAAGGTTTCCATAAATATTTGATCCATTCCTTTAATTATTTAAGGTACATATCCTGTTTTCTTAACATTAAGAAATAAAACAAGCTTTGTATTTTTGAATCAATGGTTTCAATATCCCTTTGTTCGATTTATCATTCCTTTTATTTCGGGAATAATCAGTGCCGGATATTTTAAGGCTGGTATCAATATCACTTTTTGTATTCTTGCATTGATATTTGTTTGCACCTTAATTCTTTTCATTTCTTCATTTGGTTTTAGCTACCGTAAAAGGTGGATAAACGGAATGATTATCAATATTTTTTTATTTCTGGCAGGCTATAATCTTACAATTATTAAGTTGAATAATTCTGATATTAAGAAAGATAGTTGTGATGTTGAACCTGTTGTTTCTGAATATGTTGTTAAAGTAACTTCACCACCTGCCGAAAAAAGTAATTCCTATAAGATACTTGCTGAAATTATTGCTCAAAAAGAAAATTCAGTTTTCAGAACTTGCAATGTAGGTTGTGTTTTTTATCTGGAGAAGAATGCAAATGTTGAAACAATTAATTATGGAGATTTTCTTAATGTTGAATGTATGATCAAAGAAATTGATCCTCCCCGTAATCCTGCAGAATTTAATTATAAAAGGTTCATGGAAAGGAAGAGGGTATTTTACCAGGGCTACCTAAAATACAATAAATGGAAGATTATTGATAAAAACAAAGGCAATGTGTTTTATCATGTTGCATATGAAATACGCAAAACATTTTTACATAAGATGAAACGGGCAGGCCTCGACAGGGATGAATTTTCCGTTGCATCTGCAATTATCCTTGGCTATGATGATAAGCTTGAAAAGACAATGAAAAGAAAATATTCAGGTGCAGGGGCTATGCATATCTTATGTGTTTCGGGCTTGCATGTAGGTATAATTTTCATGTTTTTCAGTAATATTCTTAAGTGGTTAATCCGATGTAAGCATAAAGAAATTTACCAGGCAATAATTCTGTTATTGATCATCTGGTTTTATGCAATGCTTACGGGTTTTTCTCCAAGTGTTCTCAGGGCGTCAACTATGTTTTCCTTTTTTACAATAGGAAAAACAATTAAAAGGCATACCAATATATATAACACCCTGGCAGCCTCCGCTTTTTTTCTTTTACTTTTTGATCCGCTCATCATTCATGATGTAGGATTTCAGTTATCCTATGCTGCGGTTTTTGCGATTGTATCATTACAACCGGTCTTATATAAACTCATAACTTTTAATTATTGGTTACCTGATAAAATATGGGCTATAACCACAGTATCCGTGGCAGCTCAGATAGGTACATTCCCTATCTCAATATATTATTTTCATCAGTTTCCCAATTATTTTATTCTTACTAACCTGATTGTTATTCCGTTATCATTTATTATTATTTTTTCCGGATTAATAGTCGTTATCTTCTTGTGGTGGGACTGGTTAAGCAATATTTTAACCATTCTGCTAAAAGGATTAATGATTGCCTTGAATAGCTCTGTAGTCGCGATACATGAAATGCCCTTTTCAACTACTACCGGCATTTCTTTGGATGTACCAGATATGATACTGATTTATATTACGATGTTTCTGCTATATCATTTTATTGTAAACAGAAAGTTTGTTTTAATGAAATTTATTTTGACCGGTACTATTTTGATTTTTATATACTTTTCAATTGATAAATACTTTGGTACAAAAAAGAATGAATTAATTATATATGATATAAATAAACTTACTGCAATTGATTTTATTAATAATGGCAAAAATGTTTTGATCGCAGACTCAGCATTATTAAGAAATAAGGGTAAAATAAAGTTTCATATTCAGAATAACTGGATCAAGAGAAAAATAATAAATACCGAATTTATTTCCATGGATAGGGATACCGTAATTAATGATATTATTTATAAAGAAAATGATTTTATAATATATAACGACCATGTTTTCTTTCTCCTAAAAAAAGATACGGATCTTAGCAGATTTAATGACAACATAAAAGTTGATTATCTGATTGTTTGTAACAGTTCTTTTAATAAACCTGAAAAAGTATTACAAAAAATTATTCCTGGTGAAATAGTCATAGCTTCATCAAATTATTCATGGGTTGAAAGAAAGTGGAAGAAAGAAGCTTTAAAAAGGAGGATAGCTTACTATTCTGTGAGTGATTCGGGATATTATTTGGTTGAATAAATTCATGATCATTATTTCTTCTGAATTTATTTCATCAGTCGACAATCCGATATGATTTTATTATATTTATACCCAAATTAACTGCAATTAATATGATTATTAAAAGCCAATAAATACAAATCAAAACCAATAAAAAAATGAAAAAGTATAAATTTACTAAAGTTTCGCACGCCCAAAACACTTGATTTATCAACAAAAAAGAGTTAAAAAAAGCAGCATAAAATGTTGGTTAAAAAACTAATATTTAGTAATTTAACCATGTATTTCAAAACACAAATTATGCTGCAGAACAAAGATATTAATAAAATTTCAGAGTTAAAAACCTCTTTTACCCAAAGCTGGGTTGAGGTAGATTTTATTTTCAAAATATTGAAGGTTTTTTCCTTTTCCGGTTTAAACAAAAGTCTTTCATTTTTTAAACTTAAAGGATACAGCTTCGATTGGATAATGAGCATATTAATCTCAATGCCTTTCAATGGAATAAAAACCGTTCATAAATTATCCAGTCATGTGCAGGCTAAGAAAGATGTTTTTTACCGTTTAAAGAACAATCCATTGATAAACTGGCGTTTTATATTGTGGCTTTTTGCCAGTAAGTTCAAGAAAATCACATCTGCTGACACTATAAATGATGACCATTTGAAATGCCTGATTTTCGATGATACAACACTTGAAAAAACCGGCAAGTACATCGAGAAAGTCTCCTACGTTTGGGATCATGTACAAAACAGGTGCATACTTGGCTTTAAACATTTACTGATGGGCTACTGGGACGGTGTTTCTTTCATCCCCCTTGATTTCAGCCTTCATCGTGAAAAAGGCAAGAACCAGAAGAAGCCTTTTGGCCTAAAAATTAAGTATTTGCGAAAGCAATACAACAAAAAACGGATACAAAGCACACATGCATATGATAGAGCCAGGGAAACCGATGAAACCAAAATAGCTATCATGCTTAAGATGCTAAAAAGAGCCGTATCACATCATTTTAAAATCGATTATGTATTGGTAGATAGTTGGTTTACCTGCCAGCAATTAATAGAGGCTGTATTGAAGATCAAAAGTCAAAAGGTTCATCTTATTGGCATGTACAAAAATGCAAGAGCTTTGTTTGGCTACCGTGGAAAACAGCTAACATACAGTCAAATAAGAAATCGTTTGGGCAAGCCAAAGCGTTGTCGCAAGCTAAAGTTGTATTATCATCAGGTTCAGGTTGATTATCAAGGTTATCAATTACAATTGTTTTTCTCCAGGCACGGTAAAAGAGGCAAGTGGAAGGTGTTACTGACCACAGACACCTCTATCAGTTTTATTCGCATGATTGAGATTTACCAGACACGCTGGACAATAGAAGTTTTCTTCAAAGAAGCAAAACAGCTTTTGGGCCTGGGCCGTTGCCAATCAAATGATTTTGATGCCCACATCGCAGACCTGACCATAACCATGATACAGTATATGTTGTTAACTCTCAGGTTCCGGTACGACAAGTATGAAACAAAAGGTTTGTTGTTTGAGCAGATACAGTCGCAAATAATCCATCACAAGCTAAACGAGCGATTATGGGGATTGTTTATAGAACTAATTCGGTTTGTTTCTGATCTTTTTGATAATATTGATTTTATAGCTTTGTATGAGAAAATTATCCTTGACGATGAAGCCAGGGAAAAGTTAAATGTCATATTCCGAGACGATTATAAACTCACTGATGCAGTATGATGAAAATGTAAATCATATATTATCTCAATATCAACAACTTACAAAAACAACAGAAACCCGAAACCCTTTAAAAACAGTTTTGTATATTTGATGCGAAACTTTAGTAAATTTATTTTATCAGCTCTATTATTATTTATTGCATATTCTTCAATAAATGCACAGGTATCAATTAACGAAGATGGCAGCGCTCCGGATGATGATGCCATGCTGGATATTAAATCAACTACAAAGGGTTTACTGCCACCACGTATGAGTAGTGAAGAAATGAATGCAATCACTTCTCCTCCTGCAGGATTAATGGTGTACAATACTACGATCAATTCCATTTGTTTTTATGATGGTTCGTCCTGGAAGAGCTTATATGATAAAGATGGTGAATCATGCGGCACAATTAATTATGACGGGCAGACCTACCAAACTGTTATTATAGGCACTCAATGCTGGATGGCAGAGAACCTGAATATTGGAAGCCGTATTGACGGTAGTGAAGAACAAACAGATAATGGAGATATAGAAAAGTACTGCTATGATGATGAACCGGATAGTTGTGATAATTATGGAGGATTATATCAATGGGATGAAATGATGCAATATGTTACGGATACAGCAACTCAAGGTATTTGTCCTGCAGGATGGCATATTCCAACAGACCATGAGTGGAAAATTCTGGAAGGCACAGTGGATAGTCTTTATGGAGTAGGCGATCCTGAATGGAATGGTATTGGTTATAGAGGTTATGACGCAGGTTATAATCTGAAGTCACAAAATGGTTGGTATTCAGGAGGTAATGGCTCAGATGTATACAGATTCACTGCCCTGCCGGGTGGGCTCCGCTACCCCGACGGTTCGTTTTACTACCTGGGCATGATCGGCTACTGGTGGTCGTCTACGGAGCACAGCAGTTCGAACGCTTGGTACCGGAAAGTGCACTACAATCACGATGACGTGACCCGGGTCTACGTCAATAAGGAGTACGGCTTTTCCGTGCGCTGCCTCAAGGATTAGCCCTGTTAAATAATTTCAAATTTATGATCTTATGTGGTTTTATGTATATGTACTTAAAAGTGCAAAAGATGGTCACAATTATACTGGTTACACCAAAAATTTGAAATTACGATTTGAGCAGCATGAAAAGGGTTTAGTTGATTCAACAAATAACAGACGTCCACTAAGGTTAATTTATTTTGAGGGATGCCTCAATCAAAATGATGCTTTACACCGGGAGAAATATTTAAAAACACACTTTGGCAAAATGTTTATTAAGAAAAGGCTCAAATCGTATTTAACAGGGTAGGATTTGAAATTTGATATTAATTGGTGTTTGTCCATAATTGACCGATAAGCTATAATACGGGGATATCTCGCTGTGCTACTACTAATGACATTGTATTTTCTTTTTATATTTTATTTATTTTTATTCCATGATTCTGTTTAAGTCGTTTTTTAGAATTCTTACCCTGGTATTAATTCTTTTCAATTTAATAATAAATCCGGGGGTGCTTTTTTCTCAGTCTGTAAGTTATGGGAAACAAAGTGGTAATGAAAGTTGTGAGGTTGAAATTATATCATTATCGAATGAAAAGATCAGACTGAAAGCCTGGATAAATCATTATTCAAAAGATCAGGTTAAAATAGGGAATCAAACCTGGTATGTTATTAAAATGGCAGGGGAGGCGTTTATTAAAAACAAATCTTATCCTGAATTACCTAAAATTTCAAGAAGTATTCAGATTCCCAAAAATGCTGATATCTCGGTAAATGTTATTAATGAAACCAGCAAAGAAATAAAACTACAGGTAGCTCCATCCAAAGGAATACTGTCGAGACTTCTTGATCCCGACAGTGTGCCCTATAAATTTGGTGAGATTTATAAAAAAGATGTTTTTTACCCGGTCAACAGGATAGATATCGGTCAACCTTATAATATAAGGGATGTCAGGGGTGTGAATTTTAATATTTATCCTTTTGCATATAATCCGGTTAGAAAAGTACTCAGGATTTATACCAGCCTGGAAATTGAGATCATGTTCAATGTTGATAATACTGTAAATTCCATTGGGAAACCAAAGCAAAAGAGGAACAGATTTTTTGAGCCATTGCTGAGAAGGCATTTTATAAATTATGAGTTATGGAATAATTATTCTGATTATTCAGCACTTGAGGATACGGGAAAGATGCTGGTAATATGCTATGATGAATTTATGGATGAGATACTACCGCTTGTTTATTTTAAAAACAACAGGGGACTTGTTACAGATACAGTGAGCATGTCGGTTGTTGGGAATACATCAACTGATATTGAAAGCTACATACAGGATTATTATAATAATGATAGTTCGTTAACCTTTGTTTTGCTTGTGGGTGATCATAATCAGGTGCCTTCGCTTTTTTACAATGGGGGAGGCTCCGATCCTTCCTTTTCGCTGGTGTCGGGAAGTGATAATTATCCTGACATTATAATTGGCAGGTTTTCTGCTCAGACAGAAGCACAGGTTGAAACTATAGTTGAGCGCACCATCTTTTATGAAAATATGTTGGAAAAGGACTGGTTCCATAATGGGATGGGTATTGCCAGTGATGATGGATTGGGTTTTGGTGATGACAATGAATATGATTGGGAACATTTAAGGAACATCAGAACTGATCTGCTCAATTACCATTATACTTCTGTTTCTGAGCTTTATGATGGTGACCAGGGTGGTGCAGATGCCCCTGGAGATCCTACGGATGTGATGGTAAGCGATGAGGTAAACAACGGTGTTTCAATAATCAATTATACCGGCCATGGTAGTACAATCCGCTGGACAACCTCAGGTTTTTCAAATTCCGATGTAAATGCATTAATCAATGATAGCTTGTTCCCTTTCGTTTTTTCTGTAGCCTGCTATAATGGTAATTTCACGGGCACTACCTGTTTTGCTGAAACATGGCTGAGGGCTATAAATAGTTCAAATGGAATGCCTGCCGGGGCAATTGGTTTTTACGGTTCATCGATAGATCAGGATTGGTCACCACCTATGGAGGCACAGGACGAATTTAATGCACTGTTGGTTGATGAGGAAAATATAAGCTTTGGCGCCTTGTGCTATAACGGATCATGTTCTATGATGGATAAATACGGATCTGGGAATGGCTCCAGTGGTGCGGAAAACTTCCTTACCTGGCATATTTTTGGGGATCCTTCATTGAGTGTTATTCCCAATAACCTTGGCGAATGCCGGGAGAGCCTTACTATCTCTGATTCTATAAACGGAGGTAACTACATTTTTAAGGCAAGTGATTCTATAGTTGCTTCCGGTACTTTAACTGATAGCTCCATTGTAAAATACTCTGCGGGTAATCGTATCAGGTTCCTGCCCGGTTTCAGTGTAACTTCAGGGTGTAGCTTCACTGCCGACAATACCGGATGCACTGCTGTTGTTATGAATCCTGAGGCAATAGTAAAAGTTCCTGTATTGGAAGAAGCACAACAATATGATAAAGAATTAAATGATAAGCCAGGATTAGTTATATATCCCAATCCGGTGAAAAATGACTTTTTCTATGTTAAGATTCCGGACAATTTTAACCTGAAAAATATAAAGGTTTACAATTCATTTGGTGAGCTGATTTATAAACAGGCAAATCACGGCAAATTGTCCATGATTAAACCGGTTAAGGAAAAGGGATTGATATTGGTAAGGCTGGAGTTTGATGATAATATTGTAGTACGGAAGATAATAGTTTTATAGGGTTTTCGTTTTACATTTTTCAAGGTAAACTAACTTCCATGGCCCTTTACCGGCTGTAAATCTTCCCATGTTATTATTATGCTCCCACACCCTGTAAGGTGGATTTGTAGTATACCCTCTGTAATGAATATTGTGGGATTCAGAATATATTATATATACAAAGTAAGCCATAATAAAAAAAGGGGAAGCTTTGATATTCCCCCTTCTGTGGCGGTCCGGACGAGACTCGAACTCGTCTCGCCTGAGGCGAGATGACAGTCACGTATTCTATTTCTTCTTCTTATTTAACACCGAAAATCACGGAAACTAATATACGTAGATTATCATGCTCCCCACACC
>CAZJYD010000055.1:0-21890 GCA_964550205.1 uncultured Bacteroidales bacterium
AGTAGTAGCAACACGCAATGATAGTACATTAAAGCCGCAACGCTTCATAGCCCGGTAACGTTAGCGTAAGCAGAACGGTCAATTAAAACATAAACTATGATTAACAAAACAATTTATCAGGTAGATTCTTTTACCGATGAGATTTTTAAAGGAAACCCAGCAGGGGTAATGATTCTCGATTCAGAAATAGATCCGGAAACCATGCAGCAAATTGCCAATGAAATGAATCTGTCTGAGACAGCCTTCGTATTACCATATGAAGAAAAATTCAAAATCAGGTATTTTACACCGACAATTGAAGTACCTATTTGTGGTCACGCAACGCTCGCCAGTGCACATATATTATATTCACTGGGATTGGTAAAAAAGGATAGTGAGATTCAATTTATAGCTAAATTGGATGATTTAAAGGTTAAATATGAAAATGATTGGATTAAAATGAGCTTCCCTCGTTTTGATATCAGCCAGGCAGATATTCCTGAACATTTAGATGAAGCAATTGGCTTGGATATAGCAGAATTTTATATCGATCCGAAAAATGATTATTGTTTAGCATATATTCAACCGGATACGGATTTGTCGGATTTAAAGCCAAATATTGAACTGATTGGTAAGATTGTTTCAGGAGTGCTGATTGTAACCTCGCATGATTACAAAAGGAATTATGATTTTTTAGTAAGATGTTTTGCTCCAAATATGGGTATCAACGAAGATCCGGTGACTGGAGCAGCCAATTGTATTTTGTCGACGTTTTGGAAAGAAAAACTAAATAAATCCAATTTTATTTCCAGGCAAATGTCAAATCGAACAGGGATTATTAAAACCCGTGTTTCTGGTGATAGAGTAGAAATATGTGGAAAAGCTAAAACTGTTTTTAAAGCTGAGTTAATGATATATTAATAAAGCCAAAAAATTCGTAAATTCGTAGAAAACAATGTAAACAATATTTAATTCATAGATTAGTTTAGTTCTCCTAATTTGCAACAATTTACAACACTCAAAGCAACTACTTTGCCGATTGCCATATCTCCCAAGATCTGTTTGCTTGTATTTTAAACATCTGCATGCCATTGATAACAGTTGCTCCTGCCTTTTCCCCGAATTCAAGAAAGCGTGTGGTTGGTGGATTGTAGATCAGATCAAACATTATGTGGTCCGGGGTAATATATTCGTATGGTATAAGCGGGTAATCCATAATACCGGGATGCATACCAAGAGGTGTGGCATTTACGAGAATAAGATTTTTCTCTATTATCTGTCTGTTTACAGCCCAGTAAATGATATGATGAGCTTTTAGAGGTCGGCGGGTTACTATTTCATAGCTGACACCCAATTTTTTAAAAACAAATTCAACAGCCTTGGCTGCTCCGCCAGAGCCAATGATCAAAGCATTTTTATGATGCGGTTGTAAATAAGGCTTAATCGATTTTTCGAAACCATAGGCATCCGTATTATAACCTTTCAGGTATGGGCCATTGGCAGAACGTTCAATACTTATTGTATTTACAGCACCGATGAATTTTGAGTCTTTATCAATTTCGTTAAGGTATTTTATTATGGTTTCCTTATATGGGCTGGTAACATTTAAACCTTTGATATCTTTATTATCATGGACAAGAGGCTTGAATTTGTTTATATCATTAAGAGGGAATGTTTTGTATTCTGTATTCGGAATACTTTCATTTTTGATCTTTTCACTGTAAAAACCTGGAGAATAAGAATGTGATAAAGGGTAACCGATTATTCCATATACATTCATAGCTGTAAAAGTAAACTTATTTAATTGCTAAGGCAAATCTTTTTTTTCTGCGGTCTTTTCAATCAGCCAGATACTGATAATTCCCAGGATAATAAAGGCAATGGCTAACCAAAATTCCAATCCGAATGAATCAGGCAATACTCTTTCATATTTGGCAATTACAGGCTTTCCGTTTTTTAATATTCTTTCTCCAAACTCATTTAAAAGAAAAACTTTTCTCTGCCAGGGCCATAAAATGCTTGCCGAGCCAAGAATAAAGCCGGTTAAAAGTGAAATGGTCTGGTCCTTATATTTTTTCAACAGCCAGGAAAGAAAATGGGAGAATGCGATCAATCCTGCTATTGCGCCTATAATTACAGGCAGCAAAATAGCCATATCCCTTTGATTGATGGCGTCAATTGCAACCAGTTTATAATTACCCATGATGAACAATATAAATGATCCTGATAAACCCGGAAGTATCATACTGCATATAGCAGCCACGCCGCATAACATCAGATAGAAAAAGTTGTCGTTTTCGGTTGTTGGATTTAGTATTGAAATATAAACTGCAATTACTGCTCCGATTATGAAAGTGATAATAACACTGTAACTCCACTTATTTACGGTTTTTCCTACAAAATAAACAGATGCCAGAACCAGTCCGAAGAAAAATGACCATATGTATACCGGATAATTAGTAAACAGATAATCAAAAAGCCTGGCAAGAGATACAATAGCAATAAGTACTCCGATTATTATTGCAAGCAGGAAATACAGATCGGTATGGCGGGCAAATTCTTTGAGTTTCCCTTTAATAAGCAGCTTAACTGCAATATGATCTAAGGATTTCAATGAATTTATCAGCCGTTCAAAAATACCTGTTATTAGTGCTATGGTTCCGCCTGACAAACCAGGGATTACATTAGCCGCTCCCATAAAGATACCTTTGACGATCAGAATAATATACCTTCTCATCTGTTATTTGGTTTAGTTATCAAAGCGGCAAAAATAGTAATTTCTTAAAAGAGCCAAAAAACATATTAATTAATGTTCATTTTATTCAGTCGATAAAAAAACGAAACAAAAAAATCTTGTGAAGCAGCCTTGTCACGAATTTATCGGGATTGCTACTTGTTCAAATGCAGCCCATTGAATAATAGTTATCATTAATAGTAGCGAAGGGAGATATCTCTGTATTATGGCTTATCGGACAAACTTATAGATATACACTATTTCGACTTGAATTTATATTGATACATATTGATAATCTCAGATATTCTATCATTGTTTTTAAGGGCAGGCTGATAATCATAAAGCTGGGTATGTTTTTCGTAATTTAGCAAGAGTGCGTCTTCAAGGATTTTGAAAGCATTTTTTGTTTTTCCGGAATAAAGCAAATAAACAACCTTGCGATACAACAGGTCAGCATTGTCTTTTTGATATTCAATTCCTTTATTGATAATTTCAAGAGCCTTTTTCCTGTCATTTGATTCATAATATGAGTGAGCATAATCAAGCCAGATATCAGGATTATAGGGATCCAATTCAGTAACCTTGGAGTACGAAAGTTTTGCTTCATCAATAAGTGAAATTTTATATTGCATATCTCCCAGAAGGTACCAGTATTCCGGATTGACCGGATCAAGTTTCAATGCTTTATGTATACATTTTAGCGCAATATGAAGACTTTGCTGTTCTTCATAAGCTACAGACATTCCTATCCATGCATCGGCAATATTTTCATCAAGTTTTGTGGATTTTTTATAGTAAGCCATGGCAGACTCATAATCATGCAGTTTTTCATAACATTCACCTATGTAATAATAGGTCATGGCATCAGGCTTCTCATATTTAAATGTTTCTTTATAAATATTTATCGCTTCCCTGTATTTTTTCAGATTTGCAAAAGAATTTGCTTTATTGAAATAGGCTGATGAAAAAGTTTCGTCTATTGCAATTGCAAAATCATAGGCATCAATGGCTTTTTCATATAATCCGATATTATTATAAGCTACTCCGAGGTTAAACCATGCTGATTTTGAATATGGATTTATATCGAGGAATTTTTTAAAGAATGAAATACTGCCTTTTGAATTGTTATTAAATTCATAACAAAAAGACAGTTCGTATATTACTGCATCATTATCAGAATTGATTTCCAGAGCTTTTTTAAGTTGTAAAATTGCTTTATTGTATTCGCCAAGATTTTCATATTCAAAAGCAATATTAGAATATATTTCATCAGGATAATCAGAATAATTCAGGGCTTTCTTGTACACATTGATTGCCTTCTCAAATTCACTCATACCACTATATATCGAAGCCTGTGAAAGATAAACATCGGCATTCGATGGTTCTATTTCCTCAACTTGCTTGAGTATGAGCAGGGCTTTATCAAATTTATTAGTTGTAACAAAATAATGGGCATGTTTTAAAAGAATATCCGAATTATTGGGGTGTTGTTCCGAGGCGGCCTTTATTGCATTACGTGCATTAATAATTTTGTCTTTGCTCAGATAATAGTCAATTATATCTTCAAATTCTTCAACATCAAAAAAACAATTGTTATTCTCCCGCAGCGAACTCTCGTATCTCTGTATCAGAGGTTTTATTTTTTGCTCGAAGTAACCGTCATACGAATCTTTCATAGATTAATTAACTCACAAATTGTATTTTTACATTACAAAAGTATAAAAATTACACCCGGCACATAAAATTATTTAAAAAAATTATCAGGATAAGATTAGTTGATTTTTGAATTTTAAATCAATTAGATTTGTAAAAAATTTTAATTATGACTTTGCTAAAATCGATTTCCGGGATACGGGGAACAATAGGTGGAAAACCCGGTAAAAATCTCACACCTGTTGATATAGTGAGGTTTTCCGCAGCCTATGCTGAATTCATCATCAAACGATCGGAAAATAAACATCCTGAAGTTGTACTGGGTCGTGATTCAAGAATATCCGGAGATATGGTAAATAATATAGTCACAGGTACTCTTTTAAGTAAAGGCATAAATGTTCTTGACATAGGATTATCCACAACACCCACTGTTGAAATAGCTGTAACAGAGTCGGGTGCTGATGGCGGCATTATTATGACAGCCAGTCATAATCCGGAAGAGTGGAATGCTTTAAAGTTATTGAATGAAAAAGGTGAATTTATCTCAGCAGAAGAAGGTACAGAGATATTGAGATTAGCTGATGATCCCAAGTTATCATTTTCCGGTATTTATGAGATCGGAAAATATGAATATGATGAAGGTTATATTGCAACACATATAGAAAAGATTAAAGCATTACCACTGGTAGATATTGAGGCTGTTAGGCGTGCTAATTTTTCTGTTGCCATTGATTGCGTTAATTCAACTGGTGGAATTGTATTGCCTGAGTTGCTTAATGCTTTGGGTATTAATAAAATAAATGAGATATATTGTGAACCTGATGGTGTATTTCCGCATAATCCTGAACCTTTACCGGAAAATATTACCGAATTATGCAATAACGTAAAAAAGAACCAGGCTGACGTAGGTTTCGCTGTTGATCCGGACGTTGACCGTTTGGCTATTGTGAGTGAAAATGGTGAACCCTTTGGTGAAGAATATACTCTGGTAGCTGTTTCGGATTATGTGCTGAAAAACAAGAAGGGGAATACAGTTTCTAACTTAAGTTCCAGCAGGGCATTAAAGGATATAACACTGGAAGAGGGCGGTAAATATTATGCATCGGCTGTTGGTGAAGTAAATGTGGTTGACAAAATGAAAGAAGTTAATGCAGTTATTGGTGGTGAAGGAAATGGAGGTGTAATATATCCTGACTTACATTACGGACGGGATGCTCTTGTTGGCATAGCATTGTTCCTGTCGCATCTGGCAAAATCAGGAAAAAAATGTTCAGAACTAAGAAAACAATATCCGGATTATTATATTTCAAAAAATAAAATTAAGATAAAAGAAGGATCGGACATTGATTCCATTATTGAGAAAGTTACTGATAAATACAAGGATCAACATATAGACAGAACCGATGGAGTGAAAATAGATATGGAAAGGGAATGGGTTCATTTACGTAAATCCAATACCGAACCGGTAATCAGAATTATCAGTGAAAGCAAATCGCAGGTAGATGCAAAAAATTTATCAAATAAGGTAATTGCTGAAATTGAGTCGTTTATGTTATGATTGTTTATATTTTTCTGCCGGTTTGAGATTCTTTTACTTTAACTTAGTTGCAAAATTACCTATACGATGGCGTGTAAAAAAAGAAGAAAAAAACCAAAGTACAGAAAAGTTACATTTAAATTAAGTTCAAGACAAAAGAAATCACTCCTTAACTATTGCGAAGCCAGAAGAACAACTCCTGTAAAACTCATAAAGAAAATGATCAGGCCTTATATTGAAAATTACACAAGAGAAGTTCCTGAGGAGTATTATATAACGGAGAATCAGTTAAGTATGTTTGAGGACAATAATGAGATCGAAAAACATTAACGCTTTGAAATAGTTTTTTCGTAAGGAGTACGGTTAATGATAGATTTACCCAAAGTGACTTCATCAGCATATTCAAGTTCATCACCAATTGAAATACCACGCGCAATTGTTGACAATTTAACATCAAAGTCTTTAATTTTTTTAAAAATATAGTAGTTGGTTGTATCACCTTCAATTGTGGTAGGTAAGGCAAAAATTATTTCACGGATATTGTTTCCTGATATTCTGTTAACAAGGGTTACAATGTTTAAATCATTCGGACCTATACCTTCCATAGGGGATATAATACCCCCAAGGATATGATATAAACCCTTATATTGTGAAGTATTTTCTATAGCAATAACATCCCTGATGTCCTCAACAATACATATAATTGATTCGTCCCTTTTGGGATTTGAACAGATCTCGCAAACTTCCTTGTCGGAGATATTATGGCAATATTTGCAGAATCTTATTTCATTACGCATTTTGATCAGACTGTTTCCAAGAGCTTCAACATCAGATGTATTTTGTTTTAAAAGATACAATCCTAATCGTAGGGCTGTTTTTTTGCCTATCCCGGGAAGTTTTGCAAGCTCATTTACCGCTTGTTCTAATAATTTTGAAGAGTAACTGTCCACAAGAATTATTGTTTATAACTCAATCTGCAAAAATATGGATAATTAGTCTGATGCTCGAATAATTTGTATAATTTTACGTTACAACAAAAACACCTATCGTATCTGCAAAATTATATAATATGCGAACAACAATAGTTATGGCGAGCCTACTAGTATTTATTTCACTTATTGTCACGGGACAGGAATTTATTGAAAAAAGCAAAAACACAGTAGATGAAAACGGATTGCGGCAGGGTAAATGGAAGGTTTATGATGAGGCAGGAAATTTAAAGTTTAAGGGCCAGTTTAAGGATGATATACCTTATGGTGAGTTTAAGTTTTATTTTACCAAAGGTAGTTTAAAAGCAATATCAAATATTTTCGATAGCGGGCAATCATCCTATACAAAAACATTTCATAAAAATGGTTTTCTGATGGCTGAGGGAAAATATGTAAAC
Source organism: uncultured Bacteroidales bacterium (assembly GCA_964550205.1). Lineage (GTDB taxonomy): Bacteria > Bacteroidota > Bacteroidia > Bacteroidales > JAIOZK01 > JAIOZK01. The sequence goes on from CAZJYD010000055.1 coordinate 7,291, forward strand.
AGGGAAAAAGACAGCCTGTGGAAATATTACAGTAAATATGATGAGAACTTATTGCTTGCAGAAGAGTATTATGTAAATAATAATAGAGAAGGTGTTTGGATAAATTATTATCCCAATGGAGAAGTTGCAGAAGAAATAAACTATGAGAATGATAAAAAGAATGGTCTATGGAAACAATATTATAATGATGGTTCAATAAAACTTAAGGCAACTTATGAAAATGGTGATCTTGAAGGATTGTTTACAGTTTATTTTCCTAATGGAGTTGTTAATATAAGCGGCACATACAACAAAGGTATGAAGACCGGCACATGGATGTTTTTTAATGATAAAGCAGAAAAAGTTGAGAGAGAAATTTATGAGAATGGGGTAATGGTTGATAAAGAAGTTTATGTTTCCGAACCCAATGAGAATATTGAAAAAGTGGAGGAACAGGAACAACACTAAAAAATAATGCTGTTATTAGAAATAAAATGCATGTAATTTTAGCCCATCTTTTGAATTGAATTCCAAAGCGGGAAAAGGTATTTTAATAAAGCCTATTATATTAAAAAGTATTTTAAGGAAATCTGATCTAGTATTTATCTTTGTTAAATCAGCATCAAGGGAAATGTAAAATTGTCTGTATCGCTCGAACTCCGGTATTGTTTTACCGTCATATTTAGTAGCATTAGATTCCGCGCCTGTCATTCCGGTTGCACCATAACCAAAAGCAATATTCAACCATCTCGGAAAATTACCTGGTTTCTTCAGGAAAGAGTGTATATTCGCAGACAACCAATATGTTTGTCCGTTATAATCTTTTAGCATTTCCTGAATAAGATTTTTTCCTAACAAATCCGGTCTGTATTGAGGAAAATCAGTTCTGTGAAAAGAATACTTTAGTATAAACCGTTGTTCCTTCCATGTAATTTGCTGGGCAATAAAAATAGACGGCCCGGCAATATTTGCGATCAGATCTCCTGGTGAAGCGCCCCATTGAGCTGAAAATCCATCAAGTATCTCAATAATTGTCATATAAGTAAATCCTACTATTCCACCGTATAGTGTTGATCTATTATTATCTATTCCGCACCAGCGGAATGATTCATACCCAATTTTGGTAAGATAATAGGAGGTTACCATATGACCGATTTTATCCATCTGTAGCCATTCATTATTATCATCAATAAAGTGGAAATGAGTTTGAGGATAGTCCTTATACCAAAGATTATATAGTCCGAACATTGAGCCTGCAAACAAAACCCCGCCAGTGATTAAAACAGCGTTTAGTCTTTTATTGTTTATAGTATCAGGTTTGTTGGTTATTTGGGCTGAGATATTTCTGTTGGAAGTAGCGAAAATTATGATGACTGCTATGATTAGATGTAAAGGTTTCTTCACTTTAATGTAAAATATATGCATTAATTGTATATTTTCATCTTATTCAGTGCGTTCTGGTATTTTCTGGCATTGTTTATATGCTGCCGGTGGGTTTTTGAAAAGCTATGATATCCTGAGAGATCATCCCTGGCACAGAAATACAAATAATCGTTATCATCATAATTTAATACGGATTCAATGGATGATATGGATGGAATACAAATTGGACCTGGTGGCAGGCCTCCATATTTATATGTGTTATAAGGAGAATCTATTTCTTTGTGGGTATGCAGTACTCGTTTAATCCTGAAATCACCAAGGGCATATACCAGAGTAGGATCTGCCTGCAGTCTCCAGCCTTTTTCCAGGCGGTTTAAGTAGACACCTGCAATAACAGGTTTTTCATCATTTTTTTTTGTTTCCTTTTCAACGATTGAGGCAAGAGTGATAATTTCTGATCGTGGCATTCCTAATGAATCTGCTTTGCTTTTTCTTTCTTCGTTCCAGAATTTTTCATATTCAGTGTACATCCTTTCGATGAATTCCTTGGCGGTGGTATTCCAATAAAATTCGTATGTGTTTGGTATAAATATAGTTTTTATGTTTTCGGGTTGAAGATTAAATTTGGAGATGTAAGTACTATCTTTAAGAAGTTCAATTATTGAAGTTGAGTCTGCCTCGATTTGTGCTGAAATACGCTGAGCCAATTGTTTTTTAGTTGTAATATTATTAAAGATGACCTTAACAGGTGTTTGCTCTCCTTTCATAAGCATATTTAGGAGGTGATCATTGTTCATATCTTCCTCGATAATATAATGACCGGGTTTGATATTACCGGGGTAATCCTTTTTACTGGCAAGCCATTCAAAATTGTTTCTGTTGATTATTATTCCATCAGAATAAAGTATTGTTTTAACACTGTCGAAATCTGATCCTGTAGGGATAAAAATGGATATTTTTTCTTTTTCATTTAGCCAGACATTAGGTTTGAATATTATCCTGTATAAAATAAATCCTATAACCAAAGCAGCAACTATAAGCAAAAACAATGTATACAAAATAAACTTCTGTAGTTTTGTTTTTTTCCGTCTTCTTCCTTTTGCATATTTTGGATGATAGTATGCCATAATCCCATATTAATTAATTAATTGTAAAAAGTATTCAGTTAGCCATTTATTGTCTTTTAATATCCATTCTTTTTTTTCGCCGGCTATCTTAAAGCCAAGTTTTAGAAATAGTTTAATACTGCCTTGATTATCTTCAGATATATTACAAAAAATCTGATGCAGATTAAGCCTGTTAAATCCGTATTCAATGATCAGTTCCAGTGCTTCTGTTCCAAAACCTCTGTTTCTTTGTTCAGCGATAATGAATATTCCAATTCCTGCATGTCTGTTTGCAGGATGAAAATCAAAAAGGTCGATATTACCTATGGTGGATTTTTCTTTTATAATATCGATCATAAATCTTACCTGCTTGTGTGCGTATATATCTTTTTTGGCGCTCAGAACATACTGCTCCAGATCGAAACGCGAAAGCGGAACCAGAGTATCGCTTAAATGCCATAATTCAGGATTATTTTCCCATTCATAAAGCAGATCAATATCGGATGGCTCAAGAGCCCTTAATGAAATATTTTTTGTTTTCATATTACTTAAATTTCTATTGAACCATTAAATACTTTATTTGATGTTCCTTCCAGCCAAACATCAGTAAACCTTTTATTGGTTTCAGGCCTAAAGGATACTTTTAGTAAACCACCCAGGGTATTAATATTATAAACTATTAATTTATTGTTTCGGAGGTATATTGCTGCAGCTACTGCTACAACACCAGTTCCACAAGATAGTGTTTCCTCTTCAACTCCTCTCTCGTATGTTCTTACAAAGACCTGATCATTGTTAATTTCAACAAAATCAACATTGGTGCCGTACGGGTGAAATTGTTTGCTGTACCTTATTTTTTTTCCCTCTTTCTTTATATTGATGTTTTTTATATTATCTGAAAATAAAATATAATGAGGTGATCCTGTATCAATGAAATAGGCATTTTCTATTTTTTCAATTTTTGAAATATCATTTATTCTGATTTTAGCAATTGCTTCATCCTTGTTTATATTTAAAATTTGTCCCTCATGCAAACCATCTATGGCAGTAAATACGGTTTTATTAGGTATGATTCCCAACTGCCTGGCAAAGAAAATAACACATCGTGCACCATTACCACACATTGTACCCTCTTTTCCATCGGAATTGAAATATTGCATTTCAAAATCATAATGTTCCGATTTTTTCAAAATTATCAGTCCATCTGCACCAATCCCAAAATGCCTGTCACACAGATTTTTAATTAGAACCTCAGAAAGACTTACCTGATTTTTTCTGTTATCGATCAGGATAAAATCATTTCCAGTGCCATGATATTTTGTGAAATTAATCTTCATTTCTTTTGATTGCAAAACAAAGATAGAAAATCGGTGGTTTTATTAGCAATATTAAATCACAGGTTAAGATCTTTTATTAAGGGCTTTAACAATTTTTAACAGAATCAATTAAAATAGCTAATCTGGAGGTACGTTTTTTGTTATCAAGTATTTAAATCAATAAATCAATTGTCATGAAAAAAATTATAGGAGCAATATTATTTGTTGGATTTATAACATTGGTGGCCTTATCAATTAATAATTCCGTTAATCAACCTCAGAAAGAGCAAAGTGCAATTACACAACAGGAGACTGCACCTGTTCAAAGAACAAATTACTTACCTGGCCCACCGGTAAACGGACCTGATTTCAGAGTAGCTGCAGAAATGTCAGTTAATGCTGTTGTACATATAAGATCAAGTTTTAAGACCAAGAGCAGTGTTTATGATGATTTTTTCGGACAGTTCTGGAGATTTTTCGAAGACACTCCATACAGGGGCAGGGAAAGGATGTTTATCGGTTATGGTTCAGGTGTGATCATTTCTTCTGATGGATATATAGTGACCAACAACCATGTTGTTCAGGGTGCTTCAGAAATAGAAGTTACATTAAATGATAAGAGAAAATTCAATGCTGAGATAATCGGAAATGATGGCTCCACCGACTTAGCCTTGGTAAAAATTAATGCAGATGACTTGCCCTATTTGAAATATGGAAATTCGGATGAGGTTAAGATTGGTGAATGGGTTCTGGCTGTCGGTAATCCTTTTAATTTGACATCCACTGTAACAGCGGGTATAGTGAGTGCAAAAGCCCGTGATGTAAATATAATTGGTTCAACTGCTGCAATTGAATCATATATACAAACAGATGCTGCAATAAATAAAGGGAATAGTGGTGGTGCGTTGGTCAATACCAAAGGTGAATTGATAGGCATCAATGCTGCTATTGCGTCTAATACAGGATATTATGAAGGATATTCATTTGCTATTCCTGTTAACATTGTTCGCAAGGTTGTGGATGATTTTATGAAATACGGTGAAATACAGCGTGCATATATAGGTGTGATTATTAGGGAAGTTAACGCTGATTTGGCAGATAAAAATGATCTTAATGAAATTACCGGTGTGTATGTAACGGCAATTACAGAAAACGGTGGCGCAGAAGAAGCAGGAATTAAAATAGGTGATATTATTATCTCTATCGACGGCACAAAGATAAATAGTGTTTCGGAACTTCTTGAAGTAGTCGGACAAAGAAGACCAGGGGAAAGGGTTGAAATAAAAACCCTCAGAGATGGTGAAAAGAAAAAATTTACTGTTGAGCTGAAGAATGAACGGGGTACAATTGAAGTTGTTAAAAGTGAAGAAAAGTACTACCATAATGAATTGGATGCAGCTTTGCGTGAAATAAGTTCAAAAGAAAAAAATTATCTTAATATAGATGAAGGGTTCAAAATAATTGAACTGGATGATGAAGGTATACTTAAGAGAGCCGGTATCCGTGAAGGATTTATTATAACAAGAATTAATAACCTTCCTATTAAATCATTTGCCGATATAGATTTTGCCTTAAAAAATTCAGAATATTCCTTAATTACTATCAAGGGTGTTTATCCTAATGGCATGTGGGTTACCTATAGCTTTGATATTTAATCGACACGTTTACAATTTGTTGATATTTTCTGCGTTACAAATTTTACCAAATGGTAAAAATTTATTATCTTTGCTTTTTGATTACTAAAAAAGTAATCTATTGAATAACAATAAGTTAAAAGTAATTTTATGATATATGAGGCAGTTAAAGATCACAAAATCAATAACAAACCGTGAAACTGCATCTCTTGATAAATATCTTCAGGATATAGGTAAAGAAGAGTTGATTACTGCAGAAGAAGAAGTAGAATTAGCCAGACGAATCAAACAGGGAGATAACATTGCACTGGAAAAATTGACCAAGGCAAATTTACGTTTTGTCGTTTCCGTTGCCAAACAGTATCAAAACCAAGGCTTAAGCTTACCAGATCTTATAAATGAGGGAAATCTGGGATTAATAAAAGCAGCGAGGAGGTTTGATGAGACCAGGGGATTTAAGTTCATCTCATATGCAGTTTGGTGGATCAGGCAATCAATCTTACAAGCATTGGCTGAGCAGTCAAGGATAGTCAGGTTACCCCTTAATCAGGTTGGATCGCTGAATAAGATTAAAAAAGCTTCTTCGAAACTGGAGCAAAAATATGAACGTGCGCCATCTTCCGACGAAATAGCAAATCAGCTTGAGCTACCTGAGTACAAGATAAATGCTGCAATGAAGATATCTACACGCTATCTGTCAATGGATGCTCCTATTTCTCAGGAGGATGATACTAAATTTCTTGATGTTTTCGTATCTGATGATAACCCTTCGACAGATACCGATCTGATCCATGAATCATTAGGAAGAGAAATACAACGCTCATTGTCAACTCTTAGTGATAAAGAGAGAGATGTTATTAATATGTATTACGGTATAGGAACAAATCACGAATATACATTGGAAGAAATAGGAGCAAAATTTGATCTGACGCGCGAAAGAGTTCGCCAAATAAAGGAAAAAGCAATAAGACGATTAAAGCATAATTCCAGAAGCAAATTGTTAAAGGCTTATTTAGGGCTTTAACAATGAAGTATTTAGGTTGTTTATAAAAAACAAGGATTACATGATATTAAATATGAATCAGGTAATCCTTTTTTTTATTTTTGAATAGTGTTTTTCTGATTTTATTATGAAAATAACCAATACTACAAAATTATGAGCGATTCAACAGTAAGTAAAAATAATAATAGCCAGTATGAGGCATCATTAAAAAAATGGTTTAGTGATGAAAAAATTGCTAATGAATTCATTAGCACAATGACAAAATTGTTTTATGACAAATCTATTGAGCTGATATTATTTCGTAGTCAGTTGATCGACCGCAGTGCAAGCATAATATTAAATAAGCACTCGTATGCTGAACGAATTATAGGCAGACCATTGAAGATCGAAGATTCACTTGATTTGGCCAAGGCGATTTATGAATGTAATGTTGGTCCTGCCCGCTTGGATATTGGCAGTTTGAGCAAGGAATGGACTGAAGAAAAAGATCAGTTTAGGGACATTAAGGATTTCCTTAAAAATAAGTTAAAAGATTTTATTGATCGTGAACCTCCTTATGAAAAACCTGTGGATGTTATTATCTTCGGATTTGGACGAATTGGCAGATTAATAGCAAGAGAACTGATAATTCAGGGCAATGGTTCTCAGTTAAGGGTAAGAGCAATAGTTGCCAGACGAAATAAGGGCGAAGCCATTCTTAAAAGAGCTTCTTTATTCAGGCATGATTCAATACATGGTCCGTTTAGAGGTATCGCTGTTGAAGATGTTGATAATGAAACACTATATGCTAACGGGCATTATATTAAAATGATTGAGTCTGGAATGCCCGGAGAAGTAAACTATGAAGATTATGGAATTGAGGATGCATTGTTGATTGATTCGACTGGAATATGGAGAGATGAAGAAGGATTATCAAGGCATCTGAAATCCAAAGGGGTTAAGAAAGTATTACTCACAGCCCCGGGAAAGGGTGGTATTCCAAATATAGTTTACGGGGTCAATCACAATGACATAGATATTGATAAATATAGTATTTTTTCAGCCGCTTCCTGTACAACAAATGCTATTGTACCTCCACTATCAGTTATTGAAAAAGAATTGGGCATTGAAAAAGGCCACATGGAAACAATACATGCTTATACAAACGATCAGAATTTACTGGATAATTATCACAAAAAATATCGCCGAGGCAGATCGGCAGCGTTAAATATGGTTATTACAGAAACAGGTGCAGCAAAAGCTGCCGTTAAAATTATACCAAGTCTTGAAGGTAAACTCACTGCTAATGCTGTTAGAGTTCCTGTTCCTAATATTTCACTTGCAATAATAACTCTCACTGTTAAAAGGGATACAAGTGTTGAGGAAGTTAATGAAATAATGAAAAAAGCAGCATTGCAGGGACGTCTTGTTGAGCAGATAAGATATTCTGCTGCTTATGAGGCTGTTTCATCAGATTTTATTGGCGATCCTTGTGCCTGCATTTTTGACAGCCCTGCAACTAAAGTTACTGATGATAAAAGAAATATAGTTGTTTACCTGTGGTATGATAATGAATTTGGCTATTCAATACAGGTAATGAGATTAGCAAAGCATATTGCAGGAGTTAAACGTTTCAGATATTATTAATAATTGAGTCGCATGAAATTTCGGGGCAATCTCGTAACCCGGGATTGCCCCTTTATATTTAAAGAAAGGTTGTAATATTAATCATGAATGAAACTAAATATGTTTTTGTTACCGGGGGCGTTAGTTCCTCGCTGGGAAAAGGCATTATATCGGCTTCACTGGCAAAACTCTTACTAGCTAGAGGATATTCGGTGACAATACAAAAATTGGATCCATATATTAATGTTGATCCGGGAACACTTAATCCCTATGAACATGGCGAATGTTATGTGACCGAAGATGGTGCTGAAACCGATCTTGACCTCGGTCATTATGAGCGCTTTATAAATGTACCTACTTCACAGGCTAATAATATTACAACCGGCAGGATTTATTCTAATGTTATTGATAAAGAAAGACGTGGCGTTTATCTCGGAGAAACAGTGCAGGTTATTCCTCATATTACCGATGAAATAAAAAGCAGTATTAAAGCGCTTGGAGATACTGGAAAGTATGATTTTGTAATAACCGAAATAGGAGGAACTGTTGGCGATATTGAGTCATTACCATATGTTGAAACTGTAAGGCAGATCAAGTGGGAGATGGGAAAAAATACCGCAGTAATCCATCTGACTCTGTTACCTTATTTATCAGCGGCGGGTGAATTAAAAACCAAGCCAACCCAGCATTCTGTTAAAGCACTTCAGGAACAGGGAGTACAGCCTGATATTATAGTGTGCCGAACAGAACACCCCCTTTATGAGGGATTACGCAAAAAGATATCCTTGTTTTGTAATGTTTCTGAATCTGCTGTGATAGAATCAATTGATGTGGATACTATTTATGATGTGCCTATCAGAATGAGAAAAGAAAAACTCGATGTTGAAGTATTGAAGCGTCTTAATATGCCATATACTCCTGAGCCTGATCTGAAAAACTGGGAGAAATTCCTGCATGGTTTAAAAAATCCGAAGGAAAAAGTAAAAATCGGATTAGTAGGTAAATATGTTGAACTGCAGGATGCCTATAAATCTATAAATGAATCATTGGTTCATGCAAGTGCTGCTAACGAGTGCTATGTGGATATTAAACTTATTCACTCAGAAGAAATTGAAAAAAACACCGTTGAATCGGAGTTACAAGATTTACACGGTATATTAGTAGCGCCAGGCTTCGGGGACCGGGGTATAGATGGAAAAATAGCTACTGCGCAATACGCACGCGAAAACAATATCCCTTTTCTAGGTATTTGCCTTGGAATGCAATGCGCTGTTATTGAGTTCAGCAGGAATGTTTTAAAGTATAAAGATGCTCACTCAACAGAGATGGATCCAAATACTCCATATCCTGTTATTGATTTGATGGATAACCAGAAAAATATCAGCGATAAGGGGGGAACTATGAGATTAGGTGCTTATCCATGTACATTGAAAGAAGGAACTAAAGTCAGAAGTATTTATAAAAAAGAAAATATACAGGAAAGGCACCGCCACAGGTATGAGTTTAATAACAAGTTTATTGAAAAATTTACAAAAGCAGGAATGATCTTATCGGGAATTAATCAAAAAGATAACCTCGTAGAAATAATTGAGCTGAAAGATCATCTATGTTTTGTTGGTGTGCAGTTTCATCCTGAATATAAAAGTACTGTAGCCGAACCTCATCCTTTATTCATTTATTTTGTAAAATCGGCCCTTCAATATAAAAACTCTGTTATAGATAAATAATTGAGTTTTATGTTAATTGCTTGCCTTCTTGTAATTTAACTTCTGTCTAAAATAGTTTTTCATTTTATCCCAATTAGTTTACCTTTGCCAACCATAAAAAAGAATCAAATAATATAATGAATCGTAATACAATAATAGGTGTACTATTGATAGGTGCAATATTTATAATCTGGAGTTTGGTAATGACTCCCTCAAAAGAAGAGCGCCTTAAAGAACAAAGAAAACAGGATTCCATAGCGAGGGTACAACAAAGAAAAATTGATTCAATTAACCGTTTGAAAGCAGAAAGTGAAGCCCTTAAAAAAGAAATACGTAAGGATGAAGAAACTGACGAAAAAGAACAAATTGCAAAAAAAGAGGAAGTAACAGATACAACAAAATTTAAGGATCAATACGGTACTTTCAGCAATGCAGCTATCAATGAAGAAAAATTATATTTTCTGGAAAATGAATTATTTAAGTTAAAGATACTGAACAGGGGAGGAAGAATATACTCGGTTGAACTTAAAAAATATGTTACCTATGATTCTCTTCCATTGATATTATTTGATTCTGATTCCAGTGTTTTTGGATTAAACTTTTTTAGTGACAACAGATTAATAAATACAAATGATTTATTTTTTCAGCCTTATTGGCCTGACGAAACTCTTAAGAATAAAGACTCTATATATGTAAGCGGTGAAGATTCTGTTCGATTTGCAATGCGCTTGTATCCTAACCGGGAAGGACAAAATGCTAACGATGATAGTTATATAGAGTATTTATATACTATTTACGGTGATCAATACATGATGGATTTCAAGATCAATCTTGTTGGTGTTCAGGACCTGATAACAACACGTTTTAACACTCTTGATCTGAAATGGAAAACAGATATCAGACAACAGGAAAAATCTGTTGACCGCTGGAATGTTCCAACTGTTTTTTATAAGTTTTATGAAGATGATGTGGATAATCTTTCCGGAAGAGATGATGATAAAGAATCATTAAAAACACGGGTAAAATGGATTTCATATAAGCAACACTTCTTTTGTTCAACTTTAATTTCCGATGGTTATTTTGATAATGCCGATGTTGAGGCTTTCACAGATCCTAATCCTGATAATCCCAGGTATCTCAAGTCGATGTATTCTGTTATTGGCATTCCATTTCAAAATAGCCAGCGGCAAATGATAGATCTGGCGTTCTATTTTGGACCGCTTAAATATAATACACTTCGTAAGTATCGTCTTGAACTTGAAAGGCAAATACCCTTAGGCTGGGGATTTTTCCTGTTATCATGGATCAACATATATGCCGTTATTCCGGTATTTAATTTTCTGGGAAGTTTTGGATGGAACTACGGAATCATTATATTGATTCTTACTGTTTTACTAAAGATAGTGCTTCTTCCAGTAGCATATAAAACTTACAAATCCTCTGCAAAAATGAGGGTTCTCAGACCGGAAATTGAAGAAATAAATAAAAAGTATCCAAAGAAAGAAGATGCAATGAAAAAGCAGCAAGCTACTATGAAGCTTTATAAACAGGCCGGGGCAAATCCCCTGTCGGGCTGCTTGCCTATGCTTTTACAGTTGCCTATTCTTATTGCTATGTTTAGATTTTTCCCTTCTTCTATTGAATTAAGACAAAAATCTTTTCTATGGGCGGATGATTTGTCATCTTATGATTCGATATGGACTTTTCCTGATGGTTTTTCAATACCCTTTTATGGTGATCATGTAAGTTTGTTTACCCTGCTGATGACGGTTTCAACAATTATCTACACAAGAATGAACAGCCAGATGATGTCAACAGGGCAACAAATGCCGGGGATGAAAGTAATGATGTATATAATGCCGGTTATGTTCCTTGGTATTTTTAACAATTATGCCTCTGCACTTAGTTATTATTATCTGCTTGCCAACCTTATTACATTTGCCCAAATGTATATATTCAGAGCTGCAATAGATGAAAAGAAGCTGAGACGTAAGATTGAAATAGCCAAGAAGAAACCGGTTAAAAAATCGGGTTTCCAGAAACGGTTGGAAGATGCAGCCAAACGAAGACAAAGAGGATACTCTCCACCGAAGAAAAAAAGAAAATAATTTTCGTATTTATGTTTGTGGCTTAATATTTGCTATCAAATCTTCTTCAAACCAAAGTTATTTTTATGACGAAGAAGATCACCTTTATACTTTCATTATTGATGTTGACGGGACTTGTTAAATCGCAGACAGTAAGGGTTATTAATCAGACTGATTTGCAACCTGTTGAAAATGTGCTGGTATACAATCTAGACAAAACCGCATCAGCTTTATCAAACATTAAAGGAATTGTTGAATTGGATGAGTTCTCAGACGGTGATACACTGGTGTTCCAGCATCCCGCTTTTTCTGATTATTTTATTATTTATAATAATATTCCTGATATTAATTTTCTTATTAAACTAAAGGAAAAATCAGTAAACCTGTCTGAAGTCGTTATATCTGCCAGTAAATGGGAGCAAAATATAAAAGAAGTTCCTAACAAAATAACTACAATATTACCACGACAGGTAAATTTTCATAATCCTCAAACAGCAGCTGATCTGTTAAATCTTTCTAATGAGGTATTTATACAGAAAAGCCAGTTTGGCGGTGGAAGTCCTATGATCAGAGGATTTTCTGCTAATTCGGTATTAATTGTTGTTGATGGGGTAAGAATGAATAATGCCATTTTCAGAAGTGGAAATTTACAAAATGTAATATCAATAGATCCTAATATTATTGAAAGTGCCGAAGTAATATTTGGGCCGGGATCTATTATTTACGGAAGTGATGCACTTGGAGGCGTTATGGATTTTCATACCAGGAAAGTAAGACTTGGTATGAATGATGAAAATTATATTTCAGCTAATAGTTTATTCAGATATTCAACAGCAAGTAATGAGAAGACGGTTCATATGGATATAAATTATGGCAGTGACAAATGGGGTTTTATTACCAGCTTTACATACAGTGATTTTGATGATTTAAAAATGGGCTCTCATCATAACAGTATTTTTAAAAGAGAGAAATATACAGTTCGTGAATTCGGACATGATACTACTGTTATAAATGATGATTTCAATGTACAAAAGTTCTCAGGTTATGAATATTTAAATTTTTTGCAAAAAGTAAGGTATAAACCCAATAAGCATTATGATATTACCTACAGTTTAATTTATTCAAATACATCTGATATTCCACGATATGACAGGTTGATCCAAACAAAAGATGATCATTTTAAATATGCGGAATGGTATTATGGTCCTCAATACTGGATGATGAATAACCTGAACCTTAAACTGCACGAGGTTTCACAATTATTTGATAATGCTCAAATTTTACTGGCATTTCAGCAGTTTGAGGAGAGCCGAAACGACAGGAAATATAAAAGTGATTATTTGAGAGAACGTACAGAGAATATAAATGCATACTCATTAAATATTGATTTTGATAAAGAACTAAATGAGAAACATACATTTTTTTATGGATTTGAAGCCGTTCATAATACGGTAGATTCAAAATCAATGAAAGAAAATATTGAAACCGGTAAAACAGAAGCCACTTCCACAAGATATCCCGACGGGGGAAGTAATTATTCAACCTTTGCTGCTTATTTAAGCTATAAGTATAATTTATCAGAAAAATATACTTTATCTGCTGGCGCAAGGTATAGTCATGTTTTACTTAAATCAAAATTTAAGGACACAACTTTTTTTAAATTTCCCTTTGAAGAAATTGATCTTAGTACAGGTGCATTAAATGGTAGCCTGGGATTGGTATATCGTCCGGATGAAAAAATTCAGCTCAAACTAAATGCTTCCTCAGGATTCAGGGCACCTAATATTGATGATGTTGCCAAGGTATTCGACTCTGAACCGGGCAATGTTATAGTCCCTAATAAAAACCTTAAACCTGAATATGCATACAATATTGATATTGGTGCAGTTAAGGAATTTGGTAAAATCGCAAAATTCGATGCTACATTTTTTTATACTTTTTTGGTTGATGCAATGGTTAGGCGGGAATCGACATTTAATGGTAAAGATTCAATTATTTACGATGGTGAATTAAGCCAGGTATGGTCGCTTCAGAATGTTGGCCATGCATACATTTACGGAGGTAGTTTTTCATTTGCAATGGATATAACACCAAATTTTGCTTTTGATACTTACCTTACTTATCAGAAGGGCAGGGATTCAGATGATCAGCCTTTAAGACATGTTCCGCCTCTTTTTGGAAGCAGTGGAATAACATACAAAGCAGAGAAAATAAGAATTAAGCTCTATTCGAGATATAATGGTGAAATAAGCTATGACGACCTGGCTGAATCTGAACGTAATAAACCTCATTTGTATGCAAAGGATGAAAATGGTAATCCATATTCACCAGCCTGGTGGACATTAAATCTGAAAGCATCTTATCAAATCATTAAAAATATTCAATTAAATGCCGGTATTGAAAATATTCTTGATTATCGTTTCAGGCCTTATTCTTCAGGTATTTGTGCCCCGGGTAGAAATTTCTTTATTACAATTCGTGTAAGCATTTAAGAATAATCATTAGTGTCGGAGTAATGTTAATAATGAATTAACAGATTACCCGCTTTGCAGAATGACCATATGCAATAGAAAAACAAAAGAGAAAAGCGACGAGGATGCAAAAATAATAGATTCCTCAGTCGCTGCGCTCCTTCGGAAAGACTGGCTAAGTGGCCTTCTTCTCCCCAATTCCAATATAACCTGTCGTTCCGTCGATTTCGTCTCGCCTCATGTGAGACGAGGAATCTAGTGTTAAGTTAATAGTAAATTTGCAATTATCGTTTATTTTACCCCCTCTTTT